>JBBDSS010000020.1:188769-225092 GCA_040904805.1 Homoserinimonas sp. | reverse complement strand
AGATTAGAAGGCTCCTGCTCTATCCCCTGAGCTACGAGGGCGGGACAGCGGTGTCAACGATACCGCAGGGCGCAAAGGATCACACCGCTTGCGCGAGCGCCGCCAAGACCTGGTTTACCGTGGGGACGCCCTCAGCGCGGAAGACCTCGACGTTGTCCGCGCCCAGCACGACAATCGTCGGCGTTGACAGGATTCCGGCCCGCTTCGCTTCCGCCTCATCTCGGGCGACGTCGAGCTCCACTATGGAGGCTGCGGGCACCAGCTTCTCGACCTTCTCAAGCACGAAACGGGTGTGGATGCACGGGTCGCAGAACGCCGAAGCGAAAAAGAGCAGCTTCACGGATCTCCCACCGGTGTTGGTTCGATCGGTACTAGTCGAGGCGGTCGGCCGGATCTTCAACCTGTTCGCTGTCTCCGGCATCAAAAGTGTAAGTGACATGCACCGCGTCGCCGACCGACCGCCAGGTCGTGGCGTCGTAGTTCATCATCGTCTCGTGGCCGTGGGTTTCGGCGAGCACAGTGATCTGCTCGTCCCAGGTGCCGTCGGTGCTGATACGCCTGTCGGTCTGCCCGTCAAAGGGCCCGCCCGAGAACAGCACGATGTACTCGGTTCCGTTTGCCAGGGTCGGCTTCGCGTCAGTCATGTTCCCTTACTACCACGCAACGCCTGCGGATGACATGGCTGCCCGGCCACCCCTCCCCCGACCGCTCCTGCGGCCGCGGCGTTCGAGCGTCAGCACACGCCGGTAGAATTGCCCCATGTCTAGCACCTCAGATCGTCTCGTCTGGATCGACTGCGAAATGACCGGACTCGACGTAGAGGTTGATGAACTCGTCGAAGTGGCCGTCGTCATCACCGACTTCGACCTCAAGCTTCAGCACCCGGGCTTCTCCATCGTGATCAAGCCAGACCAGACTGCACTCGACGGAATGAGCGACTTCGTGCGCGCGATGCACGTCGAATCCGGTCTGATCACCGAGATCCCGAACGGGGTGAGCCTGGCGGAGGCCGAATTCGCGGTGAATGAGTACATCCTGAAGTACGTTCCCACCGCAGGGCAGGCACCCCTTGCCGGCAACACGATCGGCATGGACCGTGCGTTCCTCGCCCGGTACATGCCCCGCGTTGACAGCCACCTGCATTACCGCAACGTCGACGTGTCCTCGGTGAAGGAGCTGTCGCGTCGCTGGTTCCCCCGCATCTACTTCAACGCGCCGGCAAAAGGCGGCGGACACCGGGCCCTTCCCGACATTCTGGAGTCGATTCGCGAACTCGAGTATTACCGCAAGGCCGCCTTCGTACCCGACCCCGGACCCACCACTGAGCAGGTTCAGGTCATCTCCGCAGCCGTGGTGGAAGAATTCGCTCCTCACCTGTAATAGGATCTATGCGTTGTGATTGTGCAGCCGCGGTTGCACGAACATCATGGTGGGCGTAGCTCAGTTGGTAGAGCGCTGGCTTGTGGAGCCGGATGTCGCGGGTTCGAGCCCCGTCGTTCACCCCACCAGGTTCGACAGAACCAGAGAACGGCCCGATACTCTCGGGCCGTTCTTTATTTCCTCAGGGTGAGACGGACCGGCGTGCGCACGGGACCTCGCTGTGCTCTGGACCTCATAGGCTGGAAGCATGCCTCAGACCATGGACCGGACGGATGCGCGCAGCACCGCTGCGCTCGAATCCCCCTGGGTCACCCTGGTCTGGAACGACCCGGTCAACCTGATGTCGTACGTGTCGTACGTCTTCCGCAGCTACTTCGGATACCCGCCCGTCGAGTCGGAGCGCCTGATGCTTCAGGTGCACCTCGACGGTAAGGCGGTGGTGGCGACGGGGTCTCGCGAAGAGATGGAGCGCCATGTGGAGGCGATGCACGACTACGGCCTGTGGGCGACGCTGAGCAAGGCAGACGCATGAGGCGCTTCGAAGGGACCTCAGACGGCAGGGTTGAGGCGCAGCTCGACCCGGACGAGGTCACGCTGCTGCAGTCGCTCGCCGGGCAGGTGGCGGAGCTGGTCGCCGGGATCTCGACAAGTTCGACCAGCGTGGACGGGTCTACCAACTCTGATGCGGCGGTCGCCCGACTGCTGCCGGACGCCTACCCCGATGACGCTGAAGCGTCATCGGAGTTCCGCCGCTTCACCCAAAGCGGACTCGCCGACCGGAAGGTTGCGAATGCCGAAACCGTCATCCGCTCCCTGGGCAGGGCCGACATCACCGGCAGCGTTGCCCTGGACGAACCGGAGACACTCAGCTGGCTGAGGTGCCTCACCGACATCCGTCTGAC
Source organism: Homoserinimonas sp. (assembly GCA_040904805.1). Lineage (GTDB taxonomy): Bacteria > Actinomycetota > Actinomycetes > Actinomycetales > Microbacteriaceae > RYN-87. The sequence continues at coordinate 222,810 of JBBDSS010000020.1, read as the reverse complement.
GATCGCCAGCCGGCTCGGAATCGAAACCGAGGATGACGAAGCGGGGCGCACCATCGACCCGCTGATGCGGGAACTCTACGACTGGCTGGGGTTCGTGCAGAACTCGCTGATCGAGGCAGTCGACGATAGGTCCACAGATGGATGACGTGCCCGCCGAGCAGTTCGAGCAATTCGTCATCGATGAACTCGACCAGCTCCCCGACGAGATGGTCGACGGACTCGACAACGTGGTTTTCGTGACAGAGGACCGTCCGGAGGACGGCTCGCTCGACCTTCTCGGCTTGTACGACGGAGTCGCCATCACCGACCGCGGGCAGTACGGATTCGGCGAACTGCCCGACCGCATCATCCTGTACCGCGAGCCGCTGCTGGCGATGTGTGGAGACATCCAGGAACTGAAAGACCAGATCCACGTCACCCTCGTCCACGAGATCGCGCACTTCTACGGGATTGACGACCACCAGTTGCACGAACTCGGCTGGGCCTGACGTCGACCACTGCCCCCAGCCGGTGTCGCGGCGCTCCTGGTCTTCCTGACCGGGTCACCCAGCGGTGGACGGCTGTCAGCTACCCCTCCACGATCTCATCGGCGAGCTGCCGGGGGTTCTCCCGCGCGATGAAGGCTTGCTCCTGCGCCGCCCACTCATCCCAGTGCGGCGCGTAGGCGTCACCGTCCCTGGCCAGCGCGCGAGCCTTACGGGTGGGTTCGTCGAGTTCGACCCAGATGCCGTAATCGGCCAGCGCCCGGTTGGCGCGGCTGAGCGCCCCGCAGCCCTCGACGATGATGGGGCGGGACGGGTCGAGCAGGTGCCACTCTGCCGGCGTTGCGTCAGTCCAGTCCCAGCGCTGCCAGCGGGGAGCGGATGCCGACAGCACGTAGTCGTGCACGTGGCGACTTCCGGCATCCAGCCCTCCCCAGCCCGGGTACAGGTCGTCGAGGCGCACCAGTTGGCAGCCGGGTGTGGCCAGGAGCATCCGCTTCGCCAATTCGGTCTTCCCAGAGCCGCTTCGTCCGTCGATCAGTATTCGGCGAGCCACAGCGCGGTCAGCCAAGGATGAACCTCCACGTTCCGGCAACGACTGCCGCAGTCACCGCGGCAGCACCCACCACCACCCCGATGACGATGAGCACGACCTCGCGCCACCCGAACGGCGACGGACGCGCCCAACTGCGGGTGCCGGGGCTTCCGAAACCCTTCGCCTCCATGGCTGTCGCCAGCTTGGTGGCCCGCCGCACGCTCAGCACCAGCAGCGCGAACGCCTGTCCGCCGAAGCGACGAACCCGGCCGGAGTCGCCGACACCGCGTGCCCGTCTGGCCAGGCTGAGTGAGTGCCAGTCGTCGATGAACAGACCGACAAGCCGCAGACCGGCCAGGCCGCCGAGGACGAACCGTTCTGGCAGGCGCAGCACCTGGGCCAGCCCGTCTGCCAGGTCGGTCGGATCCGTGGTCACGAACAGCACGATGGCGGGGATGCCCGCGGCCAGGATGCGCAACATCATGGCCGCTGCCAGCTCGAGAGAGCCATCCGTCACCGACACGAAGCCGAACTGCCAGATCAGCGACCCGGAATCGACGCCGTAGAGCGCGGTCGTCAGGCCGGTGAGCGGCACGGCGATCCACAGCGGGGCAGTGCGCACGAAGAACTCGCGGAACGAGAGCCCGGCCCACACCAGGAGCACGGCTTCCAGACCGAGCGCCACCAGGGCGGACACCGGGTCGATCGACAACAGGAGGCAGAAGCCGATCACCATGGCTGCGATGAGCTTGGCGACCGGGTTCACCCCGTGAATCGCCTGATCCTGCCGGGTGCGCGCATCCACTGCGGCGGTCATGCGATCACCAGCTCGCTGTCTGCAATGGCATCGATGAAGTCGCGATCGTGGGTCACCGCGACCACCGATTTCCCTTCGTCCAGCAGCTCGGCCAGCAGCGCGACCAGTTCACGCCAGGTGCGGGAATCCTGACCGAACGTCGGCTCATCCAGCACCAGTACTGATGGGCGGGCGGCGAGGATGGTGGCCACCGACAGCCGCCGCTTCTCCCCGCCAGACAGCGTGAATGGGTTTGCCCTTGCCAGGGAGGTTAACCGCAGTCGCTCGAGCAGGTCGTCCACTCTGTCGGTCACCTCCTGCTCCGGGAGCCTCAACGCCCGCGGCCCGACGGCCAGTTCGTCTCGCACCGTGCTGCTGAGGAACTGATGCTCCGGGTCCTGGAAGACCGTGCCGATGCGGGTGAGAAGCTCGCGAGACCTCCAGCGGGCTGGCTCTCTGCCCGCCCCCGCCGCAAACCCCGGATTGGCGGCGAGCTCGCCATCGAGAGGCTTGATGAGGCCGGCCAGTGTGAGGGCCAGCGTCGACTTGCCTGACCCGTTGCGGCCGGAGACAGCGAGGGCGCGGCCGGATGCCACCGTGACGTCGATCCCGGACGCGACCACAGCACCCTTGCGCCTGCCGACGCCGAGCGCCGACCCCTGGAGCAGCAGCTCGGATGCCGGCCAGGGGGTGCGTACAGGCGCGGCCGGCGGGAATTCAGGCACCCAGACACCGGCGTCCGCCAGGCGTCTGCCCTCCGAAGCCAGCACGTCGTCCGGCGCTCCATCGGCCAGGACGCCGCCAGCGGCGTCGAGCACGATGACCCGGTCGACCAGGTCGCGCCAGACGGCGACTCGATGCTCGATCACGATGAGCGTCGCCCCGGTTTCAGCGACAGTGCGCGCGACGGCGTCACGCACCTCGGTGACGCCCTCCGGGTCGAGATTCGCCGTCGGTTCGTCGAGCAGCACCAGCTTCGGCTCCATCGCCAGCAACCCGGCCAGCGCCAGCCGCTGCTTCTGCCCGCCGCTCAGGGCCGAGGTCGGGTGGTCGAGTGGCAGCCGCAGGCCGACGGCGTCGAGGGCAGAGCCAACCCGGCGCCAGATCTCATCACGGGGCAGCCCGAGGTTCTCGCACCCGAACGCCACATCGTCGCCGACCCGTGCGAGCACGACCTGGGAATCCGGGTCCTGTAGCACGAGCCCAGCGACCCCCCGGCAATCCTGGGGCCGCCGCCCGTCGACCAGCAGCTCGCCCTGCTGATCGCCGTCGTCGTCACCGCCGAGGACCCCGGCCAGGGCGTGCAGCACGGTCGATTTACCAGCCCCGGATGCGCCGAGCAGGAGTACCCGTTCGCCGGGCTCGATCCGTACTGTGAGCCCGGACACGGCCGACGCGCGGCGGCCGGCGTAGCGCCAACCCCAGCCGCGCGCGTCGACCCGCGCACCGGAACCGGACATCAGACCCGCTGGTTCTGCTCGCGCCCGGCCGCGAAGCGACTCAGTGCCCCGGTGGCCGCCAACCCGCGAACGGCCAGCCAGCTCAATAGACCGGCGAGCACGATGCCGGAGACGATAGTCGACGACAGGTAGATGGCTTTGAACATGGCGTCGTTGGCGGCGTAGTAGACGAGGTTCTCGTTGACGCCGAGAGCCGCTCCCCCGGCAGCGCCGGCGACAATCGCCGCCAGCAGACCCCAGTTCGCGTAGAGGAATACCAGGAAGACCAGCTCGATGGCGGCGCCCTGGATGATGCCGGATACCAGGGTTGCCCAGCCCCACTCCGTGCCGATCGCCATCGAGACGAACGCCGCGACGACCTCGGTGAACAGGGCTGCGCCGGGCTTGCGCACGATCAACGCTCCGAGCACGCCGGCGAACAGCCAACCACCGGCAAGCAGCCCGGACAGCCCAGGCAGGAACGCCAGCGGAAGGCTCAAGGCGTTCCAGGCCAGGCCCCAGGCCCAGAAGATGACGCCGCAGGCGACCGCCACCACGCTGGCGACGACGATATCCACGACCCGCCACTGGTGTCGGCTGCGGGTGTTGGTGAGTGGGTGATTACGTGTATCGGTCACTTGTCGTGCCCTTTCAGTCAGTGAAATAGGCACGGGATAGAGATTGTCTGCCTCCCTGCGCTGGCATTATCCAGATCAGGTTCGACGGTCGAAGCTTGGATCAGCTTCCTCTCAGCCCGGCTCACCGGACTCCCGTGTTCGCCATCCAGCTTAGCGTGCTTCGGAGTCGGTGCGACGTTCCAGGACGACGACGGGGATCTCGCGCTGTGTCTTTCTCTGATAGTCGGCATAGCGCGGAAAGAGCTCCACCATCTGGTCCCACAGGGCGTGCTTCTCGTCGGACGAAGCGGTTCGGGCGACTGCCTCGAACGTGTCACCGCCGACCTGCACCCGGACCACTGGGTTGGCGGCCACATTGTGGTACCAGGATGGATGCCTGGGAGCGCCACCGGTCGACGCGACAATCAGGAGGTCGCCATCACGCTCACCGAAAATGAGCACGCAACGCCTCCATAAGCCGGACTTCGCGCCCTGAGTGGTCAGCAGCAGAAGGGGCGCACCACTCATGGTCGCGCCCTTCCGGCCATCCGTCGCCAGGTAGGTTCGAATGTTCTTCGCCACCCAGTCCTCAGCGCTGTCGATCGGGTCCAGTGCGCTTGATCCAGGCTGAGAGTTCATGAATTCACCGTAGGTCAGTCACCTTTGCGCAGCAACGCGGCCGGGCCCACGATGCCACGACCGAACTTCTGGCTCACGCCGTCGATCGCGCGCTCCGCCTCCCGCCACCCTTCGTCCGCATCCCAGAGTCCCAGCTGACCGGGGCCGCCCTCCGTGAGCTGCTCAACCCGTACCCCGATCAGGCGCACGCTGCCATGGGCGCCGAGAGCCTCATAACTGGCCCGAACCTCCTCATAGATTCGCCGGGCCAGGTCGGTCGGCTCCCCCAGCTTGCGGGAGCGGGTAATCGTCGTGAAGTCGGCGTAGCGCAACTTGAGCACCACCGTGTGGCCGGTCACTCCGGCGTCGCGCAGGCGCACGGCCACCTGAGTCGACAGACGTAGCAGTTCGCGGCGCAACAGCACGGCATCCGTCACGTCAGTTTCGAACGTGACCTCGTGGCCGATGCTCTTCTCCTCGGCGCGCGTGGTCACGTTTCGCGGGTCAATGCCGTTGGCGAGGTCGTGGAACTTGCGGGCGGCCGCCTCTCCGACAGCCTGCTGGAGGCTGGCCAGCGGAGTCGCGGCGATATCACCGATGGTTCGCAGGCCGCGGTTGACCAGCGCCTCTTCCGTCACGCCCCCGACGCCCCAGAGCTCCCCGACCGGCAGCGGATGGAGGAAGGCGAGGGTCTCGCTCTCCGGGATGACCAGGAGACCGTCAGGCTTGGCGCGCCCTGACGCGAGCTTGGCGACGAATTTGGTGGCTGCGGCACCGACCGAGCAGGTGAGGCGGGTCTCCTGCTCGACACGGCGACGAACCAGGGTGGCGACGTCAGCCGGCGACCCGATCAGCGAATGCGCGCCCGACACATCGAGGAACGCCTCGTCGATCCCGAGTCGCTCGACCAGCGGCGTCATCTCGTCGAAGATCGCCATCACCCGATTGGAGTAGTGGCGATACTTCTCGAAGTGCGGCTCGAGTACGACAGCCTTCGGACATAGGCGCATGGCCTGCCCCAGCGGCATCGCCGAGCGCACGCCGTACTTGCGCGCCGGGTAGTTGGCTGCGGTCACCACCGACCGCAGCGACCTGCCGGCGACGACCACTGGCCGGTCGACCAGCTCTGGGTGGTCCAGGAGCTCGACCGAGGCGAAGAACGCGTCCAGGTCGATGTGCAGGATCGGTGCCGACGTGCTGTCGACGGATGCCGCACTCACCTGCCGAGCGCTGCCATCCTGTTTACTCACTTGTTCAGATTAACCCGCCCGGCCGACGCCGAACAGGATCGACCCGATCCTGAAGGGATGAGAGCGCAGCCTGCTGTCAGATGCGCGCACCGAGCCAGGCGTACGGGTCGACGGCAACCTGGCCACCTGGACGGATCTCGAAGTGCAGGTGGGCGCCCTGGGCGTTGCCGGTTTCGCCCACTCCGCCGAGCTGCTGTCCGGTACCGACACGGTCTCCTACGGACACAGCCATCGTGCCGGGCGCCATATGCGCGTACAGGCTGGTGACCATCTGCCCGTCGATCACATGCTCCACCGTGACGTGGTTGCCATAGGCGCCCGCGCCCGACGCCTGGACCACGACACCCGCCGCGATCGAGTAGACCGGTGTTCCGAATGCCGGGGCGATGTCGGTGCCTTCGTGCAGGCGACCGCCGCGGGGACCGTACCCGCTGGTCACGGGGCCGGTGAGCAGCGGGTACTGCAGGGTCGGCTCCGGGGGCGCGGGTGGCGGTGGTGGCGGAGGCGGCGCGGAGATGGTGTAACCGTCGCGGTCGATGCCGACGAGCGGCGCAGAGGGGGAGGCGGTGAAGGCCTGGGCCTCCGGCTGCGGCTGGGTGACCTGCGCAGTGCCGGTGCCGAGGGTGCTCTCAATCGTGTCGGCAGAGGCCGGCAGAGCGGCTCCTCCACCGACGACTATCAGGAGCGACGCGGTGCCCACGGAGATTCGGCGGCCGAATCGCTTGACCATGGCGGCATGGTGAAGCCGGCGCCGGAGTGCGGGCGCGAGAAGTGGCGCGGATGCTGGGGACTGGTTGGTCGATTCGGGCACAGGGGTGCGAAAAGAGTGCTTGGGGGTCAATTGATTCTTCCTGATCGAGTCTGGCCGCGCACGGCAAGGAGTGCAGAAGGCCAGGAGGCCCTGCGGATTGTCGGGATGCGCTCAGCTGGATACAACCGGTAGGCACACGAATAAAAGCGACGCTGTGGCTGCGGTGACATCGTTACACCTGAGGGGGTCCAACTCGCGTCGCTCTGGCATCCAGTCAACGCGACGAGGCTCCACGGTTCCTGAGAGGACTCAGGTGCGTACGCCCCTGATCAGGCATTTTCGGTTTCTCCGAATGCAGTGTGAGGATCCTACTCCACCGGATTCGCGACCTGGGCGGCCTGGATTCTGCGGCTGACGGTGCTAAATGCGTGCGGCAAGCCACGCATACGGAGGAACGGCCGCCGCACCGCCTGGCCGGATCTCAAAATGCAGGTGGGCGCCCTGCGCGTTGCCGGTTTCACCCACTCCGCCGAGGTGCTGGCCGATACGAATACGGTCTCCTTCCGACACAGCCATCGTGCCGGGCGCCATGTGTGCGTACAGGCTGGTCACCATCTGCCCGTCGATCACATGCTCCACCGTGACGTGGTTGCCGTAAGCGCCAGCGCCGGAGGCCTGCACGACGACCCCGGCCGCGATCGAGTAGATGGGCGTTCCGTAGCCCGGGAAAATATCGTCGCCTTCGTGCAGGCGACCGCCCCGTGGGCCGAATCCGCTGGTGATGCCGGTGCCCGTGAGCAGCGGGTACTGCAGGGTCGGCGGCGGGGCGACGACGGTGTAGCTGTCGCGCACGATGTCCACGAGCGGCGTCGACGAGCCGACAGCGAATGTCTGTGCCCGCGGACGTGGTTCAGCGGGTTGCGTGGTCCCGGACGTCGTCGCTTCGACAGAGTTCTCGATTGTGCCCTCAATGGTGCTTGCATAGGCGGGAAGGCCCGCGCCGGCAGCAACGACCACCATGAGCGAGGCGGCGCCGACAGAGATTCGACGGCCGAACTGCTTGACCATGGCCGCATGGTGCATTCGGCGCTGGAGTGCGGGGGCGAGAAGAGGTGCGCGTACTGGGGACGGGTGGGAGGATTCGGGCACGGCGGTGCCAGCAGAGTGCTTGGGGGTCAATTCGTACTTCCTGGTCGTAGACCTGGCCGTACACGGCAGGAGGTCGATGGATTAGTTCGGAGTGCGCTCAGCTGGACCACAAGGTCGGCACATGATGGAAGCGACGCGGTGGAAGCGGTGACATGGTTACACCGGCGTGGTTCCAACTCGCGTCGCTCTGTCACTCAGTGAACGCGATGACGCTCCACAGTTCCTGTGAGGGGGCCAGGCGCATCATTGCCTGATCGGGGGTTTTCCGATTCCTCCGAAAGTAGTGTGAGGATCCTTTCCACGGTATTCGCATTACGAGCAGTCCGGATTCCGCTGAACTGCGCCCAAAAGCCCTTGGGCACTTTCGTCTGCAAACTGCCGCCGGGAACCCACTGGTAGACCGCCCGGCGGCCAACCCGCAGCACCTCTGGGGCGAGATCTGCGGCGTCAGGCTGGACCAGCTGGTCGACCTCGTCGACCGGCTCGGAAAGGAACGTCGTGAAGAGCTTCGATCCGGAGGTCGCGACGTCGACAAGGGGGTTGGCGCTGGTAATCTCTGCGAACTCGTGCGCGGCCAGAATCATCGCCCTCGCGTCGACCGAGGTGAGGCGCTCGACTTCGGCTTCCAGCGCCGGTGCATCCGGAGCGCTGTCAGCGTCGAACACCACGCTGCCGCTTCTCAGCACCGTGGTCACGCATCGACCGCCGAGGTTCTCGCAGGCCAACTTCAGGTCGGCCATCGGCACGTGCTTCGCGGTGCCGACGTTGATTCCTCGCAACAGCGCTACATACCGTGGCATGCGCCGAGACTAGCGGGATCCTCCGACGGCGGCTATGCCGACTTCTTCGACTTCGCCGGCTCCTTCTTCGATTTGGCAGGAGGCCTCTTCTTCGCCGGCTCCTTCTTCGCGGCTGGTTTCTTCGCGCCTTTCCCGGAAGCATCCGCTTTCCTGGGCGCCGACCCAGGCGATGAACCCTTCTTCACCGCGCTCCTGCCGTTCGCCCCCCGACTCTTCTCGACGCTTCGACGCAGCGCCTCCATGAGGTCGAGCACTTCTCCCCCGCCCTCCTCCTCTCCGACCTTGCCGAAGGTGGCGTCGGTGTCCAGTGCGTCGCCCTCCTGAAGCTTCGCGTCGATCAGCTCGCGCAATTGCACCTGGAAGTCGTCGGTGAACTTCTCGGGCTCGAAGTCCGCCTCGAACGATTCGACCAGCGACGCAGACATCTTCAGCTCCTGCGGCTGGATCCGCACCTTCTCATCGAGGGAGGGGAACGACGCCTCGCGCACCTCGTCATCCCAGAGCAGGGTCTGCAGCATGAGCACATCACCGCGCACTCGGAGCGCGGCCAGCCTGGTCTTCTGCCGGAGCGCGAAGTGGACGATCGCCGTACGATCGGTCTCCTCCAGTGTCCGGCGTAACAACACATACGCCTTCGACGATGTCGAGTCCGGCTCCAGGTAGTAACTGCGGTTGAACATGATCGGGTCGATCTGTTCGGTGGGTACGAACTCGACCACGTTGATCTCGCGGCTGCGTTCCTCCGGCAGCGACTTCAATTCCGCGTCGGTCAGGATCACGGTTCGCTCCCCATCGTCAAAGGCCTTGCCGATGTTCTCGTAGTCGACGATCTTGCCGCAGACCTCGCAGCGACGCTGGTAACGGATGCGCCCACCATCCTTGTCATGCACCTGATGCAACGAGATGTCATGGTCTTCGGTCGCGCTGTAGACCTTCACCGGGACGTTGACCAGTCCGAAGGTGATGGCGCCCTTCCAGATAGATCTCATCCACCAATCATTATCCCAAAACAGTCATTTGTCCCCCTTCCGGGGCAACATTGAGCCATGGCCTCGAACGAACAGTTCGTCAGCATCGACGGGAACAGGCTGAAGCTGACCAGCCTCGACAAGGTGCTTTATCCGGAGACTGGAACCACGAAGGCGGATGTTCTCGACTACTACGCGCGAATCGCCGGGGTGATGATTCCGCACGTCGCGAATCGCCCGGTCACCCGAAAGCGGTGGGTGAACGGCGTCGGCACGGCAGACCAGCCCGGACAAGTGTTCTTTCAGAAGAATCTTGACGACTCCGCGCCATCCTGGGTCGCCAGGCGCACCATCCAGCACAAGGACCACGTCAACGTGTATCCGCTAGCCAACGACCGCGCCACGCTCGCCTGGCTCGGTCAGATCACGGCACTGGAAATTCATGTACCACAGTGGCAGTTCGGCCGCACCGGCGTTCAGAAGAACCCCGACCGGCTGGTGCTCGACCTCGATCCGGGGGAAGGCGCCGGTCTTGCCGAGTGCGTCGAGGTGGCGAAGCTGGCCAGGAACATCCTCACCGGCATGGGACTCGACCCGCTGCCGGTGACCAGCGGAAGCAAGGGGATCCACCTCTACGCCGCGCTCGACGGCAAGCAGGATTCGGAAGCCGTCTCGGCGATCGCCCACGAGTTGGCGCGCGCTCTCGAGGCCGACCACCCCGACCTCATCGTGAGCGACATGAAGAAGAGCCTTCGGGGAGGGAAAGTGCTGGTCGACTGGAGTCAGAACAACGCGGCAAAGACCACCATCGCGCCGTACTCACTGCGAGGCAAGCTGCACCCCACAGTTGCCGCGCCGCGCACCTGGCGCGAACTGGCATCCGCGAACCTGAAGCAGCTCGACTACACCGAGGTGCTGGCGCGGGTGGAACGACGAGGAGATCCGCTGGCAGGGCTGACCAGCGGCCACCTGCAGTCGCTGGAGCCCACCGAAGATCACCTGGCCGGCTTCCAGGCCACCGAGTCCAGCCGGAATCGTCTGGCCGTCTACCGTGCCAAGCGCGACCCGAACAAAACGAAGGAACCGATGGGCGAAATGCCCGGTTTAGTGTCGAACGGACGCTCAGGGGACGATTCTCCTTCGTTTTCGGCACCAACGTTCGTGATTCAGGAGCATCACGCGAGGAGGTTGCACTACGACTTCCGGCTGGAGCATGATGGCGTGCTGGTGAGTTGGGCGGTTCCGAAAGGGGTGCCGACCGATCCGGGCAGGAACCACCTGGCCGTGCAGACTGAAGACCACCCGCTGGAGTACGGCACCTTCGAAGGGAATATTCCCGTCGGGGAATACGGGGCCGGCGAGGTGACCATCTGGGACGCGGGCACCTACGAGCTGGAGAAGTGGCGCGAGGGCAAGGAAGTCATCGTCACGCTGCACGGGGAAAAGCACGGCAGCCACCGGTATGCACTGATCCACACCGGAAGCCGTGACGGAGACGAAAACAACTGGTTGCTGCACCTCATGAAGGATGGTAACCCGGCCACCAAATCCCGCCGAAAGGTGATCGGCGGAGCGAAGCGGAGCGCGGAGAGGATCGCGCCTATGCTGGCAACGCTCGGCACCGAGGCAAGCCTGGGCGACGAGGATGACTGGGCGTTCGAGATGAAGTGGGATGGCATCCGCGCCATCGCGATCGTCGAGGACGGGCAACCGCGATACCTCAGCCGCAACGGCATCGACCTGAGCGCCAGTTACCCGGAGCTGGCCGAGTTGGCAGACGCGGTGCAGACGGATGTCGTGGTCGACGGTGAGATCGTCGCGCTCGACTCGAAGGGCAGCCCCAATTTCGGGCTACTGCAGAGCAGGATGAAGTTGACCAGGAAGGCCGACGTAGCGAAGGCGGTTCGATCGACTCCCGTCCACTTCATGGCATTCGACCTGCTGAAGTCCGGAGGTGAATCCCTGGTGGCACGCAACTACGCCGATCGACGCGCGGCACTCGAGGATGTCGTCTCCGAGACGAAGAGCATCCGCATTCCGCCCGCATTCGACGGCGACAGCAGCGCCGCCATCGCCAGCAGCCTCAAGCTGGGCCTGGAAGGGGTCATGGCGAAGAAGAGGGACGGCCGGTACCGCCCGGGCCGCCGGTCGTCAAGCTGGGTGAAGATCAAGCATCACCACACCCAGGAGGTGGTCGTTGCCGGGTGGAAGCCGGGCAGCGGTCGGAGGGCGGGGGTTATCGGATCACTCCTGCTCAGCATCCCGGATGACGATGGGCTGCGCTACGTCGGTCGCGTGGGCACCGGCTTCAGCGATCAGGAACTCGACGACCTGACGGCGAGGCTGACCAGGATGGAGCGCAAGACGACGCCGCTGCACAGTGTTTCCGCTCCGGACTCCCGCGGCGTGCACTGGGTGACGCCCAAGCTGGTGGGCGAAGTCGAATTCGCCGAGTGGACGCACACCGGCCGACTGCGCCAGCCGAGCTGGCGCGGGTTACGACCGGACAAGGCACCAGACGATGTCGTAAACGAGAACCCGGCCTGAGGAGGTGACGGTCAGGCCGGCACGTGCCGCTGAGCGCTGGACAGGCTCGCGAACTCCCCGACCACGCGACCGAAACGGTCGGTCGCCCGGTATCCCGCCCCCCACAGCTTCTCAATGAGCCCGGCGAAGTCTGAGCCGCACTTGGCAACCCAGAGCCCAGGTCCAACCTCGGTCCAGACCAGATCCAGCCTGCGAGTGTCCGTTTCCGGCACCGCATTTGCGATGTTGGTCATGTCTGCCTCCTCCACCACCCTGTCCCGGCCTGGCCTGGACTGAAGGTTCATTACGCGTACGGCCCGATCCGGACGCTACTCGAAAACTACCCCCATACAGGGGGCTCACACGTGTGAAGTAACTGAGAGTATTGATCCTCAGTCCGGCGTAGCCTCTGCCGCATGAACCCGCGGAACGAGGACCCCACGACTGCCGAGCGCACGGAAGGTTTTCCCCAGCAGGGGCAGGACCAGCCGGGACATACGGAGGAGTCGACTCCCAAACCGGACCACGGTGAGGCGAGCTACCGCGGAGCAGGCAGACTCACCGACAAGAGGGCCCTCATCACCGGAGGCGATTCCGGAATCGGCCGGGCAGTCGCCATCGCGTTCGCGCGGGAAGGGGCAGACGTCGCAATCAGCTATCTCCCCGAGGAGCAGGATGATGCCGAGGAGACAGCGCGCTGGGTCGAGGAGGCCGGACGCAAAGCGGTGCTGCTCCCGGGTGACATCCAGGACGAGGGCCATTGCATTTCGCTGGTGGCCGACACGGTCGAGGATCTGGGCGGAATCGACGTGCTGGTGTTGAACGCCGGATATCAGGAGGCTCGCGACGGCCTGGAGAACCTGCCAACCGAGGAGTTCGACCGCGTCTTCAAGACGAACCTCTACTCGATGATGTGGATCGGCCGGGAGGTGATCCCGCATCTGGAGGCTGGAGCATCCATCATCACGACGAGTTCGATCCAGGGGTTCAACCCATCACCTGAGCTCATCGACTACGCGATGACGAAGGCCGCCCAGGTCGCCTTCACCAAGGCGCTGGCGCAGCAACTCGGCTCGAAGGGCATTCGCGTCAACGCCGTGGCGCCGGGCCCAATCTGGACCCCACTGATTCCGGCCACGTCGTGGCCGGACAAGCTGCCGAAGTTCGGGCAGGACACTCCACTGGGCAGGGCGGGTCAGCCCGCCGAACTCGCCCCCGCGTATGTGTACCTGGCGTCCACTGATGCGAGTTACGTTTCCGGTGCCGTTCTTCCGGTCACCGGGGGAAAGGGACTCTGACGATGGCGCCCAATCGAAAGTACTCCAGATCGGGATCAGCGGCTACTCCAGGAAGCGCATGCCGGAGTTGATCGAGGCCCTGCAAGCCGCTTACCGTGGCCGCCACGACGTGCTGGATGCGCTCTGGTGGGCAGCGCATCCGCTCAGCGAGTCGCACCGCCAGAGTCGAAACCGGCGAAGCATTTCTCGGCGGGAGCCCTGCCGTGGAAGGCAGCGTCGAGAATGACTGATCGGCCAGACCTACACTGGTAGGGATGCCTCTCCAGCCGGTCGCCAGCCTCACACTCGACGCAGACCAGCAACACATCATCGGCCGCCTCGACCGGTTGGCTTCGGCGCTGTCAGCCGGCGAGACACCCAGCGGGCTCTACCTGTACGGCTCCGTCGGCCGCGGCAAGACCTGGCTCTGCGACCGCTTCTTCGAGCAGTTGCCCACCAGCGCCAAACGACGGGTGCACTTCCACAGCTTTTTCCGACAGCTCCACCGGGACATCTGGAGTCATCGCGCCAGAGACCCGGCCGCGTCCCGACATTCCGTCGATCGTGCCGTCGCCGCACTGCTCGATGGCATCGACCTGCTCTATTTCGATGAATTCCATGTGCAGGACTCCGGGGATGCTGCGCTCGTCCTCCGGGTGCTCGACGAGGTCCTGGCGAGCGACGTGACACTGGTCGCGACCTCGAACTATGCACCGGCGGACCTGCTGCCCGGTCCGTTCCACCACGTCTTCGAGGGAGGCATCCAGCTGATCGAGCACAACCTCGATGTCGTACAGCTGGGGGGTGATCATGACTATCGGCGTGGGGGCGCGGGCGTTTCCAGAGGAGGGTTCGCCGACGGCAGCTGGTGCACACTCACGGCTTCCGCCCAGCCACGCTCCGCCGCTCTCTCCCGACCGACGTTGTCCGAGCAGACGCAACTCACGGCCGGTGGGCATCGGTTCACTGCACGCAGGACGCAGGGGCGCCAGCTCTGGTTCTCGTTCGCTGAACTCTGCGAGCGCGACTCCTCGGTGGCCGACTACCTGCACTGGGCAATGGACTACGACGTCTGGGTAGTCGACGGCGTTCCGCTCATGGCCGACGCAACCCCGCAAGCTGCGAAACGATTCGCCAACCTGGTCGATGTTCTGTGCGACCGCGACGCCACCCTTCATATTCTGAGCGACCATTCGCTGGATGCCGTCTTTGACCGGTCGCGATTGCCCCTCGACAGCGCGCGCACCGCGAGCCGCCTTGCGCTGCTGGGCAGCCCGCCAGCGATTCACACTCAACGCTGAGCGTGCCCTGCCTACACTCCTCGGTAACGGACAACGTGACTGCGAAGGAGTACACGAATGAAGGCGAACAAGGAACTCTCGGCGACCCTGCAGGCCGTGCTGGTCGACCTGATCGAGCTGGGCATCCAGGGCAAGCAAGCTCATTGGAACGTCGTCGGCACCAACTTCCGCGACATGCACCTGCAGCTGGACGAAATCATCGAGGTGGCACGAGACCTTTCCGATGTGGTTGCCGAGCGGATGCGCGCACTCGAGTTGCTGCCGGACGGCCGGTCCGAGACGGTGACCCAGACCACCTCGCTTCCGAAATTCCCTGCCGACCAGGTCGACACCAGCCAGGTCACTGATCTCATCGTGGAACGATTGAACACCGTAGCCGGCACCTGCCGACGAGTACACGATGCGGTGGATGAGGCCGACCCGACCACGGCCGACATCCTGCACGAGGTCATCGAGAAGATCGAGCAGTACGCCTGGATGGTGGGCGCCGAGAAGCAGAAGCCGCGCAAGCGCCCCGCCTAATCGTCGCGTTCAGGCGTCGGTGATCGTCAGCACGGGAGCCGCCATCAGCGACACCCGCACCGTTCCGCCCTTGGTGGACTGCTGCCCCACCTCCGAGAAACCGAGGCGCCCGTGGAAAACGAGCGACCCAGGGTTCGGCGGATCGAGGTTGACCTCGCAGGCCACCTCGTCCCGACCCTCTTCGCGCGCCAGGTCGAACACGCGGGCATAGAGCAACTGCCCGATCTGGCGGCCCCTGGCCTCCTCGGCGACGACGATCCGGTCGACGTAGAAGTAGTCGGTGCCTCGGTCGGTGAAGAAGCGGTAGTTCTCGCTGTCGTACCCGGAGCCTGGCCGCAGTCCGATCAGGAAGCCGTGAAGGGTGTCGGCATCCGTCTCGTCCACGGCACCGATCGCGATGTCGCTCACCTCGAGGAGGTCGGCCATCTCATTGATGGGCGTGGTCGGCACCGCGGGAACCGCCGCGTTGTTCAGTTCGACGAGCTGCGGAAGGTCGGCAGTGCTGAGATCACGTAGTCGCATATGCACATTTTCCCGCATCCGCGGGCGAAAAGCCGCACGGCCCCGGTGATTTAGAGTGAAGTGCGTGACCATCGATACCCCACGCCCCTGGCTGGCCAGCTACGCCCCATCGGTTCCCCACGACATCGAACTGCCCAGCGGCTCCCTCCTCGACATCGTCGATGGCTCGGTGCGGGAGTTCCCGAAGAGCGTCGCCCTCGAATTCTTCGGCAAGACGATGACGTACGCCGAGCTCGGCGACCAGATCGCACGCGCGGCCGAGGGATTGAAGGCCCTCGGGGTGACGAAGGGCGACCCGGTGGCCATCATCCTGCCCAACTGCCCTCAGCACATCGTGGCGTTCTACGCCGTTCTGCGCCTCGGCGCCATCGTCGTCGAGCACAACCCGCTGTACACCCCTCGCGAGCTCCGCCACCAGTTCGAGGACCACGGCGCGAAGCTCGCCATCAGCTGGGACAAGGCGGTGGCCACCCTGCAGGACTTCCCGGCGGATATCGGGGTCCCGACCATCGTGTCGGTCGACGTCACCCGCGCCATGCCCCCGCTGACCCGTGCCATGCTGCGCCTGCCGATCGCCAAGGCCAGGGAGGCCCGAAGCAACCTCACCACCCGAGTGAGTGGCACCGTGAAGTGGAGCAGCGTCACCGGCGCCGATCCGATCGCCGCGGATGCTGCACGCCCGACCGCAGACGACGTCGCGGTCATCCAGTACACAAGCGGCACCACCGGGCATCCCAAGGGGGCCACGCTCAGCCACCTGAACCTGGGAGTGAACGCCGCGCAGGCACGAGCCTGGGTTCCGGCCATCGAACGGGGTACGGCAGTCGTCTACGCCGTGCTGCCCATGTTCCACGCTTACGGCCTCACCCTGTGCCTGACCTTCGCCATGAGTATGGGAGCACGCCTGGTGCTGTTCCCCAAGTTCGACCCGGACCTGGTGCTGAAAGCCGCCCGCAAGCATCCGCCGACGTTCCTCCCGGCCGTTCCTCCTATCTACGAGAAGTTGATGGCCGCAGCGAAAGCGAAGGGGATCTCTCTGGCCGGCATCCAGATCGCCATCTCCGGCGCCATGCCGCTGACCGCCGCACTGGTCGACCCCTGGGAGGCCGAGACCGGCGGCTACCTGGTGGAAGGCTACGGTCTCTCCGAGACCGCACCGGTACTCATGGCCAACCCGGTGGCAGCCACCCGCCGAGCGGGCACGGTGGGGCTGCCCCTGCCCAATACGGAGATCCGCATCGTCGACCCGGAGAACCCCTCCATCGATCGACCGGGCGGCGAAGAGGGCGAACTGATCGTGCGCGGTCCGCAGGTCATGAGAGGGTACTGGAAGAAGCCGGATGAGACGGCCGCCGTGTTCGTCGCCGACCCTTCCGGGGGCGCTCCCTGGTTCAGAACCGGTGACATCGTCACCGTGGACTCCGACGGGTTCGTGCGCGTCGTGGACCGCATCAAGGAACTGATCATCACCGGCGGCTTCAACGTCGCGCCGAGCGAGGTCGAAGAGGCGTTGCGCACTCACCCGGACATCGCGGATGCGGCCGTAGTCGGACTGCCCAGCGTGCACAGCGGTGAAGACGTGGTCGCCGCCGTGGTGTTACGGTCGGGGGTCGAACTGGACAGTGAAAGCATCCGCTCGTACCTTCGCGACTCGCTCACCCCGTACAAGGTGCCGCGTCGCGTCGTGGCGGTCGAGGAACTACCGAAGTCGTTGATCGGGAAGACCCTGCGCCGGGTCGTGCGCGACAACCTGCTGAACCAGCAGCAGTGAGCGTCCGACGCTGAAGCGCAGGACGCTGCCACAATAGGCGCCATGCGTTACGTCATCGCCATCGACCAGGGCACTACCAGTTCGCGCGCCATCATCTTCGACCAGTCGGGCTCGGTGGTCAGCACCGGGCAGAAGGAGCACCGGCAGCTCCTGCCCCGCGCCGGCTGGGTCGAGCATGACCCGATGGAGATCTGGGGAAACGTTCGCGAGGTGATCGGCCAGGCGCTGTCCCGTGCGAACCTGACCCGCCACGAAATCGCGGCGATCGGCATCACCAACCAACGCGAGACCGTCGTGGTGTGGGACAAGAGTACCGGCACACCGGTCTACAACGCCATCGTCTGGCAAGACACCCGCACCCAGCCAATCGTCGACCGGCTGGCGGCGAACGGCGGCACCGACCGGTTCAAGCCGACGACTGGCCTGCCGCTCAGTACGTATTTCGCCGGGACCAAGATCACCTGGATTCTGGAAAACGTCGACGGCGCGCGTGATCGCGCCGAAGCCGGTGACCTGCTGTTCGGCACCACAGACACCTGGGTGCTGTGGAACCTGACCGGGGGAACGGATGGCGGCGTCCACGCCACTGACGTCACCAATGCCAGCCGCACCCTTTTCCTCGACCTGCGCACCCTCGAATGGGATGAGGGCATCCTGAGCGCATTCGGAGTGCCAAAGTCGATGCTCCCCGACGTTCGGTCCTCGTCAGAGGTGTACGGCGTCGCCCACGGGTCGAGTCTGCTGCGAGAGGTTCCGGTGGCCGGCATTCTCGGCGACCAGCAGGCGGCAACCTTCGGACAGGCGGCGTTCGACAAGGGCGATGCAAAGAACACCTACGGCACCGGCAACTTCCTGATCTTCAACACCGGCACCGATATCGTCACGAGCCAGAACGGGCTGCTCACGACGATCGCCTACAAGCTCGGCGCCGGCGAGGCGCGCTACGCCCTGGAGGGGTCCATCGCGGTGACCGGCTCGCTCGTGCAGTGGCTGCGCGACAACCTCGGGCTCATCAATTCAGCCGACGAAATCGAGGCGCTGGCGAACACGGTCGACAACAACGGCGGCGCCTATCTGGTACCGGCCTTCTCCGGCCTCTACGCCCCGCATTGGCGCCCGGATGCCCGCGGCGCCCTGGTCGGGCTGACCCGCTTCGTCAACAAGGGGCACATCGCCCGGGCGGCGCTGGAGGCGATCGCCTTCCAGACCCGTGAGGTGCTCGACGCGGTCAATGCCGACGCCGGCGTTCCCCTGACCGAGTTGCGCGTGGATGGCGGGGCGACCGCCAACGACACCATGCTGCAGTTCCAGGCCGACATCCTCAACGTGCCTGTGGTGCGCCCGATCATCGGCGAGACCACCGCGCTCGGAGCGGCGTACGCGGCCGGGCTCGCGGTCGGATTCTGGAAGACCCTGGACGACCTCCGCGCGAACTGGAGGGAAGACCGCCGCTGGGAACCGAAGATGGATGAAGACGAGCGAGGACGCCTCAACCGGAACTGGGACAAAGCGGTGACCAAGACCCTGGACTGGGTCGACGACGACGTCGAGTAGGCGCTTCGCGCTGGTCTCCGAGCGACTCTCCTCCGACGGTCACGGACCGGATGGCCGTCCGCAGGGAACCGCCTGCTCGGGTGACGCGTACGGATCGCTGGCGCGCGTACGGATCAGCGGCGGCTGTGAGCAGATACCCCGCGCCGCTTCGCGTCGCGCAGCCGGTCGGAACCGGGGGCCAGACAGGCTTTTGTTAGCGCTCTGTCCACTTCAAGATGTGGGCGGGGATTGCCACCGCGAGCGAGATCACCAGGATGCCACCGAGGAACATGACCAGCTCATAGCCCGGAGTCTCGAACGCGTACCCCATCATCAGCAAGCCCACGACGAAGATGACGAACGAGAAAAACCACACAACGATCTGCATGCTTCGACTTTAGCCGGTTTCGCTGCCGGTTTCGGTCAGCTCGTCCTGAGTCACGAAATCGATGAGCTCCTCAACCCGGCCGAGCATCACCGGCTCCAGGTCGGCGTACGTCCTGACCGTGCCGAGGATCCGCTGCCAGGCGGCCGCGATGTCGGCCTGCGTCTGGTGCGGCCAGCCCAGGGCGTCGCAGATGCCATGCTTCCACTCAATGCCGCGCGGTATCACCGGCCAGCGCTCCAGGCCGAGCCGTGCCGGTTTGACACCCTGCCAGATGTCGACGAACGGATGCCCGACGACCAGCACCTGAGACCCGAACGGGCCTCGGGCGACCTCTTCGGCGATGCGGCTCTCCTTCGAGCCGGCCACCAGGTGGTCGACGAGGACCCCGACCCGCCGCTGCCGCGTCGGGGCGAAGTCCGCGACGATCGCCGCCAGGTCGTCGATACCTTCGAGGTACTCGACCACGACGCCCTCGACTCTCAGGTCGTGACCCCACACCTTCTCGACCAACTCGGCATCGTGCCTTCCTTCGACGAAGATTCGACTCGCCCTGGCAACTCGCGCCTGGTGGCCCAGTACTGCGACGGATCCGGAGGCCGAACGCCGTGGGCCGGCCGGAACGGGTTTCGGGGGCACCAAATCGATGGGGGTTCCTTCGAGTAGGAATCCGCGCCCCAGCGGGAAGGTACGCACCTTGCCGAAGTAGTCCTCAAGCTCTACGAGTCTGCCCTCGATCCGAACGACTGCCCCGCAAAAACCGGTCTCGCTCTCCTCGATGACGAGCCCCTTCGCCGCCTCGGTCTTAGGCAACGCGCTCGGTCCGCGCTTCCGCGAATATCCTGCCAACACATCCGCCCCATACCGGTCTTCCATCACCCGTGAAGGCTATCCGCTCCGGCGAAACTGCCTCAGCGGAACACGCTGAGACACGTTCACCGATACCCAGCGGATTCTGATGAATCTTTCCGTGAACGCGGTTACCGTGGCAAACCCAGTGCACGACTCGACGTGCACCCGACTGCAAGGAGAACGACCATGGCCCAGGTGGTTGAATCAATCGACGTGGACGTACCGGTGACCACCGCGTACAACCAGTGGACGCAATTCGAGTCCTTCCCTCACTTCCTCAGCTTCGTGGAGACCATCGAGCAGATCGGTGACACGCTCACCCACTGGAAGGTGAAGATCGGCGGCGTCGAACGCGAGTTCGATGCGGAGGTCACCGAGCAGCTCCCCGATGAGCGGATCGCCTGGAACAGTGTTGGCGGCGAAGAGAATCATGCCGGCGTGGTCACGTTCCACAAGTTGAATGACTCCGAGACGCGAGTGACGGTGCAGATTGACTGGGAGCCTGCGGGCCTGCCCGAAAAGATCGGCGCTGCGGTCGGAGTGGACGACATGGCGATCAAGAACGATATGAAGAACTTCAAGGAGTTCATCGAAAGCACCGGCGGCGAGACCGGTGCGTGGCGCGGAGAGGTGCCCAGGACCTGACGTCGTCGGACTTCACGTCAGAACAACGTGGGCTGCGGCATGGCCCGAGCTGCGAGCGCCGGAGGCATCTCTTCGGCTATGAGTGACCGCTCGCCGTTCGGGCCGCGCATCAACTCCCACGCCCCCGGTCGTCCCAACGCGCTCGAACGCACTCCCCCCGTTGCCGGATCTTCACGCCCGCGCTCCAGGCCATGCCGACGGATCGCCGGCTTCACCTTCGCCGCCAGCCAGCTGCGGTACTCCTTCGGCGCGTAGGCACCGCCCGAGTACAACTGCCGGTACTTGCCGACCAGTTCCGGGTGCTCACGCCCCAGCCATTCCATGAACCACTCCTTGGTTCCGGGTCGCAGGTGGAGTGCGGAGTAGACGACAGAGCTGCCACCGGCATCCTTCACCTGCTTCATTGCCCGCTCCAGATGGTCCCGCGAATCGGTGAGGAACGGCAGGATCGGCATCAGGAAGACCGAACAGTCGAGCCCGGCTTCGCGAACGGCCGTGACCGTGGCCAGACGCGCTTTCGCGGTCGGGGTGCCCGGCTCTACTGACTGCTGGAGTTCGTCGTCGTAGATGGCGATGGACATCGCGAGGTCCACTGGAACCTGCTTGCTCGCCTCGGCGAGCAACGGAATGTCACGGCGAAGCAGCGTCCCCTTGGTGAGGATGGACAGCGGGGTGCCTGAGCCGGCGAGTGCCGCGATGATCCCCGGCATCAGCCGGTAACGGCCCTCTGCGCGCTGGTAAGGGTCGGTGTTGGTTCCGAGGGCCACCGCATGATGTTCCCAGCTGGTCTTGCCCAGCTCTTTGGCGAGCACGTCGGCAACATTCACCTTGACGATGATCTGGGTGTCGAAATCCCGGCCCGCATCGAGGTCGAGGTAGCTGTGGGTGGGCCGGGCGAAACAGTAGGTGCACTGGTGCAGGCACCCGCGCATCGGGTTGATCGTCCAGCCGAACGGCATGTTGCTGGCACTCGACACCCGGTTCAGCGCGCTCTTGGCCAGCACCTCATAGAAGGTGACCCCGTCGAACTCCGGCGTGCGGATGGTTCGCACCAGGTTGTCCAGGCGTGCGAGCCCTGGCAGGGCATCCGCCGCTTCGCCGTCCAGTTGCTGGGCACTCCATCGCATGCTCTATTCGAACATAGTTTCGAATGACGCGCAAGCACCCCACCCGTGAAAAAGTCGCGCTAGCACTCCCGGACGATCTCGGGACCGCGCGCCTTGAGCTCCGCCACCGAAGAAACCCCGACCAGCGTCATCGCCCTCTTCAGTTCGTCGGCCAGCACGTCGATCACCTGGCTGACTCCGGCCGTCCCAGCGGCTGCCAGCGCGTAGAGGTAGGGGCGCCCGATCGACACTGCATCCGCCCCGAGCGCGATCGCCTTGAGGATGTCACTCCCCCGGCGAAATCCCGAATCAGCGTAGAGCTCGACCTGATCGCCCACGCGCTGCCTCGCCTCCTGGATCACGTCCATCGGACTCAGCATGTGATCGAGCTGACGACCGCCGTGGTTGCTCAACTGCACGGCATCAACGCCGAGACTCGCGGCCCTGGCCACGTCGTCTGGACTGACGGAGCCTTTCAGGATGATCTTGCCCGGCCATTCTGCCCGCAAGTGCTCGACGTCATCCCAGCCCTGGCTCGACTCGGAGTGTCCGAGGATCTGTTCCCACATCGAAGGAGTGACCGGAGATCCGGAGGCATCAGCGGCCTCGAGGTTGGGGAAGCGGATGCCCTCGGCGCGCAGGAAGTTCAGCCACCAGCCGGGGCGGACGGCGATGCCCAGCAGCGAGGAGAGTGTCAATGCTGGTGGGGCGGTGAACCCGTTTCGCCGGTCCCGCTCCCTGGAGCCGAGGGCGCGGGTGTCGACGGTCACGATGATGGCCCGGTAGCCTGCCGCCTGGCAGCGGTCCAGCTTGGCACGCAGGGCGCCCTTGTCCGGCGACAAGCTGACGTTGAACCAGCGGTCCAGCCGCGGGAAATCGTCTGCCACCCGCTCCATCGACACTGTGCTCAACCCGGCAATGCCGTAGGGAACTCCAGCAGCATCCGCCGCCTTCGCCACGGCCGCCTCGCCGTCCGGGTGGAACAGCCGGGTGGCTCCGGTCGGAGTGAGCGTGATCGGCAGCGCCGAGGCACGGCCGAGCAGTTCGGTCGAGGTGTCGGGGCCTGCCACAGGGCCCCAGGACGGCATCAGCGACCAGCGTTCGAACACGGTTCGATTGCGCCGCAGGGTCGCCTCGTCTTCCGAGCCGCCCTCCAGATAGTCGAAGATGCCCCTGGGCAGTACGCGCTCCGCTGCCAGCCGGAACTCCTCCACGCTGTAGGCATCGCGCAGCACGCGACGGGGCCTCGACAGCACAGGTGCTCTCAGCTGCACGAGTTGCCTGACATCGTTCAGCTTCACATGCGCCCCTTAGTGCTCTGATTGCGCTTTCCCTGGCGCGCTGCTCGTCAGCCTAGAATCACAACCGAGCACTAACTATGGAGAACCTGACGAAATGATGGCCAACGGACTGTTATGACTTACCAAATGGCTCATGGCGGCGCGACCACCGCGCCGCCAGCCGACGGCAGCGGACGGATGCCGACCCTCGCCGAAGTGGCCCGGGCGATCGGAACCGAGATCGCCACCCTGGTGGACTCCACGTCAGCAGATCACCGCGCCGTCTCGGGTTCGGCGATCTTCGACGCATCAGCTGCGCCGACCCCCTTCCCCGGGGCTGTGGCGTTCGGCATCGGAATGCTCGTCACTGCTAAGGAATTACCGGCGAAGCTGAAGGTGCTCGTGGACGCCGGCTACCTGGCGATCGTCTACAAGGCGCATGGCGCACCGGACGAGGAACTCCGCAGGGCAGCATTTGCGGCCGGGCTCGCACTGTTCCGGGCATCCGACCCGGTGCCGTGGGATCAGCTCGTCGAGTCCTTCCAGGCGGCGATCATCCCGCAGGGCGAGTCGCGATCCCTCGTGGACATCCGGCCGGGCGACTTGTTCGAGTTGGCCAACGCCGTCGCATCCCTTGCCGGCGGAGCCGTCGCAATAGCCGACCCCGACCAGACTGTGCTGGCGTATTCGACCCTCGCCGACCAGCCCATCGACGAAACGCGGCGCAAGTCGATCCTGCAATTGCACGTGCCGCACTCCCAGCAGAACGACCAGGACTATCGCCGCGTGCACTCATCGCAGGAGGTGCTCAGCGTTGCCCCGAGCAAGCACTCCCTCACCCGCTCTGCCGTCGCAATCCGTGCCGGGGACGTCGTGCTCGGCTCTCTCTGGCTGATCGATGCGGATGCCGCGCACGACGACAGCACCAACCGGGTTCTGCGTGAAGCATCGAACGTCGCTGCGCTGCACCTGCTGCATCGGCGGAACAATCGGGATGCCGGGCGGACCCGGCAGATCGAACTGGTGAATCCCCTTCTCTTCGAACCCGACAGGGCGGAGCTCGCGGCAGTGCAGCTCGGCATCTCCGCTGACGAGGTCCGGGTCGTCGCCCTGGCCGCGAGCGGTCCTGCCGGGAATGCGCCGGAGGTGCTGCGCTCGAGCATGCTGCTGTTCGACACAGTGCGAACCGCGTGTGCGGTATGGCTGCCGACCGCGGTCTGCGGCATTGCAGACAATCTCGTGTACATTGTGCTCCCGCAGGCGGAGGTCACGTCATCGGCGTTCCAGCGTGAAGCGGTCCTGCGCATCGCGCACCATGCCAGGCGCCTGGTGTCGAAGCCGGTGCTGGCCGGTTTCGGCGACACCATGCCGGTCGAGTCGGCCGCCCAGTCCAGGCTCGGGTCGGAGTCAGTGCTGGCCATGCTCCTGCGCGATGTGGAAGACGGCCGGGTGCGTGACGACTCAGACGAGATCGTCGCCGATAGAGAATCCCTGGGATCCCGCCTGCAGCTTCGCCAGATAGTCGCTGAGCTGCGAGCGGCCGGTCAACTCCCGGGCGAATTCGCCACCAGGGTCGCCGAGCACGACGCCCGCCGCAATACTGCCTTCGAACTCACCGTGCGCACCTATCTCGACTGCAACTCCAACGCGATCGAGACGGCGGCCAGACTCGGCCTGCACGCCAACACCGTGCGCTATCGGCTCTCACGCATCGAGCTGCTGTTCGGGGCCCAGCTGGAAGACCCCGAGACCCGCCTGCTGGTCTGGCTGCAATTATCTGCACGCCATCTGTAATCGGTGCCCGGTGATCGCGCTACCAGCGCGGCGTGAGGGTCTCCCCGCACGCCGCGCCGCTGAAACTCGGTTGCGCTAGCCTGCCGTTGCCGCGTTGATGGTGATGGCGTCAAGGCCACCGGATTCAACGCCCCAGGCCTCCAGCAGTTCGAGGTACGAACCGTCGTCGACCATCGATTGGAGGGCGGCCTGCACTGCTTCAGCCATGCCTGAGCCCTTCC
Source organism: Homoserinimonas sp. (assembly GCA_040904805.1). Classification (GTDB taxonomy): domain Bacteria; phylum Actinomycetota; class Actinomycetes; order Actinomycetales; family Microbacteriaceae; genus RYN-87. Next base: position 197,670 of record JBBDSS010000020.1, on the reverse strand, counting down.
GCACGGCGAACCCGTATGGGGATACTTCGAAGGTCTCGCCGGCCACCTGCAGCTTGTCGCTCAGACGGGAGATCGCGTACAGCGTGACGGGCGAGTCGGCGCTGAAAGCATCCGCCTGGCCGACCGCCACGGCATTGGCCGCTGAGTCCTGCGTGTCGTATGGCATCGGAGTGATCGGCTCCTTGCCTGCAGCGACGCACGCTTCACTCTTCGCGGGCAGCTCGACGGTGTCCTGGTAGGTCGTCGCCTGTACGGCGACCTTCAGCCCGCACGCGTTGTTCGGGTCGACATCGGTACCCAGGGCGGATGCCCATTGAATGCCCGCCGTGTAGTAGTTGACGAAGTCGACCTGCTTCTCGCGCTCGGCGTTGTCGGTGAACGACGACTCGCCGAGATCGAGCTGGCCGCCCACGATCCGCGGGATGATGTTGTCGAACTTCGCGATGGAGATCTCCGCCGTGAGGCCGAGCTTGGCGGCGATCGCGTCGACCATCTCGATGCCCCAGCCAATCGGCTCACCGGCATCGTCCTTATACTCGTTCGGTGCGTAGTTCGGGCTGGTGCCGATTCGCAGGATCCCCGACTCAGCGACAGCAGTCGGCAACAGCGCAGCGGCCGCCTCGTCCACGGTGACCTCAGCGGCGGCGGAGTCGTCCCTGGGTCCGTTGTCATCTGGATTCGAGTTGTCCACGCAGCCAGTCAGCATGAGGGCTGCCACGGCAACCAGTGCCGGAAGCGTATATCGAGCGCGCATATGTCATCCTTCTTCGGTAATCGTCAGTCGTTGCCAACGATCACTGGTTCGTCATTGAAGTGCGTGAATGGGTGCAACATGCTTGAGCATAGGGAGGCGGGCCATCGCACTCTATGGAGATTGGGACGAGCCACGGCGGGTGAGCTTGTGACGAACTACCAAGGCAAGGTTCTCAGCATGGCTATCAGATAGTGGGTGAGAATGGGGTCATGAGCGAACCTGCGATTGAACACGTTCCAGAAATCCACCACTACGAGCTGCGCAGCGACGGCGAGGTGATCGGGCACATCAACTATCGCGATGATGGTGGCCGACGGGTGTTCCTTCACACCGAAGTCGACAAGGAATACACCGGGCAGGGACTGGCATCGCGGTTGATCCGCTTCGCCCTCGACGACGTGCGAGCGAGCAGGTTGCGGGCTGTCGCCCTCTGCCCGATGATGGCCGACTTCGTGATCAAGCACCGGGATTACGACGACATCGTCGATCCCCCGCACGTGCTCGACAGCAAGATCTGACGCTCAGGGAGCGACGGAAGTCTGCTCACCGCCGGTCACGCGCAGCAGTTCGTCGAAGCTGGTGGGGAAGACGGTATGGGCGTGCCCCGCCGCCGCCCAGACAACCGGGTAGTCGGCGAGCGCCGAATCGACGAGGGTCCTCAGAGGGGCCGGATGCCCGACCGGCGCCACTCCCCCGATTACCTGCCCGGTGGCCTGCTTCACCAACTCCTTCGGCGCCCGCCCGAGAGTGCCGCCGAGCCTGGCGCCGAGCCAGTCGGTGTCGACACGGTGTGCGCCAGATGTCAGCACCAGTACCGGCTCCGCGTCCAGGGTGAAGATGAGCGAGTTCGCGATCGCCCCGACCTCGATTCCCAGGGCATCCGCCGCCGCCTGCGCAGTGGTGGCCGCCTCATCGAACCAGCGGATGTCAGGGGTCAGCCCGTGGGCGGCCAGCGCCTCACGAACCCGCAGGACAGATTGATGCTCGGTGTTCGCCATGCCAGAATCCTAGCGATCCGGATAACCCGCTACGGGGTGAACGGCGCGCCAGGCTCGGCCTGCTCGATCTGCGGATCGAGCGGGTGGTCGAGCTCGTCCTTCGGCATGCGGAAGATCACGATCGCCAATGCGGCGACAACCATCGGGACCAGCCCGGCAATGACGAAGGTGATCGGAATACCGAGCCCTTCCCCGACCGGTCCGGCCAGGGCCATGGAGACCGGCATCAGGGCCAGTGAGACGAAGAAGTCGAGGCTGGACACGCGACCGAGAAGGGCGGGCGGCACCCGTCGCTGCAGCAGCGTTCCCCAGATGACGCCCCCGGCGGAGAAGGTGAAACCGACCATGAACAACGCGATCACCATCACCCAGAGGAGGGAGGTGAAGCCGATGACCGCCAGGGGAATGGACCCGGCCCCCCAGGCGGCGAGCATGATCGTCAGGTAGCGGCGGGGCAGGGGCAGCGATGCCACCGCCATCGAGCCGACGGCGGCGCCGCCGCCGAACGCCGCCAGGGCCAGCGCGAATGCGCCGGGTCCACCGCCGGTCTGATTGGTAACGGCGAACGGCAACAGCACTTCGATGGGCCCCATGATGACCAGGACCAGGAGGCAGGCGAAGATGAGGCTGCCGAGCAGCCACGGCGTCCCCACCATGTAGAGGAAGCCACCGCGGAGGTCGACGAACAGCACCCTGAGCGGATGCTGCTTCTCGGCATCCGGTTCCCGGCGCACCGGCGTCGGCTTCATCAGGGCCAGCCACACTGCGGCGCACGCGCTGGCACCGGCAACGACGACGAACGCCAGGGCCGGAGAGTGTATGCCGATGGCCAGGCTGGCGGCGGCCGGCCCGGCCGCCTGCATTACGGCCGGGCGCAGTACGCCTTCCACCCCGTTGGCGGCGAGAAGGTCGTCTGCCGGGAGGATGGACGGCAGGAGGGCGGAGTAAGCCGGGTAGAAGAACCCATCGACGATCCCGAGGATCAGCGCGACGACCGCGAGATGCCACACCTGGATGACGTCGAGCATGGCCAGTGTTGCTGCCGCACCAGTGCCGACCACTTTCACCGATTCGACGACGAGCATGATGTTGCGCTGCGGGACGCGGTCGGCGACGACCCCGCCGACCAGCACGGCACCGACCAGCCCCAGGCTTGCCGCAAGTGCGACGTACGAGAGTTCGGTCGGGCCACCGCCGAGGCGGATGACCTGGAAGACCACGGCTACCAGCCAGACCCCTCCGCCGAACAGTGAGAACGACAGCGCACCGACCAGGAGCCGGTACTGCCCGCGGAGGAACGGTCGTACCGCACGCGGTACTCGACGCACGTTGTCGCTCGATTGCTGCTCTTGCACGATAGGCCTAATCTCGAATGTTCACACTGTCCACACAGCCGAGTAATCGTAACACCCGGAAGAGCGGATCATTTCCTGTCAGCCTGCGGCGCGAAGCATCCGTTCGGCCGCCTCGCGTACGAAGGCGCGGGTCGCCGGGTCGGCGTTCAACTCGTACTCGGCGCCCTCCGGGATCCAGAAATACTCCCGCATATCGTCGATCGGAAGCTGCATGACCACCTACTCCATCACCGCCAGTCGGAGCGTGGGCGACTCGTGGAGGGTTTCGCTGGAGGACGGACCCGGATGGATGCAGGTCGCCGCCTCGATCTTCTAACCTGCTCGCAGTCCTGGCCCCCATCGGAAGTTCAGTCGTTGGCGTGGCTGGCGTTATCGTCGCTGGTGTCGTCGTCGAGGAGCATGCCGATGGGGGTCGCGCAGGTGTCTCCCCGCCATGCTTCGACACCCTCCCGAACCGCGAAGGCCGCGATGACGAGCGCCGCAACAGCATCCGCCCAGTTCCAGCCGAGGGTGCTGTTGAGAACGAGCCCGAGCAGCACCGCGCCGGAAAGGTAAGCGCAGATCAGGGTCTGCCTGGAGTCGGCGACGGCGGTCGCTGAGCCGAGCTCCAGCCCGGTTCGACGCTCAATCAGGGAGAGGGTCGGCATCACCACCACGCTGATCGCCGCAAGGACGATTCCGACGGTGCTGTGCTCGACGTCGACGGCACTGGTCAGGGACAGCACCGAACTGATGGTGACGTATCCGGCGAGAAGGAAGAATGCGACAGCGATGACCCTCAGGGTCGGCTTCTCGTAGCGCTCAGGGTCTCTGCGGGTGAACTGCCAGGCGACGGCAGCGGCGGACAACACTTCGACGACCGAATCCAGGCCGAAGCCGATGAGGGCTGCAGAGGAGGCAACGGTTCCCGCTGCGATGGCAACGACAGCCTCAATCACGTTGTAGGCGATTGTCGCGCTGACGATCCAGCGGATGCGACGCTGCAGTGTGCTTCGCCTGATGGCGGTGAGCGTGAGAGTCATAGTGCGGGTTCGCAGCATCCGGGGACTGTACACCCGGCGTCCAGGCACTCGGCCGACTCGTCGACTGCGAGGACCACGCTCACCAACTCAGTGAGGGCCCGGGTGAGGTGTGGGTCGGAAATCTCATAGCGGGACTGGCGCCCTTCGCGCTCGGCGACAACGATGCCGCAGTCCCGCAAGCAACTGAGGTGGTTGGAGACGTTCTGCCTGGTCAGCTCAAGGCGCTCCGCCAGGTCCGCAGGATAGGCGGCGCCCTCGACGAGCGTCAGGAGGATTCGGGATCGGGTGGGATCGGCCATCGCCCGGCCCAACCGGTTCATCACGTCCAGGCGAGAAGTTGTCGTCAACACCTCGTCAACAATACACTCTTCGCTGTACTGTCACCAACCCTGCCGTTCGCTCACTTCCGCGCAGGTCGGCGCGGTCGCCTGCTGGGAGCCGGGTGAGTGCCCGGGGTGCGATATCGGCGTACCTTCGGATCATGTCCATGAAGGAGCACCCGAGCGAGAACGAATCGGTGGAGCACGACACTGTCTACAGCCCGGCCAGCGATGCCGAGACCCGTGAGCGGCAGGAAGACCCAGACGAAAGCCTGGCGACCGCCGATCCCGATATCAGTGACGACGATGTGCGGGTGCTGCCTGGCACCGGCGGGCCGGATGACGGCGGCGACGTCGAGGTGAGCCCGGACGACATCGAGTTTGATGAGATCCGCCGGGACAATTCCTCCACTTAGCGCCTCACACTTGGTTGTCTTGCGGGATCAATAACCACAGCACGATATAGATGATCACCTGGGGGCCTGGAATCAAGATGCTGAGCACCGTCAGCAGGCGAACCACAGTGACGTTCCAGCCGAAGCGGCGCGCTATTGCCGCGCACACTCCGGCGATCACGCGGCCGTTTCTCGGTCGTGAAAGGTCCATATAACAAGCCTGCTACAGCTCTGTGCGTGTCGCAATCAGGGTATTCCCCGATTCCGTCGAGGCTCCCGGGCCGGCCCCGCCGGCTATTTCGATTCCATGACGGCGATAACGTTGCCGGCCGGGTCCTTGAACCAGGCCATGGACGGATTGTCCTCTCCGCCTCGAACGATCCCCTTCTCATCATTCGGCGGCATGTCCGGTATCTCGTCGTCCGCGTAGATCTTGGTGACCACCCCGCGGGAGTTGAGCTCGTCGACTGCGCTATCGATGTCGTCGACCTCGAAATGCAGGACAGTGAACGAGGCCGGTTTGTGATTCGGCTTGGGGTAGACGAAGAACTGCATGCCGTTGCCGAATGTGATGTCCAGCCCGCCCATCTCTGAGCGGTCGACCTTCAATTCCAGCGTCTCGCCGTAGAAGGTCGCGGCGGCCTCCAGGTCGTCGATCGAGAACGAACCGAATACGTTTGATTTCGTTAACACGGGTACTTCTCCTCTATCTCAGCCCCCGGCCTCAGCCCCCGATGTGTACGCTGTCCACAATGGCACGATAGTCAGACACTGTCCAGAGGGGAGCACCAGGTGACAGCACAGAGGAACAACTACCACCACGGCGACCTTCGGGAGGCGCTCATTGAAGCAGGAATCGAGATGGCCCGGGAGGGCGGTCCGGACGCCGTCATCCTGCGCGAAGCCACCAGGCGCAGCTCTGTCTCGCCCAACGCGGCCTACCGCCACTTCGCGGACCGGCAAGCACTGCTCGACGCCGTAGCCGCTGCCGCCCAGGGAATGGCGGCGGATCGTATGGAGGAGGAGGTCGCATCCGTCACTTCCACCGGAGACCAGCAGGCGGATGCCCGGGAGCAGCTTCGCGCCACCGGGGCAGGCTACCTGGCGTTCGCCCGGGAGCAGCCGGGCTTGTTCCGCACCGCGTTCAGCGTGCCGCACGACATGAGCGAAGCGATGACGGCCGACAAGGCGGGGCAGCTGGGGCGCGCACCGTTCCAGATCCTGTCGGAAACACTCGACGGCCTGGTGTCCGCCGGGGGGCTGCCGGCGGAACGCCGGGAGAACGCCGAATTGCCAGCCTGGGCCTCAGTGCACGGGCTGGGCATGCTGGTCATCGACGGCCCCCTGCGCGGGCTCACCGACGACATGGTGACGGCGGCGACCGCCCGCGTGCTCGACATGGTGGACCGCGGGTTATGAACAAGGGTTGAAGACCCATCCTGTCCGCAATGGCCTCTGGCCTGAAGCGGGCCGCTTCGACTTCTTCAGCGACCCGGACGGCAACGGCTGGGCACTGCACGAGCTTCCAGCTCGAAGCTGAAGGATACTGGTCCCGTGGTTGCACACAACGACAAGCCGCTCCTCTACTGCAAGTCGCAGCAGGAATGGCATGACTGGCTGTTCGAGAACGGCCAGGACTCCCCCGGCGTGCGCCTGCAACTGGTCAAGAAATTGTCGGCGCTCCCGGGCATCTCGTACGCGGAGGCGCTCGACGAGGCGCTCTGCTTCGGCTGGATCGACGGACAGGCCGGGTCGATAGACGAGGGCTTCTACCTGCAGTCGTTCACGCCGCGGCGGCCCCGGAGTCCCTGGTCCGACCGCAATCGGGGCCATATCGCCAGGCTCACCGCCGAGGGGCGGATGCAGCCGGCCGGTATCGCGCAGGTTAAGGCCGCCAAGGCTGACGGCCGTTGGGAGGCCGCCTATCGCCAGAAGGACGCGCCGGTGCCGGAAGACCTGCAGGAAGCCCTGACGGCCAGCCCGGAGGCGGCAGCCGCCTTTGCCACCCTGAGCGCCCAGAATCGCTTTGCGATCCTCTTCCGGCTGAACGGCGTCAAGCGGGCAGAGACTCGCGCGAAGAAGATCGCCGGCTTTGTGGAAATGCTTGAGCGAGGCGAAACTGTCCACCCGCAGAAGTCGTCATAGCCTCAGGTGTGACCCTCAGCCGAGCTGCTCACGCACCAGGGGAATGACCTCGCGACCGTACAGTCCAATCGACGACATCAACTGCTCGTGCGGCATGGTGCCGTTCGAATATTTGAGGTCGAAGCGGTCGAGACCCAGTCCTTCGGCGGCGCGCACGATCTTGCCGGCGACTGTCGAGGGTGAACCGACGAACAGTGCGCCATCCGCCGCCTCGTGCTCGTACTCCTCGCGCGACATCGGACCCCAGCCGCGCTCGGCGCCGATCCGGTCGCGGTTGGCCTTGAAATGCGGCCAGAGTTCTTCGCGCGCCTGCTCGTCGGTCGCGGCGATGTGCCCGGGCGAATGGGCGCCGACCGGCAGCACGTCGCGCCCGAACTGGCCGAGGGCGCGCTTGTAGAGGTCGACGTAGGGGGCGAACCGCAGCGGGTCGCCGCCGATGATGGCGAGCATGAGCGGCAGACCGAAATGGGCAGCCCGGACCACCGATTCTGGACTCCCCCCGACGCCGACCCAGGTCTTGAGGGTGCCGTTCTCGATCGGTGGGAAGACGCTCTGGTCGGTCAGGCCGGGGCGCAGCTTGCCGGTCCAGGTGACCGGTTCACCCTTCAGCAACTCGGCGAACAGCTCGATCTTCTCTTCGAATAGCTGCTGGTAGTCGCTCAGGTCGAAGCCGAACAGCGGGAACGACTCGGTGAATGAGCCGCGGCCGATGATGACCTCCGCGCGGCCGTTCGAGAGGGCGTCGACCGTGGAGAAACGCTCGAACACCCGAATGGGGTCATCGGAGCTGAGCACGGTGACGGCGGAACCCACCCGGATGCGCTTGGTGCGGCTGGCAATCGCGGCCAGGACAACTTCAGGCGCCGACACTGCGAAGTCGTCGCGGTGGTGCTCTCCCACCCCGATGAAGTCGACGCCAACCTCATCGGCGAGGACTGCCTGGTCGATGATGTTGCGAATGGACTGGGCGTGACTGAGATTCTTGCCATCGGCGCCGGCCGTGACATCGCCGAAGGTATCGAGGCCGAGTTCGAGGTCTGCCATGGGTGGCCTTTCGCATCGAGAACTGCATGCATATGCATTGACATGGCCAACGGCATCCGTTCTCGAATTATTCCGCACATGTTGCGCGGCTTCAGGGGATACCGGTCAGCGCTTGAGGGCGCGCACCAGTTTCGCCAGAGCCGGGGCGCCGATCCCCAGCACCGGAACCAGCAACGCCATCAGTGTCACCGGATTCGCCCGGAATCGTGGGCCGTCCGGGCCGCCGGTGTACACGCCGACGGGGATGCTGACGCCGCCACCGCCGCCACCACCCGCCTGGCTAGCCTCATCGCTGCCGCCGCCGAAACCGAACCACACCAAAGAGACCGGAACAGCCTCCACACCGCCGAGCGTGACCGGTTCCCCATAGTTCAACTTCGCCCCGAGCGAGTTCGGGATCTTGTCCGCCAACTTCTCCACCAGATTCGACATGGTTCAACGTTACTCCCGCGAGATCCCCGTGGCCCAGCGGCGGCCTCCGATTGCCTGCTCGCCCGGTAACCGGCATACGCTGAATGGATGCGAGCAACAGTGATTCACGGAGAACGGGACATTCGGCTGGACGACGTGCCGGAGCCGGCGCTGGCGACCGGAAGCGACGCCATCGTCCGGGTGGTCGCGGCCTGCGTCTGCGGCTCAGACCTTTGGCCCTACCGCGGGGTCACCCCGATCCGCTCGCCCCGGCGCATCGGCCATGAATTCGTCGGCGTCGTCGAGCAGATCGGTGTCGACGTCACTGCGGTACGGATTGGCGACTTCGTGATCGCGCCGTTCTACCACTGCGACAACACCTGCATCAACTGCCGCAACGGGGTCAGCAGTTCCTGCCTGAACGGGGGCGCCGGGGGCCCCCCCCCCCCCACCGGGG
>JBBDSS010000020.1:0-188759 GCA_040904805.1 Homoserinimonas sp. | reverse complement strand
TGGGGCGCCGCCGACCAGACGGGTGCATTCGCCGACGGTGCCCAGGGTGAACGGATCCGCGTTCCGAACGCGAACGGCACGCTGGTGGCGACCCCGACTATGCCGGAAGACGACCAGGTTGCCGGCCTGCTGACGCTGGCGGATGTCATGGGCACCGGCCACCACGCCGCCGTCTCTGCCGGAGTGACCGCCGGCAGCAGCGTAGTGGTCGTCGGGGACGGGGCGGTTGGTTTGTGCGCGGTGCTTGCCGCCGGGAGGCTGGGCGCATCCCGCATCATCGCCATGTCGCGTCATGCCGAGCGACAGGCGATCGCCCGCGAGTTCGGTGCCACCGACATCATCGAGGAGCGCGGCGATGAAGGGGTCGACCGGGTGAAGGAGTTGCTCGACGGGATCGGCGCCGACTGCGTGCTGGAGTGCGTCGGGACGAAGGAGTCGATGGATCAGGCCATCCGCAGCACTCGGCCGGGTGGCATGGTCGGCTACGTCGGCGTGCCCAATGGCGGGCCGGAGCTTCCGGTACGCCAGCTGTTCGGTAACAACGTCGGCGTGAACGGCGGTGTCGCCCCGGTGCGCGGCTACATCGAAGAGCTTCTGCCCGAAGTGCTCTCCGGCGCCATCGACCCGGGCAGGGTCTTCGACCTGGAGTTGCCGCTAGCGGAGGTCGCCGAGGCGTACGCCGCCATGGATGAGCGACGCGCCACCAAGGTGCTGCTGCGCCCGTAGCGGCCCGCTCTCCCGCTGATCGAGCGCCCCCGCCGATCGAGCCTGTCGAGATTCCGCCCCGCTGCCTGGCCTGGAAGTGGTAACCGCGGCCTTGCTCGACGGCGGTTGCCCCCCTCCATATTGAGGGATCTTTTGTGCTACTCGCACGGTATGAGAGAGGTTTTTGCGGGCAGCATGCGGTCCTGCTTTTCGGCTACTCCGGCAGGAGCGCCTGAGCGTAGTTCTTGACCGAACGCTGGTACCGCGGCAGATGCGGGGCCAGCGCTCCCAGCGCGATGCCAGCGGCCTCCCGCTCGCGGCCGACGTCGACGAGCGCGAACGCGAGGAACGCCCGAACGGCATCATCCAGCTCGTCGCTCCTGGCGTCCCGCTCCTGCTCCAGCAGTGAGACGCTTTCGGATGCCCGGCCCAGGTTGCGCAGCGAACTCGCCAGCTGGATGACGGCCTGCCGGTGCCGACTCCCCTCCAGCCCCAATTCGAGGGCCCTGCGGTAGTGGGGCACGGCGAGTTCGCTGCGCCCGGTCGAGTCGTAGGCGCCACCCAGTTCGTGGGCGGCGGCCGCATCATCCGCCGGCCGTTCAGAGACCAGACGAGTCATCTCAACCACGAACGCGTCGGGCGGGTAACTGTCGAAGAGCGCCCAAAGCGCGTCGGCTCGCTGCGGGCGCACCTCGATACCGGTCTTCCGGATGCTGAGGGCCAGGTCTGGCACGGACATCCGGTCTGGATGATGGGCAAAACTCCGGTCGCCGGCTTCAAGGCGAACCCGAAATACGTGACGTTCATGCTCTGGCGTGGCCAATCGATCAACGACGACACTGAGACCCTGGCACCGAGCGGCTCGGCTGACATGGCAACCCTCAAGATCGCGGACAGCGACGGGTTCGACGGCGACGCTCTCGACGACTGGCTGCGTCAGGCCCGCGAACTCGCCGCCCAGGACTAAATCCAGGCGCGCTCTGTTGCTGAGCCCGACCCAAGGGCTAGCATGTGACCCATGTCGGCCGACCCGGATGGCTACGCGCAAGCGCTGAATCGAGCACACCAGCACGCCACGGCGTGGTTGGCCACCGTTCCCACCAGGCCGGTACCCCCTGAGCTCACAGTCGGCGAGATTGCCGCTCGATTCGCCCGCCCCCTGCCGGAGGCCGGCAGCGATCCAGCCGAGGTGGTCGACGAGTTGGCGAGGCTGGCGGAGCCCGGCCTGATGGCCATGGCCTCCGGCCGCTTCTTCGGCTGGGTGATCGGCGGAACCCTCCCGGCGGCGCTCGGCGCCGACTGGCTGGTGAGCGCCTGGGATCAGAACGCGGGGATGCGGGCGGCGACCCCTGCCGTCGCCGCCGCCGAAGAGACGGCCGGCGACTGGCTGCTCGACCTCCTCGGACTCCCCTCCGACGCCGATGTCGGCTTCACCACGGGTGCCACTATGGCCAACTTCGTGGGACTGGCATCCGCCAGGCACTATGTGCTCGACCAGGTGGGGTGGGATGTCGCAGCCGACGGCCTGACCGGCGCCCCCAGGGTGAACGTCTTCGTCGGCGAAGACCGCCACGTCACCGTCGACCTGGCCTTGAAATACCTGGGGCTCGGCAGTCCCATTCTGGTGGAGGCGGATGGGCAGGGCCGACTGAAGCCGGATGCGCTGGCTGCGGCGATGGCGCGCACCAGCGGACCGGCGATCGTCTGCCTGCAGGCCGGCAATCTGCATTCCGGCGCGTTCGACCCGATCGCGGAGGCCGTGACGGTCGCGCACGAGCGAGGTGCGTGGGTGCACGTCGACGGCGCGTTCGGGCTGTGGGCGGCGGCGAGCCTCCACCACCGATGGCGCCTTGCCGGGCTGGCAACCTGTGACTCGTGGGCCACCGACGCACACAAGACACTCAATGTGCCATACGACTGCGGGGTGGCGATCGTTTCGCGCCCTGACGTGGTGCGTTCGGTCTTCGGCGCCCATACCAGCTACCTGATGAACGACCACAGCGGACCGGGCGACCCCTTCGATAAGGTTCCGGAACTCTCCAGGCGGGCTCGCGGCGTGCCGGTCTGGGCGGCGCTGCGCTCCCTCGGCCGCAGCGGAGTGGCCGAGATGGTGGACCGCCTGGTGGAGATCGCCCAGGAGTTCGGCACCAGGCTGGCGAAGATTCCCGGCGTCGACATCCTCAACGACGTGGTTTACACCCAGGTCTGCCTGAGCTTCGGCTCCGACGAACGGACCCGCAGCATCACCGCCCGGTTGCTCGCCGACGGTACGACCTGGATGTCCGGGTCCCGCTGGGCTGACAGGGATGTGCTGCGCATCTCAGTCAGCAACTGGTCGACGGATGCCGACGACATTGCCGCCTCGATGGCGGCCATCGAGGCGGCAATCGCTGCGGAGGACGAGCAGGCGTAGTCCGCTCAGTGCTGCTCGGCCAGCAGTTCGTCGAGACGTTCGTAGCCGTCGTTGACACCGCCCTCCATGCCGGAGTTCACCATCTGGTCACGGTCCTCCACCGACTGGTAGACGGAATGGTTCCTGATGCGGGTACGCCCGCCGAGGTCTTCGAAGACGAGGGATTCCAGGCTGACGTGCCCGGGCCACCCGTCGAACTCGAATGTCTGCACCAGCAGGTCGTCGCCAATGTGGTGGAAGACGCCGTTGAACCCGAAGGAGTTGCCTTCGGGGTCCCGATGCGTGTACTGGTAGCTGCCGCCGCTTTCGGCTTTCCACTCGCCGACCTCCATCTCGTAGCCGCGCGGGCCGAGCCATTTCTGGACCAGGTCGCGGTCGAGGTAGGCGTGGCGCACGGCCTCCTTCGGCGCATCGAAATCACGGACAATGTCGATGTACGGCACGCCGGGCTCGGCGGTGATGATGGTGGGGTTCTTGCTGGTCATCGTTCCTTCTCCTTCATCGTTTCGAACAGACGGTCGAGGCGCCGGAATTGGGCCTCTGCGGCAAGGCGGTAGGTGTCGATCCACTCGGTGAGCGCCTCGAGCGCAAGCGGTTCGAGGTGGCACGGGCGGGTCTGGCCGACACGACTCCGGCTGATGAGCCCGGCAGCCTCCAGTACCTGAATGTGCTTGGAGACCCCCTGCTTGGTGATGCTGAACGGCTCGGCGAGCTCGTTCACGGTCGCCGGGCTTGTCGACAGGCGCGCGACGATATTCCGTCGCACCGGGTCGGCAAGGGCCAGGAACGCCCGGTCCAGCTGGGCTTCGGCCTCATCAGTGGGAGTCATCGTCAACCTAACGCTTTATCAATCAGTTGGTTGTTTATGCCTAAAGTACGCCCCGGCCGACAGACCTGTCAAGTGCTTTTTGCAGGGAATGGGCGACAGGGGCGGCCAGCGTCGGGCAGTCGTCGCTGGAGTGGATAGATCGGCCCGTCGAGCACTCGCCCGCGCTCAACACCGATGCGAACCGGCCGGCCGACGACTGCGCTACCGGCGGTCGCGCCCAGGCAGACAATGACTTCCGGCTTCACCAGCCGCACCTCGGCGTCAAGCCAAGAGTGGCAGGCCTCGATGTGGGCTGTCCCCGGCTTCTGGTGGACTCTCCGCTTGCGGCCTGTGTCCCGGCTACTCCCTCACCAGCCATCCGTGCCGGTACTGGCTCGGCCCCCGGCCTCTCCACGTCTGCCACGATGCCACCGCCATTCGCCGGCGAGGGTACGCGCGGCCCAGCCACCTGCGGCAGGTTCCATGGATCATTCAGATGCGGCGGCTAGCGTCGAGGACGGCTCGAAAGGTTGAGGAGGTGGACATGGGCGTGCGACGCGGCATACGATTCGGCGTCATTGCGCTGGTGCTCGCCGTCGGCAGCGTGCTGGCAGCGTGCGGCGGCGGTACGCCGCCTCCGGAGGCGTCGGAGTCGGCGTTCAGCGCTACCGAACACCCGACCCTCCATACGCTCGCCGAGGCCGACCTCGAACCGGTGACCCTGGAACTCGGTGAACAGATCGAGAAGAACGAGGCGTTCACCACGAATGCCGTGACCTACACGAGCGGCGAACTGAGCGTTACCGGTGCCCTCAGCGTTCCGACAACGGCTGGCCCGCATCCCGGCCTGGTGCTCGTGCACGGCGTGGTCGATCCGGACGTGTACGTTCCGGGCAGCGGCCTGGTGCGGGAGCAGGCCCACTTCGCCAGGGCGGGCTACATCGTGCTGAGCACCGACTTGCGGAACGCCACGGCGGAGCCCGACTCGGCCGCGGCGCTGGGCATCGACCTCGGCTCGACCCTCGACGTGGTCAACGCTGTTCGCGCACTCCAGGCATCCCGGATTCCCACCCTCGACGAACAGCGGATCGGTCTGATGGGGCACTCGCTCGGCGGCCTCCTCACCTTGAACACGATCGTGGCCAAGCCCGCGCTCGTCGAGGCCGCCGTGGCGACCGCCCCGGCCAGCATCAACCCCGGCGACAACGTCGCCTATCTGACGTCCACCTCCGGGACAACCCCGACCAAGGTCACTGAGGAGTACGGCACCCCAGAGAGCAATCCGGAGTTCTGGTCGGAGATGTCACCGCGCGGACTCGTCGATCGCGTCGAAGTTCCGCTTCTCATCGCCCACGGCACGGCCGACAGCATCATCCCGTTCGAGTGGTCGGAGATGACGGTGGATGTCTGGCGGAAAGCGGGAAAGGACGTCCGGTTCGAGGCTCTGGAGGGCGAGGACCACGTCTTCCTGGAGCGCTGGGAAGAGGCAATGGCGCTCACCGCCAAGTTCCTCGACGCGGAACTCAGCCCTTCGTCACCGTCACGCTGACCGGGGTCGGGTTCGCGAACAGGTCGAGCACCGGGCAATGCGTGTCCACGACCTCCCGCAGGTGCTGGTAGCGAGCATCCGTTTCCGGCCCGGTGAGGGTGATCGCCAGGCGGACGTCACTGAAACCGGCGCGTACCGACTCGTCAATGCCGAACAGGCGCCGGGCGTCCAGGTCCCCCTCCGCCTTCACATCGATGTCATCGACAAGGATGCCGAGTGCCTGGGCGTACAACCGGTAGACCACGACCTGGCAGGAGATGAGGGCACCGAGCGCGAACTCGACCGGGCTGGGGGCAACGTCGTCGCCGGCGAGCGCATCCGGCTCATCGACGAGGAAGGCGTGTTTACCCGCGGCAATCGTGGTCGCCACCGAACCGACACCGCTGCCGGTGACCCGGTAGGTGAGTTGCCCGTTGGCGACATCGGTGGCGATGCGCGACGCCCAGGCGTTGCCCGCCTCAGTGAGCCTGTTTTCACGCTCGACGGCAGTGGTGGATGGGACGGTCGAAGATTCGAGAAGTGTCATGCGGCGACGGTACCGAGAACGCCACAGCGGCGTCGGAACACAACGTCACACTGCGAAACCCGGCGTAACAGGGCAGGTGCTGGCCAACACTGATTCGGATGGTTCAGCCGGTCGCGGTCGGCGGGTCCGCGCGCTCGTGCCACTCGTCTTCGAGCATTCTCGGGCGAAGCAGCACGTAACCGGCCACTGCCGTGCCGACCACCGTCGAGAGCAGAAACAGGATCGGCGCGGTCCAGCTTCCGGTGAGCTCATACAGAATGCCCATCAGGAGGGGCCCGAGGGAGCCGATCAGGTAACCGATCCCCTGGGTGAACCCGCTCAGGGCGATGGCGCCCTGCGGCGTTCGGGTACGCAGGTTGATCATGACGAGGCTGAGGGGGAACAGCAGCGGTCCCAGGCCGACCAGCACCACCCAGAGCCAGGTTGCGACGTCAGGCACCAGCAGGAGCGCGGCGTATCCGGCGATGAAGAAGGCGACCCCGGCGACGATGAGGGGCAATGCGCTGCCGGGCCGCACCGCGAGCACCGGGATGATCAGGCCCAGCGGAACTCCCATCGCAGCAAAGAGCGCGAGCAATGCGCCGGCCTGCGCGGGGGCGACCCCGGCGATTTCGGTGAGCATCTGCGGCATCCAGGCGAATGCGCCGAACACGTTCATCGAGGTCATTCCGAAGAGCACCGCGAGTGCCCAGCCCAGGCGAGTGCGCCACACTCTCCCCACCAGCGCCGGAGCTTCTACCTCCACGTCGGCGTCCGGCTCCGCGACTGCCAGCTGGGCGCGACGTTCCCGCAACCAGAGGGCGAGCCAGGGGAAGACTGCGACAGCACCCAGGGCCGCCCACATTCCGACCGACACCCGCCAGCCAAACGATTCGGCCACCGGAACGGCGATGAGCGCCGGCACCATGCTGAACAGCGTCATCACGGTCACGTACGCCGACGTCATCCCACCGATGCGGTTCGGGAAGTACTTCTTCACGATCGGGGGCAACACCACGTTCGCCACTCCGGCGCCGGCGAAAGCGGCCACACTGGCCAGCACGAGGCTGGCGAAAGAGTCGGATGAGCCACGCCACAGGTGCGCGACGGTCGTCGCGGCCAGCGAGACGAGCAGCAGGGTCTCCAGATGCATCCGCCGCCGCAGCAGGGGGGTCGCGAGACCGAAAACGGCGAAGCACAGCGGCGGCAGTGTGCCGAGCAGGCCGATCCCGACAGTATCGAGCGGGACGTCAACGTTGATGCGGTCGAAGATCGGTGACAGCGCTGCGACCGCTGTACGGAGGTTGAGGGCGACCAGGATGATGCCGACCAGCGCAAGTGCTCGTCCACCCAAGACCGGGAGCGGGCGAGGAGTTGTCGGCATTGATCAAACATAACCGGTAGCTAGCCGGACGGCCGCTGGTCGCACGGCAGCGCTGGCTAGCCTCGCCGCCGAGGTTTCCGGCCCCGCGAATGTGTGTCGGTGACGTCGTCGACCAGCTTGGCGGTCATCTGATCGCCGACTGTCGGCACGTTGACGGTCATCGTCAGCAACACGATGGCGACCAGAGGCGCCGGCACCACTTTCGTGAGTCGCGGCATGATCACCATGATCAGGATTCCCACCGCCATCAGCGGGTACACCAGCCAAGGCACGCCGATCAGGTGCGGCAGCTGGGCGATGAAGATCAGGATGGCGAGCGAGTTGACGAACCCGACCATGACGCTGCGCGGGATGAACCGCATCAGTTTGGCGACGCCGACGACGCCGAGCACCACCTGGAACAGCCCGGGACGAGCTGGAGCAACGCACCGCCCGGCTGGTCGGCGTTTGGGGCAATAATGACGGGCCGGAGTTGCGGGCGCGCCTGCCGGAGGTCGCCGAGGAGGTGATCGACCGCATCCGTTTCGCCGTGGTCCACGAGACCGGCGTCGCGACGGGGCGGGAGGCCCGGTGTGAGAGTGCGTACCCGAACACGGACGTGCTGGTGTTCGGGCACAGCCACATCCCCTGGGACACCGTCACACCCCAGGGGTTGCGGCTGCTGAACCCCGGATCCCTCACCGATCGCCGGCGACAACCCGCTTGCACCTATCTGACGGCGGCGGCGGACGCCGGTGAGTTGCGGGATGTGCGTCTGGTGGCCCTCTAATCCCGGCTACCCCACCCGCTCGCCCAGGAACTCCTCCCAGGTCTTTCGCCCCACCTTCCGCTCCGGAGCAAGGTTGGCCCCCTCGCGGAAGGCTCTGGCCGCCTTCCCGGGCATCCGCAGTTGCATGATCGGTCGCCGCCGCCGGACCACCCGGAGATAACTGCGGATCAGGTCCGTCATGCTGTACACGCGCGGCCCGCCCATATCGGGAACCAGGCCTGCCGGCTCGCCGAGTGCCAGTTCGACCAACCGCTCAGCCACCTCATCGGCGTCGATCGGCTGGAACCTGAAGCCGGCCGGTGCAGGCGCGACCGGCATTTTCGCCACCTGCTGTACGGCGAGCAGGTTGAGGTCGTGGAACTGGGTGGCTCGCAGCGTCGTGTAGGGCAGGCCGGAGTCGGCCACGATCTGTTCGGCTTCTCGCTTCGCGTCGAAGTAGCCGAACATGGTTCGGTCGAGGCCGCTGGTGACCGGGATCCGGTCGGCGCCGACTACGGAGATGAAGACCAGGTGCTGCACCCCGGCCTTCGATGCGGCACGCACCAGGTGCCTGGCCTTGTCGTCGTCGCCCTTGCCGCTGCCGGCGCAGTGGATGACGGTCTCGGCCCCCTGCAGTGCGCGGTCCAGCCCTTCCCCGGTCGACACGTCTCCGACCACGTACTCGACGCCCCCAGCGTTCTGCTGGGCGCTTCGGCTGAGCACTCTAACGTCGCGGCCGGCCTTCTGCAGGCGAGAGACGACGAGCCTCCCGAGCGTGCCGGTTCCGCCGGTGACCAGAATGGGTGCTGCCATGGTTGCATTCCTCCATAGGGTTGGTGATGTGATCTCTCAGGGGTGATTACTTCACCCACTGGTCTGAACCGCGACGACGACGGAATGTGACAGATGGATGAAATGAGTCGCCCGCTGGGCGAAGCCGACTGGCTCGCCCAGCGGTTCGAGAGCCATCGGATGCACCTGCGTACTGTTGCCTACCGGATGCTCGGCTCTCTCCCAGAAGCCGAGGACGCCGTGCAGGAGGCCTGGCTTCGTCTTAACCGATCGGATGTGAGCGAGGTCGAGAACCTGGCCGGATGGCTGACGACCGTGATCGGCCGGGTCTGCCTCAACCTGTTGCGCTCGCGGCGGGTGCGGCGGGAGCAGCCACTGGATGTGCACACCCCTGATCCAATCGTCAGCCCGGTGGATGGCAGCGACCCGGAGCACGAAGCCGTGCTGGCCGACTCGGTCGGGCTCGCGCTGCTGGTGGTGCTGGACTCGCTGACACCGGCTGAGCGGGTCGCGTTCGTGCTGCACGACATCTTCGCGGTGCCGTTCGACGATGTCGCCCAGATTATCGAGTCCTCCCCTGCGGCCACCCGGCAGCTGGCCAGCCGTGCCCGTCGCCGTGTGGAAGGGGCTCCCACCCCGGACACCGACCTGGCGCGGCAGCGCGAAGTGGTCGATGCCTTCTTCGCCGCGTCGAGGCGAGGCGATTTCGACGCGCTGGTCGCCGTACTCGACCCGGACGTCGTGCTGCGCTCGGACGGCGGCCGCTCTCGCCAAAGCATTTCCCAGATCATCCGCGGCGGCGCCACCCTGGCGTCCCAGGCGATCATGTTCGCCCAGGAAGCACCGTTCGCCCAGCCTGCGCTGGTCAACGGTGCCGCCGGAGTTGTCGTCATGCGCGACGGGCAGCCGCTGTCGGTGATGGGTTTCGTGGTGCGGGAAGGGAAGATCGTCGCCATCGACGTGCTCGCCGACCCGGAGCGGCTGGCGAGACTCGACCTGGTCGCCTTCGCCTGATCGTTCAGACCAGCAGGATCAGCACCAGGCCGATCAGCGGCAAGGTTCCCTGGATGAACGCGGCTCCGATGTACCGTCGACCGGTGCTCACCAGGACGACGGCGGCCGCCACCATGCTCGCCATAGTGAAAACGACCAGCGCGAGCCCGGCAGGCTCCCAGCCGGCCGCGAAGAACACCACGCCGACGACGGCGCCGATCGCGAGGAACAGGTTGTAGAAGCCCTGGTTGTAGGCGAGCGGCCTGGTGGTTTCCGCATCCGCCTGGCTGGCAAGCCCGAAGCGTCTCCAGATGGCTGGGCGGGTCCAGGCGATGCTCTCCATGATGAAGATGCCCACGTGCAGCGCTGCCGCGAGGGAGACGACCAGTGTGGCGACGATGATCATGCGGTCAGCCTATTCCGCTGGTGCATCCATTGTGGGGATCTGTCGATCGGGCATCCATTCATTCGTCATACGGGTATGTCGGCCACGCCGTGTGGTCGGTACCGTAACTGATCTCCGGTGAGCGTGTGCGCGAGTCGCTGTCAGCGGAGCCTCTCTACCTGGCCTCAACACTGGCCGAGTTGCTGGATGACGAGCCGGAGGCGTTCGAACTGGCGGCGCTCATCGCACAAGGCGAGTCCTGGCGGCGTCGGGCACATGCCCTCGGCAGGATCGGACGCTTCCAACTGGAGGCCGCCATCCAGTCGGTGCACTGTGCGCGGGCGATTTCGAGTCTGACTGATTGGATGGCGCTGCGGAAGCTGTACGAGGCACTGGTATCGATCGCGCCGTCCCTCGAATCTCGTGTGTCACTTGCCGCGATCATCGGCCGGGTCGAGGGTGCACTCGCCGGCCTCGAATCCCTAGACGGGATCACGGATGTCGCGGTCGGCCGATTCCAGCCCGCATAGGCGACACGCGCGCACCTACTGGCGGCAGCCGACCACCGTGATACGGCCGCACGCCTACGAGAGGGCGACCTCCCGGACGACGGAAACGGAAGCGCGCCAATACCTCCAGGACCGAGCCGCGTCGGTGAGGTGAATTATCCGGGTCGCCCGCTCGCTGAGATCCGGGAAAGGGGGTTTCCCAGGCAGCTGGAAACCTCTTTTTGCGGCTCTCACCAAACAAAGCTTGTGCTAATACGCATAACTAGCTAGCGTGACTCGGATCACGGCCACCACAAGGAGGTCGAATCCTGGGGTGCGCGGTACTCGAGCGTCGCGCCATTGCTGCAGCGAAGGAGCATGAAATGCGTAAACCCACAACGCGGCGGACGGTGTTCGCCGCCCTGACCGCAACGGTCCTCGCGGCCGGCTTCCTCACGGTGAGTCACACGGCAGCGGCCGACCCGGAAGCCAACCCCGGACATGACCTGCCGATCTTCACGTCGACCGGATCGATAGTCGATCCACTCGACCCCACCTTGCCGCACAACCCGACTGGGGAGTTCATCTTCCCGACGGTGTTCCACGCCGGGAAGTATCTGGATACTCCGCTCGCCGAGTGGTACATCTACTACGCACCGCACGATGCCCCCGGCGGAATCAACCTCATGTATTCCGACTCGCTCGACGGTCCGTGGACCCAGCACGAGCAGAGTCCATTGATATCGAATAGTTGGCCGGGCAATTATTCGGTGTCTCACATCTCGTCACCGGATGCGTTCTGGAACGCCGAAGAAGAGCAACTCTTCCTGTACTTCCACGGCGAAAATACCGTTACCCGGTTCGCGACGTCCCACGACGGCGTGACCTTCGAATATGGGGGACCGATCATCTCCACCAGAACGGTCGACCTGGCTCAACCTGGCCGCCACGCGCTCGAAACGTCGTACGCCCGCGTCTTCACCCACCCCGATCCGTCATCCGGATACCGCTACGCCATGTTCTTCATGGTGAACTACTCCGACAACACCCGTCACATCTCGACCGCGTTCTCTCCGGACGGGCGCGTGTGGGATGTCCAGCCGGAGCCAATCGTGGACCCGGGCAGCGCTGAAGGAGCGAACGTTTCGGCTGCCGACCTGTTCAGATGGAAGGGCAAGCTCTACATCGCTTACGGCTCGACCGTAGGCACAATATTCGCCCGCAGCATCAACCGGACGCTCACCGAGACCGGTGAGCCGCAGCCGTTGTTCATCCCCCGCCCTGCTCCCCCGGAGGCCGGCCGCGCCACGTCGCCGCAATTTGTCACCCACAAGGGCCAGACCCATTTGTTCTATGAGTATGGGGAGCGATCCCACACGACCATTGGACACGCGATCCTGGACGAGAATGGCGTGCGTGACCCGCTCAACACCCACCCGAATGACCCGCTGTACGAGCGCTGCAGCGCACCGGGCTCCGACGAATTCGACGGCGATGTACTAGACGGGGAGCTGTGGAACCATGTCGTGCGCCCCGAACTCGCCCGGCACACCATCAGCGAAGGCCAGCTGCGTGTTCCGACCTATGCGGGGAACTCGACATCGGCGCCGCTAATCCTGCAGCCACTCACTACCGCTGCTTGGGAGGTGACGACGAAACTCACGATCGATCCGGCCAGGAACTTTCAACAGGCTGGACTGATCGCGAGGGCGGACGACCGTAATTCTGCGCGGGTGGATCTCTCGCATGTCGACGCCGGAAAGCGGATCGACTTCGTCTGGCGGCACCAGGGAGTCGACCGTAACGACACCTGGACGATGGAGGATGCCGTGATGGCGCCGGCAACGATGGGCGAGAGTCTGTGGCTGCGGATGACCAACAACGGCGACTGGATTACGGCGTCGTACAGTATCGACGGCATGACGTTCGTCAATTTGGGCCGCTCGATTGCGGCCAATGAGTTGAACGCGACGCACATCGGGCCGTTCGCTTACCGTGGATCTGCGACAACGCCGGAGATCGTCGCGTCGTTTGATTGGATTCGGTTCACGCCGGACGCCGACCGACTCGCCTCCTGTGAGCACTGACCTAGTAGACGCGGAGAGCCAGCCATTGCACGGGTGGCTGGCGCAATGCATGCTAATGCGCATTAGCGGCGGAGTTCTGATATGCTAATACGCATTACCACCTCGAAGATGAGCAGCAAGGAATGGAGCACCGGTGCTTACCAGGCCACAGAGAGTCACACAGCGCAAGATTGCTGAGCTCGCGGGCGTGAGCCAGGCCACTGTCTCACTCGTGCTCAACGGTAAGGCGGACGCGACTACGCGGATCCCAGAGGAGACGCGGCGTCGCGTGCTCGAGGTCATCCGGGAAACGACCTATGTCGCCGACCCGGCCGCCAGGAGCCTCGCCGGCGTCGGAAACAACATCGTTGGCGTGTTCACCTACGAGCACGCCTTCCCAAACGAAAGCTCGGACTTCTACACTCCCCTGCTTACCGGGGTTGAAAGCGCGGCTGAGCAAATCGGCGTCGACCTCCTGATGTTTACCAGCGCTCCGGTAACCGACGGCCGCCGACGAATTTTCCACGAGAACAACCGTTTACGCCTGGCTGACGGATGCCTGTTACTGGGACGTGAAATGGACCCCGTCGAACTGGAACGCCTCGTTGAGAGCGACTACCCGTTCGTCGCTATCGGACGACGGGACGGCGCGGACGGTCGGATTCCCTACGTCGGCGTCGACTACGGCACCGCTACTGCGGCTCTCGCCAGGCTCGCGATCGACCAGGGACACAAGAAGCTCTTCTACTTGCATTTGCCACTGACGGCCGAGTCGAATCGCGACCGAACCAGGGGCCTCCTGCAAGAGTTGGATGCGGTAGGGCTGTCCTGCGAAACCATGGTGGCCGATGGCACTGATTTGCGCGCCGCCTGGTCGGAAATTCGCCGCTTTGCGCCCACCGTGCTGTTCGTCGAAGACCACGCGCACGCCCAATCCGTCTACGACATCGCCGTCGAATCCGGTATCAGCATTCCCGGTGACCTGTCCCTGATTGTCTTCGGCGAGCTCACTAGGCCAAACGAACACGTCGTGGACTACACCCGCCTCAGTGCGCCCCGACCGGAGCTCGGCTCACGGGCGGTTGCCCTGCTCGACCAACTCATGAACGGAACCCGCGGGGCGGAGGAGCTGCCCCGTCAACAATTGCTCGACTGCACCATCGTCGAGGGCGCCACCCTCGCAGCACCAAGAAAAGAGACTGCTCTGTGAATCACCTGAACACCGAAATCCTCATCGTCGGCGGCGGGCTTGGAGGCGTCTCGGCCGCCCTCGCCGCCCTTCGATCTGGACGCCGCGTCATCCTCACGGAGCAATACGCCTGGCTCGGCGGCCAGCTGACCAGTCAGGCCGTGCCTGTTGACGAGCACACTTGGGTAGAGCAATTCGGCGTGACAGCTTCATATCGGGAGCTCCGCAACGGCATCCGCGATTATTACCATGCGCACTATCCCCTGTCGGATGACGCGCGCGCGCAGCGCGAACTGAACCCGGGTGCCGGACTGGTCAGCCGCCTCTGCGCAGAACCGCGGGTGGCCGTTTCCGTGATCGACTCCCTTCTGGCCCCGTACCTCGGCTCCGGCGCCCTCACCGTTATGCAGCCGATCGTGCCGGTTAGCGCAGAGGTGGTTGGGAATGTCGTGCGCTCGGTGACCGTAAAAAACATCACCAGCGGTGAACACACGAGGATTGACACCGCTTACGTGCTGGATGCCACGGAGACTGGCGAACTGCTGCCACTAACCGGAGCCGAATACGTCAGTGGCGCAGAGGGTCGTGACGAGACCGGGGAACCATCTGCGCCAGATACTGCGCAGCCGGAAAACGTACAAGCGTTCTCCTGGTGCTTCGTCATCGACCACCGCGAAGGCGAAAACCACGTCATCGCGAAGCCAAAAGACTATGACTACTGGGCCGCCTACCAGCCCAAGTACTGGGGCGCGCCGCTGCTCAGCCTCACCGCGCCACACCCGCGCACCCTGGAGATCGTCACTCGCAATTTCACCCCAACTGTCAACGACGACCCATTCGCCGCCATCGCAGACCAGAAAGCGGATGGAGGCGATGGCGAGCTATGGATTTTCCGCCGCATCCTGGCCCGCAAGATGTTGAAAGACGGCCACCTCCCCAGCGACCTCGTACTCGTCAACTGGCCAATGATTGATTACCTCGACGGATCGATCATTGACACCCCTGACTCCGAGACGCATCTGGAAGCATCGAAGCAGCTCTCGTACTCGCTCTTCTACTGGCTGCAGACGGAAGCTCCTCGACCGGACGGCGGGAAAGGATGGCCGGGGCTGCGACTGCGCGGCGACATCACCGGCACCAGCGATGGCCTGGCGCAGGCGCCGTACATCCGCGAATCCCGCCGCATCAAGGCGGAATACACCGTGGTCGAAGGTGACCTTTCGATCGCAGTACGCGGGCACGGACGGCCGGCGACATTCCCCGACACTGTCGGCGTCGGCATGTACCGAATTGATCTCCACCCGTCCACGGGCGGCGACAACTACATCGACGTCGCCTCGGCGCCGTTTGAGATTCCGCTGGGAGCGCTCATTCCAATTCGTTTGGAAAACCTGCTCCCGGCGGGCAAGAACGTCGGTACCACCCACATCACCAATGGTGCTTTCCGGCTCCATCCGGTGGAGTGGAACATCGGCGAAGCAGCGGGCTGGCTAGCGGCCTTCTGTTTGGACCGCGCGACTGATCCCCGCGCGGTCCGCAACACTCCCCAGTTACTTGAGGAGTTCCAATCCCTGCTAACACGCCGGGGCGTCGAGCTGCACTGGCCCGACGTCACCGGATACTGAATGAGGAGAAACACCATGAGATCAGCAAAGCTGCTGACCACGGCTGGACTGCTAGCAACCGCTTCGCTTGTCCTGTCGGCCTGCGCGAGCACCGCGCCAGCAACACCAGAAAATGTGGAACTTCGGATGACAGTCTGGACGTCGAACGAAGACCAGCTCGCCCTGTTCGATTCCATCGCAGACGAGTACATGGCCGACCATCCGGAAGTGAAGTCGATCACGTTTGACCCACTGCCATTCGAGGACTACACAACAACTCTGACCACCCAAGTTGCGGGCGGGAAGGCTCCAGACCTCGCCTGGATCCTGGAGAATGCTGCCCCCGACTTTGTGAGCTCAGGTGCACTTGCAGACATCCAGGGCACCCTCGAGGAAACGGAGGGCTATGAATTCGACGATCTCAACGGCGCTGCAACAGCCCTGTGGAAGAACGACGGAAAGCTCATCGCCTACCCGTTCTCGACGTCTCCATTCGTGATGTTCGCCAATGATGACCTTCTGAAGGAAGCGGGACAGCCCACGTCTGCAGAGTTGCAGGCCAGCGGCGACTGGAGCTGGGAATCACTCTCGGCGGTCGGCTCCGCCGTCAACTCCGCGACGGGCAAGGCCGGTTTCGTCATCCGTGACTTCGACTACACGACCTGGGACAACCTTGCGTCTGTGTGGCTGGGCTGGGGCGCGGCACCGTGGAGCGAAGACGGCGCTGAGTGCACCTTCGACTCGGCGGAGATGGAGGGCGCGTTCGAGTTCCTCCATGACGCCGCCTTCGCGAGCAAGTCAATGCCCGGCCCTGGCACGACGGCCGACTTCTTCGCGGGAGAATCCGCGTTCACGGTGACGCAAATCTCGCGCGCATCGCTGCTCGCCGAAGGCGGATTCGGCTGGAACCTGCTGCCGCTGCCGGAGGGACCTGCAGGCGAATACTCGATGGTCGGCCAAGCCGGCATCGGTGTTATGAAGCAAGGAGCCAACGCCCAGGTGGCCACCGACTTTCTCGCGTTCTTCTCCAGCCCGGAGAACTCGCAGAAGCTCTCCCAATGGTTCCCGCCGGCACGCGATTCCCAGCTGAATGTTGAGACGCTTTCCGCCGCCAACCCGGTGTTGTCTGCCGACCAGATCAAGAACGTGGTCGTGCCAGGCATCGCAACTGGTGTCGTTCGCCCGAGTCACACTGATTCGGCTCAGATCGGTCAGACTGTGCGTGCGGCACTCGATGCCATCTGGACTCCGGACGCCGACATTTCCGCTGTGCTCGGAAGCGTCTGCGACGCGGTCGACCCACTCCTGGAGAAGTAGGAAACGGTGAGTTCACGTTCCACCGTGCTGTGGGGGGGGGGGGCGCGCCGCCCCCCCCCCCCCCCCCCCCCCCCCCCCCCCCCCCACCTCCGCCCGCCGCCCGCTCACACTCAAGCAACGCGAGTCATTCGCCGGCTATCTCTTCGTCGCACCGCAGGTGTTGGGCATTGTTGCGTTCGTTCTCATTCCGCTCGGCCTCGTCGTGTACTTCAGCCTGCACGAGTGGAACGTACTCGGCAATACGTTCAGCTTCGTCGGAGCCGACAATTTTGAGCGTTTCTTCACCGACCCGCAGGTCGCCTCCGTCATGCAGGCAACCGCCGTGTTCTCGGTATCGCTCGTGTTCTTCAACATCGCCCTCGCCCTGGTGCTCGCGGTGCTGTTGAACCGTTCATTGCCCGCCGTCACCTTCTTCCGCACGCTGTTCTTCTCCCCGGTCGTCGTCTCGCTCGTGGCGTGGACGATTGTCTGGGGCTTCCTGTTCCAGGACAACGGTGGGATCAACGGCATCCTTCAGCTGGTCGGCATCGATGGGCCAAACTGGCTCCGTGAAGGCCCGACCGCGATGGCCGGCGTGGTTGTCGTCCAGGTGTTCAAGAACGTCGGCCTCAACATGGTGCTCTTCCTCGCCGCACTTCAGGGCGTTCCGCAGGAGTTGCAGGAGGCCGCCAGAATGGATGGGGCCAACAACCGCACAATCTTCGGGCGCATCACCATCCCGATGATCTCCCCCACAATCCTGCTGACGTTCATCATCACCATCGTCGGATCGCTGCAGGTTTTCGCGCAGATCGCCGTGCTGACCCAGGGTGGACCCGGAATCTCGACGACCGTACTCGTTTACTACCTGTACCAGCAAGCATTCCTGTTCGGCCAGTTCGGGTACGGGTCCGTGCTTTCCATCGTGTTGTTCCTGATTGTGCTGGTGCTGACGGTAGTGCAATGGCAGCTGCGCAAGAAGTGGGTGTTCTATGAAAACTGAAACTGCTCTGTTGCCCCCAGCCGTAGCCGTCGGCCTGGAGCCGGTCCGCCGCACTGCGGCCCAGAAAAGTCACACCCGTCGTGTTCTCTTCTACGGCCTGCTGTCGGTGCTCGCGGTCCCCTTCGTGTTCCCCACCTGGTGGATGATGACATCGTCCCTGAAGCCGATACACGAAATTTTCGCGTTCCCACCAACCCTCTGGCCCGCGAATCCGACCTTCGATGGTTACATTCAAGCGTTCGCAATCCAGCCGTTCGCCCAGCAATATTTCAACTCTCTGTACATCTCCCTCGTGGTGACGGTGGGAACGATGTTCATCGCATCCCTCGCCGGCTACGGTTTCGCCCGCATCCGGTTTCGTGGACAGAATTTGCTGTTCATCCTGGTACTTGTCGGACTCCTGATTCCGAGCGAGGTGACGATCGTTCCCCTGTTCCAGATCTTCAACCAGCTGGGACTCATCAATACCCACTGGCCCTTGATCCTGGTCTCAACATTCGGCGCTCCGAGCGTCCTTGCCACTTTCATCATGCGGCAGTTCTTCATTTCGCTGCCCGTCGAATTGGAGGAAGCCGCCCGGCTAGATGGTCTCGGCCGTTTCGCCATCTGGTGGCGCATCGCGATGCCACTGTCCAAGAGCGCACTGGCCGCCGTCGCGATTTTCACTTTCCTGCATATCTGGAACCTCTATCTGGAACCGACCGTCTATCTTCAGTCCCCGGAGCTGTTCACGCTTCCGCAAGCACTCACCAGGTATGTTGACGCATACGGTGGACAAATGTGGAACGTCCAACTTGCCGCCGCAACGATGACCTCACTGCCGGTGCTGGTCGTATTCGTCATCGCCCAGAAGCAGTTTGTGGAAGGCTTGGCACAAACCGGCTTGAAAGGCTGAGTGTGTTCACAGATCTTCCTGAGGCGGACCTGCGCGACTATCGGAGTTCACAGGCCGACCCCGCCGACTTCGACGAATTCTGGGCGGAGACCATTGCTGAAAGTCGCGGATTCGACTTGGCAGTGCAGGTGATGCCGGTCGTGACGGGCCTGGAGACTGTCGACGTCTTCGACGTCACGTTCGCCGGGTTCCGGGGGCAGCAGGTGAAGGCCTGGCTGCGACTGCCGGCGCACGCCAGTGGTCCACTGCCTGCCGTGGTGCAGTTCGTCGGTTACGGCGGCGGGCGCGGTCACGCTCTGGAGTCCCTGGTATGGGCATCCGCCGGCTTCGCACACTTCCAGATGGACACGCGGGGGCAGGGATCGGGTTGGAGCGCAGGCGACACAGCGGACGCCGACGGCTCCGGCCCGCAGTCCCCCGGATTCATGACGAGGGGAATCGAGAATCGCGAGTCGTATTACTACCGTCGCGTTTTCACGGATGCTGTTCGCGCCATCGACGTCGCCCGCTCACTGGAATCAGTGGACGCTTCCCGCATTGCTGTCCTGGGTGCAAGCCAAGGAGGCGGCATCGCGATCGCAGCTGCTGGTCTGGTTCCCGACATCACCGCGGTGATTGCCAACGTGCCATTCCTGTGCGACTTCCCGCGCGCCACTGTGATCACGGACAACGAGCCGTACAAAGAGATCGGGCGTTACCTCGCCGTGCATCGTGGGCGGATCGGCCAGGCTCGTCAGACGCTCGCCTATTTCGACGGAGTCAACTTTGCCAAGCGCGCCTCCGCTCGCGCATGGTTCTCGACAGCATTGATGGATTCCACCTGCCCACCGTCGACGGTGTTTGCGGCCTTCAACGCCTACACCGGGCCGAAGGAGATAGCCGTGTGGCCGTACAACGGCCACGAAGGCGGGGGCATAGAGGACGATGTGCGTGCCATCCAGGCGCTTCGCACGGTCTTTCCTCGCGCCGGGTCGACGCATTCGGCACCCGTCTAGACAGGTCCACAACGGTCGGCCTTCTCCAGTGGGGCCGGGAAGCCGGCATCCAGTGGAGCCAGCCCTGCGGAAGGTTCTAACCTGGCAGCCCAAGCCTGGTCAACTCCTCATCCATTCGGGACGCCAGCACGGCATACCCCTCATCGTTCGGGTGCAGGCGGTCCCACGACATCCACTCCGGATGTCCCTGCAGCCAGCGAGACGCCCCGGCAATGTAGTCAGCGTCGATGTCCGCGGCGGCGCCCCTCACCCAGCCGGCGATGGTTTCGAGCGACTCCGGCCGGTCATCTGCGTGCCAGAACGGTTCGACGACGATGATGCGGGCATCCGGAAGGGCCGTGCTGAACCGTTCGAGGTCCGCCGCGATTTGTTGCTTGATCTCGGACGCGGCGACGTCGAAACTGAAGGCGTCGTTGAGGCCCATCGTCACGATCACAATGCTGGGATCCTGATCGATGATCAGGCTCGGCAGGTCGCCGTCACCGGCCACCTGGCGGTTGTTCACGAACCCGAGCCCGACCACACTCGGATTGAACTCGGCCCAGCCGCGCTGTTCGCAGATGATCGTCGACCAGCGCTTCGACGGGTCGCTCGCACCCATTCCGGAGGTGTAAGAGTCTCCGTAGAACGCGACAACCGGGCCATCACCCTCGGGCGCGGTGGGCGCGGAAGTGCATGCCGTGACCCCGGCCAGCAGGCCGAGGGCGACGAGTAACGCGGAGAGTTTCTTCATGTCCTTGCTGGCCATTTTCCATAGTATGCCCGGTATCCCGAAGGCGGAGGCCCCATGGTGGAGGCTGCGGCAGACGCGTAGGCATACCCTGCACCGGTCGGGCAACGGCGTTACGATTCGGGCATGACAGCGTTCGAGATCGTGAGCGTGATCCTCGGCCTCCTCGGACTACTCGGCGGCACAGCCGGCTTCTTCCGTGCCGTCGCGGCTGACCGGCGGTCGAGCATTGCCGAAGCAGCGGCGGCGGATGCGCAGGCCGACGCGGCATCCGCCCTTGCGAAGAGCGCCGATGCGACCGAGCGAATCGCGGCGGCTGTAGAACTCATCGCGCGCCGCCGGGGCCTGGCAGCCGAAACCCTGCTCGCGAAACCACCATCGGCTGAGCTGGAAGAGTTACTGGGGCGCCACGAGGTGCGCTGGGTAGTCGAAGCTCGCACTGTGGCCAACAGCTACCGGCTGCGGAATGCGGGCTCGCTCGCGGCCCGCGACGTGACAATCGATGAACATTCCGAGCGTTTGAGCGTCGAGCCGGGCGCTGCAATGAACTTCAGCGCGAGGCTAGATAGTCGGCCCAGGTCGATCGAGGTGACCTGGCGTGACGACTCGGCCTCGACAGTCCTGCGATCAACCGTCGCGCTTCCCGAATAATAGCTAAGTATTGGCACCGCGTGCCGCGACCGGCCACGCGTCGACGACCGCACCAGCCTGCACTACGAGGAGTTCTTCGGCGAGGTTCACCGCCACACAGACGTGATTCGGCGCGACCCGGAGGGTGCTCCCCCGCCCGGGCAACGCATGACCGTCGGGGAAACGGATGGTCGCGTGGTGCTCTGAGAGTGCGACCACACGCGCATCCGGGAAGTCGGGAAGGCGCCCGCCGCCGGTCACCCAGGCCGGCTGGTCGGCTCCGAGCACCTTGCTGCCGGCATCCACGATCACGTCCTGGCCGTGTCGGCTCACCACCGTCGCATGGGCCGTCAGCGCGACATCGTCCCAGGAGCAGGTACCGAGTTCGACCTGCTGCGCATCGTTGAAGACGTAGACGCCCGGCCGCAGCTCGTTCAGGACGGCCACGTCAGCATCCGCCCTCGTGGGCGTCGAGCCGCCACTTCGCACCGCGACCCCGACGCCCGCGCGCTCGATGACGAAGCTCGCAATGTTGAGCGCATCAGCTTCTTCCTGCGCTGCCTGCTTTCGACCACCGACCGCGTACCCGTGGCCCGGAAACGTGAAGATGCCCGCAACACTGAGCCCGGCACGCTCGGCGGCGAGGGCGACTTCACCAGCATCCGCAGGATGAACGCCACTTCGATGGTGCCCGCTGTCGACCTCGACCATGACCTCGACGTTTGTCCCGGCGAGCGCCGATCCGAGCGCCTCGGCACTCTCCACGGAATCAACACCGAGCCGCAGGGACATCCGCTCGGCGAGCGCGCGCAGTCGCGCCGCCCGCGAGGGGCTCGGCCACACCGGATAGGCGATGAAGATGTTGTCGAATCCGGCATCGGCGAAGACCTCGGCCTCGCTGACAGTGGCCAGCGTCAACCCGACTGCGCCGAGGGCAAGCTGGCGTCGGCCGATCTCGGGCACCTTGTGCGTCTTCGCGTGCGGACGCAACGCGAATCCGCGCTGCCGGGCCTCGTCGGCGACGCGGTGCAGGTTGCGGTCCATCACGTCGATATCAACGGCGAGGAACGGCGTGTCAGGCGCGTTGGTGAGCAGCAAAGTTCAGTCCTCCCGAAATGTGGGCATGAACACGACAGTCAAGCCGTCTCGCTCATGGGCCGACCATACCCTCAGCGGCTGGCAGGGCGACGGTGGCGAGTACCGTGCGTCCGGGAGACGACCGGGGCTCCATATCGACGACCGCGATCTGCGTCAGCGTGAACTCCTCGCCCTCGTGCACGCGCCCGTGGGACTTCATGGTCACGTGCGCCCGAAAACCCACTCCGGTGAACGCCGGCTCATCCGGGGCCACGGCACACGGGCGCACCGCCACCCGCAACGCTTGGTGCAAAGCGGCGAGCTGCTCGTTGTCGGCCATGACGGTCACCGGAATGTCGTGTCGTCGCCCGAACAGTTCGTTTTGGGCAGCCACCACGCGGAATGCCGGGTGGGCGGATGCGGCCGAGCGGATGGCTGCGCCGACTTCCGAACCCGTCGCATCCGTCAGAAATGGCGGCAGCACCGTGATGTGCAGCGGCCACTCGTTCACGGCGAACCGGTCGCCCTCGCGGAGCGGCGACAGCGGCAGGACGACGACCAGGCGGGACATGCGCCGATTCTATGGTGGAGCGTCGCGGCTACCCGCTCCGGCCGGAACGGTTCCCCAGCCGGAAACCCAGCCATCCGGCAATGATCGCGATCCCCGCCCCGAGTGCGAGCGCCGCAGCGGTCGGTATGGCCACCAGTGCAGGCGAGAATCGCGCGAAGGTGCCGTCCGCGTACCCGAACCAGCCGAAAGTGAGCGGCTGGTTCGCGATGGTGAGCCCGACGATGACCAAGATCAGCCCAACCGCGAGCAGACCCCATCGCTTGAACACCGCAGGAATCGTCATGCGGCGACGTTATCGCATGAGAATGGCGTGATCACGTGCGAGAGATGCGCGCGAGTCGGGCCATCCTGCGGGTGCGCGGCGAGACGACACCGCAGAATGACCAAACTCGGCAAGCAACGGGTGCTGAACTCAGGCTGGAGGCTGCCCCAGGGCACGAGTCAAGCGGTCACGGGAGAACCCGTGACAAATGAGGCTGCGGGCGGGTCAGCCCTGCTGCCCGATGGCGAAGGTGACAGCGCCGCCCTCGTCGAGCTGGGCATCCAGCACCTTGTCTTCAAGAACAATGGCTGCGTTCTCTTCAAGGAACACGCGAGCACCGGCGCTCTCAACGACCTGGTCAGTCGGCTCGGGAGCGGGAGTGAGGTCGACGGCCAGGCCGGCATCTCCCTCGGTGGTGCTGATTCGGAGGCCGGCGTTCTCGGCTACAGCAGTCTGTTCGGCGAGGTTCTTGATCAGTGAGGTGGCGTTGTCGGTCAAAGTGAGCATGGGTGTTCCTTCCGGTTCCGGTAAACCCTCGACACTTCCCTCATTGCGGCCGAGTCTCAACCCGAGGGGCCGCATTGTGATGAAACTCACACCTGCGGCTCGCCGCTGCCTGTACTGCGCATTCGGAAGTCGTCGGCAGTTGGTCCCCGAGATTCGGCCGGACCCACCAGACTGGTGGCAACGCCAAGTTCTAAGGAGTTCCGGATGGCCGAATCAAGTGAAGGGCGCGTCGCCGTCTACATTGACTTCGACAACATCGTCATCTCGCGGTACGACCAGAAGCACGGCCGCGCCAGAGGCCGTGCCAGGCCGGACAACCTGAAGGACATCACCGCAGCGTCCCGGCAGGCCGACACAGAACTGGCGCAGCGACTTGCCGACGCCACCATCGACATTGGCGCAGTCCTCGACTTCGCGTCGTCGTTCGGCTCAATCGCGGTCAGCCGCGCGTATGCCGACTGGTCGGTGGAAATCAACGCCAGCTACAAGAACCAGCTGATGGATCGCGCCGTCGAATTGGTTCAGCTCTTCCCCGCCGTCCGGCCGGCGAAGAACGGGGCAGACATCCGGCTCGCCGTGGACATCGTCGAAGACCTGTTCCGGCTGGACCACCTGACCCACGTCGTCATCGTGGCCGGCGACTCCGACTACATCGCGCTCGCCCAGCGCTGCAAGCGGCTGGGCCGCTACGTCGTCGGCATCGGCGTCGCCGGTGCGACGAGCAAGTTCCTTGCCTCAGCCTGCGACGAATTTGCCGACTACGACGCCCTGCCCGGCGTCACCACCGACGAAGAGACACCAAACCCGCCGGAGCCGACCGAAGAGGCCGCGGCGCCCAGGAAGTCGAAGGCGAAGGGCTCCGCCGCAGAGCCGACGTTCTCGTCAGCGGCCGGCGGCCCGACCAGCAAGCAGGACAAGCAGGCGATGCAGAAGGAAGCCACCGCCCTCCTGGTACGTGCCCTGCGGCTCGGCCAGGCGAAGAGCGACGCCGACTGGCTGGGAAGCTCCAGTGTCAAGAACCAGATGCTGCGCATGGATCCCTCATTCCAGGAATCGGCCCTCGGCTACAAGACGTTCACCGACTTCGTGAAGTCCCGAAAGGCCGAGGTCGAGCTGCAGGAGGAAGGGCAAATGCGGCGCATCCGCCTGCGTCCCTCGGAAAAAGCGTCCGCGAAAGGCTAACGCGCGCAGGAAGAGCAACGAGCCGCTTGTTAGCATTCCATGTCGGCGAAAGTCGACGCGACCCCCAACGCCGCCAGAACAGACAGGACCCTGTGGGACACAGCCACACTCACCGCGGAGGCAACCAGCCGACACCCGAAACCGCAGCGACCCGCCGCCGAGCCAACCTGTTGCTCACGGCGATCCTCGGTCCACTCACGGTGCTGACCATCATCGGCATGATCCTGCTGTGGCCGAGCGGCGACCGCAGCAACGTGCAGGTCGTCGAGTCCTACGGTGGCCTGAGCACCCAAACCGGAACCGTGAGTGACGCCAGTATCGAACCGTGCCAGGGCTTCAGCGGCGAGTCCGAGGAGGCGACAGTCGAATGCCTGGTCGTCGAGCTGGTGCCGGATGCCGGCGGCTCAGCCGTCAGTGTGGAGATACCGCCGGAGATCACCAGCCAGGCATCGATCGCGGATGACAGCCGGATCCGCTACCTGGACCTCGGTGAACAGGCGTCAGCAGACCAACAGCAATACCTGTTCATCGACTTCGTGCGCACCATTCCGATGGCGCTCCTCGCCGGCGTCTATGCCCTGGTCGTGGTGCTGGTTGCGCGTTGGCGGGGATTCCGCGCGCTGCTCGGGCTCGCCGGAGCGTACGCCGTGATGGCGTACTTCATCCTGCCCGGTCTGGTCGAAGGAAAGCCGCCCCTGCTGTTGGCGCTGGTCGGGTCGAGCGTCATCATGATCGGGGTGCTGTACTTCGCGCACGGGTTCTCGGCGCGAACCTCAACGGCACTGCTCGGAACGATCTTCGGACTCGTGGCAACTTCGCTGATAGCGGCCTGGGCGTCCGGGGCATCCCAGCTGACCGGTCTGAACGACGATGCGGACTTCTACCTGCAAACCCTCTCAGACAACGTCTCGTTGTCGGGGGTCATGCTGTGCGGGCTCATCATCTCGGGGTTGGGGGTGCTGAACGACGTGACCATCACGCAATCCTCTGCCGTTTGGGAGATGCACGAACTGGCCCCGGAGTCCAGCGCGCGCCGGCTATTCGCCGGTGCCATGCGGGTTGGCCGAGACCACATCGCCTCGACGGTCTACACGATCGTGTTCGCTTACGCCGGCGCCGCCCTGCCCCTGCTGATCCTCACCTCGCTGCAAAGCCTGCCGTTCGAGGAGACGGTCACCGGTGGCGAGCTGGCGGAAGAAATCGTGCGCACCCTGGTGGGGTCGATCGGGCTGGTGCTGGCGATCCCGGTGACCACCGCGATCGCGGTGGTGGTGGTCAAGGCTGTGGGTTCGAAAACCGTGCAGACCTCGGCCGCCATCGTGGCGTCTGCCGACGAGGAAGCGGCGACTGCGGCGGCTGCGCAAGAGCCGGACTATTGGGAGGGCAGTACGCCGATCACGATCGTGGAGTCGAAATCGTCTGAGTGACGCACTGTCGTCTCCAGCCCGGCCGCCACGAACAGCTGGCAGGTGTGCGGTGCCTGACCGACACTGGTCTCGATCAGCAGGCGCCCGCCTGATGCCAGCCACCGTCCGGCACCGGCGACTATTCGCCGCTGCACGTCGAGGCCGTCCGCTCCCCCGTCCAGGGCGATTCGCGCCTCATACAGGCGCGCCTCCGGCGGCATCAGGCTGATCGCATCCGTCGGCACGTAGGGCGCGTTGGCGATCAGGATGTCGATAGTGCCGGCCAGCCGTTCCGGCAGGGCATCGAAGAGGTCGCCTTCGAAGACACGGTCCTCAGGCAGGTTGTGGCGAGCGCAGCGCACAGCGGCCGAATTCACGTCAGCGGCGTACACCTCGACTCCTGGGACGGCATTCGCGAGCGCGGCACCCACGGCACCGGAGCCGCAACATAGATCGAGCGCAATATCCCCGCTGGTGGCGAACTCAGCGGCCAGTTCGACCATGAACCCGGTGCGTCGGCGGGGCACGAAGACCCCGTGCTCGACGACGATGCGCAGCCCGCAGAACTCTGCCCAGCCCAGAATCTGCTCCAGGGGCAAGCCGGACATCCGCTTCGCCACCAGCTCGCGAAGCATCCCAGGCGTTGCCGCCTCGGCGAGCAGCAGTTCGGCTTCCTCCTCGGCGAACACCGACCCGGCCGAGCGCAGCTGTGCCGCCACCGCGGCAGCCTGCGCTTCCGTCGGCGCGAGATCTACATCATCCAACTTCTTGAGGTACAGGCATCCGACGCCCGAGAGGTGTGGGCCGAGCTGCTCCCCGGTGAGCTGGGAGATCATCGCGAGGAGGTCTCGGCAGCGCGGCGGCGACGAACTCCGCCACATCTGCATTCGACCGGATCACTGGCCCTCCTTCACTGATCACTTCGCGTGAAGACTACAGGAGCCTTCAGCCGTGGCTGCAGAGTCACATGTCGGCGGTGGCTGGCACACTGTGCGGCATGGCAACAGTTCAGTACTACGTGGCGTCCACCATCGACGGGTTCATCGCCGACGACAACGACAACCTCGACTGGCTGCTCCAGTTCGGCTTCGAAAATTTCCAGGACGATTACAACAGGTTCATGGCGGATGTCGGCGCCATCGTCATGGGGTCCACGACCTACGAATGGATCATCGCCGAAGGCGAGCCGTGGGCCTATGGCACGACACCAGCCTGGGTGCTCACCTCGCGCGGCCTGCCCGAGGTTACGGGCGCAGACATCCGTTTCTTCCAGGGGGACGTCACCGAACTCCACCGGCAGGCCCTCGCCGCCGCCGAGGGCAAGAACGTGTGGGTGGTCGGCGGCGGCAACGTGGCTGCCCAGTTCGCCGACCGGGGCCTGCTCGACGAGTTGCTGCTCACCGTCATGCCGATCATTCTCGGTTCGGGCAAGTCGCTACTGCCGATCGGCACCGTCACCGAGCCGCTCACGCTGGTCAGTTCAACGCCGTACCCGTTGGGGGCGATCGGGCTGCACTATCGGCTCACCGGACTTGTGGACGAGGCTACGCCGCCGGATACGCTGACGCCCTGAGCGCTCGCGCCAGGTGCGCAGCGTTCGCAGCGAGCGCGGCATTGGTCGACGCGACCTTTTCCGGGGTCTCCTGCAGGTCCTTGTAGTCGAGGGTGTGCATGGCCTCGCCGTTCCAGTAGGTGCCCGCCTGAGCCGGAAGGCTGAAGCCGACATCGTTGAGCGACTGCATGAGGTCGGCGGTGACCTTGTGCGCGCCGTCCTCATTGCCGACGACGCCGGTGACCGCGACCTTGTCGTACAGGATCGGGCGACCGGCGTCATCCGTTTCTGACAGTTCGGCGTCCAACCGCTCGATCACGCGCTGGGCGACGCTCGACATATGACCCACCCAGGTGGGCGTGCAGAAGACCAGGATGTCGGTGTCCAGGATCTGCTGGCGGATTCCCGGCCACTCGTCCCCGTTGCCCATATCCGTCTTGACGCCCGGCTTCACGTCGTGGTCGACGACCCGGATGCTGGTGCCGGAGACCCCGTGCTTGCCGAGCTCATCGAGCAGCTGGCCGGCGAGCAATTCGGTGCTCGACTCCGTCGGCGAGGGCGACAGTGTGCAGACGAGCGCAATGGCAGAAAGCGAGGTATTCATGACACGAGTGTTATCTCGGGGTGGCCGAACGTACACCCCTCCCGGACGTTCTAGAGTCAGAGGTATGGCCACTGCGCGAGCGCTCTCCCCGGAACCGGGCCTATTCAGCCGTGACTATCTCTGGATTACG
Source organism: Homoserinimonas sp. (assembly GCA_040904805.1). GTDB lineage: Bacteria > Actinomycetota > Actinomycetes > Actinomycetales > Microbacteriaceae > RYN-87. Next base: position 160,290 of record JBBDSS010000020.1, on the reverse strand, counting down.
CTCGGGTCGTGCGCCCTGGTCTTTCTCGGTGCATTCGAGTCGCTGGCGGTGACCACCGTGATGCCCGTCGTCAGCGCTGACCTCGACGGTGCCGGCCTGTACGCGCTGGCCTTCGCCGGCCCACTCGCGACCGGGGTGATCGGCATGGTGGTGGCCGGGAACTGGTGCGACCGCGTCGGCCCGATCACGCCGCTCTACACCTCCGCGATGCTCTTCGTCGTCGGGCTGCTCATTGCCGGAACCGCGGCCCTCATGCCGGTGCTGGTCGCCGGCCGCCTCGTCCAGGGGCTCGGAGCCGGCGCCATCAACGTCGCCCTCTACGTGGTGGTCGCGCGGGTCTACCCGGCCAGGCTGCATCCGCAGATCTTCGCCGGTTTCGCCGCAGCCTGGGTCATTCCCTCACTGATCGGGCCATTCGCAGCCGGAGTCGTCACCGAACTGTTCAGCTGGCACTGGGTGTTCCTCGGAGTGGTCGGATTAGTCGTCATCGCCGCCGGCATGGTGTGGCCTGCCATTCGCGGGCTGTCCGGGCGGGACTCGGACGACGCCGCGCCGTGGTCGTTCGGCCCCATCGGTTGGTCAGTCCTCGCCGCCGGCGCTGTGCTGGGCCTGGGCCTGCTCGCCGAGGTGGACGGTCTCGGTGGAGTGCTCGTCGGAGCCGGCATCATCATTGTGCTCGTTGCGGTGCGTCCACTGCTGCCGACTGGCACCCTGCGGTCGCTGCGCGGGCTGCCCAGCGTGATCCTCCTGCGCGGGCTCGCCGGGGCGGCCTTCCTCGGTGCCGAGGTGTACCTGCCCTACCTGCTCGTCGACCGTTACGAATTCGCTCCATCCCTCGCGGGTCTCGCGCTCACGCTCGGCGCTCTCGCCTGGGCCGGCGCGTCCTGGCTGCAGGGGCGTCTTCCGGTGCGGCTGACCCACCGGATGAGCACTGTCATCGGGGCGTCCCTCGTGCTGGCCTCCATCCTGCTGGCCGGGCTGACTGCACTGCTCACCCTGTCGCCGGCCGTCGCCATCATCGGCTGGGGCCTCGGCGGCGGTGGCATGGGCCTGATGTACCCGCGACTGAGCGTGATGACCCTGGCCTTCTCGAGCAAGGCGAACCAGGGGTTCAACAGTTCGGCCCTGTCGATCTCCGATTCTCTGGGTGCGGCACTCGCCCTGGCCATCACCGGCATCGTCTTCACCAGCATCGCGGCGACCGGGCTGTCATTTGCCGCGGTATTCGGGGTGACCGCTGTCGCCGCCGTGGGCGCGCTCATCGTGGCGCCGCGCGTGGCAGTCGGGCTCCGAGGCGAATGATCACGCCTCCCGCCCCACCGGCCAAGGGCGTCGCATCCGTCGACGGGGTCACCATCACCACCTACGAGTTCGGAGATCCGGATGCCCGGCCGGTGCTGCTCGTGCACGGCTTCGCCTCCAGCGGCCTGCTCAATTGGCGCAGCAGCGGCTGGGTGCGCGACCTGCTGCGCGCCGACCACCGGATCATCGCCATCGATCAGCGCGGGCACGGCGAGAGCGACAAGCCGCACTCACCGGACGCCTACACGATCGACCTGCTCGTCGCCGACGTCGAGCGGGTGCTGGACACCTTCATGGTGGATGAGGTCGACTACGTCGGCTATTCACTCGGGGCGCGGGTCGGCTGGCGGGCCGCAGTCAGCGCACCCGGACGTATCCGCCGACTGGTTCTCGGCGGCATACCCGACGGCGACCCGCTCACCCACTTCCAGGTCGATCAGGCGCGCGCCTTCATCGAAGACGGCACGCCGATCGCCGATCGGCTGACCGCGAATTACGTGATGATGGCCGGCGGCATCCAGGGGAACGACCTGACTGCGTTGATCTCGCTCGTCGAGGGGATGCGCGGAGGACCACAGCCTGACCCAGGCAACCCGCCGACGCAACCGGTCCTGTTCGCCACCGGCAGCGAAGACCCCATTCTTTCCGCCTCGCAGGCGCTTGCTGCAGCCACGCCGCTCGGGTCGTTCTATGAGATTCCGGACAGGGGGCACTTCAACGCGCCGACCGCGCGCGGGTTCCGGGACGCGGCGCTGGAGTTCCTCGGACGGGCCTGAGCACCTCCACCGTCGTTCCGCCTGCCCGGCCAGCGCAGCTCATGCCACCGGTCGGTCGTTGAATGGTCACACGCACGCGGGTACGAAGTTTGCAAGTCTTCCGCTTATGTGTACGCTGTTCACATTCTGATTGCAGCCGAAGGGAACCACATGGGAGACCTGGTCGTCCAACAGTTCGTCAGCGCGGACGGCTTCGCCGCCGATGTTCGCAACGAGTTCTCGCTCTTCGACAGTGTTGACGGGGACTCGAGCGAGTTCGACCGCAGCAACCTCGCCTGGCTCGAGAACGTGGGCGCCATCGTCCTCGGCGCGACGACCTACCGGATGTTCGCCGACTACTGGCCGACGCCCGCTTCCGAGAATGAGCTGCTCGCCCCCAGGATCAACGCGCTCCCCAAGTACGTCTTCTCGCGCACGCTGACGACGGCCCCCTGGGGACCGCATGCGGACGCCACCGTCGAGGCCCGTGATGTGCGCCCGGCGATCCAGGACATCACCGAGAGAACCGACGGGGACATCATCGTCTGGGGAAGCCTGACGCTCACCGAGGCGCTGTTCGAGGCCGACCTGGTGGACAGCATCCGCCTGGTCATCGTCCCGGTGGCCATCGGGCGCGGGCGCGGTGCCTTCCCCACGTTCTGCGGCGCGCAGAAGCTGGGCCTGCGCGACAGCACCACGTTCACCGACGGCCTGGTCGAGCTGGAGTATGCCGTTCAGCGACCGTAGGCTCGCCCTATTCCGCCGCCGCAGCACGCTCCAGCACTAGCTCGCGGACGCGGGCGGCATCCGCCTGCCCCTTCATCGCCTTCATCACCGCACCGATAACGGCGCCGGCAGCCTGCACCTTGCCGTCGCGGATCTTCGCGAGCACGTCGGGCTGTGACGCCAGAGCCTCGTCGATGGCGGCGATCAGCGCGCCATCGTCGGAGACCACCGCCAGACCACGGGACTTCACCACTTCCAGCGGCGAACCCTCGCCGGCGATGACACCCTCCAGCACCTGGCGAGCGAGACGGTCGGTCAACTCACCGTCCTCTACCATGGCCACCAGCTCGGAGACGTGCAGCGGCGACACCAGCGACGAGGGCTCAGCGCCGCGCTCGTTGGCGACGCGGGCGATCTCGCCGGTCCACCACTTGCGGGCAGCATGAGCGGATGCCCCGGCAGCCGTAGTCGCCTCGACCTCGTTCAGCAGGCCGGAGTTCACGACATCCTGGAACTCCAGGTCGGTGAAGCCCCAGGCCTCCTTCAGGCGACGCTTGCGCAGCGAAGGGGCCTCAGGCAATGCCAGCCGGAGCTCTTCGATCAGGGCGTGCGACGGCTCAACCGGCAGCAGGTCGGGCTCCGGGAAATACCGGTAGTCGTCGGCGTCGCTCTTCGGCCGGCCGGCCGAGGTCACCCCGGTGTCCTCATGCCAGTGACGGGTCTCCTGGGTGATCGTTCCGCCCTTGGCCAGAATCGCGGCCTGCCGCTGGATCTCATAACGGATGGCCCGCTCGACCGAGCGGAGGCTGTTCACGTTCTTGGTTTCAGTGCGGGTGCCCAGCATGCCGGATCCGCGCGGGCTCAGCGAGATGTTCGCGTCGCAACGCAGGTTGCCGCGCTCCATCCGCGCCTCGGAGATCCCCAGCGAGAGCACGATGTCGCGAATCGCCGCCACGTAGGCCTTGGCGAGGTCCGGGGCATCCGCCTCAGCACCGGTGATCATCTTGGTGACGATCTCGACCAGCGGAACACCGGCCCGGTTGTAGTCGACCAGCGAATACTCGGCGCCCTGGATGCGACCGGTGGCGCCACCCACGTGGGTGAGCTTGCCGGCGTCTTCTTCCATATGCGCGCGCTCGATCTCGATCTGGAAGACGCGGCCATTCGGCAGCTCCACCTCGACATTCCCGTCGAAGGCGATCGGCTCGTCGTACTGAGAGATCTGGTAGTTCTTGGCCAGGTCGGGGTAGAAGTAGTTCTTGCGGGCGAACCTGCTCGAGGGCGCGATCGAGCAGCCGAGCGCCAGGCCCAGGCTGATCGAGTTGCGGATGGCCTCCTCGTTGACCACCGGAAGGCTGCCGGGCAAGCCCAGGTCAACCGGCGTGATGGTCGTGTTCGGTTCATGCGGCACGTTCTCAGCGGCGGCGGGGTTCGGGGCATCCGAGAACATCTTCGTCTGCGTGTTCAACTCGACGTGCACCTCGAAGCCGAGCACCGGCTCGAACAGCTCGAGCGCCTTGTCGTAGTCCATCAGGTCGGCCTTGGCCATTAGATTGCACCTTCCATTGCTGCAAACTCCTCGCCGAGGGCGAGATCGGGAGCCTGGCTGATGAGGCTGTGGCCCCACTTCTCTTCGAGCAGTGCCTCCAGCGCACCGCCGGCGCGGTAGAGGCGAACATCTTCGCGCGCGGGCGCCATGAACTGGATGCCGGTGGGCAGGCCGTCTTCCGGCGCCAGCCCCATCGGGAGGCCCATTCCGGGCACGCCGGCCAGGTTCGCCGGAATCGTCGTGATGTCGTTCAGGTACATTGCCATCGGGTCTTCCAGCTTCTCCCCCAGCCTGAACGCGGTGGTCGGGGCTGCCGGGCTGACCAGCAGGTCTACCTCCAGGAACGCCGCGTCGAAGTCGCGCTGAATGAGGGTGCGGACCTTCTGAGCACTGCCGTAGTAGGCGTCGTAGTAGCCGGCACTGAGGGCATAGGTGCCGAGGATGATGCGGCGCTTCACTTCGGGGCCGAATCCGGCCTCGCGGGTCGCCGCCATGACATCTTCAACAGTTCCGCCGCCGACCGGGTTGACCCGAAGTCCGAAACGCACCGAGTCGAACTTGGCCAGGTTGCTGGACGCCTCGGCGGGAAGGATCAGGTAGTAGGCGTTGATCGCGTACTCAAAGCTGGGTGCGGAGACCTCGACGATGTCGGCACCGGCGGATGCCATCAGGTCGAGCGACTCGGCGAAGCGGCTGTGCACGCCGGCCTGGAACCCGTCTCCGTTCAACTCCTTCACCACACCGACGCGCACGCCGGCGAGCGACTTCGATGCCGCACCCTCTCGGGCGGCGGCGGCGAAGTTCGGCCACGCGTCACGCAATGAGGTGGAGTCGCGCGGGTCGTGGCCGCCGATCACGTCGTGCAGCAGGGCCGCGTCCAGCACGGTACGGGTGACCGGGCCGACTTGGTCGAACGAGGAGGCCAGCGCGATCGCGCCGTAGCGGGACACCCCGCCGTAGGTGGGCTTGACGCCGACCGAGCCGGTGACGGCTGCCGGCTGGCGGATCGACCCGCCGGTGTCGCTGCCGAGGGCCAGCGGAGCTTCGAAGGCGGCGACAGCTGCGGCAGAGCCGCCACCTGAGCCGCCGGGGATGCGCTCCAGGTCCCACGGGTTGCGGGTGGGGCCGTAGGCGGAGTGCTCGGTGGAGGAACCCATCGCGAACTCGTCCATATTGGTCTTGCCGAGCGGCACCAGGTCGGCGTCCCGCAGCTTGCGCACTACAGTCGCGTCATATGGGGGAACCCAGCCCTCGAGCATCCGCGAACCTGCTGTCGACGGCATGTCGACAGTGCACAGCACGTCCTTGATGGCGATCGGGACGCCGGCCAGCGGGCTGAGCTTCTCCCCGGAGGCCCGCTTGGCGTCGACAGCCCTCGCGGTGCCCAGGGCTGCGGATGACACGTGCAGGAAGGCGTGCACGTCACCGTCGACCGCGGCGATGCGGTCCAGGTGGGCCTGCGTCACCTCGACACTCGAGACCTCGCCGGACTGCAGCCGCTCGGACAGCGCGGCAGCGGACATCCTCGTCAGATCGGTCATCACTGCTCCTCCCCCAGGATCGCGGAAACCCGGAACCGGCTGCCATCGTGGTCGGGCGCACCGCTCAACGCCTGTTCGGTGGTGAGGGTCTTACCGGGAACGTCCGGCCGGAACACATTGCTGAGCGGAATCGGATGCGACGTGGCGGGCACATCCGCAGACGCCACCTCGTTGACCCTGGCCACCGAGTCGATGATCACGCCGAGCTCGCCGGTGAGCTTGGCGATCTCGTCAGGCGTCAAGGCGATGCGGGCAAGGCTCGCCAAGTGGGCCACCTGATCGGTGGTGATTTCAGACATGGGGACTCCGCATGGTCGCTTCTGGAGGGGACCCGGCAATTCTATCGGGCAGCCCCAGCGGCCAGTGTCGGCTCGATCGTCAGATCAGGTTGTCGAAGTAGGCAAGGGTGCGCCGCACGTCTTCGCCCGAGCCTGTGGTGACCAGTGAGCCGCGGTCGATGCCGATCAGTGCCATGTTGCGCAGGGACTCGCTGTTCGGGGAGAAGTACGCGTTATGGCCGACTGACTCTGCCAGTGCCTCTTCGGTGATCAGGTCGATGCCGCCGACCACACTCATCCTCTGTGCGCCATATGTCGCTGAACCGGGATCATTACCGAAATATCCTGATCCGACCACCGGGTCCCAGCTCGCCTCCCCCACGAAGACGTTCCGTCCACGCACGTGGAGGTCGTCAACCGACTGCGCGTCGCTCCCAGGAGAGCCGACCACGGCGAACGAGTCCACTTCGAAGTTTCCGGTCACCAGCGCCTTCATCGCGGCTGTGGAACCGTAGGAGTGCGCCAGCAGCGACACGAACGGCCGGTCGGCGCCGCGCTCGTCGAAGATCGCGTCCATCGCCGACTCCAGGTAGAGCGCTCCCTCGTCGGCCAACTCCTCGAAACCGACGGTGAACAGGTTGGGTGTCTCGTAGCCCATCCAGGCGACGGTCGCCACCGACTTGTTCCGCAGTTCGGAGTCGTCCTTGCCGAGCAGCTCCAGCCATTCGCCCTGCTCGTTGTACAGATCGAGCGCGGTCTCCGACCAGTCGACGACCTGGCCTTCGATTGTGAAGAACATGCCCGGCACGAGGTAGCTCAAGTAGTCGGCGGTGAGGAGGTCGCCAATGGCCACGGCGGCCCGCCCCGGCCACACAGTGTCGAGGCTGATGATGGAGCGCTCCGGCTCTCCCGGCTGCTCCGCAATCGCCAGCTCAACCTCGTGCAGCATGTCCAGTTGCGCTGTGATCTCGGTTCCCTCACCGCGGCCGACTCCGGAGTCGGTCATCGCCTGCAGCTCACTGATGGTCTGGTCGAGGAGTTTCCGATTGACGGCATCCCTCGTCGCGAATGGGACACCGGGAAGGTTTCCCACTAACCCAGCGGCTCCACTTTCCAGCCGGTTTCGCTGGGTAATCGACAACGAATCCCACCACAGCGAGGTCTGGCCGGCCGCCGGCGGATCAAGAAGGAGCCGTGCGATCGACTCCGGGTAGCCGTCGACGAAGGTGTCGAGATCGCCTCGGTCGAGGAGCGCCAATTGATCCAGCAGCGCCCGGCCGGCCAGGTGCGGCAGGAGGGTCGAATCGACCTTGGCGTGTTGCCCACGAGATGCAGTTCGACCGTCAACACGGAAGGCGCTGAAGGGATCGGCCGAGACGGGGGCGAGAGTCACGCTGCTCGACGCGGCCTGTGGCACGAATTCTGGCGCGGGTACCACCCCAGCGACCCCTTGCAAGGCGACCGAGGCGACAAGGAGCACCGCGACGTCAATCAACGACAGGACTTTTCCATCTGACTCCGATGGGGGATGGAGCACTGGGCAAATGAAATGTTCTTACTTAAAGCTTAGGTATACCAGAGCCTAAACGGCATAGCAATGTGTTGCGCGTACGCAACAATCTTGATGTTCGTTAATCGAGCGCCGTAGGCCCATCGGTCACCAACCGTGCGAACTGAGCGGCATCGATGATGCGCACTCCGAGCTCTTCCGCCTTCGCCAGCTTCGAGCCTGCACCCGGGCCCGCGGCCACGAAATGCGTCTTCTTCGACACGCTCGACGCGGCCTTCCCGCCCGCGGCGATGATCGCCTCCAGTGCGCCCTCCCGGGTGAATCCGTCCAGGCTGCCGGTCGCCACGACAATTATTCCGTCCAGCGGCCCACCTGCATTGGCCGTCGCACCAGGGCCCGCGTGTCCTGGCGTCGAGAACTGTACACCGGCATCCGTCCACCGCGCCACGATCTCCCGGTGCCAATCCGCCTGGAACCACTCGATGACCGCATCGGCGATGATTCCCCCGACCCCATCGACTGCGGCCAACTCGTCGCGGCTCGCCCCCCGAATCGCCCGCAGCGACCCGAAGTAGTCGGCCAGGGCGCGCGCGGCGACCGGACCGACATGGCGGATGTTCAGGCTCACCAGGATGCGCCAGAGCGGCTTGGTCTTCGCCTTCTCGATCTCGGCGAGCAGCTTGATTGCGCTGGAGGAGGGCTGCGGCCCGGTCAGCCCGTTCTTCTTCTCAGCGGTGCTCGGGTTCCGCCGGAACGGGGTGCGGACTTTCGGCTGGCCCTCCTCTATCTCTTTCGCCAGTCCGGTCTCGCTGTCCCGAACGATCACTTCGATCGGCAGCAGGTCGTCGAGGGTGAGGTCGAACAACCCGGCCTCGGTGACGAGCGGGGGAATTTCGGGAACACTCGGCTGAGTCAGGGCGGCTGCCGCAACCTCCCCCAGAACCTCGATGTCGAGGGCGCCGCGGCTGCCGATGTGTTCCACGCGCCCGCGAACCTGCGCCGGGCAGGTCTTGGCGTTCGGGCAGCGCAAATCGATGTCGCCCTCTTTTGCCGGGCGCAGCGGCGTGCCGCACTCCGGGCAGTTCGCCGGCATGACGAACTCCCGCTCGGTGCCGTCGCGGAGCTCGACCACCGGGCCGAGCACCTCGGGAATCACGTCTCCGGCCTTGCGCAGCACCACGGTGTCGCCGATGAGTACCGCCTTCGCCTTCACGACGTCCTGGTTGTGCAGGGTCGCCTGGCGAACCTCAGAGCCGGCGACACGTACCTTCTCCATCACGGCGAACGGGGTCGCACGGCCGGTTCGTCCGACACTCACGACAATGTCGAGGAGCCTGGTGTTCACTTGTTCCGGCGGGTACTTGTAAGCGATGGCCCAGCGCGGAGCCCGGCTGGTGGCACCCAACTCGTCGTGAAGCGCGAGCTCGTCCACCTTGATGACGATTCCGTCGATCTCGTGTTCGACGCTCCCCCGGTTCTCGCCGAAGTGCTCGATGAACTCGACGGCTTCAGCGCCACTCTTCATCACCCGGTAGTGACTGCTGGTCGGCAGCCCCCAGCCGCTGAGCAACTCGTAGAACTGCGACTGCGAGGCGACCGGCGGATTGGGCCACGCCCCGATGCCGTGCACGAGCATCCGCAGCCGACTGAGCCTGTTTCGCATCAGCGTGAGCCCGGCATCGCTCTTGCCTTCCGACTTCTGTCTCAGACTGCCGGATGCCGCGTTCCGCGGGTTCGCGAACACCCGTTCGCCGGCCTCTGCCTGCTCGGCATTGAGCTCGCGGAATGCTTCCACGGGGAAGAACACCTCACCGCGCACCTCGACGATGGGCGGATGCCCCTCGCCCGCCAGCCGCCGGGGAATTGAGGTGATGAGGCGCACGTTCTCGGTGACGTCTTCGCCGACCCTGCCGTCCCCCCGGGTGGCGGCAGATCGGAGTACCCCATTCTCGTATCGCAGGTTGAGGGCGAGTCCGTCGATTTTCAACTCGCAGAGATAGTCGACCTGCCGGTGGGCGTCCCGCTCAACCCTGGCCACCCAGGAGGTGAACTCGTCAACCGAGAAGACGTTGTCGAGGCTGAGCATCTGCTCGGCGTGCTCGACCGGGTCGAACAGGGTTTGCGCCCTGCCACCGACAGTCTGAGTCGGGCTGTCCTGCCCCTGCAGCTCGGGGAACAGGCGCTCGAGTTCTTTGAGCCTGTGCATCATCCGGTCATACTCGGCGTCGTCAACGAGCGTCTCGTCTCGCTCGTAATACGCATCGCGCAACTCGAGGATGCGCGCCGTCAGCCTGCTGGCCTCATCGTGCGCTGCGTCAAGATCCGGCGCGGTGTAGGTCTCTGCCACGGCACAAGTGTAGGCGGGGCCGACGACATCGGCAGGGCGTCTGCCCGCCAGCGCGGCCCTCCGCGGTAGACGCCGCTGACCGCGCGGGTGTTCGTTGACGCCGCGGCGTGACGTTGACCCGCGGTCAACAAACCAGCGCGGTGTTGACGCGGATCGGTCAGGCGCGGGAGGCGTGCTCGGCGAGGATGCGCTGCATGTCGGTGAGTGCGAACTGCCGAGCGACCTCCATCGCGGTATGCGCACCCAGGGAGGGGTCGGCGCCGGCCTCGAGCAGTGCCCGCACGATCGGCTCGTTCTTGCGGAACACGGCTGCCACGAGTGCCGTCTGGCCCATGTTGTTCACCTGCGCGGTGTCCGCGCCGGCCTTCAGCAGGGCGTCGACCGTCTCGGGCTGCTCTCGATAGGCGGCGAGGATGAGCGGAGTGTCGCCCTTCGCATTCGCGATGTCGACCGATACGCCGGCCCCGATCATCTCGAGCAGCGGGCCGGTGCGACCCTCGCGGGCCAGATCGAGCACTCCTTCGACGAACGCGGCCTGTTCCTCAGGCTGCAGCGGCTGATCGATCATGCGGAGACCGGCACCGCACTCACCGTGCGCTCGATGGTGCACTGGCCGAGCACGCGGGTGCCCACGTAGACGACCGCCGTCTGGCCGGTCGAGACACCGTTGAGGGGAACGTCAGGGCGGATGACCAGCTCGTTGTCCTCATTGATCCAGGCCATCGCCGGTACCGGGTCGCTGTGAGCGCGCACCTGCACGTGGCACTCGAACGGAGTCGTCGGGTTCTCCGGGGCCAGTCCTGCCCAGCTGAAGCGGCTCCCGGCCACTTCGGCGAGGTCGAGTGCCTCGCGAGGGCCGACCACGACGGTGTTCTGCTTCGGACGAACCTCGAGCACGAAACGCGGCCGGCCGTCGGGGCTGGGCACGCCCAGGTTCAGCCCCTTGCGCTGGCCGATCGTGAAGGCAGCGGCGCCCTCGTGCTTGCCGACGACATCGCCGTTGCGGTCGAGAATCTGGCCCTGCTCGGCACCAACCCGCTCAGCGAGCCATCCGCGGGTGTCCCCATCCGGGATGAAGCAGATGTCGTGACTGTCGGGTTTGCTCGCGACGCTGAACCCACGCTCAGCCGCCTCGGCCCGCACCTCCGCCTTCGAGGGAGTCTCGGCCAGCGGGAACATGCAGTGGTCGAGCTGGTCCGCGTTGAGCACGCCGAGCACATATGACTGGTCCTTGGCCCAGTCGGCAGCGCGGTGCAACTCGCGGTTGCCATCGGCATCCGTCCTGATAGAGGCGTAATGGCCGGTGACCACGGCGTCGAAGCCCAGGTCGATGGCCTTCTCAAGCAGCGCGGCGAACTTGATCTTCTCGTTGCAGCGCATGCACGGGTTGGGCGTGCGGCCGGCGCTGTACTCCTCGATGAAGTTGTCGACCACGTCGAGCTTGAAGCGCTCGGAGAAGTCCCAGACGTAATAAGGGATGCCGATGATGTTGGCCGCGCGTTGAGCGTCCATCGAGTCTTCGATCGTGCAGCAACCGCGGCTTCCGGTGCGCAGCGTGCCGGGCATCCGGCTGAGCGCCAGGTGCACGCCGACGACATCGTGGCCGGCGTCAACCGCGCGCGCCGCAGCGACTGCGGAGTCGACTCCGCCACTCATCGCTGCGAGAACTTTCACGCTGTCCAGTGTAAACGCCTGCCGAGGGCGCCGGGCTCAGGGGATGTCGGTGAGGGTCTTCTCGACGGATGCCAGGCGTGCGTCGAGCGCGGAGAGCCGTTCAACGACCTCCGCGTTCAGGGCGGCTGCGTCGTCGGCGACCTTCTTGTAGTCGCCACCCGCCTGCAGCTCCGCCACCCGGATCCTGGTCTTGTTCGACTTGTCGACGGAGTTGGTGACGGTGGCGGTGATCATGCCGGCAACGGCGATCAGGGCGATCCAGAACCAGAATGATTGGAAGAATTCCACGATTACTCGCTTTCTGTGATGGTTTCGACGGCCGCGACGATCGCGGGCACGTCAACGGTGAGGGTGAACGGCACGACCTCGAAGTACTTCAGGGCCTTGCCGTCGCTGCTCAATTCGAGGTGGCCGGTAACGAATCCGGCCTCCTCAAGCTTGGTGAGGTGCATGTAGAGGAGCGCTCTGGACATTTCGACGCGTCTGGCCAGCTCGCTCACGTGGAGCCGCTCACCCTCGAGCATGGCGATGATGCGCATCCGCTGAGGGCTGGCGATGGCTGCCAGGCGGGCGCTGAGCTGTTCGGCGGGGTCGCCCGGGATGCTGCTAGTCACGGCATCCGCCCCCTCTCCCTGCGCCTGTAATAAAAACATTACACATGTCTGACGCGGCTGTCAAAGCGTCAGTGGCGCGTCCGCGAGCGAGCGAACGAGGAGGTCGTCAGCGGGCGACAGCGCGGTCGGCGTAGCCTGCCCGGCTCGCACGCTCTACCGCCGCCGGGAGCGCGGCGAGCAGGGCATCGACATCGGCCTCGGTCGACGTGTGACCGAGCGTGAATCGCAGCGCCCCGAGGGCTTCAGCCTCGCTCAGCCCCATGCCGACCAGGACGTGCGACGGCTCCGGTACCCCGGCCTGGCAGGCGGAGCCGGTACTCACCGACACCCCTGCCCCATCGAGCAGAAACAACAGGGAGTCGCCCTGGCAGCCGGGGAACGTGAAATGGGCGTTGTTCGGCAGCCGGTCGACGGCACCTCCGCGCAGGACGGCGCTCGGCACCGCGGCCTGCACTCCGGCGATCAGTCGGTCGCGCAGCGCTGCCAGCGAGGGGAACGGATGCTGCGCGGCCGCGGCGAAGGCGATGGCCGCGGGAGCATCCTGGGTTCCCGACCGCACCTGACGCTGCTGGCCACCACCGTGGATCAGCGGCGTGACCGCGGCCGTGCGCGACAGCACCAGGGCACCAGTGCCGAGCGGTCCGCCGATCTTGTGGGCAGAGACGCTGAGGGCGGCCAGCCCGGAACCGCGGAAGGTGACCGGAATATGCCCGTAGGCGGCGACGGCATCCGCATGCACCGGCACGTCATGCTGGGCGGCGAGCGCCGCAATTTCGGTGATCGGCTGGATCGTACCGACCTCGTTGTTCGCCCAGATCGCGGTGAGCAGGGCGATGTCGTCGTGTGCCTGCAGGGCTTCGGCCAGCGCATCAAGGCGGATGCGGCCGACCTCGTCGACCGGGATCCACTCGATGACCGCCCCCTCGTGCTGTTCCAGCCACTCGACAGTGTCCACGGTGGCGTGGTGTTCGCCATGCGGGACGAGGACGCGCCTCCGGGGATGGCGCGCCCAGTAGAGCCCCTTGAGCGCCAGGTTGATCGATTCGGTTCCGCCCGAGGTGAACACCACTTCGATCGGGTCGCAGCCGAGCGAGGCGGCGACCTGCTCGCGGGCCTCCTCCAGCATCCGCTTCGCATTCTGCCCCTGGCTGTGAATGGACGACGGGTTGCCCACCAGATCGAGCGCGTTGATCAGGGCTTCCCGCGCCTGCGGAAGCATCGGGGTGGTAGCCGCGTGATCGAGGTAGACGGCCATGCTGCTCCAAGATTGGGGGTGGGTGCACGGAACCGGGCCGACCCGTGCACTGATTACTCTAGAACGATGCCTTCTGAAGACCCGCTGCAGAACCTGGGCGTGCGCGTGCACGATGCCGGAGGGCAGCTGCGCGTCTGGTCCCGGAACGCGTCGGCAATGGAGTTGTGCCTCTTCGACGACAACGACAGCAACTGGGTCATCGAGACCGCCGCCATGACTCGGGACGAGAACGACGTCTGGGTAGCCGATCACCCGGCCCTGGCTGTCGGGCAGCGCTATTCCATCCGGGCGGATGGGCCCGCCTCCCCCACCAACCACTTCATCCCCACCCGGCACTTGATCGACCCGTACGCGCGAGGCCTGGCCCGCACCCCGGAGGGCGGCTGGCGCAGCTATGTGCAGGACAACTCGTTCGACTGGGCCGGCGCACAGAAGCCGAACACCCCACTCGACCAAACGGTGATCTACGAAGCGCACGCCCGCGGCATCTCCAAGCTCAATCCCGCGGTGCCAGAACACCTGCGCGGCACCTACGCGGGGCTCGCCCACGAGAGCGCCATCGCCGAACTGAAGGATCTCGGCATCACCGCGATCGAGCTGCTGCCCGTGCAACAGTTCGTCAGTGAGCAGCGCCTGCTCAACCTGGGCCTGGGCAACTATTGGGGCTACAACACCCTGAACTTCTTCACACCGCACACCGGCTACGCCTCCCGGGATGCGCGTTTCGGCGGCACCGCGGCGGTGCTCCGCGAGTTCAAGGGAATGGTGAAGCTGCTGCACGAGGCCGGGATCGAGGTGATCCTCGACGTGGTTTACAACCACACCGCAGAGGAGGGCCCGAGCGGTCCGACCACCAGCCTGCGCGGCATCGACAACGCCTCGTACTACCGGCAGATGGACGACGGCGACTACATCGACGTGACCGGCTGCGGCAACACCATCAACTTCTCGCTGCCGGCCGCGCAGCGTCTGGTGCTGGACTCGCTGCGTTATTGGGCGAACGAGGTGCAGATCGACGGGTTCCGCTTCGACCTGGCCACCACGCTGGGGCGCAACGGCGACGTGCATTTCGAGCCGGAGCATCCGCTGCTGCAGGCGATCGCCGATGACCCGGAGTTGGCTGGCACCAAGATTATCGCTGAACCGTGGGACGTCGGCATGGGCGGATGGCAGGTCGGCAACTTCCCGAACGGCTGGTCGGAGTGGAACGACGGCTACCGCAACCGGATGCGCGACTTCTGGCTCACCGATGTGGCGAAGGCGCGGAAGCACGGAGTCGCGTCCGAAGGCATCGGGAGCATGGCGAGGCGCCTGGCCGGTTCAGCGCACGTGTTCTCCCGGGAGCGCGGCCCGCTCGCCAGCGTCAACTACATCACCGCCCACGACGGGTTCACCCTCGCCGACCTGACCACCTACAACCAGAAGCACAACCTGGCGAATACCGAGAACAATCGCGACGGCACGGATGACAACCACTCCTTCAACCACGGAGTGGAGGGGCCGACGCTGAGGCCGGACATCGTGACTGCCCGGCGCAAGGCTATGCGCAACATGCTGGGCACGCTGCTGCTGTCGGCAGGTATCCCGATGATCACGGCGGGCGATGAGTTCGGCCGCACCCAGAAGGGCAACAACAACGCCTACTGCCAGGACAACGAGCTGTCCTGGCTGCAATGGGAGCGCGAAGAGTGGCAGTGGGACCTGTGGCGGGTCTCCCGGACGCTGCTGCGGTTGCGGCGCGAGAACGCAGCCCTCCGCCCCTCCCGGTTCGGCGTCGCGGGTGAAGTGACCCCCTCGTCCAGCGAGATGTCCTGGTACAACGCCGAGGGAACGCGGATGTCGATCGACGACTGGGACTCCCCCGAGGAGCGCACCCTGCAGTACTTCGCCTCGTCGACCCCGGAAGCCGAGGGGGGCAACAGCATCCTGCTCGTGGTGAACGGCATCGAGCAGCAGAAGGAGATCACCCTCCCCGAGCACGATGGCGTCGCCGGCTACGTGCTGCTCTGGGACAGCGCCCTGGACGACACCGGACCGGACGCGCACGCGCCCGGCTCCCAGCTCACTCTTGCGCCGACATCGATGCAATTGTTCCGGGTCGAGTAGCGACGTTCAATGGCACTCGGCACCCCCGCAACCGTCGCCCTCACTGCAGCGGGCATCCCGTTCAGTTCGCACAGCTACGAGCACGACGCATCCGTCACCAACTTCGGGCTGGAGGCGGCGACCGCGCTGAGCCTCGACCCGGATCGAGTGTTCAAAACCCTGCTTGCGGATGTCGATGGCCGCCTGGTGGTGGCGATTGTGCCAGTTTCGGGGATGCTCGATCTGAAGGCCCTGGCCATGGCAGTAGGAGGGAAGAAGGCGGCGATGGCCGACCTCGCGGTGGCTGAGCGAAAGACCGGTTACGTGGTGGGCGGTATCAGCCCGATCGGGCAGAAGACCGCGCATCCGACCGTTCTCGACGAGACAGCCGAACTCTACGACACCGTATTCGTCAGCGGCGGGCGGCGCGGGTTCGATATCGAGCTGGCGCCAGGCGACCTGGTCACCGTCACATCAGCAATGGTGGCGGCGGTCGCCCGGCCATGATGACCTCGCCTGTGGGCACCCACCGCCGCGCGAGGGCACTCCGCTGATGTGTCACTCGTCGAGAACGACAAGCTCCTTCTCTCGCGCCAACCGACGTTTCTTCAGTCCGCCGGCAATTCCGCTGGCGAGCATGTATCCGGCATAGAGAAACAAGCCGATGGCAATCACGGGCACGATCAGCCCCCGGTTGTCGCCACCAACCAGGTTGTTCAGGTAGCCGATCCACGGCACGCTGTACCAGACCTTGCCTTTCACCTGTTCGGGGATGACCGGCACAGCATCCGGGGCACCGTTGTTGTCCCCCTGAGTGGTGAACGTCGTCGAGCCGTCCGTCGAGTTGGTGATGGCGATCACCCGGTGGGTGACCACGGCCTCCTTACCGGATTCGATCTGGTAGGTGATGGGATCGCCGATTCGGATGTCCTGCGAATCGATCGGCTTGACGATGATGAGGGTGCCGGGCGGGTAGGTCGGTTCCATGGAGCTCGTGAGTACGGTCATCGGTGTCGAGCCAGTCGCGGCCGGAACCACGATGACGAGCACACCCACCAACAGCACAAGGGCGAGCAGGCCGGCACTGAGTCCGACGCCGAGGTAGTGCCACAATCCGTGGGGCTTCGGCTCACCGGTGTTGCTGCTCCGCCTGCCACTCACGCCATCACATCCGTCTCTGATTGGTCCTCGTGCTCGCGACGTCGCCGCGCCACAATCATGAACCATCCCGAGCCAAGCGCGAGGGAGGTGAGCAGGATCAAAACGAGGTATTCCTCATGAAGGTGCCAGGTGTTCGGGTCGATCACGATGCCGCCCGGAAGGTTGAGCACGGGCAGGTCGGCGCTCGCTTCGCCGTCGGCTTCCTGCTGTGCGCCCGATTCCGAACCGGCCTGGGGCACGGCGGCGGCGGCACCCGGGGCGGCTGCTGAACGTGGTGGGGACAGAATCGGCACATCCACGCCCGCGCCTCCACAATCGGTCGGCGGCGGAATTCCTGCCGAGATGTCGTCCAGGGACACGCGCAGCAGTGCTCTGGCGGTCGCACCCTGCCCGGCCATCCCATCGAGGTTGCCGAGCGACAATACGGCGGTGACCGCGACCGTTTCGCCTACGCCGATCGTCTGCCCCTTAACCAAGACCCAGCAGGGGTCGACCGCGCCGAGGACGACCGGCGTCCCCGCGCGAGTGGGGGTGCTTGCGCTGATGGTGAGCGCATGCAGGAAATCCGTGTCATCAGACGTCACCTCCCGAAGGGTGACCCGCAGAAAGGCCGGAGCGTCGCCGGTGTTGCGCAGGAAGAATGTCTCTCGTCCAGTGTCTCCCGGGATCATGGGGCCGATGCTGTCGAGCAAGGTCCCCGCGTACGCCGACCCGAACGAGACTCCATCGTCACTGAGCTCGATCGCCCCGACTGCTGCCCAGGATGGCATCGACGACGACACTGCCGCGACGGCGAAGGAAGCCGTGAGCACCAATGCCCCGGCAATCAGACTGCTCCGGTGCGCTATCACTTCACCGGAAATGCCGTGCATGAGATCTTCGCATTGCTGCCGGTGCTGTTCGCCGCGAAGTAGACGGGTACGATCAACCCGGCGGACTCCCAACCGTTTACGATCGAGTGGATGCTGACGCTGCCGGAACCGTCGGAGCTACCTTTGACGGTGTTGAAGTTTTCGCCGGAGATGGTGGCCGACGTGCTGGTTACCGACATGTAGGGATCTGCGGGTGGCACCGGTGCCGGCACCGAGGTCGACACGTCAGGGGTGAAGTACAGGCGATATCCGCTGGTGCCGGGCACATCCTGCCAGGCGAGGGTGATCTTCTTGTCCGAACTGTCTCCCACACAGCCGCCAGAGGCGAGGAGTGCAGTGTTGGGGACAACGAAAACTGAAGGATTGAACGCCACCGAAGCCGCGCTCTGCCAACCGTTGCTGCCGGTGAAGGTCAATGTCGCGGCTGCGACCTGGCCCTGCTGAGCCGCAGTCGCACTCGCAGCGAGGGCCGTCCGAACGCACAGCACTTGGCTCTCAGCGGCATCGAGCGATCCGGTGGGCGTGATCGACAACCCTGCGAGGGTCCCGGACCAGACGGGACCCGAAATCACCGACGCCGCGGTGCAGTCGGCGCCAGTGGCCACCTCCCAGATGTCGATAGTGATGTCCGACGTCAGCGTTCCCTCGGCGGTCGCGGCGGCGCCAACCGTGTAGCTGAGCAGGACGCTTCCGCCGTTCGTGACCGTGACCGGTGCGGTTACCGGTTCACCGGGGCGGTATGCGGCGGACAGCGGTGCCACGGCCGAACCGTCAATCGTGAGCTCAACCCTCGCCGTTTTCACGTCGGCGGTGGTAGCTGCTGTTGTGGCCCACAACGCATAGCTCACACCGGTACCCGCGGCAACGAGAAAAACCGTCAATGCGACGACAAGTCCGACCCTGGTTGCCCGCTTCATGGTGTTCTCTGAGTTCCATCGAACCTGAGGGTGAAGGTGGCCGTGCTGCCTTGCACCGTATCTGGCGCGAGCGGGTCCAGCGTCACCACCAGGCAGTACTCGGTGCCGGCTCCGGCATCGATCAGCACCGGAGAGGCGGTCGACGTGAATCCGATGACGGGTCCACTGGCACCAGCCACATCTTTCGTACAGTCGCCAGGTGTGGGCACATTCGCCAGCGTCATGATCAGATAAGACGCCAATCCATTGGTCTGGCCGGCGATCTCCGTGCCACTCATCACCACAGAAAGGTCAGCGTCACCGTTGTTCGACGCGGTAAAGGCGGTATGCACGGAACTACCCGGAACCAGTCCGTCAATGTTCAGGGCTGGAACAGCTTCGACCGCCAAACCGATCGTGCCTGAGGTGACTGCTACGTCCGGAATCTCCGCGGCACCGTTCCACAGCGCGTAGCTGCCGCCGGCTGCGAACACCGCCACGAGGATGCCACCCATGATGGTGGCCGTCCAGGTGAGCAAGCCACGGGCGCTGATGCCAAGGAGGCGGACCAGCATGCGGCGGCTGAGGCGAAGCTCGGTTTCCATCTGGACATCACCTCCCGGGGTGGTTGTGGTCAGGCGGGGAAGATGAGGCGGATGCTCCGCTCGAGGCGAGCGGAGCATCCGTCGTCGCTAAACGTACTGTTGGAGCACGAACTGCAGGCTGGCGAGGTCGACCGTGCCGGCCTGGGTGGTGTCGTCGGCGTTCTCGTCGAAGGTCACCGTCACGGTCACCGGAACCGTGTAGTTCCCGGCAGCGGGTGCCACATCGAAGGTTCCGTCGGCATTGTCTGTGATCCCTGCGGGCAGCGCTGCGTCCGGCGTGATCACGATGTCCAGCGCGCTCGCGAGTGCACCCGTGGCGATCGAGGCCTTGTCCACCGAGAGGGTTGCCGTCAGGTTGTCACCGGTCGCGCCGATGGTCAGGGTGGATGCATAGGTGAAGCTGTCGCCCGGAACCCACAGGTCCGGCTCGGAGCTCCAGGTTCCGGCCGTCGCGGCGAGAGTCAGCGTGCCGGATTCGATCCCGGCCGAGGCGATGTCGGCATCGGCGTTCCACAGCGCGAGCGATCCGGCACCACCGAGTAGCAGCGCGATTCCGGCAGCGCCGGCGATTGAACCCTTGACGAGCTTGTTCATGTGTGGTTCCTTTCGCGACACCGCGAAAGGGCGTCGGGTTAGTGACCCGACTGACCGCGCACCAGTCCCCCAGCAGGCCGCGATCAGACACGGCGCACTGGTGACGCGCTTAAGACATTCGGGTTGTCCTAATATGTGCCGGCCCGGAGTTGAGGCGAACCGACGGTGATGAAACTATGGGTAGTGGGGCGCTCAAAACCTGGGTGAGGTTTCGCGCGTTTTATCCCCGCGTGAAACCATACACCGACTCATTTCTGCGGAACACAGGGCAACTCCCCCCAGTGCGGGGCACAAATCATGTCCGCAGCATGGGGGACAGACAGACCAGGCAGTGCGCGTCATCCCGGCAGGCGCCTGAACACACCTCGTCTGGGCAACCCCGAGAGGGTACGGTCGAGTAATGGCAGCCGATTTTCACCCACGAGTCGGGCGAATCCCCATCAGCCAGCTCAGCCCCCAGCAACCGGAGAATCTCTGGCCTGCGAAAGGGTTCGTCGGAGAAGTGGTGCCGTTTCAGGCGACGGCCTTCGCAGAGGGCCACGACGTCCTCGGAGTCGACCTGCTGCTGACCGATCCGGACGGCTCGCAGTCCAGCCACCGGATGCGTTCGGTCGCCCCAGGCACCGACCGTTGGCAGGCTGACGTGCAGCTCGAGGTCGCCGGCAACTGGTCCTGGAGCGTAGAAGCGTGGGTGGACGACTATGCCACCTGGCTCCACGACGCCGAGATCAAGGTTCCGGCAGGCATTGACGCCCAGCTGATGCTGTCCATGGGCTCCCAGCTGCTCGACCGGGCGCTGGCCTCAGACTCCACCAGCAAAATACTGTCCGAGGCCTCCAGGGCCATCGCCACCCGGTCGCTGGCCCCCGAGGAGAGGCTGTCCGCGGCCGCAGACAGCAGGGTGGTGGATGCCCTCCGCGCCAGGCCCATCCGGTCTCTGGTGACCTTGAGCCTGCCGCTCAGCCTCCGGGTGGAACGCGCACGCGCTGCGGTCGGCAGCTGGTACGAGTTCTTCCCGCGTTCTGAAGGAGCCAGGCAGAAGAAGGACGGCAGCTGGAAGAGCGGGACTTTCCGCACCGCCGCCCGTCGCCTTCCCGCGATCGCCGGGATGGGCTTCGACGTGGTGTACCTGCCGCCGATCCACCCCATCGGCTCCAGCTACCGCAAGGGGCCGAACAACACCCTGGACCCGGGCCCGCACGACCCGGGGTCTCCCTGGGCGATCGGCTCGACAGCCGGCGGCCATGACGCCATCCATCCCGATCTCGGCACCGAGACCGACTTCGTCGCCTTCCTCGGCTCGGCACGCAAGGCCGGGCTGGAGGTGGCACTCGACCTGGCGCTCCAGTGCTCCCCCGACCACCCGTGGGTGGCCGAGCATCCGGAATGGTTCACCACGCTTCCGGATGGCTCGATCGCCTATGCCGAGAACCCGCCCAAGAAGTACCAGGACATCTACCCGCTCAACTTCGACAACGACCCGGAGGGCCTCAGCGCGGAGGTCCTGCGAGTCGCCGAGCACTGGATCTCCCTCGGCGTGAAGATCTTCCGCGTCGACAACCCGCACACCAAGCCTTTGCGTTTCTGGGAGTGGCTGCTCCATGAAGTGAACACGGCGCATCCGGATGTGGTCTTCCTGGCCGAGGCGTTCACCAGGCCGGCCATGCTGCGCGCCCTCGCCCAGGTCGGATTCCAGCAGTCGTACACCTACTTCACCTGGCGCAACACCAAGGAGGAGCTCGAGGCGTACCTGCAGGAGCTGGCTCACGAGACCAGCGACTACCTGCGCCCCAACCTCTTTGTGAACACCCCGGACATCCTCACCGAGTACCTGCAGTTCGGCGGGCCGGCCGCCCACAAGGTGCGGGCGGCGATCGCCGCCACCGCATCACCCACCTGGGGCGTGTACTCGGGCTACGAACTGTTCGAGGACGTCGCCAGGCCCGGCTCCGAGGAGAACATCGACAACGAGAAATACCAGTACCGACCCAGGGACTACGCCGGGGCGGAGACGGCCGGCCGGTCGCTGGCTCCCTACCTGAAGCAGCTGAACCGCATCCGGTCGCAGCATCCGGCGCTCCGCCAGCTGCGCAACCTCGACGTGCACTGGAGCGATGACCCGGCGATCCTCGTCTACAGCAAACAGCTCGACGGCTCCTACATCCGCAGCGGGCGCAGCGACGCCATCATCGTGGTCGCCAACGTCGACCCGCACGCAGTACGCGAGACCACGGTGCGCCTGGACCTGACCCGATTGGGCCTGGAATCCGGCGACAGCTTCGAGGCCACCGACCTGCTCACCCGGGAGAAATTCACCTGGGGCCCCGACAACTACGTGCGCCTCGACCCATTCACCGAACCGGTGCACATCCTCAGCGTCGACCTGAGCCGGCGGGCAGGGAGGCGCTGATGACCAAGGCCACTGCCGCCTCAGCCCCGGACTTGCCACCGCTCGACGGCGACCTGGTAGCCGCAGTGGCGCAGGGCCGCCACTCGCAGCCGCATTCCGTTCTTGGAATACATGAGCTCGAGGCCGGCCACGTCATTCGTGCCGTTCGCCCCCTGGCCAGCGAGGTCACGGCGAAACTCGGCGACGGCAGCCGTATCACCCTCACCCACCTGGCCGACGGCCTCTGGCAGGGTACGGCGAGCGGAGGACCCCAGCCGTACACACTGGAAGCCCTGTACAACGACGGACCGGCGTGGGAGGTGGATGACCCGTACCGCTTCCCGCCGACAGTGGGCGACCTCGACCTGTACCTGTTCGGCGAGGGCAGGCATGAACAGCTGTGGCGGATGCTCGGCTCCACCCTGCGCACTGTGGACGGCGTCGACGGCACCTCGTTCTCGGTCTGGGCCCCGCACGCGCAGGCTGCCAGGGTGATCGGCGAGCTCAATTCGTGGAACGGCGCGGGCCACGCGATGCGCCGCCTCGACGGCGTCGGAGTGTGGGAGCTGTTCCTGCCAGGCATCACCGCTGGAAACGTCTACAAATTCGAGCTGCTCACCTCGGCCGGCGAGTGGGTACAACGGGCCGACCCGATGGCCCGCTACACCGAAGTTCCGCCGGCCACGGCATCCGTCGTCGGCGGTACGTCCTACGCGTGGGGCGACGACCAGTGGATGCGCTCACGCGTTGACGTGCACGACCAGCCGATGAGCGTCTATGAACTACACGTCGGGTCGTGGCGCCCCGGGCTCGGCTACCGCGAGCTGGCCGACCAGCTGATCGAGTACCTGCAGGATCTCGCGTTCACGCATGTCGAGTTCATGCCGCTCGCCGAGCATCCGTTCGGCGGCTCCTGGGGATACCAGGTGACCGGGTACTACGCGCCGACCAGCCGTTTCGGGCACCCGGACGACCTGCGTTACCTGATCGACCGGCTGCACCAGGCCGGCATCGGCGTGATCATGGACTGGGTTCCTGCGCACTTCCCCAAAGATGAGTGGGCGCTGGCCAACTTCGACGGACAGCCGCTGTACGAGCACTCCGACCCGCGCCGCGGAGAGCAGCTCGACTGGGGGACGCTGGTATTCGACTTCGGGCAGTCGCAGGTGCGCAACTTCCTGGTCGCCAACGCCTCGTACTGGCTGGAGGAGTTCCACATCGACGGCCTGCGGGTCGATGCGGTCGCCTCCATGCTCTACCTCGACTACTCCCGGGAGGAGTGGCTGCCCAATGTGAACGGCGGCAATGAGAACTACGAGGCGATCAGCCTGCTTCAGGAAGTCAACGCCACCGCGTACAAGCGCAACCCCGGCATCGTCATGATCGCCGAGGAGTCGACCAGTTTCCCCGCCGTCACCGGCCCCACCGCCAGCGGCGGCCTCGGGTTCGGCCTCAAATGGAACATGGGCTGGATGCACGACACCCTGCAGTACATGCAGGCCGACCCGATGTACCGGGCGCACCACCACCACGACATCACGTTCAGCTTCCAATACGCCTTCAGTGAGAACTTCATCTCGCCGATCAGCCACGACGAGGTAGTGCACGGCAAGGGATCACTGCTGGGAAAGATGCCGGGCGACCAGTGGCAGAAGCTGGCGAACGTGCGCGCCTACCTGGCGTTCATGTGGGCGCATCCGGGCAAGCAGCTGCTGTTCATGGGACAGGAGTTCGGCCAGCCGTCCGAATGGAGCGAACAGCGGGGCCTCGACTGGTGGATCCTCGACCAGCCGGTACACCAGGGACTGCATCGCCTCGTCGGGCAGTTGAACAGGGTCTACCGCGCCGAATCAGCACTGTGGAGCCTGGACAGCGATCCGAGCGGATTCACCTGGCTGGTGCGAGATGACGCGAACAACAACGTGGTGGCGTTCCTGCGCTGGTCGGCGGATGGCACGCCCATTGCCGTACTCATCAACTTCAGCGGGATCGCAGTCGGGCCGTACCGGATCGGTCTCCCCTACGCCGGCGAATGGGACGAAGTGGTCAACACTGATGCCACCGAGTACGGCGGCTCCGGTGTGGGCAACCTCGGAACAGTGACGGCGACAGAGTTGCCGTCGCATGGCATGCCGGCATCAACCGAGCTCACCCTGCCGCCACTGGCCGCCCTCTGGCTGAAGCCCCGGGCTTAAGCCGGTCTCAGTAGAGCAAGGCGGTCAGGCGGCGACGGGCCGCAACGACGCGAGGGTCGTCGGCTCCGGCGATCTGGAAGTAATCGAGCAGCCGGGTACGCACGGTGGTCTTGCTGTCTGCGTCCAGCGTCGGGAACAGGCTCAGAAGACGGTCGAACGCGTCCTCCAGATGACCACCGGACACATCCAGATCGGCCACGGCAAGTTGAGGGTCAAGATCCTGTGGACGGTCACCTGCGGCAGTGCGGATGTCTGAGGCGCTCACCCCATGCAGCCGGTGCAGCAGCGATACCTGGGCAAGCCCGGCCATTGCCTGATCATCCCGCGGGTCCTGCGCGATCGCCTTCTCGTACGCAGCCATCGCTGTCGGGTAGTCCCCGCGGCCGATCGCGTCGTACGCTTCCTGATGCAGGGGTGGCAGCGGCTCCTCCACCGGCTCCGCATCGGCATCCTCTTCTCCCGCCTCCTCGGGCGTGACCGTGCCGGTCACGCCGTTCTGGGCGGCGACGGCCAGGACCTGTTCGAGGACCTGCCTGGCCTGGTCATCCGCCACCTGCCCCTGGAAGAGCGGTACCGGACGGCCACCAACAACAGCCGCGGTAGTGGGCACGGCAGTGACGTTGAATGCCTGCTGCAGCTGGGGGTTGGCCTGGGCGTCGACGGTGGCCAGCATCAGGCGGCCGCCGAACTGTGCGACCAGCTTCGCCAAGGCGTCGCCCGGTTCCCCCGCATAGAACTCGACGATGACCGGAACCGTGTTGGAAAGCTCCAGGATTCCGGTGAAGTTCGAGTCTGTCGCGTCGACCACCAGAGATGGCACCGTGAGGGCACCGCCCTCGGCGCCGGGCGCCGCCGACTGGTCACCATTGGGCGGTCGTACCAGCGACGAGAGGTCGACTGCTCCTCGGAGGTTGGACGCAGAAATGTCAGACACTAGAGCTCCTTTGCGGCGATGAGTCCCTCGCTGAAGCCCAACAACCTGATCTTCTCGTTGCTGGCAGCCGGCGGGACGTAGAACAACAACTGATAAGCGTACGTTGCCGAGACGCCCTTGGTTGTCTTCGTGACACCGGAGAGGGCTTTGGTTCCGGCCTCCGGGCTGAGGATCGCACCCGATTCCTTGGGCTTGGCGCTCTCGACCTCAGCCGTGCTGACAGTCACGATGGCCCCCGAGTTGAGGGACGCCATGGCGATCGTCTCGCCTACGCCGTCTGCGGTGGCGTAGGTGAGTTCCGTTGTCGACAGGTCGGACGCGCGCGCTGCCTTCGCCTCGGCACCCACTCCGGGGATCAGGGCGTCGCCCTCATAATCGAAGAGCTCGTAGAACTCACTTTTCTCGCCGTTCATCATGACGTCGGCGTAGGCGCCTGCCAGCTCGCCCGGAGGCAGCGTCAGCATCTTGTTCGCCGGGTCCTGGCGTACCGAGCCGACAGTGGCGGCAGCGAGGTCAGGGAGCACCGCGTTGGCTTCCAGCACGACCGAGTACGCCACCTTGTACGGTTCGCGGGGGCTCTCCTGAACCAGCATGAGAGCTGTGGGGATCACCGCCGGCTCATCCGGCGTTTCCTCAGCAGGCACGTCCTCGGCCGGCGCATCCGTCGCGGTCGGCGCCGGTTCGGCCTCGGGCTCGGCTTCTTCGGGCTTCTGGATGACGGTGAAGACCGTGCGGGGCCAGACATCCGACTGCTGCGGGAGCATCACCTGTACCGGGCCGGCCGGGATCGCCGGAGGCTCCGCGATCGAATTGTCCACTTTCCGAATGGCATAGTTCGCCTCGCGCAGTTGCAGCGCCGACCCGGTGAACCGGGTCTTCGCAAGCTCCGGGTCACGGTCGGCATCGGCCTGCGCGGCGACCTCGGAAACGCGCTCGACGATCTCCTCGAGTTGCGGAACCGTCACTGCGGGTGTTTGCGCGATCTCGGCGGCACCCGCAGTGGCAGTCGGGGTCGGCACGTTCTCGACCGACTGGCCGGTGATGAAATCGGGCCAGTCCTGTGCCGAGCATCCGCTCAGCACGACAGCGCTGACCAGCACGACCGGCAACACGGCGGTCATGCGCCCTGAGGAGCGCCTGCCGCGCGGATTCTCGATCGGCTTCGGCTTCGCACGCACAGCTTTGGTGGCCTTCCGGTAGTTGTAACGGGGCTTACTCGGCAGTTTCGGCCCGCTCGGCGGCTTCGGCGGCTTCCGTCGGGGTCCCCTGGTCTTGCGAAGGTGCGCCAGCGCCCACAGGTACAGCCCAAGGCCGAGGAGCAGGAACAGCACCCCGCCGATCAGCAGCGGACCAGACCAGGGAGCCCGGTTGTCCACTGCCCAGGTGACAGCGAGGCTCGATGGTGCCGCCTCGATGCCGTCGGACAAAACGATGATCGACACATCCTGTGGCAGGTTCACGGTGAAATCGAGTGCGCCCTCTTCGGCGTATTCGCCAATCCACAGGTCTGAGCCCTCCGGCGCGATCGCCTCATCGGTGGTCCCGTCCACGTACTCCGTGGTCAGCTCCCTGTTCTCGCTGTCATAGGTGACGTAGTTGTACGAGGTGTCACCAGCCCATGCGATCAGGTCTCCGGTGCGCCCGTAGGCCGCAAAGACTTTGTCGTCGATGGCACTGCCGATCTCAAGCTTTTGCCGACCGTCCCGGGCATTCAGCGCCGATCCGTCGACGATAGTGATCGGTGCATCCTCCTCGGCCGTCACCTCGGAGGTCACCCGATCGGGCTGGGCGAAGACCGTACGCTGGGCGATGCCGAGGCCAATCAGTCCGAAGGCAATGACAAAGCTCACAATGGCCGCAACAAAACGCAAGTAGAATCTCCTCTCGTGCTGCCTGGCCGGATCAATAGTGGGTAATGGTTAGGGGTGAAATACCGCAACTCGTGGGTTCACCAAATGCGAAGCACCCGGTGCGCGGATCGTTCATTGACCCGTATCGGCAACAGACAAGACGCTCCAGATTACCCGAGCACCCTGAAAGCTGCCTAACAGCCGCCTGAACGCCGCCGCAGGAGCCATACGGCCATTGGGATACGGCTTTCCGCGGGTGTGTCGGCTTGACGCTAAACTCGGATAGCTCGGGCCAAAATTGGGTCCCGCACAGGGCTCGCCAGGCCGACAATCCATGAGGAGACCACCGTGCCCACTGACGAAGAAGCCTTCAGTACCGTCATGCGCGGGTATAACCGCGAAGAAGTGAACAGCGCAATCCAGGACCTCCGTCGCGAAGTCATCAAGGCGAACACCGACAAGGCAGAAGCCGCCAGGGAGATCAAGCGCCTCGCGGCGACTGTCGCAGACCTGCAGTCGGAGATCGAGGAAACCGGGAGCCCCACGTACAGCGGCCTGGGAACGAAGCTTGAGAACACCCTCCGCATCGCCGAAGAGCAGTCGACACGACTGATCGGCCAAGCTGACATCGACGCTGAGAAACTGCGCAGCACGGTTCTAGCCGAAATCACTTCCCTGCGCGAGGAAGCGGCCGCTCATGCCGAGAAGGTCATCGCCGAGGCCAGCGCCAAAGCGGAAGCGGAGTTGAAGGCTGCCCGGGAGGAGTCAGAACAACTTATCGCGAACGCGACCAGCCAAGCCGAGCTGACGACACAGGATGCCCTGCGCGAAGCCGCGAGCATCCGCGGCGCCGTGGCCACCGAAGCCGCCGAGACCCGGTCCACGGCGAAGCGTGAGGTTGCGGCCCAGCGGGCAGAGGCCGAGCGGGAGGTGTCCGAGCTGCGCGCAGTCGTCGGCCGGGAGGTCGCCGATGCCCGCGAGGAGGCCGCCGAGCTCGCCCGGGAGACCGAGAAGGCTCGCGCGGAGTTCGAAACCGACAACGAGAAACAGCGCGGCGACCTTGCTCGCGACATCGAGCAGCAGCGCGGCGACCTCGCCCGCGACGTCGAGACCACCCGCGCGGAACTCGCCCGCGACACGGAAAAGCAGCGTGCAGACCTCGCCCGCGAGGTGGAGACCACCCGCGCAGAACTGACGCACACCGTCGAAACCACGAACGCTGACCTTGCCCGCGAGGTTGAGGAGACTCGTTCAGCACTCGAACGCGAGGTCAGCGAAGCCAAGGCCAGGCTGGAACTTGAGACGTCAGAAGCGCGGGCCGCGGTCAAGCTGGAGACTGACGAAGCCCGCGCCGCACTCAAGCTGGAGATGGACGAGGCGAGAGTGCAGCTGAAGCAGGAGACTGCCGAAGCCCACGCCAAGCTCGCGAAGGAGTCGGCGGAGCGCAAGTCGAAGCTGAAGCAGGAGACCGCCACGGCCCACGCTGCCCTCGAGCAGGAGGCCGCGGCGACCCGTCAGGCGCTCGATCAGGAGACCACAACCACTCGGGCCGAGCTCGAGCAGGAAGCCGCATCCACTCGCGCCGAACTCGAGAAGGAGATCACCGAGGCCCGCGCGAGCCTGGCCCACGACATTGATGAGCAGCGGTCGGCCCTGGCCCACGACATCGACGACCAGCGCAGCAGGCTCGCTCACGACATCGACGAACAGCGCACGACCCTGGCCAACGACATCGAGCGTCAGCGTGCCGAACTCATCAACGAGCAAGAGACCGTTCGCGCGCAGCTCGCCTATGAAGCGGATGAGGCGAGAACGACCGTGGCGCGCGAAGTCGAGCAGTCCAGGATCGATCTCGATGTCGAGTTGAAGGCGCGTCGCGACGAAGCCGAGAAGGAATTCCTCGCCAAACAGCAGGAGGCGGTCTCCCAGACCCAGGCCTACCTCGACGAGGCGCAATCCCAGCTGGCGGAGGCCATCCGTCGCGCAAGCGAGAAGCGCAAGGAAGCCGAGACCCTCGAAACCTCTTCGAAGCGCGAGGCGAAAGCACAGCGCGCGGATGCTGACGTGACCGCCGCGGAAGTGCTGGCCAACGCGGAGAAGCGAGCGAAGTCGATCGTCAAGGATGCAGAGAAGCGGTCAAGCAAACTCGTGTCGGACGCCGAAGAACGCCTGGCGAAAATTAGGATCGAACGCGAGGCGGTCGCCGCATACTTCGAGAACCTTCGGGGTGTGCTCGGCGATGCCGAGAAGATCAGCGCAGGCTCCTCAGAGTTCGACGCCTAGCCTGCGGCCCGCTTCGGAACACGAGGGGACAGATGAAGATTCAGAACGCGTTCCGATTCGGCTTGTTCGGCGGATTGGGCGTACTGGTCGCGCTGGCGATCGGCACGGCTGTCGGCAACCTGGCCACGATCCTCACCTATATCGGTGCGGCGCTATTCCTTGCCCTGGGGCTGGATCCACTGGTCACCTGGCTGGAAAGCAAGCATTTCCCACGCTGGCTCGCCATTCTCACCGTCCTGGCGGGCGTGCTCGGGGTCTTCACCGGACTGGTTTTCGCCCTGATCCCGGTCATCGTCGAGCAGGTCGAGAGGCTGGTCCAGCAGATCCAGGAGATTATCCGCCTGGCGCAGACCGACGACCTGGTTGACGTTGTTCAGGAGATCTTCCCGGGGCTCGACGTTCCCCGCATTCTCGGGGAAGCATCCGTTTTCATCGCGAACCTCGACTTCTTCAGCATCGGCGGAGGCGTTCTGCAGGCGGGCATCGGCGTGGCCACGGCGGCGTTCGGCGCCATCATCGTGCTCATCCTCACCCTGTACTTCACCTCATCGCTGAACAGCATGAAGCGCGGGATGTACCAATTGGTGCCCGCCTCGAAGCGGGAGAGCTTCGTCGACATCTCGGAGCAGGTGACCAGCTCGGTCGGCCGCTACGTGGTCGGCCAGGGCTCTCTCGCGCTGATCAACGGGGTGCTGAGCTTCATCTTCCTGTCGATCATCGGCGCGGAATACTCCGTGCTGCTCGCCTTCATCGCGTTCCTGTTCGGCCTGGTGCCGCTGGTCGGTACCCTCACCGGGTCCACCATCATCGTGCTCCTGGTACTGCTGTTCAACGGCTGGCCCACTGTATTGGCCGCGGCGATCTACTACCTCGTCTACATGCAGATCGAGGCCTACCTGATCAACCCGCGGATCATGAACCGGGCCGTGCGCGTGCCCGGTGTACTGGTGGTCATCGCGGCGCTGGCCGGTGGTACGCTGCTCGGCGTTCTCGGAGCCTTGGTGGCGATCCCGTTCGCCGCCGCGGTGCTGATCATCGTGCGGCAGGTCATCGTTCCCCGGCAGAACGAATTGTAGTCAGCCGTCGGCCAATCCGGACCAGGTCGTCGGCAGGGGCAGCACCGCGGGGTTCAGCCGCTCGACGATCTCGGTGAGCACCCGACGGGTCTGCTGCTCCCCCACCCACAGGTGGCGCCCGTCCTCCACCGCAACGAATTCGGCCTCAGGAACCACGGAGAAGCGTTTTCGGGCCTCGTCCGGACGCAGATAGTCGTCCAGCTCGGGAATGACCGTCACCAGGCGTTTGCCGCTTCCTGCCCAGGCGCCCACCTCGGCATCCGTCGCCCGATGCAGGGGCGGCGACAACAGGATGGCTCCGACGATCGGATGCTGCAATCCGTAGCGCAGGGCGACCTCGGTGCCGAACGACCAGCCGACCAGCCAGGGGCTCGGCAGTCCGCGCTCGGCGACCAACTGCATCGCCGCCGCCAGGTCGTTCTGCTCGTCGACTCCGTCGCCGAACGACCCCTCGGAGGTACCGCGAGGGGAGGCCACTCCCCGAAAGTTGAAACGCAACACGGCCAGGTCGGCCAGGGCGGGAAGGCGAGCGGCCGCCTTGCGCAGGATGTGCGAGTCCATGAACCCGCCCGCAGTAGGCAGCGGATGCAGCGCGACCACAGTCGCGACCGGCTCGCCACTCGGGGGCAGGGCCAGCTCGCCGACAAGGGTCAGACCGTCCTCGGTGTGCAGCTCGATGTTCTCCCGAGCTGCCGGAAGCTCGATGCCGGCCCGGATCTCCACGTCAGTACCCACGGTGCTCCTAGTAGATCTTCCAACAATGCGAATGCCAGTGGCGGCGGGCGGCGAGGTCATTGGGCTCGCCCATCAGGCCATCCGCTCGCCACGCCACCAGATGGGCGGTGCCGATGGGCACCTGATTACCGCAGCCGGGGCAGGTGTATACCTTCACCGCGGACGGCGCAGCGACAGGCTGCACGTTCCACAACCCGTCACGCTTCGACTCGGTGTGCTTGCCACCGAACAGTGCCCGGCTCAGATCGAGCGGAGCGTCGCCCGGATGATCGGACGCATCGCTGCCGCGCTTACGGCGCGGATGATTCGACCTGGGCATGGTCCGAGTTTAGCCCGAGCCGTTTCCGCAGCCAGTCAGTACCAGCCCTTGGACTGGCTGGCGTTCCAGGCCCCACACGGGGTGCCGTAGCGGCCCTGGATGTAGCCGAGGCCCCAGGTGATCTGGGTGGCCGGATTGGTCGCCCAATCTGCTCCGGCCGTTGCCATTTTCGATCCTGGCAGCGACTGCGGGATGCCGTACGCACCGCTGGACGGGTTGTGGGCGTACACATTCCAGTTGGATTCCTTCTGCCACAGGGCGACCAGGCAGTTGTACTCACCCTCGCCCCAGCCGCGAGCCAGGACCATCTCGTGGGCGATCGCCTTGGCAGACCCGGGATCTGGTGATCCGGCGGCCGGGGCGCCGCGGCTGATGGTGACGACTGGTTTCGGTTTCGGTTTCGCCTTGACGACGTAACCCTCGCGAACCACCGCGGTGCTGTGGTCGCCGACGACCGAAAGTTCCTGGGCCGGTGAGCCATCCGCGACGGAGTCGGCAGTGGCGTAGGCCGTCTCGGCGATGGCCTGCTCTCGCCCCATCATGGGCGCAATGGCGAAGACCAGCATGACAGCGGAGGCCACCGTGAACGCGAAAGTGCGCAACACGAACGGGCGGCGCTCGTCCCGCGCCATTGGCCCAGTCCCCGACACTGGTGTCAATGCCTGAGGAGGCTGATTGGTTTCATGCCTACCCACAGTGACAAAACCCTAGCCCACGTTTCTGCGAGAAAACAGACAAGCTCAGCGGACGGCCAGCATCACATCGATGACGCTATCGAGCAGAAGGTCGACCTGCGCCTCACGATAGCCTCCCCGCTGCGGTCGAAATGCGGCCGTGCGCACTTCCTTCACCTCCAGGTGAGCACCAGAAACGAGGTGGGCGAGAATCCGATCTGCCAGTGCGTCGACCTCATTGCGGCGGTACCCGTTGACCATGAAACCGGCGCGATCGAAACGATGGCGCGGTGGGCGGCCCAGCCGGTTCACGATCTCCTGGGCGATGACGCGGGTTTCCTGGTACCAGGCGTCCTCCCCCAGCGAATGAAGCGCCTGCTCACGCTCACGGGTGGCGAAGGCGTCTTCCAGCCGCTCCAGTGCCGCGTCGACGTGACTCGTCGAATACCCTCCCCGCTTCATCGAGAACGCGGTAGTGCGGATGCTCTCGGCGTTGATCACGGAGTTCTGGGCCGTGGGCGAGGAGTAGGCGCGGCGGGCCTCTTCGAGGAAGTCTTCGACCTCATCAATGTCGTAGCCGCGCTTGCGGGTCTTGGGAAAGGTCGAGCTCACCGCTCTATTGTGCCCTACCTGCGCTGCGCGCTCGTATCACGCGAACAGGATGAACAGGACGTAGGCGCCCGCCGCACTGGGCAGGATCGAGTCGAGGCGGTCGAGGAAGCCGCCGTGGCCTGGTAGCCAGGTGCTGATGTCCTTGATGCCGAGGTCGCGCTTGATCAGCGACTCGGTCAGGTCGCCGAGCGTTCCGGTGAGCACCATGGTGATCCCGAAAATCACCCCAACCCACCAGGGCTGGTCGATCATGAACAACGCGAGCAGCACTCCGGCGACGATGGCCACGACCACCGAGCCGGCGAAACCTTCCCAGGTCTTCTTCGGGCTGATGCGCGGAGCCATCTTGTGCCTGCCGAACAGCAATCCACTGGCGTAAGCACCGGTGTCGATCGATATGACAGCGAGCAGGAATGCGAGAGTCCACCACTCTCCGCCCTCCCGCGAGGTGAGCAGCACGGCAAAACTCGCCAGGAACGGCACGTAGACATACACCAGGGTGCCCGCAGTGACATCCGTCATCAGGGCCTTGCCCGTGGTTCGGTGGCTCGGCCAGGCCTGCTCGGCGAGGCGCCACAATGCAATCAGCGCCACCCCGGCCAGGGTGCTCAGCCATTGCCCGTCGACTCCCCAATAGAACGCCGCAGGGACGGTGCCTAGCGCGGCGATCACGACCGGGAACCGCGGCACATTGTGCCCGGCGAAACGCAGGGCGCTGGCAAGCTCGAAGGCGGTGAACGCGACCAGCGCACCCGCGAACAGCATGAACAGCTCTTTGATGACGATCAGGCTGAACAGCATGCCGAGGCCGAGCGCCAGACCGATGGTGACTGCGGCAACCAGGTTGCGCCCGGTGCGCGCTTCGATCTTCTCGTTGGTCGCGTCGATTTGCGCCCGGGTGGCCTCGAACTGCGCCCTGATCTCTTCTGCGGTCGCGTGAGCGAACTCCTCGAAATCCGCCCGCTTCGACTTGCGTCGCAGCGACCAGAGCCGACGTCCGGTCCTCTCGGGTGGCTCTGTCATCTAGACCTCGAGCAGCTCGGCTTCCTTCTTCTTCAGCGCGTCGTCTACACCGTCGATGTGGGACTTGGTCGCCGCTTCGAGTTCCTTCTCCGCGCGCGCCACCTCGTCGTCGCCGACATCGGCCTTCAACGCGTCCAGGTCGTCTTTCGCACGACGACGGATGTTGCGGATCGACACCCTGGCTTCCTCTGCCTTGGACTTGACCACCTTCACATACTCCTTGCGGCGGTCGGCGGTGAGCTCCGGCAGGATGGCGCGGATGGTGTTTCCGTCGTTGCCGACGCTGGCCCCGATGTGCTGCGCTCCGGCGACAGCCTTCTCGATATCCTTGAGAGCGGACTTGTCGTACGGTGTGATCAGCAGCTGCCGAGCCTCAGGATTGGTCATCGTCGCGAGCTGGCCGAGCGGGGTCGGCGTGCCGTAATAGTCGACGAGGATCTTTTGGAACAGGGCCGGGTTCGCTCGGCCGGTTCGCACGTTGGCGAAGTCCTCTTTCGCGGCCTCGAGGGACTTGCCCATTTTCTCTTTGGCATCCGCCAGCACGTCACTAATCACGTACAACTCCTTCGCGTCGGTACGAGTTTACTGGTTAACCGCCGGCCAGCATGGCGACGCCGGTGAGCACCACTGCCGCGCCGATCAGTCTCTGTACCGGGTGCGGCTCACGGAAGAACAGCCATCCGGCGAGTCCGACCAGTACGACGCTCACCTCGCGGGCCGGGGCGACCAGCGAGACCGGCGCCAATTGAATGGCCAGCAGGATCAGGATGTAGCCGAGCGGAGCCAGGATACCGACGGTGAGCACGAGTGCCCAATGACGTCTGGCCACGTCGCGAATCCGATCACGCTCCCGCAGCCCGAGCGGCGACAACAGAAGGAACTGGAAGACGACGCTTCCCCAGTAGACGCCGACAACCGGCATGCCGCCGACCGTGACGGCGGCACTGTCCCAGAGCGTGTAGACGGCGATGACCACGCCGGTGACCAGCCCGAAGATGACACCGACCCGGTTGTCCGCGGCGCGGGACCTGCCGCCTGCCAGGCCTATCGTGATCACTCCGGCGATGACCACGGCAGCGCCGACGAGAGCAAGCGGGCTCGGCCGTTCGGCGAAGATCACCATGGCGAAGACGACGGACAGCAGCGGGCCGGTGCCCCGGGCGAGCGGATAGACGACCGAGACATCGCCGACCCGGTACCCGGTCTGGAGCAACCGGAAGTACACGACCTGCAGGGCGCCGCTCACCAAGGCGAAGCCCAGCCAGTGCCAGAGGTTGGCGCCGGAGTCGATCAGGGACAGCACGCCGAACGGGAGGTAGACGATGGCCCCGACCAGGAACGCCAGCCAGAGGAACATCGCGCCGGTGGCGCCTGCCTTCTTGATGGCGAGGTTCCAGGCGGCATGCACGAAGGCGGCCAGGGCGATGAGCCCGAGGACGAGCGGAGTCACGTGACGTCCGGAGGAGAAGGACCGGCCGGCTAGTTGGAGACCAGAGTGCCGATATTCTCGCCACGAATGGCCGCCGCCACATTCCCTGCCGGCTCCATTCCGAAGACGACCATCGGCATCCCGTTGTCCATGCACAGGCTGAACGCCGTCGAGTCGACGACCTTGAGACCCTGCACGAGGGCCTCTTGATAGGTCACCTTCTCCAGCTTCGAGGCACGGGAGTTCTTGCGGGGGTCGTCATCGTAGACGCCGTCGACGCCGTTCTTGGCGACCAGCACGACGTCGGCGAAGATCTCCAGCGCCCGCTGCGCAGCCACAGTGTCGGTCGAGAAGTACGGCAGCCCGGCGCCGGCCCCGAAGATCACGACGCGGCCCTTCTCCAGATGACGCTCAGCACGACGCGGAATGTACGGCTCGGCCACCTGGGTCATCGAGATCGCCGACTGCACACGAGTGGCCGCACCGGCCTGCTCAAGGAAGTCCTGCAGGGCGAGGGCGTTCATGACAGTGCCCAGCATGCCCATGTAGTCGGCACGACCGCGGTCCATGCCCCGCTGGGAGAGCTCTGCCCCGCGGAAGAAGTTGCCCCCTCCGACGACGATGGCGATCTCCACCTCGGTTGCCACCGAGGCGATTTCCTTCGCGATGGCACTGACCACATCTGGGTTGACCCCGAGTGATCCGCCTCCGAACGATTCGCCTGACAATTTCAGAAGAACCCGCCGCTTGCTTGTTCCGTCAGACAACATCCGGTCCTTTCGTCCCGGCGCACGCATGCTGCCACCGTTGGGCTGTGCGCCTCTTCGAGAGTACCCTGCCGCCGGTGTGCGGTTGCACGGTGCAGATGCCCGCCGCTACCGCACAAGGTCCACAGGCCATCTGGCGGCGGCAAGGTTCGCTGCGGCATCCATCGCCACACGCAGGTCTTCCATCGCGAACTCGACGCGCTGGAAGACGTTGGGGTCGAGGGCATGGCCCGCAGGGTCGAGTCGCGACTCGGCGCGCGACATGCTCACCGGGTCCAGGAGCATCGCACCGAGCGACTGGAGCGTGGGGAACAGTCCGCTCCCCCGGACGCTCGCCGGCAGCTCCCTCGCATCGAGGTGCGGGTTGACAAGGGGCAGATCGCGAGTACCGGGCTGCGGGACATGCGGTCAGCTGAGGCCTCGCAATCGCGCGTGGATAGCCCGCCGCGGACGCGGAAGGGCCCGGACTTTCGTCCAGGCCCTTCCTGCCGTCGCTGCGTCCTGAGTGCTAGGCGCCGACCTTGAAGCGGGCGAAGCCGCTCACCGTCAGACCGGCATCGCTGAGAACCTTGCTGATGACCAGCTTGTTGTCGCGGGCGTACTCCTGCTCGAGCAGGGCGACCTGCTTGAAGAACGCGCCGAGGCGACCCTCGATGATCTTCGGCAGGGCGGCCTCCGGCTTGCCTTCGCCGCGGCTGATCTCCTCGACGATGCGGCGCTCGCTCTCGACCTTGTCGGTCGGAACGTCCTCGCGCGCCAGGTACAGCGGGTCAGCAAAGGAAATGTGCTGGGCGACGCCGCGGGCAGTGTCCCCGTCATCTCCGGCGTAACCGAGGACCACGCCGACCTGCGCAGGCAAGTCCGCGTTGGTCTTGTGCAGGTAGATGGAGAACTTGTCGCCCGACACGACCGCCAGGCGGCGAAGCTCGATCTTCTCGCCGAGAATGGCGGCCTCGTCGTTCACGAGTTCGCCAACGGTCTGAGCGCCGGCGGGGGCGGCCAGGCCGTCATCCACCGTGGTCGCACCAGCGGCCACGACAGCGTCGAGCACCTTCTCGCCGAGAGCAACGAACTTGTCGCTTTTGGCGACGAAGTCGGTCTCACAGGCGAGCTCGATCATGGTCGCGGTGTTGCCGTTCTCACGAGCGGTGATCAGGCCCTCGCTGGTGGAACGGTCCGAACGCTTGGCGTTGCTCTTTGCTCCGCGCAGGCGCAACAGCTCGGTGGCCTTCTCCAGGTCACCGCCAGCCTCAACGAGTGCGTTCTTGGTCTCCACCATGCCGGTGCCGAGGCGCTCGCGCAGGGTCTTGAGGTCTTCCAGGCTGAAATCTGCCATGTCGGTTCCTTACTTCTCGTCTGCTGCGGCGTCGGCCTTGGCAGCAGCGGGCTTCTTCGCCGCAGCCTTCTTGGCGGCCGGCTTCTTCTCGGTCTCGGTGGACTCGGCCTCGATCTTCTTCTCGGTCTCGGCGTCCGACTCCGGCGCGTGCTTCGGTGTCACGTCTTCGGCGTTGTCGGCAGCCTTCTCGGCGACCGCAGCATCCGCGTCGTTCTCATCCGTGGTGGCGCCGACCGGCTCTTCAGCCTTCGCGGGCTCCTCCGCCTTGTCCGACTTCCCAGCCTTGGCGGGCTTCTCGTCCGCGTTCTCAGCGGGCGCGGCCTCTGCCCCCTGTCCGAGCAGCTCGGCTTCCCACTCGGCGAGCGGCTCGACGGCGGAAGCGTTGCCTTCTTCAGTCTTCGAGTGGCGCTGAACCAGGCCTTCGGCCGCGGCGTCCGCGATGATGCGGGTGAGCAGGCCGACCGACCGGATGGCGTCGTCGTTGCCCGGGATCGGGTACTGAACCTCGTCGGGGTCGCAGTTGGTGTCGAGGATCGCGATGACCGGGATGCCGAGCTTGCGCGCCTCGTCAATCGCGAGGTGCTCCTTCTTGGTGTCGACGATCCAGATCGCGGACGGGGTTTTGGTCAGGTTGCGGATACCACCGAGGCTCTTGTGCAGCTTGGTGAGCTCACGCTTCTTGATCAGGAGCTCCTTCTTGGTGAAGCCCTTGGTGGTGTCGTCGAAGTCGAGCTCTTCGAGCTCCTTCATGCGCGAGAGGCGCTTGGACACGGTCTGGAAGTTGGTGAGGAGGCCACCGAGCCAGCGCTGGTTGACGAACGGCTGGCCGACGCGCTGCGCCTGCTCAGCGATGGTCCCCTGGGCCTGCTTCTTGGTGCCGACGAACAGGATGGTGCCACCGTGGGCGACAGTCTCCTTGACGTAGTCGTAGGTCTTGTCGATGTAGGCGAGCGACTGCTGCAGGTCGATGATGTGGCTGCCGCTGCGCTCAGTGAGGATGAAACGCTTCATCTTCGGGTTCCAGCGGCGGGTCTGGTGTCCGAAGTGAACGCCGCTGTCGAGCAGCTGGCGGATGGTAACAACGGCCATTGCCGTCTCCTTTTCTGGCACGGGCCCTGACGGGGCCGCGCTCGTTCTCAGTTGTTATCGTGACCGGTCGGCCACTGATCCTGGTGCCCGGCCCACATCCGCGAATCACCGTTTCGACATGCGCTGTTGCGACATGCGGAACGACTGATCAGACTGATTGGATGTGAATGCCACGCCGTCCGATGCCGCCTCCCGGGGGAGGCTGTCTCGTCAGGCGCCAAGGGCACGCGTAGTCACCCCGAATACACGGGATGCGTCGTCCATCATAGCACTGCTCCCTCACCGCTCAGCAGCGGGGTGAATCCGCACTGATCTCCCCCGACAGCTCCGGCCCTCCCCCGTGACTAGCCAGCATGGAGGCATGTTGCTCCCTCCACCAACCGCTGGCACACCCCGGTTTGCTGCGCTGGCGGTCGTGCTCGCTTCAACGCTGCTCGCTGCCTCCCCCGCTGCGATGGCGACGAGTGTTCACGCGGTGGAGGGGGCAGCTGCCCGGTGGCACTGGCCGCTGGGGTCGCCGCGGATGCTGTTGCGCCCGTATATCGCCCCGCCAACTGCCTATGCCGCCGGGCACCGTGGCATCGATATCGGCACCACAGGCGATACCCGGGTGCTCTCGCCGGACGATGGGGTAGTGCACTTCGCCGGGGTCGTGGTCGACCGCTCGGTGCTGTCCATTCGCCATGCCGGCGGCGTGATCTCCAGCTTCGAGCCGGTGACCACCGAACTGGTAGCCGGCGACAGCATCCGCCGCGGCGATCAGGTCGGAGTGCTGCAGTCCGGACACTGTTCGACACCCTGCCTGCACTTCGGCGTGCGGCTCCACGGGGAGTACCTGTCGCCGCTCGTTTATCTGGGCGGCATCCCCCACTCGGTGCTGCTGCCGACCCGGCCGCTTCCTGGCGGGGGCGCTTCCCGAGCCGGTTCCGCTATCGAACCGGCCCGCGCGCGAGGGCGCTCGGCCACCAGACCTTTCGCCCGATGTCGTAGCTGAGGGCCGGCACCAGCAGGGACCGCACCAGGAAGGTGTCGAGCAGCACGCCGAACGCGACGATGAACGAGATCTGCGCCAGGAACAGGATCGGCAGCACCCCAAGCGCGGCGAACGTCGCCGCCAGCACCAACCCGGCAGAGGTGATCACGCCCCCGGTCGAGGAGAGCCCGCGCAGGACGCCCTCCCGGGTGCCGTGCTCCTTCGACTCCTCGCGCACCCGCGTCATCAGGAAGATGTTGTAGTCGATGCCGAGGGCCACCAGGAACACGAACCCGAACATCGGCACCGACGGGTCGGCGCCCGGGAAGTCGAAGATGCCGTTGAACACCAGCGCGGAGACGCCGAGGGCTGCACCGAACGACAGCACCACGCTGGCGATCAGGAGCACCGGGGCGAGGACCGACCGCAACAGCAACATCAGGATGAGCAGGATGGCGGCCAACACCAACGGGATGATCAGGTTGCGGTCGTGGATCGCCGCCTCGTTGGTGTCGATCGCGACCGCCGTGACCCCGCCGACGATGGCCTCGGAGCCTCCGTCCTGGAATGACGCTCGCAAGGCCGTCACCGTGGTCGCGGCATCCGCCGAATCACCGGCATCGTCCAGGGTCGCCTGCAGCATCACCCGGCCGTCGACCGTCTTGGCCTCGGGCGCCGGCGTACCGGGCGGACCAAGCGCCCGGATGCCGTCAACGGTGACCGGCGCGGTGCCGCTCGGCGAGTCATCCGACAGTACGGACAGGGAGGCGACGCCTTCAGTGCCAAGAATGGTATTCGCGACGGCCCCCAGCTCGGACTCAG
Source organism: Homoserinimonas sp. (assembly GCA_040904805.1). Taxonomy (GTDB): domain Bacteria; phylum Actinomycetota; class Actinomycetes; order Actinomycetales; family Microbacteriaceae; genus RYN-87. The sequence goes on along the minus strand of JBBDSS010000020.1, from coordinate 120,020 downwards.
GCGCAATGATCACCGCAGGCGTGCCGGACCCGCCGGGAAAATGCTCCCCCAGCACTGCCTGGCCATCCCTCGCCTGCGATTCACCCAGGACGACCTCGCTCTGGGCGACGCCGTCCGCCTGCAACTGGAGCATCCCCAGCGATGCGACAGCGAGAACGAGTGTGTTCGCAATCCAGACCGTCCGCGGGCGGCGTGCGACCAGCCGTCCGACCCGGCCCCACACCCCGGGAGTCGACGTGCGGTGTGCCGGATGCTCGGATCCGAGCGTCGGGGCGAACGGCCAGAACGCGACCCGACCCGCGGCCAGCAATATGGATGGCAGGAAGGTCAGGGCAGCCAGCACGGCGAAACCGACACCGATCGCCGCTACCGGCCCCATCGCCCGGTTCGAGCCCAGATCGCTGAACAACAGGATCAGCAGGCCGACGATGACAGTTCCGCCCGAGGCGAGGATCGGCTCGAACGCCCCCTTCAGCGCGGCCCAGGTCGCATCCCAGCGTCCCTGGTGGTCGCGCAGCGCCTCCTTGTAACGGGCAACGTACAGCAGCGAGTAGTCGGTGGCGGCACCGATGACCAGGATCATCAGGATGCCCTGGGTCTGGCCGCTGAGCACGATCACCTCGGACTTCGCCAGCTCCACGACGACGAACATCGCGGCAGTGAGGGCGAACATGCTGGTGCCGAGCACAATCAGCGGAAGCAGCGGCGACCGGTAGACCACGACGAGAATGATGAGCACCGCGGCCAGTGCGACGACCAGCAGGATGCCATCGATGCCTCTGAAAGCGTCCACGATGTCGGCGGTGAAGCCGGCCGGGCCGGTGACCAGTGCGGTGAGCCCGGCATCCGAACTCTTCGAGATGTGGCCGCGAAGCGCACCCACTGTCGTATCGACATCCGTCTCGATGTTCAACGAGACGAAGATCTCGGCCGCCTCGCCATCGTCGGAAAACACCGGCGGGGAGACTGAGTCGGCCTCCACACCGGCGATAGTGCTCAGCCGGTCGGCCTGCTGCCTGATCAGCCGCTCGTCGGCATCCGTCAATCCGCCGCCCCGCTCATACACGATCACGGCCGGCAGCACCCCGTCATCGCGGAAGCCGCCCTGGAGTTCGTTCACAGCAGTCGCCTCGGCGCTCGCCGGCAGCTGTTGGGAGCCGTCATTGCTCGCCACGTCGTTGACTTCGCCGAAAGAGGAGCCACCGACACCGGCCACGGCGAGCCAGCCCAGTGCGAGCACCACGGGGAGGAGCACCCGCAGCCAGCGGGGCACGCGGGGACGCTCGGGCGAAAGGGACTGGGCAGGGCCGTCAGGAGTAGTCACCATCCCGACAGTATTCACGCGGCAGGCCATGGGCGTCGTACGAAAGTTGGATTCCCAGAGCTCCGGCAGCAGGCGCGCGAAAGCGGCTCCATCCGCGCCCAGCGCCCGACTTCGAACTTTCGGACGATTCGAACCTGCCTCCCGGCGGCCACGCATGAAGCATGATGCAGCTCTGAGCAGCTGCCGAAAACGAAGGAGATGGGGTCGGCATTGCGCCGTTCGGGCACAATGGGCGGTTTCCGGCGCGGATCTCCTTCATTTTCGGCAAGCCGGCAGGGAGCGGATGCGAAACGGGTCAGGCTCGAGGGTGCGCTGCGCGGTAGCTGTCCTTGAGCCGCTCCATCGAGACATGGGTGTAAATCTGGGTGGTACCGAGGCTGGCGTGACCGAGCAGCTCCTGAACTGCTCGCAGGTCGGCACCGCCGTCCAACAGGTGAGTAGCGGCGGTGTGCCGCAGCGCGTGGGGTCCGGCCGGCCCTCCGCCGGGGATCTCCGCCAGGAGCCCGGAAACCAGTCGGTACACGGCCCGGCTGTTCAGCCGCCGGCCCTGCGCCCCCAGAAACAGCGCAGTGGTCTGCTCCGTCATCAGCGTTCCGCGGGCGCCGTCGAGATACCCGACGATGGCATCCTTCGCCGGTACCCCGAACGGGACGACCCGCTCCTTCGACCCCTTGCCGAGCACCCGAACGGTAAGCCGGCCGAGATCGACGCTGGTGACGTCCAGCCCAACCAACTCGCTCACCCGGAGGGCGGACGCGTAGAGCAACTCGATGACGCAGAGGTCGCGGATCGCGTTCGGGTCGCCGGTGGCGGCCCGTGCCTCCAGTGCCGAGAGGATGTCACCGAGCTGCTGGCGGGTCAGTACTCGGGGAAGCGAACGGTCCGGTTTCGGCGATTTGAGCCTGGCGGCAGCATCCGTGGATCCGTCGCGCTTCGCCAACCAGCCGCTGAACGCCCTCGCGGCCGCCGAGCGCCGGGCCAGGGTGGATTTCGCCAACCCGTCCTGCGTCCCCTGCCAGAGCCAGTCGCGCAGGAGGTCAAGGGTGAGCCCTTCGGAGTCGCTCGTCCCCCGGGCTTCGACGAACTCGCTGAGTCGGGTGAGGTCTGCGGTGTAGGACCGGACCGTGTTCGCGCTGAATCCCCTCTCGGTACTGAGATGGCGCGAGAACTCGTCGACGGCGCGGTCCAGATTCACCTGTCTATGTTCCCTCCTGCGGCTGGGCATGCGGCGCTCCCCCGCCGCCGCTCCCCTACGGGTTTCGCGGCTTAGTCGGCCGGTTCGGCGCCGAGGTTGAAACTGCTGTTCTTGCTGGAGAACATCTCCCGGCGCTGGTCGAAGGTCATCGCCTCGATCTGGCTGCGGTGGTCGGCCGAGAAAGCGGAGACTTCGGGGGTGTCGCCCAGCGGAACCAGGGAATGAACCACGCGGTCTTCGTAGACGTGCACCATGCTGATCGCCTGGCCTGCGTCGACTCCGGAGAGCAGCTTGTGGTCTGCGGTGAGGTCGAGCGTGTAGCAGGTGGCGGAGACCACCGAGACGGGCACTCCCGCAAACATGCTGTGCGTGGAGTAGTGCAGGTGCCCGGCGAGGATGCCGCGAACATCCGTTCCCCGCACGACCCCGGCGAACGCTTCCTGGTCTTCGAGCTCCAGCATCTCCATCGCCCAGAGGAGCGGGGTGGGAATCGGCGGGTGGTGGACGGCGATGAGGGTGCCGTGGGGTGCCGGCGTGGCGAGCTCGGCGCCCAGCCAGGCCAGTTGGTCGGCGGTGAGCGAGCCGTGGTGGTACCCGGGAACTGTGGTGTCGAGGGAAATGATGCGCAGGCCGCCTATGTCATACACCCGGTCTTGCGGCGCTTCACTGCCCGACTCGTCGAAGAGCACCCGCGAGTACTGCAGGCGCTCATCGTGGTTGCCCATCACCCAGATGACCTGGGCGCCCAGACGGGCGGCGGCCGGCTCGACGATGGCGCGGAGGCGCCGGTAGGCATCCGGCTCCCCCAGGTCGGCCAGGTCACCGGTGAAGACGATGGCTTCGGGACGAACGTCTGAACGCTCGAGCTGAGCGAACGCCTGGCGGAGGTGCTCTTCGGTTTTCACCGACCCGTGAAGTTCCTTGCCACCGGCGAGGAGGTGGGTGTCGCTGATGTGGGCGATGGCATGGATGGGTGTTGGGTGCTGGCCGAGTTGAGTCACGGGTCAACAGTATTGCCCGCAGCCGACCGGGACTAGACGGAGGCTAGCGGAGCTTCTTCACCCAGCCGCGCTCGCGCTCCGCGACGGAACCTTCGATCGACACCGCGCCGAGGATCGCCTGCACCGAGGCCACCGAAAGCCCAGCCCGCGCGGCGATATCGTGGGCAGTGCGTGGGGAGCGGGTGCTGAGGGCGTCGAAGACCCTCACCTGTTCTGATGTCGCCCCCTCCCCCAGCCCGTCAAGCTGATCGACGTCGCTACCGGCACCCGGGAGCGGAGCCAGCTCGGCCATCTCGCCGGCATTGGTGACGCAGACAGCGTCGAAGTCGCGAATGAGCCGATGACATCCGGCGGACGCCATCGAGGTCACCGGACCAGGCACTGCGCCGAGCGGCCTCCCCAATGCCGCGGCGTGCCCGGCAGTGTTCAGGGAGCCGGAGCGCCACCCGGCCTCCATCACGATAGTCGCCTGGCTGGCGGCGGCGATCAGCCGGTTTCTTTGCAGGAACCTCCATTTGGTCGGCTGCGACCCGCAGGGGAGCTCCGATACGACCGCGCCGGACTCGACGATCCGGGTCAAGAGCGCGTCGTGTCCGCTCGGGTAGAAACGGTCGACTCCGCCGGCCAGGAACGCCACAGTCTGCCCGGAGCTGGCCAGGGCCGCGCGATGCGCCATCCCATCGATCCCGTAGGCCGCACCGGAAACAATTGAGTAACCGCGGTCGACCAGGCTGGCGGATGCCTCCATGGTCACGTGCTCGCCGTAGCCGGTCGCTGCCCTCGCCCCGACCAGCGAGATCGACTGTTCGAGCGAGAGCATGGTCGATACGTTGCCACGCAGCCACAGCGCGATCGGTGCATGGAGCCCGAGGTCGGCCATGCCCATCGGCCACTCCGGATCCCCGGGAATGAGCAGGCGGACGTTGAAGCGAGACGCCTGCTTCAACGCGATCAACGCCGAGGCGGAGGTGATCCTGGGCTGCCACCGCTTCAGGGCATCCGTCGCCTCCACCTCGGTGAGGCTATCGGTGCCTGCCTCAGCGACCGCCGCCATGATCCGGACTGTCGGCCACCTGTCGACGACCGCCGCCAACGCCCGGGCGGGGCCGAGCGCCGCGACCAGGAGGCCGGCGATGCGGTCACCCGGCTCAGCGATTCCGGTCCAGGCCGACCGGGCGAATCGCTCCGCGATCTCGGCTGGCTGCAGGTCGTCGTCGGCGAGCGCGCGGATCAGCGGCGACACCACCGCCTCCTTGATTCCGAACATGGTCATAGCAGGACCTCTCTTGGACAATCGGGGAACGGCGTCATCACGACATGGCTCGTCTCAGATACAAGGCACGACCTATGTGGTCAGGCCGGGGCGTGGCGACGCCGTCGAGGTCGGCCAGTGTCCAGCCGACCTTGAGCACCCGGTCGTACCCGCGCATGGTGATACCGCCGCGCTCCAGCGCTCGGTCGATCGACACGGTCGCAGCGGCGGCCAAGCGCATCCGCTTCGAGCGCAGCCAGGTTCCCGGTACCTGGCTGTTGAGCGACCACGGCGTTCCAGCCAGCCGGTCGACAGCCGCCTGTCTGGCGACGCTGACCCGGGAACGCGCCTCGGACGTCGATAACCGCGGAAGCTCATCCGCCACCTTCAGCTGCGCTGCCGTGATGCGCGTCACTTTCAACTGGATGTCGATGCGATCGAGCAAAGGCCCCGACAGGCGGGCCAGGTACCGCCGCCGGGAGTGCGGCGGGCACACGCAGTCGGAGTCGCGCGAGCCGTACTGCCCGCAGGGGCACGGGTTCGCGGCCATCACCAGCTGGAACCGGCCGGGGAAGTGTGCGACGGCGTTGGCCCGGTGAATGCTGATGATCCCGGACTCCAACGGCTGGCGGAGCGCATCCAGAACGTTGGTGTGGAACTCCGGCGCCTCGTCCAGGAACAGGACACCGTGCGCGGCGCGGGCGGCCGCCCCCGGCCGGATGATCCCTGAGCCTCCGCCGATCAGCGCGGCCGCGGATGCCGTGTGGTGCGGCGCCTCGAGCGGCGGACGCGTGACGAGCGCGGCGCCGACCGGGACCCCGGATAGTGAACGCACTGAGCTCACCTCAAGGGCGGACTCCGTGCTGAGGTCTGGCAGCAGCCCGGGAAGTCTGGCCGCGAGCATCGTCTTGCCCGCACCGGGCGGGCCGAGCATGAAGACGTGGTGGCCGCCCGCAGCTGCGACGAGCATCGCCTGCACCGCATCATCGTTACCGACGACATCAGCCAGGTCTGGCGGCTCTGATTCGAGTTCTGGAGCATCCGGCCGCAGGATCGCGTCTACCGGAATGGGATCGAACGCGCCTCCATGCCAGATGGCCGCGTCACGAAGGGATGCGACGCCGACGACGCGGATGCCGGGCACCAGCGAGGCTTCATCCTGATTGCCGGCCGGCACCATCACGGTGGTTGCGCCGGCCCGCGCCGCCGCCAGCACTGCGGGCAGCACCCCGTTGATCGGCCGCAGCCGACCGTCGAGGCCGAGCTCACCGAGGTGCACCACCGATTCGACCGATTGCGCGTTGACCGAGTCTGCCGCCACCAACGCCGCTATCGCGATGGCCAGGTCGAATCCGGAGCCCTGCTTCGGCAACGCGGCCGGCGACAGGTTCACAGTCAGTCGCCGGTTCGGCAGTGGGCACCCGGAGTTGGTGGCCGCCGCCCAGACGCGATCCCGGGCCTCGCCCAGCGCAGTGTCGGGTAATCCGATGAGCACGAACTTCGGCAGGTTGCTGGAGATGTCGGCCTCCACCGACACCAGGGAGCCGGTGAGGCCGAGCAGCGCGACCGCTGTCGTGCGCCCGATCGGCATCAGAAGACCCGCTTGAGATGCTCGATCTCCGGAGCACCGAGATTCGGCGCGATCACGGCGATGGCGTCGATGCGGATACGGTCGTGATTGCCCGGGTGGGCAGCGCACCACGCGGCGGCGAGCCGGCGGAGCCGCGCCAGCTTGAGAGTCGTGATGGCCTCGAGCGGGTGCCCGAAAGCAACGCTGGTACGGGTCTTCACCTCGACGAAGGCGGTCTCGGCACCGTCGAATGCCACAACGTCGATCTCGCCCTGCCCACACCGCCAATTGCGGTCCAGGATCGTGTACCCGGCGTCGACGAGGTACGCCGTGGCCAATTCTTCACCCCGGCGACCCAGCGCATCCTTCGCGGCCATAACCACCTCCGCCATCGAGGATGACTGCTGAGGGTCACCGCGAAGCCGGAGCTGAGCCACCGGTGGCCTACGCGGCAGACGTGCCGGTTGGGGAGGCCTAGAGGCTTCTGCCTCGGGTCGCCACGACCGGAACATTACGATTCGACAATGACCGGGTGCTCCCTGCCGCACGCCGGACGGGCGCTCTCAGGCGAAGCAGACCTTTCGCAGTGACCGTCGACGAACTCGACGGTGGCCGCGCCGAACAGCACCACGAACACCTCGACCTCGACGTCGGACAGCGCGCCGACGGATACATGCAACCGACTCCAGCTCTCGCCCTACTCGTCGATAGCGAGTTCCTTGGGGAGTTCCAGCTCTTTGGCGTTCAATTCCTCGACGTTCACGTCTTTGAAGGTGAGCACGCGCACGGACTTCACGAAACGGTCGGAGCGGTAGACATCCCACACCCAGACGTCATTCATGGTCAGCTCGAAGTAGAAGTCGTTCTCGGTGTCCTGCCGTACCAGCTCGACCTCGTTCGCCAGGTAGAACCGGCGCTCGGTCTCCACGACATAACGGAACTGGCCCACAACATCCCGGTACTCCCGGAACAGCGCAAGCTCGACCTCGCGGTCGTAATCCTCGAACTCATCCTCATCCATAGCGTGTCAACTCTACGCTGTTTCGAAGGGGCTTCAGTCGGGCTGCGCGCTTCGACAAGCTGAGCGTTCTGACGGGATTACTCCGCCAGCGCCTCGAACAGGGCGGGCTGCTTCAGCCAGGTGCGGCGGTGGAAATCAGTAGGGCCGAGTTCAGCGATCGCCGCCATGTGCTCCACGCTGCCGTACCCCTTGTTGCCGGCCCACCCGTAGCCCCGGGTGACGGCATCCGCCTCGATCATCAGGCGGTCACGGTGCACCTTGGCGATGACGGATGCCGCTGCCACCGACGCACACTGCTGGTCGGCCTTCACCAGGGTGCGCACCGGCAGCGGAGACGACAAGCCTGGATTCAGCCAGTCGAAATGGCCGTCGAGCAGAACAATGCTCTCGCGGATGCTCGCACCCGCTTCGTGCAGCATGGTCAGCGCCCGCTTTCCCGCCAGCGCCAGGGCAGCGGAGATTCCCAGCTCGTCGACTTCGAGCGGCGATGCCAACCCGACCGCGCTGAAGTGGCACCACGACGTGCTCAGCGGGGCAAGCTCCTCGCGGCGCTTCTCGCTGAGCATCTTCGAGTCGCGCAGGCCCTTCGGGATCGACCCCATCGCCTGGTCGACAATGCTCATGCCCACCCCGACCGGTCCGGCGATCGCTCCCCGGCCGACCTCGTCGCATCCGATGACGTAACGGGCACCCTGGGCATGAAGCCCGGCCTCATAGTCCAGTGTCGGGTCCACGACGGCCATCTACTGCCCCTCGTCGGCCCCAGCGAAGGTCTGGGGATAGTTGTCGAGCCAGGTCCAGTGCTGACTGGGCCAGCTGACCAGGAACGCCCGGCCGACCACGCGGTCGAGCGGAACGAACCCCTCTGTTGGGCCCGAGGTGTTGCAGCGGGAGTCGCAGGAGTTGTAGCGGTTATCGCCCATGACCCAGAGAGAAGCGTCGGGAACTGTGACGGCAAAATCATCCTTCGACACCTTCGTCACCTTGTCCGGCAGTTTCAGGTACGACTCGTCGATAGGTACACCGTTGACCGACAGCTGACCGAAGGCGTTGCAGCAGGCAACCTCGTCTCCTGGCAGGCCGATGACCCGCTTGACCAGGTGGTCATTGCTGTCTGGCGCGCTCAGGCCGATGGCCGAGAGCATCCAGTCCACCGCCTCGATCAGCGGTGCGCGCCGCTCCTGCGAAACGGGGTTCAGCCATCCGCCAGGATCCTGGAAGACCACGATGTCCCCGCGCTCGACGTCGAACAGGTTGGGGATCAATTGGTTGACGATGATGCGGTCCTGCTGCTGCAGGGTGTTCTCCATTGACGAGGACGGGATGTAGAACGACCGGATCAGGAAGGTCTTGATTCCGACCGAGATGATGATGGCAGCCAGGAAGATCAGGATGATGTCGCGAAAGAACAGCTTGATTCCACGCGTCTTGCGGCGCCGTTCGTTCGCCTCGCTGCCGGTGCGCGAAGCAGGCTGTGTGTCTGTCATTTAACCCCTGAGCTCCCCGCCATATTACGTGGTGGGGAGCTCGGTGAAGTGCACCATTGTTGCGTTGCTGAGGAGGGAGGGGCGCTTAGCGCTTTTCCTTGATCTTCGCCTTCTTGCCGCGCAGCTCGCGGAGGTAGTACAGCTTGGCGCGACGAACGTCACCGCGGGTGACGACTTCGATGTGGTCGATGACTGGGGAGTGAACCGGGAAGGTACGCTCAACGCCGACCTGGAAGCTGACCTTGCGAACAGTGAACGTCTCGCGGACGCCCTCGTTCTGACGGCCGATGACAACGCCCTGGAAGATCTGAATGCGTGAACGGGTGCCTTCAATGATGTTGACGTGCACCTTGACGTTGTCGCCGGCGCGGAAGTCCGGAATGTCCGAGCGGAGTGAAGCCGCATCTACGGAGTCGAGAATGTGCATGATTGTTCGCTCTCTGCGGCCGCCACCGGTCGACCACGATCTAAGTACTGCTGAAGAATGGGATGGTGCCGAAAGATTGCTGACTCCCCTGTGGCAGAGCCGTGCGCGGGCACAATCGCTAATTCTGCCATATGCGGCTGCGTGCCGCCAATTCGTCGCCTTCAGTCTCGAGGAGGGTCCAGGCGGATGATCGTGCCTGCCCCCGGCTCCTCCGCTGATGCCCTGCGGTACTGCGATGCCGGCACCGCGGTGTAATCCAGGGAGGCCAGGGCCGACTTCACCCGCCGACGGGTCTCGGTGAAGAGCTGCCAGAGGGCCGACCAGAACGCCGCAACAGACAGCACGATGACCGCGGCGGCGACGGCCGGATGCGCGAAGACACTCGCCGCGATGATCGAGAGGTACCAGGCGAGGTGGAGCCCGACGTCGAGCCAGGACACGGCATGATCCCGGCGCACCGACTTGCGCGCTGCCGTGAACCCGGCCACCACCAGCATGAGCACGCCCAGGACCGGGCTCACCAACAGCAGGAGCGCGAAGTCCCAACCGTTCTCAGCCAGAACCAGGCCGCGCCCGATCAGCAAGAACACCGGCAACGCCACGAATGCGCCGAACTGTGCGTAGTAGAACGCTCGCCTTAGCCACATACCACCAGCGTAGAGCCGACTGGCCGGGAATCCGCCTAAGGGTTACGGAAGCAGGTCGGGCCGGGTGAGCCTGGTGCGCTCCAGTTGTTGCGCCCGACGCCAGGCGGCAATCGCTGCATGGTTGCCGCTCAGCAGCACCGGAGGCACTTCCAGCCCACGCCATTCGCCCGGCTTCGTGTAGCTGGGGTATTCGAGCAGTCCGTCTTCGTGGCTCTCCTCGACCAGGCTTTCCGGGTTGCCGACCATTCCGGGGATGAGTCGGCCGATCGCCTCGATCATCGCCATCGACGCGACTTCTCCCCCGTTGAGCACGTAATCGCCGAGGCTGACCAGGCGTACGGCGGCGCGGGTGGCCGTGTAGTCGATGACCCGCTGGTCGATGCCCTCGTAGCGACCGCAGGCGAAGGCCAGATGGGCCTCCTGGGCGAACTCGCGCGCGAGCTCCTGGCTGAACACCTCACCGGCCGGGGACGGGAAGATGACTGTCGGCGTGACATCCGGCGCCGCGTTGTCGAGGATGCTGTCGAGCGCCTCTCCCCACGGTTCCGGCTTCATCACCATGCCGGCGCCTCCGCCGTAGGGGGTGTCATCCACGGTGCGGTGCCGGTCGTGGGTGAACTCACGCAGATCGTGCACTCCGAGGTCGATCAGGCCGCTTTTGCGCGCCTTGCCGAGCAGGGAGACGTCGAGCACGGAGAAGAACTCCGGGAAGATCGTCACGATGTCGATGCGCACGTACCGATCCTAAGTGCGCGGGCTCAGCGCCGGATGCCCGGCTGGGGCGTGCACAAAGGGAGGAGAAAGTCGACGTCAGGCCGAAAAACTTCCCTCACTCCGTGCGGGAGGCTAAAAAACGCTCTCAAACGGACGAGGAGTCGTCGTCGTCGGGAGCAGGCACGCCATCCGCTGATTCGTCGGCCGGTTCCTCGGGAAGTTCCTCGAAGAGGCCGGGCGGCGGCGTCACGGTGAGAGTGCCGGCCTTGACATCGACGGCGGGCACAATGGCCTTCACGAAGGGGACGAGCACTTCCCCGGCATCCGTCGCCACATGCAGCAGGTCCTGTGCCGGGAGGTGGTCGACGAGGCTCACGGTGCCCACCGTCACACCATCGCGGATGACGGAGAGGCCGACCAGCTGGTGGTCGAACCAGGCGTCGTCCTCATCCGGAATCTCGGCCAGGTCCTGGTCGACCCAGAGGATCGCTTTCAGGAGCGACTCGGCCGTGGTGCGATCAGGGACATCCTTGAAGAAGGCAACAGGATGCGTGTTGTACCACTTCAGTTCGACGAGCTCGAGGGACTTCCCGTGCCAAGGCGACGAGGTCGGCACCTGGAGAGTGAACACGGCACCCGGGACGAAACGCCGTCCCGGGTCATCCGTGTACAACTCGATCTTGATTGCACCCTTGAGGCCGTGTGCCTTAGTGAGGCGGCCGACTCTGAGTTGGGTCTTGCTGGACATCGCTTGTCTAGTAATCGGTGTCGACAACGTCGACGCGCACCTTACGGCCATCGGCGAGAGCCGAGACCAGGGTGCGGAGCGCCTTCGCAGTGCGGCCAGCGCGACCGATCACGCGACCGAGGTCCTCGGGGTGCACGCGCACCTCAAGAACATCGCCGCGAGGAGAGCTCTTCGACACGACCTGCACCTCGTCCGGGTGATCGACGATCCCCTTGACCAGGTGCTCCAGAGCGGGTGCGAGCACGTGCTACGCCTTGTCTGCGTCGGCGGCGGGAGCTTCAGCAGCCGGGGCCTCGTCGACCTTGGGCTCCTCAGCAGGAGCCTCCTCGACCTTCGGTTCTTCCTTCTTGGCCTCGTCCTTGGCCGGAGCTTCAGCCTTCGGCTTCAGGACGGCCTTCTTCTTCTCGTCAGCAACGAAAGCCTCTTTCGGCTCCCTCACCTTGACGGTCGACTTGGCGCTCTTCTCGCCTTTAAAGGTTCCCCAGTCGCCGGTCAGCTTGAGAAGGGCAGCAACCTGCTCGGTCGGCTGCGCGCCGACGCTCAGCCAGTACTGCGCACGATCGGACTTGACCTCGATGAACGAGGGCTCCTCGGTCGGGTGGTACTTGCCGATCTCCTCGATGACGCGCCCGTCGCGCTTGGTGCGCGAGTCGGCAACAACAATTCGGTAGTAAGGAGCGCGGATCTTGCCAAAGCGCTTCAAACGGATTTTTACAGCCACAATTCTCCTGTGTTTCTAGATATGGGAGCGAACTGACAGCCGTGAGCGTGGGGGCACACTCGGCAGAAAGGTCTAAGGAAATCTGGTACGGCTTGGTTAGAGGGTCGAACCGCACAGACTCAACGGTCCATTCTGCCAGAAAAAGCCGGGCAGTGATGACCGATTCGGGTTACTCGGCCTGAACAGGCACTGCCGCGGCCGCGATGCGCGGTGAGCGCCGGCTCAGGGCGACGCCGATCAGGCAGATCACGCCGCCGATGATGGCCAGCAGCGTGGGGACTTCCTGGAAGAAGAGGTAGCCGAGGGCGACCACGATGGCCGGGACGGCGTACGTCGTGACACCGAGCCTGCCTGCGGGCATCCGCGACAGTGCGTACGCCCAGGTACTGAACGCAAGTGCGGTCGGAACCGCGCCCAGGTAGACGGCGCCGATGATTGCGGCGGTGGGCGCCTGCTGGAGTTCAGTGATGAGACCACCACTGAACGGGAGGCAGGCGATGGTGCCGATAGCGCAGGCCATCCAGGTCACCTGCGCCGCCGGCATCCTGGTCAGCACGCGTTTCTGGCAGAGGACGCCGACCGCGTAGGCGAGCGCGGCGATCAGGCACCAGACCACACCCCAGCCGTCCCCGAACTCGGATGCTCCGGTACCCAGGCCGATGAAGATCACGCCGATGAACGCGACTCCGGCGCCGATGGCCAGCCATTTGGGGATTCCTTCGCCGAGGAACAACCCGGCCCCGAGGGCGATCAGGATCGGCCCGATGTTCACCAGCATTGCTGTCGTACCGGCATCCAGCGTCTGCTCGGCCGTGTTCAGTGCGATGTTGTAGATACCGAACCAGACGATACCGAAGGCCAGAATGAGCATCCACTCCCGGCCGGTTGGCTTGACCCAGCGCCGGCCGATCACCAGGACAGCGAGCAGTGCCGCGCCGACCAGCAACCGGCCAAGCGCGAGAGGTCCGCCGGAGAAGTACGGCGCGACACCCCGGATGACCACGAAGGCGCTCGCCCAGGAGAGCACGGTCACGATGATGGCGACCAGCACCAGAGTCGAGGCACTGGCGATAGGGCGGCGGGTGGGCTTCACTGTGGTCACCCGCACACGATACCGATCGCCACCGACACTCCCGGCCGATGGTGAATGCTGTGGCGAGGAGTAGTCGAAAGCTGGCAGGAACCTACCGGGAGTTGCGCTCATCCCGCCACGAGAGCCAGTCCCGAATCCGTGCGAGATCGTACTCCGGCTGGCGCAGTTCGATCGTGAACAGGCTGGTCCCGAGCGCCACCAGTTCGTCGGCTTCCGGAACCGTCATCCCGGACACCAGCTTGGTCGAGATCTCGATCTCGCTGATGTCACGGCCGACCTCGGCGCCGTGCCGGGCGAGGACCGCGAGCTTCCGCTCCAGCGTCGGCGCATCCGAGAAGCTGTGCCAGATGTCGGCGTGCTCAGCCACCATCCGCAGCGTCTTCTTCTCGCCCCCGCCGCCGATGAGCAGCGGGATGTGCCGAGTGGGAGGCGGGTTCAGTTTCGACCAGCGCGAGCGGATGACCGGAAGGTCGCGGGCGAGGGCATCCAGCCTGCTCCCCGCCGTGCCGAACTCGAAGCCGTACTCCCGGTAGTCTCGCTCGAACCATCCGGACCCGGTGCCGAAGATGAAGCGCCCGACGCCGTCCGGCCCGGCACTGATGTGGTCGACGGTGCGAGCCATATCCGCCTGCAGGTTGGCGTTGCGGTAGCTGTTGCAATTGACCAGGGCACCAAGCTCCACCCGGCTGGTCTGCTCGGCGAGTGCCGCCAGCACGGTCCACGATTCGAAGTGCCGTCCATCCGGGTCACCGGACAGCGGAAAGAAGTGGTCCCAGGTGAAGAGGATATCGATGCCGAGGCCTTCGAGCGCAGCAGCGGTGTCGCGGAGCCTGGCATAGTCGGCATGCTGCGGCGCGAGCTGCACACCGATGCGGATGCGGCGAGAAGTCATCGCTCCAGCCTAGGTGTCCCCTGGCGGCATCCGTTCACCGGATGTTCTGTGGCAGATAACCGGCCGGAAGCCTCCAGAGCTCCTGCAATTGGGACCCTGAGCTGGTGAGAATCGCCCTGGTCGCAGAGTCCTTCCTCCCCCACATGAACGGTGTGACGCACTCCCTGTTGCGGATCATCGACCACCTGTCCGAGCGCGGCGACGATGTGCTGGTACTGGCGCCCCGAGCATCCGAGGCGCCTCGCGAAATCTCGGGCTTCAGCGTCCAGGGTTTCCCCTCGTTCGCGCTGCCGCGGTACCGCAATGTGCGCATCGCCACGGTGACAGTCGGCCGAATCGCGCGATCGTTGCGCGCCTTCCAGCCAGATGTCGTGCACCTCGCCTCCCCCTTCGTTCTCGGGTTGCAGGCGATGCTGGCGGCGGAACAGTTGGGCATCCCCACCGTTGCGGTGTACCAAACCGATGTTCCGGCCTACGCCGCCCGTTACGGCTTCCCGCGCGCCGAGCCACTGCTCTGGCAGCAGGTGCAGCGCATCCATCAGCGAGCGACCCTCAACCTGGCGCCGTCCAGCTATGCGGCCACGCAGCTCAACGAGCACCAGATCGGCCGAGTGCGGAAGTGGATCCGCGGGGTGGACACCGCCCGGTTCTCGCCGTCGAAACGAGACGAAGCCTGGCGCATCCGCCACGCGCCCGACGGGGAGACGATCATCGGCTATGTCGGCCGTCTCGCCGCCGAGAAACAAGTCGAAGACCTGCGCGTGATCGCCACCCTGCCCGGCGTTCGGCTGGTGATCGTCGGGGACGGCCCCCTTCGCGCCAGGCTGGAACAAGTGTTGCCGACTGCCCGATTCACCGGATTCCTGGGCGGGGAGGAACTAGCCCGTGCGCTCGCCAGCTTCGACGTCTTCGTACACCCCGGAGAGCTCGAGACCTTCTGCCAGACCATCCAGGAGGCGATGGCCAGTGGCGTGCCGGTGGTGGCGACAGGTCGAGGCGGCCCGGTCGACCTGGTCGACTCCAGCCGCACCGGATGGCTCTACCAGCCGGGCAACCTGCACGAGCTGCGCGATCGGGTCGCCGACCTGGCGGGCGACGCGGCCAAGCGGAACGCGTTCGCCCGCGCGGCGGCGCGCACCGTGCAGGGCCGCTCCTGGTCAGCGGTCTGCGATGCGTTGATCGGTCACTACCTCGATGCCATCGCCCTGCACCAGTCGAGGCCGGTCGCCGCCCCACCGCTGCCGGCGCGGCTCTGAGGGGCGTCTTGTGGGTCTTCCCCGTGCCCGGGGAGGCCACTTTGGCGCCCCTCAGCGGGTCAGGACTCCCAGCTCAGCACCGACGGCATCGAAGAGGTGGAGCAGGCCGTCGGGGTCCAACCCGGCGGATGCCGACTGGGCGAGCCAGGACGGAATTGGCGCACCTTCGCAGAAGATGAGGGTTGAGGGGCCGGATGTCGCCAGGAACTCCCCGGAACCAGAAACCGCCCAGCGACCGCTCCCCCCGTTGCAGCCGTCGGAGCCGGTCCAGGTGTTGTCAGCGTTGAACGCCACATGCGGTTCGGTGGAAGCGACTGAGCCGGCCACCCATACGCCATCCAGCGCATCCGCCGTGGCGGGCTCCAGCTCGTCCGGCAGCGGAGCCGGCGCGGCAAACCGGGCGCGACCTTCGTCGGTGATCTCGGGCGGCTGGGTGTAGAACTCCGCCGCAGTGTCGATTGGCTCTGGCGACCCGTCGATGGTCAGCGATGCAACCGTCTGGTCACCGCTCAGCAACTGGTAGCCGTCGGCAGTCTGGGCGAATGCGGTTGCGGATTCCAGCCACTCGACTGTCGGGACGCTCGCGGGGGCGCACTCGCCGGATGCGCTATCCACGCTGGCGAGGAACAGCTCGTTGCTCGCCCGCCAGGAGCCCATGATCATTCCGCAGTCACGCCACAGCTGGAACTCGTTCGCGTCCAAACGCAGCCAGGTCTCATCGCCCTCGCCCTCGGCATCCGACACCCGCCAGAGGTTGACCAGGCCGAGAGCATCCGACTCGCCAACACCGGGCTCGGCGAACATCGGTGGGGACGCCGGAGGTTCGTCGTCGACTGGAGGCTGGCTCGCGCATCCGGAAAGCAGCAGGACGGCAACGGCGGGCAAGGCGAAACGCTTCATGGTTTGACCGTATCCACTCAAGGACGGATGCTGCCACCCAACGTTTTCGGGACGTCGAGCGTCAGCGGCCGAGGAACTTCTGCAGCGACGCGAGTTCTTCCTCGCTGGGGCCGTCCGTGCCTGTACCCTTGCCGAGGCCGAACCCGGAACCAGCCGCCGGAGCCTCGGCGGGCTTCCCCGCGGCGAGCGCCGCATTCTCCGCAGCCCGCTTCGCCGGGTTGCCCGACTTGGAGCCCTTCTTCTTGGCCTTCTGCTGCTTGGGTCGGCCACCGCCCATACCGCCCGGCATCGGTCCCATACCCGGAATCTGCGGCGTACCCCCCTTGGCGACCGTCTTCATCATCTTCGCGGCCTGCTCGAACCGGTTCACCAGGGCATTCACTTCGGTCACCGTCGTTCCGGAACCCCTCGCGATGCGCAGGCGCCTGGAACCGTTCAGCAGTTTGGGCTGGCGCCGCTCGGTGAGGGTCATCGACTGGATGATGGCCTCGGTGCGGGTGATCTCCGACTCGTCGAAGTTGTCCAGTTGCTCGCGCATGCCCTTCGCACCGGGAAGCATCCCGAGCATCCCCTTGATGGAGCCCATGTTCTTGAGCTGCTGCATCTGGGCGAGGAAGTCCTCGAGGGTGAAGGTGTCGGTCGCGAACTTCTCCGCAACCTGCCTCGCCTCGTCTTCGTCGAAGCTCTTCTGCGCCTGCTCGATCAGGGTGAGGATGTCACCGAGGTCGAGGATGCGGCTGGCCATCCGGTCGGGGTAGAACGGTTCGAACTCGTCCAGCTTCTCGCCGGTGCTGGCGAAGATGATCGGGCGGCCGGTCACGGAGGCAACCGACAGGGCGGCCCCACCGCGGGTGTCACCGTCGAGCTTGGTGAGCACGACGCCGGTGAAGTCGACACCCTCCTGGAAGGCTTTGGCGGTGGCCACTGCGTCCTGCCCGATCATCGCGTCGATGACGAACAGCACCTCATCCGGGTCGACAGCCTTGCGGATGTTCGCGGCCTGCTGCATCATCTCGGCGTCGACGCCGAGGCGCCCGGCGGTGTCGACGATGACCACGTCGTGCTGCTTGTCTCGGGCGAACTTGATCGCGTTCTTGGCGACCTTGACCGGGTCGCCGACGCCGTTGCCTGGTTCCGGCGCGAACACCTGAACACCGGCCTGCTCACCGACCACCTGCAACTGGGTGACTGCGTTGGGACGCTGAAGGTCTGCAGCGACGAGCAATGGCGTGTGGTTCTCACCGGCCAGCCACTTGGCCAGCTTTCCGGCCAGGGTGGTCTTGCCTGCACCTTGCAGGCCGGCCAGCATGATCACGGTGGGCGGGTTCTTGGCGAAGTTCAACCGGCGGGCCTCACCGCCCAGGATCTCGATGAGTTCGTCGTTGACGATCTGCACCACCTGCTGGGCGGGGTTGAGCGCCTTCGATACCTCGTCGCCGAGTGCGCGCTCGCGCACCTTGCCGGTGAACTCCTTCACGACGTCCAGGGCAACGTCGGCATCCAGCAGCGCGCGCCGGATCTCGCGGACGGTGCCGTCGATATCCGCCGGCGTCAGCTTGCCCTTGCCCCGCAGGTTCTTGAAAGTGTCGACGAGACGGTCGGTGAGGTTTCCAAATGTGGCCATGGTGCTGTCTAGTTTAAGCGGACAGCGGACCCTCGGGCGACAGCGGGCGGTGACGGCGGCCGACCATAGAGTTGAGGCCATGCGACACGGAATTGTGATTCTCCCCCAAGACAACTGGGCGGATGCCCGCCAGACCTGGCAGCAGGCGGAAGAGTTGGGCTTCGACCACGCCTGGACCTACGACCACCTGTCCTGGCGCAGCCTGGCCGATGAGCCGTGGCAGGCGACCATCCCGACGCTGACAGCTGCGGCAACCGTGACGTCCAGGATCAAGCTGGGGACGTTCGTCGCATCGCCGAACTTCCGGCATCCGGTGCCGTTCGCCAAGGAGCTGGCCACCGTCGACGACATCTCGGGCGGGCGGATGCTGCTGGGCGTCGGATCAGGCGGGACCGGCTTCGACGCCTTCGTACTGGGGCAGCCCGAGTACACCGCGAGACAGCGGCACGAGCGGTTCGTCGAGTTCGTGAGCGGACTGGACGAGTTGCTGCGCGGTGAAACCGTCGGCAGCGGCGGCATCTCGTTCGACGGCGACTGGTTCACTGCGCACGAGGCGCGCATGGTCGGCACTCCGGCGCAGTCGCCGCGGATGCCCCTGCTCATCGCGGCGAACGGGCCGAAGGGGCTCAAACTGGTGGCCGAGCGGGGAGACGGCTGGGTCACCATCGGCCGGGAGTCGGAGACCCTGGACGAGTGGTGGAAAAGCGTCGCCGAACTGTCGTCCCGCCTCGATGACACCCTGGCCGAGCAAGGCAGGGAGTCGCCAACACTTGACCGCTACCTCAACCCGGACTCCTCGCCGCAGTTCACGCTCGAAAGCGTGGAAGCCTGGGACGACACCATCGGCCGGGCATCCGAACTCGGCTTCACCGATGTGATCACCCACTGGCCGCGCGCCGAAGGCATCTACGCGGGAAAGGAAGAAGTGCTGTTCGAGGTGGCGTCTCAATTCACCCGGTAGCGTGGATCCATGACTTCCCCGCTGATCGTGCCACTCGGTGGCAACACACCCTCCGTCGATGACACCGCCTGGGTGGCGCCGAACGCAACTCTCATCGGGCAGGTCACCCTCGGCCCAGAGTCCAGCGTGTTCTACGGCGCCGTGCTGCGCGGAGACGTGGACAGCATCACGCTCGGCGCGCGCAGCAACCTGCAGGACAACGTGACGGTGCACTGCGACGCAGGCGTCCCGACCAGCATCGGCTCCGGAGTCAGCGTCGGACACGCCGCGGTGCTGCACGGCTGCACGGTGGAAGACGACTGCCTGATCGGCATGAGCGCGACAGTTCTCAACGGTGCGGTGATCGGAACGGGGTCGCTGGTTGCCGCCGGCGCCGTCGTGCTGGAAGGAACAATCATCCCGCCACGGTCACTCGTTGCCGGGGTCCCGGCGAAGGTCCGTCGCGAACTCACCGACGAGGAAGTCGTATCGGTCAAGGAGAACGCGACGCACTACGTCGGCTACGCGAAGACGCATCGCGCGGCGAACTAGCAGCGTTTTTCGACAAGCTCTACTGGTCTCGACCCGCAGTAGTTTCTCAGTCGAGGAGGCCGGCCACGAAGACGTGCGGTGTGAAACCGGTCAGGTCGCCGATGCTCTCACCCTGGCCGACCAGCTTGATCGGGATGCCGGTGCGCTCCTGCACGGCGACGACGAAGCCGCCCTTCGCTGACCCGTCGAGCTTGGTGAGCACCAACCCGGTCACGCCGGCGTGCTGGATGAACGCCTCAGCCTGGGCCAACCCGTTCTGTCCGGTCGTGGCATCCAGCACCAGCAGCACCTCGGCGATCTCCGTCTGCTTCTCCACCACGCGGCGGATCTTCGACAATTCGTCCATCAGACCGCTCTTCGTCTGCAGCCGCCCGGCCGTGTCGATGAGCACGATCTCGATACCCTCGCGCTGCGCCTTCTCCACAGTCTGGAAGGCGACGGATGCCGGATCCTGCCCCTGCTGCTGCGGGCGCACGATCTGCGCTCCCCCCCGCTCGGCCCAGGTCGCGAGCTGTTCAACGGCGGCAGCCCGAAACGTGTCAGCCGCGCCGACCACGACGCTGCGACCGTGGTTGGCAAGGAACTTGGCGAACTTGCCGATCGTCGTGGTCTTGCCGACCCCGTTCACCCCGACAACCAGCACGACGGCGGGACGTGCGCTGAGGGTGAGGGTGGGATCCAGCCGGGCGAGGCGCTCCTCGAGGCTCTCACGGAGCATCCGCTTCAGGTCGGCCGGGTCGGTGGTGTTGAACTTGCGTACCTGCTGGCGCATCTCCTCGATGACCGCGTCGGTCACCTCCGAACCGAAGTCGGCCTTGATCAGGGCGTCCTCGAGGTCTTCCCAGGTCTCATCGTCAATGGTCTTCTTCGCGAACATCCCCCGGAGGGCCCCGGACAGGGACCAGCTATTCGTTCTCTCGGCCATTCCTCAATCCTAGGTGCCCTCCCACGGGGCACCTGGTGGCTGGGAACCCTCACAGAGCGCCTCTCAGTCACCACGACTAGGTTGATCTGAAAACCCTTGCGAAGGCAGGTTTCCACCGTGACAGTTATCGGGTTTCACGCTTCACACGAACAGGTTCACCCCACGGCCCTCCTGGATGCGGTCCAGCGAGCCGAGCAGGCCGGTTTCACCGCGGCGATGTGCAGCGACCATTTCGCCCCGTGGAGCCCGCGTCAGGGCCACTCCGGGTTCGCCTGGGCCTGGCTGGGCGCCGCCATGCAGGCGACCTCGATACCGTTCGGCGTGGTGAACGCACCAGGGCAGCGCTACCATCCGGCGATCATCGCCCAGGCGATCGCGACCCTGGGGAGCATGTTCCCTGAGCGCTTCTGGGTCGCCCTCGGCAGTGGCGAGGCCATCAATGAACACATCACCGGCGAGCGCTGGCCGAGCAAGGACCATCGCAATGCCCGTCTTGAGGAAAGCACCACGGTCATCCGCTCCCTGCTCGCCGGGCAGGAGGTCAGCCACCAAGGCGAGGTCACCGTTGATCGCGCGAGGGTGTGGACGCTCCCCGAGCATCCGCCGCCACTGCTCGCCGCCGCCGTGACCGCCCAGACGGCCGCCTGGGCGGCCCGCTGGGCGGACGGCGTGGCCACCGTGCTGCAGGCGCCGGATGCCCTCCGCGGCGTGGTGGACTCGTACCGTTCGAACGGCGGGGCCGGGCCGCTCGTACTGCAGGTTCACCTGAGCTTCGCCGCCACCGACGATGAAGCACTCGCCATCGCGCACGACCAATGGCGCACCAATGTGTTCTCTCCCCCACTGTGCTGGGACATCGACTCACCCGAGGCGTTCGATATCGCTGCCGGGCACGTGCCGCCCGACGCGCTTCGCGGGCCGGTACAGGTGTCATCCGACACCGACCAGCACGTGGCGTGGCTGCAGGAGGCGGTCGAGATCGGCTTCGACGAGATCTACCTGCACCACGTCGGGCGGGAACAATCCGCGTTCATCGACGCGTTCGGCGAACGGGTACTGCCTCAACTCGAGGTCACCAGGAAGGGGCCGGCATGAGGATCACCGACACCAGCGATCTCTGGTGGAAGAACGCCGTCATCTACTGTCTCGACATCGAGACCTTCATGGACTGGAACGGCGACGGGCACGGCGACTTCGAGGGGCTCGCGCACCGCCTCAACTACCTGTCCGAGCTGGGGGTGACCTGCCTCTGGCTGATGCCGTTCTTCCCCACCCCCGACCGGGACGACGGCTACGACATCACCGACTTCTACGGCGTGGACAAGCGGCTGGGGCATCTGGGCGACGTCGTCGAACTGATCCGGAGTGCGGAGGACCGCGGAATCCGGGTGATCACTGACGTGGTCGTGAACCACACCTCCGACAAGCACCCCTGGTTCCAGGCCGCCCGATCGAGCAGGTCGTCGCCCTACCGGGACTTCTACGTGTGGCGGGACAAGCCGCCGAAGGACGCACCAGCATCCGTCTTCCCCGGCGAGGAGGACGGCGTCTGGACGCTCGACGAGCGCACCAACCAGTACTACCTGCACAGTTTCTACCATCACCAGCCCGACCTGAACGTGGCCAACCCCCGGGTGCGGGAGGAGATCGGCAAGGTGCTCGGATTCTGGCTGGAGCTGGGGTTCTCCGGCTTCCGGGTGGACGCCGTCCCGTTCTTCCTGCAGGACGAAAGCGAGGCCTACAGCTACGGCGATCCCCACGACTACCTGCGCGAGCTGCGAGAGCTGGTTTCCCGGCGGCGCGGCGACGCCATCCTGCTCGGCGAGGTGAACCTCCCGTACAAGCAGCAGGTGACCTACTTCGGCGGCCGCGAAGGCGACGAACTGGACATGCAGTTCGATTTCGAGGCGATGCAGCGCCTGTACCTGTCGCTCGCTCGCAGCGATGCACGCCCGCTGTCCAGGATGCTTGCCAAACGGCCGGCGATCTCCCGCAGCTCACAATGGGCGAACTTCGTCAGGAACCACGACGAGCTCACCCTGGACAAGCTGAACGACGGCGAGCGCCAGGAAGTGTTCGACGCCTTCGGTCCTGAAGAGCGGATGCGCGTGTACGGACGCGGCATCGTGCGTCGTCTCCCGCCGATGCTCGACGGCGACCCTCGACGAGTGCGCATGGTGTACAGCCTCCTGTTCTCCCTTCCCGGAACACCGGTGCTGTTCTACGGCGAAGAGCTCGGCATGGGCGAGAACCTGGAGGCCGGCGGCCGGCTGTCCGTGCGAACTCCCATGCAGTGGACAGACGGCAAGAACGGCGGGTTCTCCACAGCGCGGCGCTCCCTGCTGCCGAATCCGGTGACAGAGGGCAGCTACGCCCCCACCCACATCAACGCCAACTCCCAGCGGCACGATCCGGACTCCCTGCTGGCGTTCATGCAGCAGCTGATCCGCCGTCACCGGGCCTCGCCGGAGATCGGTTGGGGTGAACTGACCCTCCTGAAACAACCCCACGCCGGCGTGCTCGCCCATCGGGTGAGCGGCGCGCTCGGGAGCATGATCGCACTGCACAACTTCACCACGGAGACGCTGACCGTCCCGCTCACCATAGAGGGCGCCAACGGTGACACCAGGCTGGTCGACCTTCTGGATGAGGAGACCACCGTGACCGCGGCGGATGGCACGGTGAAGCTCGACCTGGACGCATACGGCTACCGCTGGTTGCGCGTGCACGATCCCGGCAGTCGGCGGCTCTACTGAGATCGGTCAGAATGGAAGCATGACAATCGCCTTCATCCGCCACGGCCAAACCGACTGGAACGCCGCAGGGCGGATGCAGGGCTCCAGCGACATCCCGCTGAACGAGATCGGCCGCCAGCAGGCGCACGACGCCGTCGACGTGCTGGCCGGGACCGAGTGGGACATCATCGTCAGCTCTCCCCTGTCGCGCGCTCGGGAGACCGCCCAGATCATCGCCGACGACCTCGGAATCCGGCTCGGACGCAGCTATGAGTTGCTCAATGAACGCCACTACGGCGAGGGTGAGGGCCTGACCACGGCCGAGATCGATGAGCGCTGGGCTGACCGGCAGTATCCCGGGCTAGAACCCCTCGGGTCTGTCGTGGCGCGCGGCAGGGCGGCCCTGCAGCAGATCGCAGACGAATACCCGGGCAAGAACGTGGTGATCGTCTGCCACGGCACCATCATCCGGTACACGCTCGCGTCCCTGGCCGAGCGAGAGTTCGACCAGATCCGCAACGGCTCAGTCTCCACTGTCGACCTGACCGATGGCGCCTGGCGCGTGCTGACCGTGAGCGGTGAGCCGCTGGACAGCCTGGTCTAACCTTCGATCAGGACGTCGGCAGGAGCGGATGCACGAAGCAGCGCCCAGACGACGACCCCGGCCACCAGCGCCAGGCAGGCCAGGCCGAGACCCGGGTAGCCCAGGGCGGTCAGTATCGGGCCGGCGACAGCGCCACCGGCGGCACCGGTGAGGTTCATCATCAGGTCGGACACTCCCTGCACTCCCGGCCGGTCGCCCAGCGGCACCGAGTCGACGAGCATGGTGGAACCCGCAATTGTCGAAGCCGACCAGCCAAGGCCGAGCAGCACCAGGCTGACTCCGACCATCGCGTGCGACTCGCTCGCCAGCCAGGCCACGACCAACGCAGACGCGAGAAGCGTCTGGCCGCCCATCAGCACCGGGAGCCGGCCGAGCTTGTCGGCCAGCCAACCGAAGACCGGCGAGAATCCGAACATCCCGGCAATGTGAAGGCTGATGGTGAAGCCGACGATGGCGAGCGTGGCCCCGTGGCCGTACAGGTGCACCGGCGTCATCGACATGACGGCCACCATGGTCGCGTGGCTGAGGGCCACCGCCCCGACCGCGAAGCGTGCCCGGGGGTTGATCCGGAGGGTGGCGAATCCGAGGCGTGGCCGCTCCCGCACTGCAGACCCCAGTGCTTCCCGTGCGACGGTCAGCGGATCTGGCCGGAGGCCGAAGAAGTAGATGCAGACAGTGACCGCCTGCGCTGCGATCGTGAACACGAATGGTCCGGTCAGGGACGGCATGCCGAGCGCATCCCCGATGACCTGACCCGGCTGGATCAGGTTGGGCCCGAGCACCGAGCCGATCGTCGTCGACCAGACCACCAGTGAGAGATCGCGGCCGCGGCGGGCCGGGCGCGCCAGGTCGGTGGCGGCAAAGCGGGCCTGGAGGTTCGTTGCCATGCCCGCGCCGGAGAGTGCGAACGCGACAAGCAGCAGCGGGAATGACACGATCGCTGCCGCGTACACGAGCAGGATCGCGGATGCCGCGGCCAGTACTGACCCGAACGCGAGGGAAGGACGGCGTCCGCGGCCGGCCGCGAATCGGGCCAGGGGCAGTGCCAGGCCGGCGGCGCCCAGTGTCGACATGGTCGACGCCATGCCGGACCAGGCGTCCGAGCCGGACACGTCGGCCGCGAGCAGGGCGCCGACCGAGACCGTCGCACCGATCCCGAGTCCGCCCATGATCTGCGCGCTGCTCAGCACCCAGACGGTCTTGCGCTGGAGGCGCTCGGTGTCGGTCACTGCCACAGTCTAAGAGTGCTGCGCCGGAACATCCGCATGAATTTCGTGCGGAGTTTCCTCCGGAGTCGCACATCGGCGAGGATGTCCTCCGCTGAACGGGATTGTCGCGCTGCGCCCGACCACCAGGTGTTGCGAGCTAGCCGGCCTTCTCCTCCGGTGCGGCCACGCGCTGGCCGACGACCGCACTGACACCGTCCTGCCGCATCGAGACACCGTAGAGGGCATCCGCAATCTCCATGGTTCGCTTCTGGTGGGTGATGATGATGAGCTGCGAGGTCTCGCGCAGGTCCTCGAATATCTGCAGCAACCGACCCAGGTTGGCGTCGTCAAGGGCTGCCTCGACCTCGTCCATGATGTAGAACGGGCTGGGGCGCGCCTTGAAAATGGCGATCAGCAGGGCGACGGCCGCCAGGGAGCGCTCGCCACCGCTGAGCAGCGAGAGCCGTTCGATTTTCTTGCCGGCCGGCTTCACCGTGACCTCGATACCGGTGGTGAGCAGGCTGTCCGGGTCGGTGAGGTGAATGCTGCCGGCACCTCCGGGGAAGAGCACCGGGAAGACCTGGTTGAACGCGGCTCTGGTGTCTTCGAAGGCGCTGGCGAAAATGTCCTGCATCTTCTCGTCGATCTCGTCGATGATCGTCAGCAGGTCGGTGCGGGTGTTGGTGAGGTCGGTGAGCTGCTCGGTGAGGAATTTGTGCCGCTGCTCGAGGGCGGCGAACTCCTCCAGCGCGAGCGGGTTGACCCGCCCGAGCTGGGAGAGCTTGCGCTCGGCCTTCGCAAGGCGGGCCTCCTGCTCGGAGCGGATGAACGGGATGCCTGTCCCGAATGAAGGAAAATCGTCGCCCTCCGGGGCGATTTCACCCGTGGACTGGTCCGTCGAAGCCGTTTCTTCCTTCATTCGGGATTCCGCGGGGGGTGCTGCTGCCCGGTCATGCGTGGGATCGACCAGCTCGGCATCCAGGGGCACCGACACGTCGGGGCCGTACTCGGCGACCAGCACGTCCTCGACCAGGCCGAGCTCATCGCCGGCACGCTCGAGCAGCGTCGACAGGTGCAGCTTCTTCTCATAGATCTGCATCTCGAGGCCGTGCACGCTCTCGCTGACCGAGTGAAGACGCTCCCGTAGTACGCTCTCGTTGCGCCGGAGTTCGGCCAGTTCCTCGTTCTGCTTGGCCCGTTCCGCCTCCCGACCGGCCAGCTCCAGTCTTGCGTCGGCGACGGACCTGTCGACGGCGTCGAGCACGGCAGGCAGCGCGGCGATCACCTGTTCTGCGGACTCGATCTGGTGGCGACGGATGACCGCCCGCCTGGCCGCCTCTTCAGCTGCCGCACGCTCGGCGTCGAGCTGCTGCTCGAGCTGAGTTGCCCGCAACTCCTGTGCGCGAACACGTTCCCGCGCGGTCTCCACCTGCAACCTGGCCTCGACCTCGAGCTCCCGCGCGGCATCCAGTTCAGCAGCCAGGCCATCGCGGGCGGCAACATCGAGGATGGGGCGAGGGCGCGCCGTGGCCGTTTGGAGCTCCGCCTGGGCACGTTCCGCCGCGGTCACGGCGTCCGTGACCGCGGTCTCGGCCAGCTCCAGTCCGCGCTCCAGGCGCTGCGCTTCGGCGTCGGCGGCCTCGACCTGCACCCGCGAACGGTTGAGCTTCTCGGTCTGGGCCGCCAGCTGGGAGTCGAACTCGCGCAGCGCCGCCAGCGCCCGAACACTCTGCTCTTTCGCGACCTGCAGCGTTCCCCGCTGCTCGGCCAGCGCGAACTGGGCCCGTTCGATGAGTGAGGTGACCTCTGACAGTCGCTCGATGGCGGCGTCCCGGTCGGCGACGAGTTCGAGGCGTGAGCGCTTGGCGCCGGAGCCACCTCTCAGAACGTATTGGCTGAGCACGTCGCCCGCCTTGGTGATGACGGTGATGCCTGAAGCTCCTGAGCCTTCTGCCTCGTGCGGGTGCCCGCCGGCAGAGTGGCGGGCGGTGGTCAGTCCAGTCCACGCGCGGCGGGCTGCCTCCAGGTCGTCGGCGACCACAACGCGACTGAGAAGCCCGAGTACACCCGGAGGGGCCGTCACGACCGCTGCCGCGAAGACAGCGCCGTCGCCCGGCTGACCGCTGACCCCGGCGAAAACGCCGGCATCAGCGAGCAGAAGCTCAACCCTGCCCAGTTCGCTCTCGTTGACGTGGTTGAGCGCGTCCACCGCGGAGTCGCGGTCTTCGGCCAGCACAGCATCCGCCAGCGAGCCGAGGGCGGCCGCAATGGCGGCCTCATAGCCCGGCTGCACCTGCACGTGCTCGGCTACCAGGCCGCGGATGCCCGGACGCCTGGCCGCCACCAGCGCGCTCGAGCCGTCCTTCTGGTCGAGAGCCATCGAGAGGGCGCTCTGTCGCGCGGCCAGCGCGTCTCGTTCACGCTCCAGGGTGTGGAGCCGCTCCCGGAGGGTATCGATCTCGGATTCGGCCGCCGTCAGATCAGCCTCGGCGCTCTGATACACCGCGTCGAGGTCGGTTTCCCCCTCATCGCCGAGGGCTGCCTCCGCCTCCACGCCGGCCAACTGCTCGGCTGCAGCGTCGCGGCGGGCGCGGGCAGCGTCCAGTGCATTCTGCTGGCGCAGTACCTCACCACGCACGGCTGCCAGACGAGAAGCTGCGGTGTCGGCCTGACCGGTGAGCTTGGACAGCTCCAGGTCGTGCCGCGAGACCAGCGAACTCTGGTGGGCGATCTCCTCGTCGAGGCCGTCCAGGTTGGCGCGCGACTGTGCGGTGGCCGCCTGAGCGGCCCGCCACGCGGTCTCCGCTTCCGCGATGGTCTCGGTGAGGCGGGCAGCCTCGTCGTGGGCATCCGTCACCATCTGCGGACTGATTCCCGAACTCGCTTCGGCAGTCTCGGCCTGGGACCCGAGCAGGGCCAGCCGCTGGTTGGCGAGCGTGTACAGGCCGCGCAGGCGCTCCTGAACCGACTCGAGCCCGAACGCGGTTCGCCTGGCCAGGTCGACAGCGTCGCCCACCTGCGCCTGCTCGATGCGATGTTCGCGCAACTTCGACTGGTCGAGCTGTTCCTGCAGCACGATACGCTCGGTCTTCCGCTCCGACTCGCTCCTGCTGTGCAGTGTCAGGGAGTCGCGCAGGGTGACGACCTCGTCGGCGAGCAGCCTGGCACGGGCGTCGCGCACGATGGCGGCGATCGACTGGGCTTCCTTGGCGATCTCGGCCTGGTGCCCAAGCGGCTTCAGCTGGCGCCGGATCTCCCCGGCGAGGTCACTCAGCCTGGTGAGGTTGGCCTGCATCGCATCCAGTTTGCGGATGGTCTTCTCTTTGCGTCGACGATGCTTCAGGATGCCGGCGGCCTCCTCGATGAACCCGCGGCGGTCTTCCGGGCTGGCGTGCAGCACTGCGTCGAGCTGGCCCTGGCCGACGATGACATGCATCTCGCGACCGAGGCCGGAGTCGCTGAGCAGCTCCTGCACATCCAGCAGTCGGCAGGTCTCGCCGTTGATCGCGTACTCGCTGCCCCCGCTGCGGAACAGGGTGCGGCTGATGGTCACCTCGGCGTACTCGATCGGCAGTGCGCCATCCGCGTTATCGATGGTGAGGATGACCTCGGCACGGCCGAGCGGGCCCTTGGTCGCGGTGCCGGCGAAGATGACGTCTTCCATCTTGCCGCCGCGCAGGGTTTTGGCACCCTGCTCGCCCATCACCCAGGCAAGGGCGTCGACGACGTTCGACTTGCCGGAGCCGTTCGGGCCGACAACGCAGGTCACGCCTTCTTCGAAGGCGAACGTGGTGGACTGCGCGAACGACTTGAACCCCTTGAGGGTCAGGCTCTTGAGATACACCTGGCAGCCCTCCCGTCGCGCCCGAAACTCACTGGTCTACGGTACCGGACTGGCGCAGTCGCCCCGTGCTGCCACTCCCGCGCGCCGGTGGCAGGATCTGGCGCGTCGGGACGTCGTGTTGTACCCTAATCGGCTGCGCATTCGCGGCATCCGTTCGACGCAGAAAGCCACGCCATGAGCGAGTACACCATCGAGGAGCTGCAACCACCGAAAACCCTGGACGAACCGGGCGGCGACGCCTTCGTCGAGATGACCCGGGTGCGCAACGACATCGAGGCGGCGTCGGTCGGCAACTACGACCTCGCGATGACGCCCGAAGAGTTGCTGCCCGAGTACCACAACACCTACGAGCCGAAGCGGATGTTCGTCGCCAGGGTCGCCGGCCGCATCGTCGGGCGCTCAGTGCACGAGTTGCAGAGCGGCGACGAGGTGCGCTCCGCGTGGCTGCACGCCGAAGTACTCCCCGAGTTCCGGGGTCGCGGCATCGGCACCGCGCTGTACGAGCGCGTGCTCGGGATCGCGCTGGCCGATGGCCGGCAGGTGCTGCAGGCTTTCGCCCACCACCGGAATGTCGCCGGCGAACGCATCCAATCGCCCACCGGTTTCGGCTCGGTGCCGCTGGACGACCCGTCGACCCGGTTCCTGCTGGCGAAGGGCTACGGACTGGCTCAGGTCGACCGCATGAGCCGCCTGCCGCTGCCGGTGGTCCCACCCGAGCTGACCGCACCGGAAGGCTACCAACTGGAACAGTGGACGGGCGTCACGCCCGAGCATCGACTGGGCGACGTCGCGGTGCTGCAACAGCGGATGAGCACCGACCCACCGCTCGGCGAAGTCGACTACCAGCCTGAGGAGTGGGACGAAGACCGCGTGCGCGACCTGGACGCCCGGCGCACTGCCGAGGGTCGGCACTGGATGACGACCGCGGTGCGCCACGTCGAATCAGACACCCTGGTCGGGTTCACCGAGCTGGTTTGCGCCCACGACCCCAACATGCCGGTCTACAACCACAACACCCTGGTGCTCAGCGAGCACCGGGGACGGCGGCTCGGAATGCTCATCAAGGCGGGGAACCTGCGCCTGCTCGCCGAAACGGCGCCCGGGCATCCTTCGATCTACACCTGGAACGCCGAAGAGAACCGGCACATGCTCGACGTGAACGAAGAACTCGGATTTGTGCCGGTCGGCCACGAAGGCTCCTGGAAGAAGGTGCTCTAACCGGTCAGCCTGCGCGGGGAAGGCGCACACGTTGGCAGAACGGGCAGAAATGGGACCCGCGATTCATGAACGTCTCGCGGGCGATCGGGCGTCCGCACCTCGGGCACGGCTCCCCCTGTCGCCCATAGGCGTTCAGCGAATGGGCGAAGTACCCTGACTCGCCATTGACGTTCAGGTACTGGGTATCGAAGCTGGTGCCGCCTTCGACAAGCGCCCTGGCGAGCACCCCCCGCACTTCGCCCAGTAGCGTCTTCGCTCGTGCCCGGCTCAGGATGCTGGCCGGCTGCTCGTAGTGGATGCGCGCCGCCCACAACGCCTCGTCGGCGTAGATATTGCCGATCCCACTGATCAGTGACTGGTCGAGCAAGGCGCGCTTGATACCGGATTTTCGGGCTGCGAGACGCCGGAGGAAGGCACGCTCGTCGAAGAGCGGATCGATGGGGTCGCGGGCAATGTGGGTCACCTGGCCCGGGATCGACTGCTCCGGAGCATCGGTGGTCGCCACCAGGTCGTCGATCGCCATCGAGCCGAAGATGCGCTGGTCGACGAAGTTGAGGCGCAGTGGCCCGTGCACAGGGTGCTCAAGGTCGAGGCGGATGCGCGTGAGAGAGTCATCCACGGCCGGTTCGCGGAGGAGCACCTGGCCGCTCATGCCCAGGTGCAGCACCAACGCGGCAGTCGAAAACGAAGGACTTTCGGCCGAAACGGCAGCGTTTGGCGCAGAAGTCGTCGAAACCGGGGAGATCTCCTTCGTTTTCGAACCCGCAATCGGCACCCACATGTACTTGCCGCGGCGGGCAGGCGCCAGCAGGGTGGCACCGGTCAGGCGATCGATGAAGTCCTCGGCGGGGCCCGGATGGCGACGCAGTGAGCGTTCGTCGAACACGGTGACACCGGTGACTGTCGCGCCGGTGACGGCAGGTTCCAGGCCGGCGCGAACCACCTCGACCTCGGGAAGCTCTGGCATCTACGTCGACTGCAGCAGGGTCCATGCTTCGAGCGCGGCGGCCATCTCAGCGTGCTTCTTGCTCGAACCCTCGCCGGAGGCGACCTCCTCGGCTCCGAGCACGACGACCGCGTGGAACCGTTTGGAGTGGTCGGGGCCGCTGACGGTGACGACGTAGGCTGGCACCCCGCGGCCGGTGCGCGCGGCGAACTCCTGCAAGCTCGTCTTCGGGTCCATGGCTGCGCCGAAGCGATCCGGGTCTTCCAGCAGCGGGGCGATGAGGCGCAGCACCAGGGCGGTTGCGGCATCCGCCCCCGCGCTCAGGTAGACGGCCCCGATGATCGCCTCCACCGTGTCGGCGAGAATGGACGACTTGTTGCGTCCGCCGGTCAGTTCTTCGCCGTGTCCGAGGCGGATGTGCTCGCCGAGGCCGATCGATCGGGCAATCTCGGCAAGCGCGACGCTCGAGACCAGGCTGGCCCGCCTCTTCGCGAGGTCGCCCTCATTGAGCGCGGGATTGGCCTTGTAGAGCATGACGGTGACCGCCTGCCCGAGGATCGAGTCGCCGAGAAACTCGAGGCGCTCGTTGTGGGCGATGCCGCCGTGCTCGTAGGCGTACGACCGGTGCGTCAGCGCGAGCTGAAGCAACTCCGGGCTGACAGCGACCTGCAACTGGTCGGCGAGCCCAGGCTGGTCGACAGCGTGACGGCCCGGCTCGACAGGGTGCCCCGGACCCTGCTGTTCAGCAGACACCGGCGCTCCCTCCTCCACGACCATCAAACAACCTGGCCGATCGGAAACGACCGGCCAGCCGTGAAGCACTATTAGACGTCGGCGACCTTGCGGCCCTTGTACTCCATGTACAGAGGGGTGCCAGCGGAGTCTTCGACGACCTTCGCGCGGTGCGGGAGGCTGTAGACGACCTTGCCGCCCTCGACCGTCTTCACCAGGGTCGGGGCGGTTGCCTTCCACTGTGCGCGGCGCATACGGGTGCTCGCGCGGGACATCTTGCGCTTGGGTACTGCCATGACTATCTCTTCTCTCTCCCGGCATCGCCTTCAGGGGCAATATCGGCGCCGTTCTGCTCGGCGTTGTCTGATGGGGTGCTTGTGGCCTCGGTCAGGCTTTCGAGTCCGGCAAGTGCCGCCCACCGAGGATCAATGGGTTCTTCATGCTCGTGGCCGGGATTGTCGAGAAGCCGCACCCCACATTCTGGGCACAGGCCGGGGCAATCTTCCTGACAGACCGGTTGGAACGGCAGTGACAAAACCACTGCGTCCCGGATGACGGGTTCAAGATCCACGTGGTCGTCTTGAACCCGATACTCGAAAGCTTCGTCCTCAGAATACGCGAAAAGCTCCTGAATATCGACTTCGACCGGGAGGGCGATGTCGGTGAGGCACCGAACGCACTCCCCCGTCGCCGTCGCATCCGCCTGGGCACTGACCAGAATTCCGTCGTGGAGGGCTTCCACGCGCAGGCCGATCTCCACATTCGCGCCGTCCGGCACACCGATGACGGGGTTGCCGAAGCGCTCAGGAGTGGCGATGTCCAGGTCGCGCTCGCGCATCTCGCCCGGCCGGTGCATGATGTCGCGCACGTCAATGGTCCAGGGGGTCTGGCGTAGGTGAGTCACCCGAGAAGTTTAGCCGGGCATCCTGAAGCCCGGTTTCAGCCTCTGTGCACGGAGCAATAGGATTGGGGCAGACCCTCCGCGCCGGACCTGGCGTGGTGCGCTCGACCTCCGATTTGGGGCCGGCAGGTTCTGTGGCCAGTAGAGCCACGGATGCTCGCACGCCAATGCTCCCGGAGGATTCGCATGACCACCCGACTCACTGTTCCTGCCATGGTCGCCGCCATCGTGCTGCTGACCGGCTGTTCTGCCGCGGCCGTGACGGCCCCTCCGGAGCCGGAAGGCGATTCGACTACGACGAACTGCGGCATCGAAGTCAGCTTTTCGAACCCGCAGCGCGTGGTGACCGTCAAGTCGTCGACCACCGAGATGCTGCTGGCCCTCGGGCTGGAGGATCGCATCGTCGGCACCGCATTCGCCGATGGCCCGGTGCCCGAGCAGTGGGCGGATGCCGCTGCCGGCATCCCGGTGATTTCCGAAAAGGTGCCGTCGGAGGAGGCCGTGCTCGGCCTCGAACCCGACCTCGTCTATGCCGGCTGGGAGTCGAACTTCTCGGCGGATGGCGCCGGCGAGCGCAGCGAACTGCAGTCGCTCGGAGTGGACACCTACGTCTCGCCCTCCGCCTGCCAGTCGCTGTCGGCTGACCACCCGGCCCTCACCGCCGATGACATCTTCGCCGAGATCAGCGAGGTGGCGTCGATCTTCGAGACGGATGCGACGCTGCTGGTTTCCGAGCAGCGCGCCGCCCTCGAGGCGGTCGAGCCGATCAGCGGCGACCGCACAGCGCTGTGGTTCTCCTCCGGGTCGGACACCCCGTTCGTCGGCGGGGGAACCGGCGCACCGCAGGTGGTCCTCGACCACCTCGGGCTCACCAACATCGCCGCCGAGCTGGGGCAGGCGTGGGCGCCGTTCAACTGGGAGGCCGTCGTTGATGAGAACCCGGACGTGATCGTCCTGGTCGATTCGGCATGGAACAGCGCAGAGAAGAAGATCGGTGTGCTGGAGGCGAACCCGGTGACCGCGCGGCTGGACGCCGTGGTGAACCACCGCTACCTGGTCATCCCATTCCCGGCCAGTGAAGCGGGGGTGCGCACGATTCCGGCGATCGTGGAGCTGAGCGGGCAATTGCGGGAGCTCGAGCTTGAGTAGCACAGTGGAGCCAAGGCAATCGCGCCACCGATTGCGCTACCCCAGCGCCGACCGAGCCTGCGAGACCGGGTCGGCACGAGGGTCGAGTTGATGACAATAGGGTCTCGGCACGCTCGACCAGCGGTTGCGGTGCTGGCAGCCGTCCTGGGGGCGGTGCTGGTGGCATCCGTCATCCTCGCCGTGACTTTCGGGCCGGCCGACATCAGTCCAGGCGAAGTCTGGGCATCCGTAATGCATCACCTGGGACTCGGAGCGACGCCGCTCAGCGAACTTCGCGATGGAATCGTCTGGGAGCTCCGGATGCCGCGGGTTCTCACGGCGGCCGCCGTCGGCGCCGGACTCGCGGTGAGCGGAGCGGTCATGCAGGCACTGACCCGTAACCCGCTGGCCGACCCCTACCTGCTCGGGCTGTCATCCGGGGCGTCACTCGGCGCCGTGATCGTGCTGCTCCTGGGTGCGGCCATCATCCTGCCACTGGCCGCATTCCTGGGGGCGCTCGTCGCCCTCGGGCTCACTCTCACCCTCGCCAGCTCGCTCGGTCGCATCACGCCGTCGCGCACGATACTGGCCGGAGTCGCGGTGTCGGCGCTGGCATCCGCCCTGACCAGCCTGGTGATCTTCTGGTGGGTGACCGGCGACTCCTACCGGGAGATCCTGAGTTGGCTGCTCGGCTCGCTGGCCGGAGCCCGCTGGCCCGCGGTGGCGATCACTTTCACGGCCATCCTGGTCGCCGGGATCCCCATCCTCTTGAGCGGTCGCACTCTCGACGCCTTCGCGTTCGGCGATACCTCGGCCACCGCCCTCGGCGTGAACGTGCAGGGGGTGCGCTGGAGCCTGCTCGCGGTCACCGCCTTGCTCACCGGCGCCATGGTCTCGGTCAGCGGCTCGATCGGTTTCGTCGGGCTGATCCTGCCGCATGCGGTGCGGTTGGTGGTCGGCCCCCGGCATCGGGCGCTCTTGCCCCTCGTGGCGCTGGTCGGGGCGATCTTCCTGATCTGGGCCGACACGGCAGCGCGCTCGCTGTTCGACCCGCGCGAGCTTCCGGTCGGTATCGTGACGGCGATCATTGGTGCGCCGGTGTTCGCCCTCCTGCTGGCTCGGCGCAGGGCCGACGCATGAGCACCGCCGGGCTCGAGGTCGACCGGGTCGACGTGAGTATCGATGGCACGCTCATCGTCGACGGCATCATCTGCTCAGTCCCCCCGGGCAGCGTCTGCGCCCTGATCGGGCCGAACGGTGCGGGGAAGTCGACCCTCCTCCGCACGATCGCGGCCGTAGAGAAGCCGGATGCGGGCAGCGTTGCTTTCGACGCCCAGAACCTTCACGCCATGGCGAGAAAACCACGCGCACGGCTGGTCAGCTTCGTCGAGCAGGATGCCGCCACCGAGGTGACGCTCACCGCCCGGGAGGTGGTGGCCCTCGGGCGAACACCGCACCAATCGCTGTGGCAGGAGGAGAGCGCGGATGACCGACAAGTTGTCGCTGACGCGTTGCAGACCGTCGGCATGGCTGGGTTCGCCTCCCGCGACTTCGCCAGCCTGTCCGGCGGGGAGCGCCAGCGTGTGCTGCTGGCGAAGGCACTCGCCCAGCAGCCGCGCCTGCTGCTGCTGGACGAACCGACCAATCACCTCGATATCAGCGCGGGGCTGGCGACCCTCGATCTGCTCGGCGGGCTCGCCGCGACCGGGGTCTCGGTGTTCGCGGCGTTGCACGACCTGAACCTGGCGCTGGCCGCCAGCGACCACATCCTGGTACTTCACCGGGGCCGGGCGGTCGCATTCGGGCCGACCGAAGCGACGCTGACGGCTGAGCTGATCGGCGAGGTCTACGGGGTGCGTGCTGACCTGCTGCAGCACCCCGCGACCGGGAGGCCGATGGTGGCGTTCAGTTCGCTGGGGTGACCAGCCTCGACCAGCGAGCCACTGCTACTCGACGGCGGAGGCGGCTTCGGCGAGCTCGGCCACGTACTCGTCGATGCCCCAGGTGAGCGAGAGCGCCGTGGGAGGCGACACTGCTGCGACCAGCTCGACACCGCTTACTGACGCCACCGCCCCGGCCTTCACGGCGGGGATCGTCTGCGCATAGCTCTGGGCGAGGAAGGTGCCGGCCTCCTCCTGGGTGTTCGCGAACGCCACCACGATGTCGCTCTCGAGCTTGTCGAGTTCCTCATAGCTGAGGGTGAAGTAGAACGGTGACTCGCCGTTGGACAGCTCGTCCACCGATGGCGCGTTCTCCAGCCCCAGGTCGAACAGGAAGCTGACCCTGGAGTCTGCCGGCTTGTAGACGTAGAAGGTTCCGGACACATCCCACACGACGGCGACAGTCTTTCCGGCGAGTTCAGGGACCTCTGAGGCCTTCTCGGCGAGCACGGCGTCGACGCCGTCGAGCACCGACTGTGCTTCTTCGAATCTTCCCAGCGCCTCGCCGACGGTCGTGACGACGTCGCGCCACGGCGTCGTCCATGGGGCGTCCGCGTAGGCGACGGTGGGCGCGATCTCGCTCAGCAGTTCGTACTGCTCCTCGGTGATTCCCGAGTAGACGGCGAGGATGAGGTCGGGCGCAGCTTCGGCGATCTGCTCGTACGCCGGTGCCTCGTTGCTGGACGGGATGAGGATGGGCGTCTCAGCACCAACCTCTTCGAGGGCTTCGGCGGTCCACGGCTGCACACCGTTCTCGTCTCCGCCATAGGCCTGGGCCTCCATACCGACCGGGATCACGCCCATGGCGATGGCGGCATCCGCGCTTCCCCAGCCGAGTGCGACGACCCGCTGTGGCTCGCTCGGAATCTTGGTCTGGCCGAAGGCGTGCTCCATGGTGACCGGGAACACGCCGGAGCCGGCGGGCTCGTCGGTCGCGTCGTCGGCAGCGGATGCGCATCCGCTCAGGACGAGCAGGGCGGCGGTCGCAGCGGCTAGCGCTGCGAGGCGAGGGCGAAAACTCACAAGGGGCTCCATATCGTGGGACGGCCAGTCAAAAGTTAGGGTTGGCTTACCTAACTATAGAGCACCGATCGGGCATCTGAAACACCCCTTCGGCACGCTCAGCTGGGCTCGACACGCTCGACCCGGTCAACAAGGAGCGTGAAACTTGCCGATCGGCACCACCATCGGGGTGCCGCAGACCGGATCCGGTGCGATCAGCGCGTCCAGGCCGAAGGCCTCTCGGAGGAGTCCGGGGGTCAGCACCTCGGCCGGGTCCCCATTCGCGATAATGCGGCCGTCAGACATCACCACCAGCTCATCGGCGTAGCGGGCCGCCAGGTTCAAATCGTGGAGCACCATGACGACGGTCGTCCGCCTGGTGCGATTGAGGCCGGCAAGGAGGTCGAGCACGTCCAGCTGGTGGCGCACGTCGAGGAAGGTGGTGGGTTCGTCGAGCAGCAGGATGTCGGGGTCCTGGGCCAGTGCCATGGCGATCCAGACGCGTTGCCGCTGCCCGCCGGACAGCTCGTCCATCCGCCGCCCGACCAGCTCGAGGGACGAGGTGACGCTGAGCGCATCCGTCACGGCGACGTCGTCGGCGGCCGACCACTGGCGGAACCAGCCCTGGTGCGGGTAACGTCCGCGACCGACGAGGTCGCCTACTGTAATGCCCTCCGGTGCGATCGGCGACTGCGGCAGGATACCGACGACGCGAGCCACATCCTTGGCCGGCAATGAGCGGATGTCCCGACCGTCCAGGGTGACCACGCCGCTATCCGGTCGCATCAGCCGGGCCATCCCGCGCAGCGTGGTCGACTTGCCGCTCGCATTCGCGCCGACGATCACCGTCACCCTGCCGGCCGGAATGGCGAGGTTGAGATCGGTGACGATGGGCCGGCCGTCGTAGCCGAGCCCGAGCCCGGTAGCACCGAATTCGTGGGATTGCTTCTCTGGTGCTGTCATGCTCCGCGTCCTCCGCGATTGGTGGTGGCCAGGAGCCACAGCAGGTAAGGGGCACCGACCAGGCCGGTGACGATGCCGGCCGGAACCTGCACCGCGCCCGGCAGGAGGTGCTGCGCCGCGAAGTCTGCGGCCACGACCAGAACGCTGCCGACGAGGGCGCTCGGCACGAGGGCCAGGCCGCCTGTTCCGAGCATCCGCCTGGCGATTGGTGCCGAGACGAAGGCGACGAAGGCGAGGGGCCCGACGAAGGCGGTGGCGGCGGCAACCAGGGCGACACCCAGGAAGAGGATGGCCAGCCGGGCACTCTCGGGCCGAAGGCCGAGTCCGCCCGCCGTGTCGTCCCCGAGTTGCAGGAGGCGCAGGCGTGCCGAAAACACCCAGACCAGCGGCAGCAGCACGACCAGCGCGGCGGCGACCACCGCAATGTCGGTCCAGGATGCGCTGCCGAGCCCACCGACCATCCAGACCAGCGCCTGCTGCACCTCCCGCACGTCGCCGCGGGTGATCAGGTATCCGAGTACAGCCTGCACCATGAAGGCGACGCCGACGCCGATCAGCACGAAGCGGAACCCGGTCACTCCCCCGCGCCAGGCCAGCAGGTAGATGCCGGCGGCGACAACGAGGGCGCCGAGGAAGGCGGCCAGCGAGACCGCCGCGCCGCTGAGGCCGAGCACCAGGATACTGAATGCCGCAGCAACGCTGGCGCCCTGGCTGATGCCGATGATGTCCGGGCTGGCGAGCGGATTGCGCAGCAGCGTCTGGAACAGTGCTCCGGCCACCCCGAACGCGCATCCGACCAGCACGGCGAGCACCAGCCGCGGCATCCGCAGCCGGAAGATGATGAACTCGTCGCTTCCCGAGCCCTGGCCGACGAGGGTTTGCAGCAGGTCGGGAAGGGGAAGGGTGTAGGCGCCGACTGACAGGCTCGCCGCCGCCAGCACGACGGCGAGGCCGGCCAGGATCAGAGTGACGGTGCGTGACCGGCCCAGGATTCCGGACCGCTGCACCATGACGGACGCCTCTGCCGCGGTCACAGTCCGGCCAGCTTCACGCGTCGGACCAGGGCGATCATGATGGGGGCGCCGATCACGGCGATGATGATGCCGGCCTCGAGCTCGGCTGGGCGCACGATGAGGCGGCCGACGACGTCCGCCGCGAGCAGGAGCACCGGTCCGAGCACGGCGGAGTAGGCGAGGATCCAGCGGTAGTCGGGCCCGGTGATCGGTCGCACGATGTGCGGAACCACCAGCCCGACGAAGACCATCGGACCGGCCAGGGCGGTGGCCGTGCCGCAGAGGAGCACAACGGCGAGGGCGGCGATTACTCGGGTCAGCATGAGGTTCTGGCCAAGTCCTCGGGCGAGGTCGTCTCCGAGGGACAGGAGGTTGAGCATCCGCCCGACGGTGAAGGCCAGGATGGCGCCGACCGCGATGAACGGCCACAGGGCGATGATCGGCGCGAAGTCGCGGGAGGCGAGCGAGCCGACCGACCAGAACCGGTACGAGTTCAGGGTCTCCGAATCGGTGATCAGCACCAGGGTGATGATCGAGGTCAGCCCGGCGGTCAGTGCCGTACCGGCGAGCACCAGCTTCACCGGGGTGGCCCCTTCGCGGCCGATGGCACCGATCCCGTAGACGACGCTGGCCGCGGCTGCGGCGCCCAGGAAGGCGAACCAGACGTACCCGGCCGGGCTGCTGACGCCGAGCACGGCGATGGCCAGCACCACGAAGACGGAGGCGCCGGCGTTCACCCCGAGGAGGCCGGGGTCGGCCAGCGGGTTACGGGTGATCCCCTGCATGATCGCGCCGGCGAGGGCCAGGGAGAGCCCCACCACGATGCCGATCACGGTGCGGGGAATGCGCAGATCGCGCACGACCAGGTGATCGTTGTTGCTGGCGTCCGGGGCGAACAGGGCGTTCCAGACGTCGGCGAGCGCGACATCCCGCGCGCCCAGCGCCAGGCTGAGCGCGACCATCGCCAGCAGGAGGACGACCGCTGAGCAAAGCCCGATCAGGCGACGGCGGCGAAGTGATCCGGTCTGGCGGATGGTCTGCGTCGCGGTGGCGGTCACCGCCCCGTCGCCAGTTCGAACCGGTTCACGCTACTGGACCTCGGCCTTGCCGAATCGCCAGTAGCCCATGAACGCGATGCGCCTGCGGTCGATCCCGGTCTCGCTGACCAGGAACCGGCGAAGAGCCTTGATGGCGGCGGCCTCGCCTGCGAGCCAGGCGTAGAAGTGGCCGTCCGGCACGGTCTGCGGGGAGTCCCAGAGCAACTCGATGTCGACGTCGACGTCGTTCAGTTGCTGGGCGGATGCCGACAGCGCCGGCCGGATGACGGCCAGGTTGTCGGCGACCCAGCGGCGAACCGCCGAGTCGAGGAGGGCTCCGACCGGGTGGTCGCCGCGGGCCAACCAGGTGAGGGAGCTTCCGTCCGGGAGGTTCACCGGAAGGCGGTCGGCGTCATCCGGGGTCTCGACGAATGCTTGCGCACGCCGGCCCTCCGGGAGGGATTCGAGCACGGCGCAGATCGCCGGTGCCGCCGTCTCGTCGCCCGCCAATAGCAGCTGGGTGGCAGCGCCCGGGTGCCAGTCGATGCCGATCGCGGAGTCGATGCTGCCTGCATCCGGCCCGATGATGACGACTTCGTCGCCCGCGCTGGCCCGGTTCAGCCAGCGCGATGCCGGTCCCGCGTCACCGTGGCTGACCATGTCGACGTCGAGTTCACGTTCGGCCGGGCGGATGTCGCGCACCGTGTAGGTGCGGAACGGGTTGCGCCGACCATCCGGCAATGCACGCCAGCGGGCGTGCCAGCTGCCGTCGGCGATGGTCTGCTCGTCGTCGGCGCCGAAGTCGCTGATTCCGTGACCGTCGATCGGGAATACGATCTTGAGCCGCTGGTCGAGGCGGTCGGTGCCGAAAGCGTCGAAATCGTCCCCGGTGAAGGTGACCCGAACGAAGTGGGGCGTCAGGCGGACCAGGCGGGCGACGGATGCCCGGTACGGGCGGTACGCAGGTCGCGCGAGCCTCACCGGGTCCTGGGCCATAGTAAGCATGCCCTAAGTATGGCATGCCTAACCTAAGGCGACTACCCGGCATCCCTCGGCCGAACCGCCTGAACAGCCCGCCGCCAGAGGGACGCCGGCAACAGCAGGGAGCGCACCCTCGCCCACCAGTCCTGCGCGGACCAGAGCCGGCCGACGGTGACGCTGACGTCGTCCGCAGAAACCGCGCCGCCGCGGCCGGGGCGGGCATAGCCCTCCAGCTCGATCATGGTCACGATCCGGCCCAGGGCGGCCGTGGCGGTCTCGATCACGGCATCCGGGTTCTTGGCTGGCCGCCTTCCAGAGACGATCGCCTCCGCGAGCAGACGGCCGCCCTCACGGGGAGTGGCCGAACCGGGAATGATGATGCCGGCATCCTCCGCGCTCTGCAGGACTTCGTGCCAGCCGACCGTCGCCGGGGCGAAACCACGGCGGATGGCGCGGATTCGCGAGCGACGCTCGACGGCCCGGATCATTGCCGGCGTGAACACCAGGAGCAGGGCAACCAGGCTCAGCCCGATCAGCCACAGGATTCCTGCCGGGATCGTGCCGGAGGCTGCGCCTCCACCTGAATTGTCCCCGGCATCGCGAGCCAGCGGGCCCTCCGTGGCGTCCGGGTCGGTCGGTGCCGCGTCCGGATCGCCTGAACCCGCGCCGGGGAGCGGCACACCCTCGACCGAAGTATCCGCGTAATCGGGCACGACACCACGAGAGGCAGTCGGCTCGAACGGCATCCACCCGATCCCCTCAAAGTACAGTTCCGGCCACGAGTGCAGGTCGTGCGACGTCGCCTCGTAGACGACGCGGCCCTCCAGCCGCTGATCGGTCCTCTCCCCCGGGAGGAACCCCACGGCGACCCTCGCCGGGATGCCCAGGCTGCGAGCCATCAGAGCCATGGCGGATGCGAAGTGCACGCAGTAACCGCTCTTCACCTCCAGGAAGGTGGCGATCACCTCGAGACCGGTGCCGTCATAGCCTTCCTCCACCGGCGCGTCTTCGGAGTAGACGAAGTCACCGGCGCGGAGGTACTGCTGCAGCGCAAGCGCCTTCTCGTAGATCGAGGCGGCATCCCCCACCACGGACCTGGCCGTCTCCCCGATGACGGGCGGAACGTCGTCCTGCCCAATCGCCGCCAGGTCGGCGACAAAGCGCGGCACGGTGGAGCCGGCTTCGAGCAACTGCTCCGGCGTTGGCGCGAGCACGAGCGACTCCGCCAGGTATTGCTCGTTGCGGGTGGACCCGAACCCGGTTCGCAGCGACAGGGTGGCAGGGTCCCAGCTCCACCCGCGGTCCAGCCCGA
The DNA here is from genome assembly GCA_040904805.1 of Homoserinimonas sp. Taxonomy (GTDB): domain Bacteria; phylum Actinomycetota; class Actinomycetes; order Actinomycetales; family Microbacteriaceae; genus RYN-87. The sequence continues at coordinate 78,167 of JBBDSS010000020.1, read as the reverse complement.
CCACGCGCTGGGTCGGGTACGGCAACGGCAGCCAGACCGTGTCGAGGTTGGCGACTGCGATCCAGGTCAACTCCGCCGTGCTCTCGACATCCGCAGCCAGCCCCGGCGGCAGGCCGAACTCGTCCGGCGTGTTCTCGGGCAACAGCGGCGTCTCCGCGGCAAACCACTTGTCCCCGTCGAACTGGTCGAGGCTGACCAGGCGCAAATACTCGCCGCTTCCGGACTCCGTGCTGTAGGTCAGCGCACGTCGCTCCAGGTCTCGGCGGAGGTTGTCGCCCAGATTGACGATCGGGCTGTCCCCGGTCCGGATCGCGGTCCCCGGGTTCCCCGCCAGCACCGGCTCGGTGGTGGGCAGCACAACCTGCGCGATGAGGGCAAAGGCGAGGGCGCCTGCACCCACCGAGAGGGTGAGCCTGCGGTCCGGCATCGGCGCATCCGCTCGCAGCAGGTAGAGGAAGGCGACAGCGGTCGCCATCACCCAGAACAGGTCGAAGTCGCGTTCCGCGGTAAGCACCGGAACCCACAACACGACCAGCACCAGCAGTCCCGCCAGTGCCCGGCGTTGCAAGCCGATCGCGAGGATGTCGGCGACCAGGGCGATGAGGCCGATGCCCGCGGCGATCAGGAACTGGATGCCCGGAACGGCATCGGCCGGAACCGCCTGCTGGTGGATGGATGCCTGCGCCCGCTCGATCAGCAGGCGGAACTGGTCGATGGTGTCGAACGTCGGGAACAGGCCGATGAACGCCGTCTGCGGAGCGAACTGCTGGGTGAGGAAACCGAACAGGGCGACAGCGGCGACCAGCGGCGGGACCCAGCGCCAGGTTGCCCAGACCCGAACGAGTGCGGATGCGCCGAGCACGATTCCGCAGGACAGAAGGGCGATGAACCACCAGCCGAGATCAGCCAACACGACGTTGAGGGTCGCGCAGGCCGACATGATGCTGGCCAGCAGGGCAAGGCTGACCTTCCAGGGTGCGGACGGGCGTTGCGGATGCTCAGGAGGCACGGCGCCCCCCATCACTATCGACCACCGCCAGCCAGGCGTCCTCCGCGCTGTCGCCCGGACGCACGATGACGCAGGTCCAGCCGGCCTTGCTCAGCGGCAGACTCACGGAGGCGTCATCCGGCATGATCAGGAAGGCGACGGCCAGCTCGTAGTTGCTGCGGCGGGCGGCCAATGTGTCCACCAGCTCGGCGTCGGCGTCGGAGATGACGGCGAACATCGATCCGGGGGTTCGTCCGGCTTCCGCACCGCCGGCGAGCATGACGTCCATCGGCAGCGGCTCCGGGCTCAATCCGATAGTTGCCAGGCTCTCCAGGAAGTGCGTGGTGTTCTCCACCGAGGACAGTTGCTGCTGCGCCGACTCATGCATGTGAACGATGAACCCGGAATGCTGCAGGTGCACCACCAGGGAGGCCGTGAACTCGACCGCCCACTCGAAGCGGTCGCTTTCGGCAGTGTTCAGCGGATGCACAGAGTTGGCGTCCCGGTACCCGCTCCGCCGGGTGTCCAGCAGGACGCTCGCCTCCGAATGGCTGCGCTGCTCCTCCTGGCGCACCATCAGGTCGCCATGGTGGGCGGATGCCCGCCAATGCACCCGGCGCAGGGCATCACCAGTGCGATACGCCCTCGTGGTGATGTCGTGGTCGCCACCGACTGCGCGGTGCTGCACGAGCCGCGCCGACCCCTCCGCCACGGCTATGGTCAGGCCGGATTCGGGAAGCGCCTGAACCTCGGGCACCACGGTGGCGGTCTGCGCGTAGTTGGCCAACTGGGTGCCGCTGGCCAGCCCGAACGGGTCGGTCATGGTGATCGTGAACGGCCCGATCTCGAACTGTCCCCGCCGCGGCGGGGTCAGGTCGTAGCTTAGCCGGGTCGACGACAGCGGCTCCCGATGGCGGAACAGGCCGCTGCGCAGCGGGCCGAGCATCCCGGTCGCGCTGTTCTTCGGAAGCCAGCCGATGGCATCCGTCCAGCTGGATGCCGGGAACGGCCGCGGGGCCAGATTGGTCACCTGCAGCCGCACAGTGGCCGGACGCCCGGCCACGAGCACCAGCGGGGTGAAGGTGCGTCGCACGTCCAGCGTGGGTCGCTGCAGGCCGATCAGGAACAGCGACAGCAACGGAACCGCCGCGACAAAACAGCCGACGAACAGCAGTTCCGGGCGTCGCAGCGCGTAGGCAAGCACGATGAGCAACGCGGCGATCACGAGGAACACCCAGCCGCGGTTGGTCAGTCGGGTGCGCCTGGATCGCTTTCCGGTGCGAGTTGCAACCATGGTGACCTCAAACGGAGTCGAACACGCCCAGCGGCACGTTCGTCGCGGCCACTATGCGGGTGATCGTCTGGGTGATGTCCCCGGTGTTGAACGAGTTGCTCGCACCGCGGCTGGCCCCGATCAGCCGGTGGCCGAGAACCGGCACGGCGAGCTCGTCGATGTCATCCGGCAGCACGAACTCGCGCCCGTCGAGCGCGGCCCTGGCCTTGGCCGCACGCACCAGGTGCAGTGTGGCGCGGGGGCTCGCGCCGAGCCGCAGTTCGCGGTCGTGGCGGGTGGCCTGCGCGATGCTGACCGCGTACCGTTCGACGGCCGGCGAGACGTAGATGCCGCGCACTGTCCTGATCATCTCGGCCAGTTGTTCGGAAGTGACAACCGGCGTGATGCTGTTCAGCGGGCTGGACAGCTCACGACTGCGCAGCATCGCCTGCTCTGCCGCCTCGTCCGGGTACCCCATTGAAATCCGGATCATGAACCGGTCGCGCTGGGCCTCGGGAAGCGGGTAGGTGCCCTCCATCTCGACCGGGTTCTGGGTGGCGACCACGGTGAACGGATGGGCCAACTCGTGGGTGATCCCGTCGACAGTGACCTGGTTCTCCTCCATGCTCTCGAGCAGGGCGGACTGGGTCTTCGGGCTGGCACGGTTGATCTCGTCGCCGATCACGATGTTCGCGAAGATCGGCCCGGGGCTGAACTCGAAGGTGCGGGAGCCCTGGTTGAACACCGAAACACCGGTGATGTCGGACGGCAGCAGATCAGGCGTGAACTGGATGCGATTGACCGTGCAGTCCAGGGAGCGCCCCAGGGCCCGGGCGAGCATGGTCTTGCCGACGCCGGGAACGTCTTCGATCAGCAGGTGGCCTTCGGCGAACAGCACTGTCAGCGCGAGCTGCACAGCCTCCGGTTTCCCGTCGATGACGGTCTCAATGCTGCGAACAATTCCTCGACTCAGGCTATGGAAGTCGGGTACCGCCAGTGTGTGGGCTTCGCTCAACGTTGAACCTCATCGCTTGGGTTTGTCTATGTGAGTCTGTCAGATCATCCTGACTATCGGGAGTGACCGCCGTCTCGGAATCCTTCGGCGTATGCCTCGTCGCTGCCGAGCCGGAACATGTCCTGATCGGCCGGGCGCACCAGACTCCTCGCTCCCGGACCGTCAAGGTCTCCGACGTGCGCCGCCATCCCGCGAATCACGGCGACGGGAAGCCCCGCGGCCTTGCCCTTCATCAGGTCGGCTGCCGCCGCCAGTTCGTCCGCGACCGCCGTCACGGTGACCTCGAGTTGCCGGCCGTCGGCGTCCGCAGTCCCCCGGAGGTCATCGATGACGCGGATGCCGGCAGCGCCGATCGCGGCATCCGTCTGCCCCAGCCGCCAGGGACGGCCGAGGGTGTCGGAGATGACGACGCCGACCCGCACGCCGAACCTCTCGCGAAGAGCGGCGGCGATCGTGCGGGCCGACCGGTCGGGGTCCAGCGGCAGCAGCAGGACGGTGCCGTCCGGAGTGTTGCTGGCGTCGACGCCGGCGGCCGCCATAACCAGCCCGAGCCGATTTTCGACGATGCGGGTCACACCGGTCGGATGCTCGCGGCTGGCCACCACGCGCACGGTCTCCTCGGTGATCGCCTGTTCGCGGTCGGCAGCGTTGACCTGCCGGCCCTCCGCTTTCGAGACGACCTTGCTCGTGATCACCAGGATGTCGCCGTCCTGCAGCGGCCCGTCGCTCACCGTGCCATCGTCAGCGAGGCGGTCGCTCACCGTGCCATCGCTCTCGAGGCGGTTGCCGATGATCGCGGCCAGGTCGTCGCCCGCGCCGATCTCCGGGATTCCCTCGATCGCCCACACCTGCATTACGCGCATCCGCCCATCTTCTCCCAAAACGAAGGAGATACCCGCGTCAGAGCGGATTCGGGGCCGCAAATCGCGCCGGGGCAGGCAGATCTCCTTCGTTTTCGATTCCCGCTTGCACGGACTGGCTAAGCATAGTAACTTGATGGCTATGAATGCTAACCAGTTGCGCTACCTCGTCCGACCGGACGGCCGCCTTGCCTACACCCTGGATGGCAGCGGGCCGTTGGTCATCGCCGTGCCCGGCATGGGCGACCTGCGCTCGGTGTACCGCGACATCGCCGAACCCATCGTCGCCGCCGGCTATCGGGTCGCCATAATGGACCTGCGCGGCCACGGCGACAGCGACACCAGCTTCGGCACCCACGGCGACGCCGCCACCGGCAGCGACATCCTCGCCCTGATCGACGAACTCGGCGAACCGGCGGCCGTGATCGGCAACTCGATGAGCGCATCCGCCGCCGCCTGGGCCGCCGCCGAGCGCCCAGGAGCCGTCCGCGGGCTGGTGCTCATCAGCCCCTTCCTTCGGGAAGCGATGACGAATCCGATCTCGCGGGCAATAATGCGGGCCCTCTACCGCGTCATGTTCGCGCGGCCCTGGGGCAGCGCGCTGTGGGCTTCGTACTACGGTGGCCTGAACAAGGTGACCCGGGCGCCCTGGCTCGCCGAGCAGCAGCGCGACATCCGCCACAGCCTGGCCGATCCGGCCCGGCTGCGCTCCCTGCGGCAGTTGGCCGTGCAGCTGGACCACACCGAGGTCGAGGTCCGCCTCCCGGAGGTCACCACCCCGGCGCTGATCATCATCGGCGGCCACGACCCGGACTACCGCTCCCCCGAACAGGAACTGGCCTGGACCACCGAGGCGATCAGCGCCGAAGGCCTGCTGGTGGCGGATGCCGGGCACTACCCCCAGGCGCAACGGCCAGACCTGGTCGCTCCCGCCGTACTGGCGTTCCTGACGACCATCGCCTCGACCTCGGAGTCGACGGATGCCTAGGGCCGGCCTCAGCCGCGACGCCGTCACCCAGGCGGCCCTCGCCATCATCGACGAGGCCGGCGCGCGTGGCTTCGACACCCTCACGCTGGCCTCGGTCGCCGCACGGGTCGGCGTCTCCGGCCCCAGCCTCTACAAGCACATCGGATCGCTCGCCGACCTGCGCCGCGAGGTCGCGCTGGCCTCCGTTCGCGAACTCACCCGCCTGCTCAGCAGCGCGACAGTCGGCCGGGCAGCTGAGGAGGCGGTGATCGCCCTCGCCGCAGAGGTGCGCGCCTTCGCGCAGCGGAGCCCGGGTCGCTACCTGTCCACCCAGCGGGCCGGAGATCCCCGCGATCCGGCAGACACCGAACTCATCGCCGCCGGCGGCGAGAGCGTGGCGGTGATCTCCAGCGCGCTCCGCGGCTACGGATTCACGCCGGAGCAGCGAATCGACGCCATCCGCGCGTTCCGGTCGGCGGTTCACGGCTACGTGCTGCTCGAACTCGAGGGCGGCTTCGCCCTCGCCCGGGACCTCGACGCCAGTTTCAGCACCCTCACCCGGATGCTGACCCAGGGTCTGGCCAACCTCGGACGCTAAGCCTTCTGCAGGAACTCCGCAACCGCGCGCGGCACGTACGGGCTCACGTCTCCGCCCAGGGCGGCAACCTGGCGCACCAGCGAGCTGGAGACATGGGCGTGGGCCGGATCCGGCAGCAGGAAGATAGTCTCCACGCCGGCCAGGTTGCGGTTCACGATCGCCATCGGAGTCTCGTACGCGACGTCCACCCCGGAACGGACACCCTTCACCAGGACGCTTGCGCCGACATCCGTGCAGTAGTCGACCAGCAGGCCGACACTCCAGGAGGTCACCGTGATGTTGCTTGGCAGGCCCGCCTCGGCGATCGACTTCTCCAGGAGCGCGACTCGTTGGGCCACCGGAAGCAGGGCGGACTTGTCCGGATTGTGCACCACCAGCACATGCAACTCATCGAACAAACCGGCGGCACGCTCGATGACATCGATGTGACCTCGGGTCACGGGGTCGAACGATCCGGGGACAACGGCGATCCTTCTCATACCCAAACCCTATCGGCGACCGCCCGGGAAACTCCCTGATAGGCCTCAGTTCTTGGCCAGGAAATCACGGGTGGCATCGTCGAGCCTGCGCGCGATGGCGTGGCGCAGCGCAGGATGCCCGGCCAGGATTGGGTCTTCGTCGAGAACCAGCTGGGCCAGCGTGCGGGCCTCGGTGATGAGGTCGCCGTCCTTGGCCACCCGCAGCAGTCGCAGCGAGGAGCGCCCTCCAGACTGCGTGCTTCCCAGCACATCGCCTTCCTGACGCAGTTCCAAGTCCTTCTGCGCCAGCTCGAAACCGTCCAGGGTGGCGGCCACGGCATCCACCCGGTCCCGGGCGAGGGACTCGGCCACCGCGCGGGTCACCATCAGGCAGAGGCCGGGCACCGAACCGCGTCCCACCCGGCCGCGAAGCTGGTGCAGTTGCGAGACGCCGAACCGGTCGGCGTCCAGGATGACCATGGTCGAGGCGTTGGGCACGTCAACACCGACCTCGATCACCGTCGTTGCGACCAGCACGTCGATCTCGCCGGCGGCGAAGGCACGCATCAAGGCGTCCTTGGCCTCGCTCGGCAGTCGGCCGTGCAGCGCCTCGATGCGGGCGGATGCGAGCCCGGGCAACGCCCGAAGTCGCGTTAGGGTGTCGGTGACGTTCTCGGGCGGTGCCGCCCCTTCGGGCATGGCCGGGACGGCATCCGCCGAATCGTCCGAATCAGCGGCGTCCTTGTCGTTGCTGTCGATCGCCGGGCACACCACGAAGGCCTGCCTGCCCTGGGCCAGCTCCTCCGCCATCCGCTCCCAAATGCGCGACCCCCAGCCCGGATGCTCGGCGAGCGCAACCACGTACGACACCGTCGGCACCCGACCGGACGGCAGCTCGGAGATCGTCGAAATGTCGAGGTCGCCGAACACGGTCATGGCCACGGTGCGCGGGATCGGTGTGGCAGTCAGCACCAGCACGTGCGGCGGCGTCGTCCCCTTGCGGCGCAGGGCCTCACGCTGCTCGACACCGAACCGGTGCTGCTCGTCGACCACGACCAGCCCGAGGTCGAAGAATCCCACCGACTCACTCATCAGCGCGTGGGTGCCGACGACGATGTGGGACGAACCGGAGACCACCGCGAGCATCGCCTTCCTGCGATCGGCAGTCGACATCTGACCGGTGATGATGGTGGGACGCAGCTGCGCCGCCAGATCCGGTCCTAGCGTTCTCACGATGGACCGCAGGTGCTGTCCGGCCAGCACCTCGGTCGGGGCGAGCAACGCCGATTGCCCGCCGGAGTCGGCGACCGCCAGCATGCCACGCAACGCCACCAGCGTCTTGCCGGAGCCGACCTCGCCCTGCAGCAGCCGGTTCATCGGCGATTCGGCCGCCAGATCGGCCGCCACCTCGTCGCCGACCCTGGCCTGGTCACCGGTCAGCGTGAACGACAGTTGGGCGTCAAACCGCGCCAGGTAGCCACCGGGCTTCGGCACCCTGGGCACCGCAGCCTGGGCGCGCAGCGCCACCCGCTGCTCAAGCAGGGCCGTCTGCAGCACGAACGCCTCCTGGAAGCGCAGCGCCTTGCGTGCCGCCCGCCACTCGATCTCCTTCTGCGGGCGGTGAATGAGCTCGACCGCCCGCGAGTAGGCCATCAGCTTGCGCTCCTGGCGCACCGCATCCGGAACCGGGTCGTCCAGCTTCGGCAAGGTGTCGAGCAGCACCCCGATCGCCTTCTGCAGCTGCCAGGACGCCACAGAAGCGGTCGCCGGGTAGATCGGGATCGGGCGCTCCGCCCACGCCCTGGCCGACTCCTCGTCGGTGGCGGCATCCGGTTCGAACAATTGGTAGTCGGGGTGGGTCAGCTGCCGGGCTCCGCGGTAGTCGCCCACCTTGCCGGCGAAGATGCCGCGCACGCCGGGCTTCAGCTCGTCCTTGCGCCAGGCCTGGTTGAAGAAGGTGAGGGTGAGGATGCCCTTGCCGTCGGTGATGCGCGCCTCGAAGATGGAGCCGCGCTTGGCCTGCATCGGCCGCTGGCTGACCTCGATCACCTCGGCGACAATGGTGACGTTCTCGTCGAAGGGCAACTCGCTGAGGGCGGTCAGCTCGCCGCGCAGCGCATACCGGCGCGGGTAATGGCTGAGCAGGTCGCCCACCGTCTCAAGGCCCAGGTGCTTCTTCATCGCCGTCGCGGTGCGACCACCGAGCGTCGAGCTCAGCTTGATGTCCAGCGGCGATTCCACGCCTCAACCGTACCGGTGGCCGCCCACGCCCGCCGCGCATCCGCCCACCGCAGTTCCCGTCTCAAGGAGTTTTTGATCCGGGCGGGTCCGGTCGCCCCCGAACCAACCGCAACGGGCCGTTTTTCCTTGAGACGGGGACGTGTCAGGTGTTGAGCGGGCGGTAGCGTGGACGCGATGACACGCATAATCTCGGGATTCGCCGGCTCCCTCGCCCTCGCGGTTCCGCCGAACGGCACCCGGCCGACCAGTGACCGGGTGCGGGAGGCGATCTTCTCCGCGCTCGACGCCCGAGGGGTGATCCAGGATGCCCGAGTGCTCGACCTGTACGCCGGCTCCGGGGCGCTCGGGCTCGAAGCCGCCAGCCGCGGCGCCAGGCGGGTGACCCTTGTCGAGCGCAGCTACGGCGCGGTGCCGTACACGCGCAAGAACGCCGCCCTCATCCGCAAGAGCGCTCCCCGCCGCAGCGACCTGACGATCGAGGTCAGCTCGTCACCGGTGCACGCCTTCCTCACCGGGGCGGATGCGACGTGGCAGATCGTGTTCCTCGACCCGCCATACGACCTCAGCAACACCGAGCTGGCGCATGCCCTGGAGGTATTGGTGCCGCGTCTGGAAACGGAGGCCACGGTGGTGGTGGAGCGCAGTTCGCGGGTGGCCGAACCGGCCTGGCCGGACGGGCTCAGCCTGGACCGCCGCAAGGACTACGGGGACACCGCCCTCTACTGGCTGAGCCCGACCGGCGAGTAGCCGACCCGGCGGCGGAGGACACGGCTGTACGCGCGCCCGGGTGCCACCCGAGTGGCCAGCATGCCCTTCGAGGAGCTCAGGGAGCGGGCACTCAGCCCTGGCCGCCATCCCAGCTGCGGTACGGGTCCCAGCCGGACGACGGCACCGGCGCACCGTCCACCCGGATCCCTTCACCAGCGAACACGGTCCCGATTCGGCGGAATCCTCCAGGCAGGGCGGCGGATGCCGGGAAGGTGGCCAGCAGCGAGTGGTCCTCTCCGCCGCCGAGGGCGAGGCGGACATCCGGTCCCAGAAGCGTCGACTCGAAATCGACCCCGACACCGCTCGCCTTCGCCAGCCGCGCCGAATCGATGGCCAGGCCGTCGCTGAGGTCGAGCATCGCCGTCGCTCCCCCGACCGCGGCCAGCAGGCCGTCGCCAATGGGAGGCGTCGGGGCGAGTTGGGCGGTAGTGCGGTCCCGAAGCTCGGCAGCTCGGCGGGCATCCGGTTCCCCGTCGGCATCGACGGCCTCGGTGAACAACAGTTGCAGTCCGGCCGCCGCCGCTCCCAGCGGGCCAGACGCTGCCACCTGGTCGCCCGCAGTCGCTCCGAGGCGCAGCACCGGATCACGGCCGCCGAGGTCGCCGAACGCGGTCACCGCGATAGTGAGGGTGGGTGACACCGACAGGTCGCCGCCGACGACGCCGCAGCCGGGCGCCATCGCCGAGCATCCGTCACGCAGGCCGTCGGCAATGCCTTCCAGCAGGGCGATCGGGGAATCCGCCGGTGCGGCGATCGCCACGACGAGGGCGGTCGGCACCGCACCCATCGCGGCGATGTCGGCCAGGTTGGATGCTGCTGCCTTCCACCCCAGATCGTGCGGGCTCGACCAGGCCAGTCGAAAGTCCGGGCCGTGGATCATCAGGTCGGTCGTCACCACGAACCGGGCGTCCGGCGCGGCCACTACCGCTGAATCGTCGCCGGGTCCCAGCAGCTGACCGGCGGCTGACGGAAGCCGCGGGAAGATGCGGCCCAGGGTCCCGGATTCGCCCAGCGATGCGAGGGTGTCACTTTCGGTCATGCCTCAAACGGTAGCCTGAATGGGTGAGATCCCCGTTCCGGCTGGTGGCCGCCCCCGCCTTCGCTGTCGTCGCCGTGAGCCTGCTGGGGGCGTGCTCACAGCCGGTTCCGCTGGAGCCTGCACCGGATGCGACCAACCCGGATTGCGCCGAAATCATCGTTCGGCTGCCGGATGGCGTCGATGACCATGCGCAGCGGGAAACCAACGCGCAGGCCACGGGCGCCTGGGGTGAACCGGCGGCGATCTTCCTGAGGTGCGGCGTTCCCGTTCCGGGTCCGTCCACCCTCCCCTGCTTCACCGTGAAGGGTGTCGACTGGCTGCGCGACAGCAGCGACGCCCCGGTGTACAAGTTCATCACCTACGGGCGGGACCCGGCGGTGGAGGTCATTATCGACGGGGACCGCGCCAGCAGTAACGCGCTGAGCGCTCTCGGTAACGCTGTCGGGAGCCTGCCCGCGACGAAGGAGTGCCTCGCTGCGGAGGACGTGTTCGGCGAAGAACAGTAGCTTCGGGAGGACGTCGTGGCCCGGCGGGAGCTCGACCGGCGTCAGGCGGGATCCCGACGCGGCCGCAATCGGGTCACGGCAATAAGTGCCACCCGGAGGACAGCAGCGCTACCCCACCACCGGCGATGATCAGGGGCGATGATGGGGCCCGTCGCTGCGAGCCCCAGCACTGTGACGGTTATCGAGTTCAGGTGAACGGTGCCGGGCAGGATGAATTCGACGGCGATCGTGTGCGCGCCTGCCCCTTCGGGGTTCGCCGGAGCTACACTAACCCCGCGGGCCGTCCAGCCCGACCAGCTTGCCGGCGATACCGCCCGCTGCCCGCAAGGCCGCCCCTGAGCCGAAGCCGGATGTCGGCACGGCCGGGCGGGCGTCGCGCGCCTCGATGAGCGCATCCTTCAGAACTTCGGCGGCCGCGGCCTGAGGCGCCCAGAGGTAGAGCGACATGGCCCCGGGGATCGAGTTGACTTCATTCACGAACAGCTCGCCAGAGGCTTCATCGAGCAGGAGGTCAACGCGAACCACGCCGGTCAGCCCGGTGACTTCCGCAACCCGCGCAGCCAGTTCGGTGGCGTGCGTCGCGACCGCGTCGTCAACCTGGGCCGGGAACTCGCGCGGCGCGCTGGTGAGTCCGGCATCCGCCCCCGCCGAACCAGCGAGGTACTTCTCGGCGTACGAATAGAGACCGCTCTTCGACTCGCCACGCAGCGGGCGCTCCAGCTGCGTGATCTTGAGCGATGGATGCGTGCGGAACGAGATGTTGAGGTCGGAGAGTTCCGGCCGGTAAGGCTCGAGAACGGCGCCATTGCGCAGGTGCACGCTCGATGTGCCGAGTGCTCGGGCGGTGTCGATGTCGTCGACGATCTCGATGCCGATTGATGACCCGCCGAAGCGCGGCTTGACGATGTATGGGCCCGCGAACGATGGTTCTCGCCGGGTGGAGAGCAGTTCCCGCGGCAGTGATGGGATGCCGGCAGTGCCCATCAGCCCGCCGAATGCGAGCTTGTCCATGCCGACCGCCCCGGCGAACAGGCTGGACCCGGTGGCCGGGATCCCGAGCAGGGTGAACACGGCGGCCGCACCGCCGCCTTCGCCCAGCCCGCCATGCAGGCAGACGAGCACGGCACTCGGCTCCAGCGCGTCCTCGCCGAAACGCTTCTTCACGTAGAGACCGGCGTTGTCGCCCAGGCGCACCTCGACCGGACGCGACCCCTTCGGAACGCCCTCCAGGTAGTCTTTCGCCTCACTGGCGGCAGGAACCAGGAACCAGCCGCCCGACGGCGCCCAGTAGATCGGCAGCACGCTCTCGCCGCTGGCGGTCAGCACCCGCTCAGACTGGAGTCCGGTGAGGATCGAAATCTCGTGCTCCGGGGATGGTCCCCCGAACAATACGGCCCACGTGTCGCTCATAACCATCCATCGCACTCGGCCTGCACCACGGCCTGGGTTGCCTGCGTGCCCGGTGCAGCCGCTTTCCGGTCGGTGACTGGATCAGGGGTAGTGGTCAGGCAGGTCGTTCTCATAGAGGATAACGCCTCGCTCGCCCGCCAGATCGAGCGCCGCCCGTACGGCGACCTCCCGCCGGTCGTAGACGAGCACCGGATGCTCGGAGCCGGCCGATCCGGAGCGCAACGCTCCCCGGTTGGTGCGCCCGACGACCAGCAGACGGCCTCCGCCCGCGGTGACGGATGCCGCGAACTCGGAGTTGCGCTGACGCTGCATCGAGCCCAGCTCCACCATCCCCGGTGTGACGACGACCAACTGGCCCCCGCGCTCGGCTGCCAGTGCGGCTGCGCCCTGGAGCGCGCGCTCGGCGCCCACCGGGTTGGAGTTGTAGGTGTCGTCGATGACGACGACGCCCTGCGGCGTCTCCTGGATCTCCGCGCGGTGCTGGGCTCCGGGGAGTGAGCCGAGCTTGTCGGCGATCTTCGCAGCGGGCACTTCCAGCGCGAACGCGATTCCGACCGCAACCGCGACGTTCACCGCGTGCCCGACGCTGGATACCGTGACGGTCAGGGTGGCCGGCCCACCGGGCTCAGTGATGGTGAGCTGGCCGGAGGCGGCGTCCAGAACGACGTCGGCAGCGGTGCCGGGGGTGGTGGAGACGGTGACGACGGTCTTGCCTTCTTCCCGGCACTTCTCGGCCAGCGTCGCAAGCTCCGGCTGGTCGATCGGCAGCACAACGGTTCGCGCCTTCTCGGTGATCTCGGACTTCGCGGCGGCGATGACCTCGCGCGAGCCCATTCGGGCCAGGTGCGCCTCGCCGATGGTGGTGATGGCGGCGATGTCCGGTGGGAAGCTCTTGCTCAGCTCGCGGATCTCCCCCGGCCCGTAGACGCCCATCTCGGCGATGAACACCTCCGTGCCTGGCACCACCCGATCGTTGACGGCCCGGGAGAGCCCCATCAGGTTGTTGAAGCTCGCGGGCGACGCGACGACCGAGAATGCGCCGTCGAGCAGGTGGCCGACATAGCCCTTGGTCGAGGTCTTCCCGTACGACCCGGTAATGGCGACGACGGTCGGCTTGACCTGGTGCAGCCGCTTGCGGGCGCTGACCAGGTACTTGTTGGACAGCTTCTTCTCAATGGCGTTCATCGGCACCAGCACAGCGTCCATGAGGAGAGGGGCGGCCAGCAGCGCGATGGCGACGCCGACGAAACCGATCAGCCACCACAGGAGGGCGGAGGCCGCCAGCAGGAGCAGGGCGTAGGCGACCAGCAGGCGTCGGACTCGCGGGGTCCAGTTCATCGGCGAGCTGGTGCCGCGAATGTCCAGGCCGATCGGGAAGAACCCGGCGGCGACAATGGCGACCGGAATGCCGAAATAGGCGAGGACCGGATCGCGCATGTCGATAGACGCCCAGCTGGTCACGGCGACCAGCGCCACCGCTACGGGCACCAGCACCAGGTTGGATGGGACTCGAATAAGCCAGAGCGCGGCAATCCGCCCCACCCATCCCGGGATGTAGTGCTCGCGCTGGGCGACCCGCAGCCATTTGAACGAGACGACGACCGCAGCCAGTGCCGCGATCGTCACGTTGACGGACATTGCCCAGTTCACGCGTCCACCTCCTCGATCAGGGCGAGCAGTTCCTCGCGCACGGCCACCCGAAGGTCCCCATCGAGGAGATGCACGGCGCCGGGAACAGCGCGGAAGGTGGCGGTCGGAATGAGCTTGCTGGCGGCGAGGCCGGCATCCGCAGGCGCAGCCGTGTCGTGCTCGCCCCACACCATGCGCACCGGAACGGTGATCTTCGCCAGATCGTCTCGGTAGTCTTCGCCGATGACCTTCACCAGGATGTCCCGCATCACCCCGTTGGCTGCGCGGTAGTCGGCGGAGCCGCGGCGCTGCTTCTGCGCCTCGAGCTGCGCTTTCGAGACAAGCCCGACCTTCGCCAGGAAGCGAACCGTGCGGTAGGTGAAAGAGGGCTGCGGCGGCGGGGTGAGCCTCAGCAGGGGAACACCGGTCAGCACGATTCCTCGAACCAGCTCCGGATGCGCGGCGGCCAGTCGCACGGCGACACGCCCCCCGAAGGAGTGCCCGAGCAGGACCACCGGAGGCATTCCGCTCAGGGCTTCCGCCACCTCGTCGGCGTAACGGTCGCTGCCCCAGGCCTCGGCCGGCTCCGGGGTGATGCCGAACCCGGGCAGGTGGATGGACAGGGCATCGAGCCCGTCGACCACGTCGGCGAAGTCGTTGCCGCTTCGCCCCCAGCCGTGCATGGCGACCACTGCCGGTGGTAGCGAGCCCGTTTTCTCGGCCAGAAGCCGCCCGTCTGCCAGTGCCGTGATCACCTTGCCACAGTACCCGACCGCACCTGGGGGTGCTGTTAGCGGGGGTCCCTCCACATGGTGGTCACGATCTGGCCGCCTGGCGTGGTGATGTCACCGACCGGGCGGAACCCGACGCCCGCATAGCGGGCGTTGTTGGCCGGATTCGATGACTCCAGATAGGCCGGGGCACCCAGGGCGTCGATGCGTGCGAGGTTCTCCCGCAGCAGACCCATTCCGAGGCCCTGGCCGCGGTGCGCCTCATGCGTGGCGAACAGGCTCAGGTAGAAATGCGGCTCGGCCGGGCGGGCGGCCTCGAACCGGTCGTAGATGGCGAGGACCTCATCGGCACCCTCCCGGCCGACGAGCTCCACCAGAAACGCGGCCAGGCCATCCGCTTCGGCGTCAGTGAGTTCCTCGCCCTCTGGCGGGATCCAGACGGCCACCGACTCGAGGTTCTCGGTGGACAGGGTCCAGGGGTAACGCAGGGCTGAGGTGACGGACAGTCGCCAGAACGCTGAGAACTGCACGGCCCGCCGCACGGCGTCCGGGAACACCGGCGACCACAGCGGGTCGTCGAGGAACGCGGAGGTCACCGTGTCGACCACGCCGTCGACGTCGGCGGATGTCACCACCCTCGCGAATACCGTACCCATGACCTACTCCCCCTGCGGGATGTCGGAGTCGGTGGTGAGGTGCGGGGCGATGTCGCGGGGGTCCATGGTGCCGGCGAGCACCTCGGCCACCTGCGACACGATCGGCATGACAACGCCCTTCTCCAGCGCGAGTTCCAGGATCGGGGTAACGGATGCCAAACCCTCCGCGGTCTGGTTCATCTGCTTGATGACTTCGGAGAAGCTGTATCCCTGCCCAAGCAGGCGCCCTGCCGTGTTGTTGCGCGACAGCGACGATTCGCAGGTCGCGATGAGGTCGCCGAGTCCGGCGAGGCCAGACAGGGTCTCCGGCTTGGCGCCGAAAGCGACAGCGAAGTCGGTCATCTCCACCAGCCCCCGGGTGATGATCGACGCCTTCGTGTTGTCGCCGTAGCCGACACCGTCAACGATGCCGATTGCCACCGCGATGAGGTTCTTGAGCACCCCGCCGAGTTCGGTGCCGATCACATCGGTGTTCACGAAGGCGCGGAAATAGGGGTTGGTGGCGGCGATCGCCACCTCGGTCGCTGTGTCGAGGCTGGCGGAGGCGACCACGGCAGCAGTGGGCTGCTCCCGGGCGATTTCCAGGGCGAGGTTGGGACCGGATGCCACGGCGATACGATCGGCGGAGATCTCCAGTTCCTGGCTGATCACCTCGCTCATCCGGAACTTGCTGCCCTTCTCGACACCTTTCATCAGGCTGACGACTGTCGCACCGGCGGGGATCAGCTGGCGCATGGTTCGCAGGTTTTCGCGCAGCGTCTGGCTGGGGACAGCGACGAAGACTATCTCGGTGCCGTCGAGCACCTCCTCGACTACATGGCTCGACCAGAGGTTGCGCGGCAGGTTGACCCCTGGCAGGTAGTCGCTGTTGCGCTTGCTCTCCGAAATCTCTTTCGCCAGTTCGGGGCGGCGCGCCCAGAGGGCGACGTCGGAGCCGCCGTCGGCCAGGATCTTCGCGAAGGTGGTTCCCCAGCTTCCCGAGCCCAGGACAGCGACCCGGCGGGCACCCGGTGAGACGACGCGGATCGGTTTGGTATCAATCAAAAGCGGCCGGTCTCCTTCTGGTTGTTCTTCGCCGGGTCCCACGGCTTTGGCGGCGGATTCTCCCCGCGAAGCTCGGCCGTCAGGGCGGTGATGGAGACCATGACCTTGTGGGTGGCGGCGGTCAGGGTGCTCGTGTCGAGTGGGCGCCCGCGGAACTCGGACAGGTCGACAGGGTCTCCCACCCTGACGTCGATGGTCTTGCGCGGGAACAGGCTGAGCTTCTTGCCGTAGCGCGGCATGACCTTCTGGCTGCCCCAGTGCGAGAGCGGGATCAAGGGAATATCGGCCTCAAGGGCCATCCGCACCGCGCCGGTCTTGCCCCGCATCGGCCACAGTTCCGGGTCCCGGGTGAGGGAGCCCTCCGGGTAGATCACCACGGCCAGGCCCTGGTCGACGATGCGGGTGGCCGCGGCCAGCGGGTCGCTGCCCCTGGCCATCCCGGCGCGTTCGACCGGGATCTGGCCGGAGATTTTCGCCAGATAGCCGAGGACCGGAATCTTGAAGATGGAGGCCTTCGCCATGAAGTGCGGCATCCGCCCGAGCTTCCACATCACCACGCCGACCACCAGCGGGTCGATCTCGCTGTAGTGGTTGGGGGCGAGGATGAAGGCGCCACTCTTCGGCACCTTGTCGCCATCCTGGATGCGGTAGCGGGCGACCATCGACATGAACGGCACCACCAGGAATGCCAGCAACCGGAAGATGGGCGTCTTCTCGCTCTTGGCAGGCCGCTGTTGCGGCCTGCGGGGCGACTCTGCCCCGTCGGTTTCGGTCACCGCCGGTTACCCCTCGTAGACGAAGTCGGCGCCGAGCGTCGCGAGCTTCTCAATGATGTGCTCGTAGCCGCGGCTGATGATCCCGACGTTGCTGATCTTCGACTGGCCTTCCGCGCTGAGGGCGGCGATCAGGTGGCTGAATCCTCCGCGCAGGTCTGGGACGCGGATGTCCGCACCATGCAGCGGGGTCGGCCCGACAATGACGGCGGCCTGCTCGAAGTCGCGGCGCGCCACCCGGCGTGGGTGGTCGGGCAGTCCGTTCGGGTGCACGACGATGTTCGCGCCCATCTCCCGCAGGGCCTCAGTGAACCCGAACCGGTTCTCGTAGACCGTTTCGTGCACGATCGAGGTGCCCTGCGCCTGGGTCAGTGCGACCATCAGCGGCTGTTGCCAGTCGGTCATGAACCCGGGGTGCACGTCCGTCTCGATGGTGACCGGCTTCAGTTCTCCGCCCGGGTGCCAGAACCGGATGCCCTCCTCCTGCACGTCGAACGCGCCACCTACCCGGCGGAAGACGTTGAGGAAGGTCATCAATTCGGCCTGCCGGGCGCCTTCGACGAAGATGTCCCCGTGGGTGACGAGGGCTGCGGCAGCCCAGCTGGCCACCTCGTTGCGGTCGAACAGGGCGCGGTGGGTGTACCCGTCCAGGCGGTCGACGCCCTCGATGAGAATGACCCGGTTCGGCTCGACCGAGATGATGGCGCCCATCTTCTGCAGGATCGCGATGAGATCCATGATCTCGGGCTCGATGGCGGCGTTCGTCAGCTCGGTGGCGCCCTGGGCTCGCACGGCGGTGAGCAACACCTGCTCTGTGGCCCCGACGCTCGGGTATGGCAGCGTGATCGACGCGCCTTTGAGTCCGTTGGGAGCGGTCAGGCGGATGCCCTCGTGGCTCTTGTCGACGATGGCGCCGAAGGCTCGCAGTGCGTCGAGGTGGAAGTCGATCGGCCGGTCGCCGATTCGGCATCCGCCCAGGTCGGGGATGCGCGCCTCACCGAGTCGGTGCAGCAGCGGACCGCAGAACAGGATCGGGATGCGGCTGGCGCCTGCGTGGGCGTCGATCTCGGCAAAGTGCGCTGTCTCCACCCGGCTGGTGTCGAAGCGGAGTTCTCCCACGCTGGGGCTCATGACTCGGACGCCGTAGACCTCCAGCAGTCCGCGCACTACCTGCACGTCGCTGATTTCGGGGACGTCTTTGAGCAGGCTTGGGGTCTCGCCGAGCAGAGCTGCGACCATGGCCTTGGTGGCCAGGTTCTTGGCGCCTCTGACGCGGATGCGGCCATTCAGCGGTTTTCCGCCGTTGATGACGATCTCGTCTGATTTCAGGCCGACGTGCTGGCCCGCTTTCTGCGCATCCTGTGTCAGGGAAAAGTTCATCGTGGCCTGTCTGTTAGCGGGCGGGAAGGGTGAGGGGACGCCAGCTCTCGCGGGAGTTCTCGAACGAAGTGATCTGGGCTTCTTCCCGCAAGGTGAGGGCGATATCGTCCAGGCCTTCGAGGAGCCGCCACCTAGTGTAATCGTCGATCTCGAACGGGACTGTGAGATCACCCAGTGTCGCGGTCTTGGCGGCGAGGTCGACGCTTGCCTCCATTCCCGGGCTCTCCTCGATGATCGCCCAGAACCGCTGGGCGTCCTCTTCGGTGATCTGCCCGGCGAGCAGGCCCTGCTTGCCGGAGTTGCCCCGGAAGATGTCTCCGAAGCGGGGGCTCAGCACGGCGGCGAAGCCAAAGTCGCGCAACGCCCACACTGCATGCTCACGACTGGACCCGGTGCCGAAGTCCGACCCGGCAATGAGCACCCGTGGGTTCTGGAACTCGGGCTTGTTGAGCACGAAATCCGGGTCCTGGCGCCAGGCGTAGAACAACGCGTCGTCGAACCCGGTCTTGGTGACCCGCTTGAGGAACACGGCCGGGATGATCTGGTCGGTGTCGACGTTGGACCGCTTCAGCGGTGCGGCGACGCCGGTGATGGTGGTGATCTTCTCCATTAGGCGCTCGCTCCGATCCTGGTCGCAGCATCCGCTTCGTCCGCGATGTCCCACGGACTCGCCAGGGTGCCACGGATGGCCGTGGCGGCCGCCACCAGCGGCGACACCAGGTGGGTGCGCCCGCCCTTGCCCTGGCGGCCCTCGAAGTTGCGGTTGGAGGTGGATGCGCAGCGCTCCCCCGGCGCCAGCTGGTCGGGGTTCATACCCAGGCACATGGAGCATCCGGCGAACCGCCACTCCGCGCCGAAGTCGATGAACACCCGGTCGAGGCCCTCGGCTTCCGCTTCCAGCCGTACTCGGGCCGAGCCGGGGACAACCATCACCCGAACGTGGTCCGCCTTCTTGTGGCCCTTCACGATGGAGGCGAATGCTCGCAGGTCTTCGATCCGGGAGTTGGTGCACGAACCCATGAACACGGCGTCTACCGGGATGTCCTTCATCGGGGTTCCCGGTTTCAGGTCCATGTACTCGAGCGCCCGCCTCGCCGAGGCTCGCTCGTTGGGGTCTTCGAACGTGTCCGGGTCGGGGATGGGGTCAGACAGCAGCACGCCCTGGCCCGGGTTGGTACCCCAGGTCACGAACGGCTCGAGCTTGCCGGCGTCGAGGAACACCTCGGCGTCGAAGACGGCATCATCGTCGCTCGGGAGCGTCTTCCAGTACTCGACCGCGGCATCCCAGTCGGCGCCCTGCGGAGCGTGCGGGCGGCCCTCCAGGTAGTCGAAAGTCGTCTGGTCCGGTGCGACCATGCCCGCACGGGCGCCTGCCTCGATCGACATGTTGCAGATCGTCATGCGTCCCTCCATGGAGAGAGCACGGATGGCGCTGCCGCGGTACTCGAGCACGTAGCCCTGGCCGCCACCGGTTCCGATCTTGGCAATCACCGCGAGGATGACGTCCTTGGCCGTCACACCGGGGCGCAGCTCTCCTTCCACCGTGATCGCCATGGTCTTGAACGGCTTGAGCGGCAGCGTCTGGGTGGCCATGACATGCTCGACCTCGCTGGTGCCGATGCCGAAGGCCATCGCCCCGAACGCCCCGTGCGTCGAGGTGTGGCTGTCGCCGCACACCACCGTGATGCCGGGCATGGTGAGCCCCAGCTGGGGCCCGACAACGTGGACGATGCCCTGCTCGACGTCGCCGAGCGGGTGCAGGCGCACCCCGAAATCAGCACAGTTCTTTCTGAGCGTCTCGATCTGGGTGCGGCTGGTGAGGTCCTCGATCTGCCTGTCGATGTTCAGCGTCGGGGTGTTGTGGTCCTCGGTCGCGATCGTGAGGTCCGGGCGACGCAGCGGGCGCCCGGCCATCCGCAGTCCGTCGAAGGCCTGCGGGCTCGTCACCTCGTGAAGGAGGTGCAGGTCGATATAGATAAGGTCGGGGGTGCCGTCAGCACCCTTGACGACCAGGTGGTCGTCCCAGACCTTCTCAGCCAGTGTCTTGCCCATGCGGCCACCTCTCTCCACGAATCGAGCCGCCGCAGGGTCGGCAACTCGATCCGACCAGTCTACTTCGCGCGGGCGCGCGCACGCTGGGCGCCCCGGTTGGGTGACCGTCAGGAGCGATCAAGGCGGAGGTGCGGGTTGTCGTGGAGCACCAGGTCGGACTCGCGCCCGACCTGGAAACCATTCGGGTGGACGACGTCACCCCATTCGCCGCACTATTCGATTGTGAGCGGGTTCATGCGGGGTGACAGGTCTCCAGGGGGTTTGCCGATTCACGATCGGAGCGGATGACGTGCACCTCAACGCACACGGTTGACCCGTCGAAGCCGCCCAGCGTGAACATTCCCTCATCCACCTGGCGGAGCGGTCCGCTGGGCCCCCGGTCGATGCGGCGCCAGAGCATGACGTCCCCGTCCAGGGGATCGGGATTGGCCACGGTGAACGTCACCGTCGAACCGACCGCGGTCGCCGACACCAGCTCAGGGGTCGGAACCGGTTCCACCAGGGCGGCCCCATTCCCGCCACCGACGACAGGCTCAGTCTGGACGGGCGCCGGCAGGCCGGTGACCATCAGGCTCACGGCGACGCCGGCCGCGAGCATGACTGCTGCAGAACCGGCAAGCCACAGCACCAGGCGCGTCACCTTCGTCCGCCCAGCTTCTGCTGGCCTTGGCTTGGGCCGGCGGGCCGTGCCGCCGCGTCGAATGGAAGCCAGCGGCCGTCGGCGAAGGGCTCGTCCGGTTTCGGATCCACCAGAACCTGGAACTCGGGGTGCAGAACCAGCAGGCGCCCAGGCGTGGCGACAGCGAGCCAGCCGGAGCCTCCGGTTGGTCGATAGCGAAACTGGCTCCCAGCGTGCAATTACTTCCGGGGCCCGGTCTCTTCGAGGTGGTGCGGGATGTCCCGGTCGCTGGCGCCTTCACCCTCCGAGTGTGGCGCGCCAATCAGTTCGGCCTCGACGACCACAACCGTCACGTTATCGGCCCCTCCGGACGCCAGCGCCGCCTCGACCAGCCGCTCCGCGATAGTGAGGTCGCCCGGCAGGCGGAATCGGTCGGCCAGGATGGTCGCGACCTGGTCATCGTCGAGCTCTTTGGTCAGCCCGTCCGAGCAGACGAGGAACAGCTGGTTTCCGGCGATCGGCAGCAGCCAGCTGTCCGGGTCGACGATGTGACCGACTCCGATCGCCCTGGTCACCACGTTGCGGTGCGGATGCTCGCTGGCCTCGATTGCGGTGATCTGCCCCCGGTCGACCAGTTCCTGCACTGCCGAGTGGTCCACCGTCACCTGTTCGAGCCGACGGCCATCCCAGCTGTAGACCCGGGAGTCACCCACGTTGAACGCCATCCAATGGTGTGCAGTCTCTGACCGCACCAGGGCCAGCCCGGCCAGTGTCGTACCGGACACGGCCTCGTCGTCGTCGGTCATCGCCACGACGGTCTCGTTGGACGAGTGGATGGTCTGGACGACGACCTCCGGCGTCAGCGGGCCGCCTTTCGCCGCGGCGGCGGCGAACGTGCTGACCACTGACTGGCTGGCGCGGTCTCCGAACGAGTGCCCGCCCATGCCATCGGCCACCAGGTACAGGCCGGTCTCGACCAGCAAGCTGTCCTCGTTGACTTTGCGGACCATCCCCAGATCGGTCGCCGCCGACACGGTCAGGCGCAGCGTTCCTTCGGGCAGCGGCAGCTCCTGCTCGGTTCCAGCGGCCATGCATTTCCCCCAACAACCAGTAGTCCCCCGGTTAAGGGACGCTTCACAAACTTACCAATGGATGCTCGGGCCCGCTTGCGCATCCGGCTAGGCTGTGGCCATCGGCGCACCACCCCTGCGCCGAGATTGTTCTGCCATTGTGCTGCCCACGAGGCGGCACCCATCAAGGAGATCTGCATGACCACCCAGCCGTCGACGAAGCCGGACACCGACTCACCCGCCCTGCACACCTTCCCGTTCACGCATGAGCGCGTGCTGGTCACGACGGGTTCCCGGTCCGGGTTGACCATGAGCGTCGCGGTGCACTCCACCAAGCTGGGCCAGGCCCTCGGTGGTGCCCGGCTGTGGCAGTACGAGAACTGGACGGACGCCGTCGCAGACTCCCTGCGACTCTCCGCCGCGATGACGCTGAAGAATGCCGCAGCCGGACTGAACCGGGGTGGCGGAAAATCGGTCATCCACCTGCCGATGGGAATCGTGCTCACCGACCAGCAGAAGCGTGACGCGATGCTCGACCTGGGGGACGCCATCGAGAGCCTGGGCGGCGCCTACATGACCGCGGAAGATGTCGGAACCAGCGCCGAGCTGATGGCCGTTGTCGCTGAGCGAACAGCGCACGTCTGCGGGCTTCCCGCCGAGACGGGAGGAGTCGGCGAGCCGGCGGATGCCACCGCAAGCGGCGTCTACGCAAGCATCCTTGCCACCCTCGACGCCATCTATGGAAGCCGTGACATCACCGGCCGTCACATTGTCATCTCCGGCCTCGGCCAGGTCGGCGGTCGCCTGGCCAGCGCCCTCGCGAAAGCCGGCGCGCGCCTCAGCGTCACCGATGTGAACCTGGCCAGGAAGGAGCTCGCGGATTCCCTCGGCGCCACTTGGGTGGACGTAGCCGACGCCCACCAGATCGAGGCCGACATCTTCGTGCCCTGCGGTCTGGGCGGCGTGCTCACGTCACAGGTCATCAGCGAACTGCGGGTCGCCGGTGTCTGCGGTGCTGCCAACAACCAGCTCGCCCAGCACGATGGGGCAGCCGCCCTTGATCGACGCGGCATCCTCTGGGCACCGGACTTCGTGGCCAACGGCGGCGGTGTCATCTACCTCGCACTCGCCAGCGAGCCGAATGCCGACCTTGCCGCCATCAGTGCACGCATCGATGCGATCGGCGAGACGATCGCCACCATCTTTGCGGACGCACGCAGGCAGAGAATCACCCCCCTGGAGGCAGCGGAGCGCCTCGCCGCCGCCCGGCTCGACGCCGCCGGCTGAATCCAGACGCCTGTCGACAAGGCTCAGCGAGCGGGTCTACTCCTCAAGTGAGGCCTTCCGGGCATCCGCCCTCGTCTTCATCAAACTGGCCACGACGGCAACCGCCATGGCGGCGACGATGACTCCGAGAGAGACCCAGGTGCTGATCTCAGGCGCCCACTCGACACCCTGGCCGCCGTTGATGAAGAACACCTCGTTGGTGTGCAGGGCGTGCAGGAACAGCTTCACGCCGATGAAGGCGAGGATGAAAGCGATCCCGTATCTGAGGTAGACCAGTCGCTCCACCAGGTCGCCCAACAGGAAGTACAGCTGGCGCAGCCCCATCAGCGCGAAAATGTTCGCCGTGAAAACGATGAACGGGTCCTGGGTGATGCCGAAGATCGCAGGAATCGAGTCGAGGGCGAAAACGACGTCGGTGGTGCCGAGGGCGATGAACACGATCAGCACCGGGGTGAAGACCTTCTTGCCGTCGATCTGGGTGCGCAGCTTGGCGCCGTCGAACTCCTCAGTGATTCGGATATGCCTGCGCAGGAATCCGATGATCCTGTTCTCGGCCTCCTCCTCGTCCTCGTGACTGGTGAACGCCTGGTTCCAGGCCGTGTAGAGCAGCCAGGCGCCGAAGATGTAGAACACCCAGCTGTAGTTCTCGATGATCGAGGCGCCCAGCAGGATGAAGACACCGCGGAAGATCAGGGCCAGGATGATGCCCACCATGAGCATCTCCTGCTGGTACTTCCTCGGCACGGAGAACCTGGCCATGATGATGATGAACACGAACAGGTTGTCGATACTCAGGCTGTACTCGGTCAGCCAGCCAGCGATGAACTGGCCGCCCTGCTCGGCATCCCCCAGCATGAACATCAGCAGCGCGAAGATCAGCGCCAGGCCCACATAGAACGCGATCCACAGGCTGGACTCCCGCACGGTCGGGATGTGGGGCCGCGCGTAGGCGATCACCAGGTCGAAGACGATGATGAGCGACAGCACGACAAGCGACGTGATCTCGAACCAGACGGGAAGTGTTGTCACGGATGATCCATTTCGTGGGAGTTGGGTACGACAGAACCCGAAAGTCTCTCCCGCACCAACAGACTCGGTGCCGCCGCATCCGGGGCACCGACGATGGTGCCCGTATTGACGATTGCGGCGTAAGGCCCGAAACCGGCGCCTTCAGGGATACTCCCCTTCGCGGATCTCATGTTACCGGACATCCTTTAGGCTTTTTGGCATGACACAACCCCGACAATTCCGGCAACAGTCACCCTGGGTTTCCGGAGTGGGGTACCTCATCTTCTTCAGCCGCTGGCTTCAGGCACCGCTGTACCTCGGGCTCATCATTGCCCAACTGGTATACGTCGTCGTCTTCATGGTCGAGTTGGGGCACCTGGCCGAGCACGTGCTGCAGGACATCGCGCATATCGACGAATCCGTGGTGATGCTGGGCGTGCTGGGGCTCATCGACGTGGTCATGATCGCGAACCTGCTGATCATGGTCATCATCGGCGGGTATGAGACTTTCGTCTCGCGGATCAATCTTGACGGGCATCCGGACCAGCCGGAATGGCTGTCCCATGTGAACGCCAATGTGCTCAAGGTGAAGCTGGCGATGGCGATCATCGGAATCTCCTCGATCCACCTGCTCAAGACCTTCATCGAGGTCGGCGACCTCGGCTCCACCGGGGAGACGGAAAACGTCACGGGCAACGTCTACACCTGGGACGGAGTGCTCTGGCAGGTCGTCATCCACACGGTGTTCATCATCTCGGCGTTAGCGCTCGCCTGGATCGACAGGATCTCGCAGGGCCACCTGAAGCCCTCCGATCAGAACGACCCCGGCGCGCTCGTTCCGGTAGGTCCGACGCTGCCCGAAGGCCGTGAAGCGCAGGCAGCCCACTACGAGAACCTCGCCAAGGAACTGCGCTCCCGGTGATCTCGGCCTGACCACATCCGGAAATCAAAAAACCCGCTCAGCTGAGCGGGTTTCTGATTGGTGACCCCAACCGGATTCGAACCGGTGTTACCGCCGTGAGAGGGCGGCGTACTAGGCCACTATACGATGGGGCCGTAAGTGCAACTCAAAGAGTATGCCATACCGCGGCGGGCCTCACCAAAACGGGCGGTCAGACCGGCGGGGCGAACACCCGCAGGGCGCCCGGAACCGCCTCGATGTCGACCGGCATCCGGCCGATTCGCTCCCCATCCGCGTAGGCGACGATGCCGTCCGCCTCCACCCGGATGTTGCGCCCGCGGTAGATGGTGACCCGCGGGTCGGTGATGTGGGTGCCCTGGAACACCCGGGGGAAGATACGCAGGAACGCCAGCCGGGACAACGGCTGCACCACCAGGACGTCTAATTCTCCGTCATCGAGCAGCGCCTCGGGGGTGACCTTCATGCCACCGCCGAACGACGTGTTGTTGGCGACGGAGATGAGCATGGCATCCGTTTCAATGACCGTCCCGTCCACTGTCAGGCGGTAGTGCACCGGGCGGAGCATCGCCAGCTCGCGCAGCAGCGCCAGGTTGTACCGGTTCCTGCCCTTCGGCCAGCGCATCAGGTTCGCCCGTTCGTTGACCACGGCGTCGAAGCCCGCCGAGAGCACGCCGGCGAACCAGGACTCCGCACCGTCACCGTTGCGGATGCGACCGGCGTCGATGATGCGCGGCGGTCTGCCGAGGGCCTGCAGCAGCGCCTCGATGGCCGCCTCCGTGTTGCCGATGGGGATGCCGAGGCCGCGTGCCAGGTCGTTGCCGGTGCCGGACGGCACCACTCCGAGCGGCACGGTCGAGCCGGCCAGCGCATGGGCCGCAAGGTTGACCATGCCGTCACCGCCGACGACGACCAGGGCATCCGGTGTGGTGGCGACTGCCGTCCGCACCGTCTCGGCCAGCTTGAGGAAGCTCGGCTCGCTGAGGGCAGTGACCTCGTGTCCGGCACCGCGCAGCGACTGCACGACCGCAGGCCCCACGGCACGGCCGCGCCCGAACGCCGCGGCCGGGTTGATGGCGACGACGATCCGCAACGCTATCGTCGTCGTCATCCCCTGATTATGGCGTGGCTCCGAGGGTTACTTGAAAACGAAGGAGAATACCCCGTCCGTGTCGCGTTCTCGCGTGAAACGGACCGTTCTAGGGCGAATCTCCTTCGTTTTCGGCGCGCGAGTCAGTCGCGGGCGAACCGGATGAGACGCAGCAGTTGGGCGTTCAGCGCCACGACGATCGTCGACACGGCCATCAGCGCCGCCCCGACCGCCGGCGGCATGAGGAAGCCGACACCGGCTAGCACGCCGGCCGCCAGCGGCAGGCCAACGATGTTGTAGCCTGCGGCCCACCACAGGTTCTGCAGTTCCTTTCGGTAGGTCCCCTTCGAGAGCCGGATGGCGTCCGCGACACCGCGCGGGTCGCTGGAGGCCAGCACGATCCCCGCTGACTCGATCGCGACATCCGTTCCGGCGCCGATCGCGATGCCCACGTCGGCCTGAGCAAGCGCGGGCGCGTCGTTCACGCCGTCGCCGACCATGGCCACCCGGGTTCCGCCGCCCTGCAGCTTCGCCACCACATCCGCCTTCTGTCCGGGAAGCACTTCGGCGAACACCTCGTCGATGCCCAGTTGCCTGGCCACCCAGTTGCCGACCTCGTGCGAATCACCGGTCAGCATGGCGACGCGGATGCCGCGTTCGCGAAGCACGGACACCGCTTCGGCCGACTCGGGCCGGATGACGTCCGCCACCGCTACCAGGCCGACCACGGTGTCGCCGTCCAGCACGTAGACCACGGTCTTACCGTCGCCGGTGTGCGCCCTGGTGGCGTGCACCAGCTCGCTTCCGATAATGATGCCGCGCTCGTTGACCAGGCGCGAGCTGGCGACGGTGATCGAACGCTCCCCCACCGTTGCCTCCACCCCGCGGCCGGCGATCGACTGGAATGTCGACGCCCGCCCGGCACTCGTCACGTTGCGCTCCCGGGCGGCCGCCACGATGGCGCGCCCGATCGGATGCTCGGCGCTGGCCTCGGCGGATGCCGCGAGCGCCAGCACCTCATCAGTCGGCAGGTCGCCGGCCGACAGCACGTCGGCCACCCCCTGGCGGCCCTCGGTGAGGGTTCCGGTTTTGTCGAAGAGCACCACGTCGATCGCACGCGCCGCCTCCAACGCCATCCGGTTGCGAATCAGGATGCCCCGCTTGGCACCCAGCGACGTGGAGATCTGGGACACCAGCGGGATGGCCAGGCCGAGGGCATGCGGGCAGGCGATCACCAGCACGGTGACGACGCGCTCGAGCAGGAACGTGGGATCACCCGGTCGGAGGAACATCCACACTGTCAGGGTGATGATGGCAGCGGCGATTGCTACGTAGAACAGCAGGGCGGCGGCCCGGTCGGCCAGCAGCTGGGCCCCCGACTTGCTCGCCTGGGCGTCCGTGACCAGTTTCATGATGCCGGCGAGCGCAGTTTCACTGCCTACCTTGGTGACACGCACGGTGAGCGCGCCTGAGTCGTTGATGCTTCCGGCGATCACCTGGTCACCGACCCGCTTGTGCACCGTCGATGACTCTCCGGTGAGCAGGGACTCGTTGACCTCCGAGTCGCCGTCCGTGACCTCCCCATCGACCGGCACGGCAGCCCCCGGTCGCACCAGCACAAGGTCACCGACCTTCAGCTCGGAGACCGGATGCGTCATGGTGTGTTCGCCGTGAACGACCTCGGCAGTGTCGGGGAGCAGCTTCGCCAGCTCGCCGAGGGCATCCTGCGCCCCCATGACGGCGGCCATCTCGATCCAGTGGCCGAGCAGCATGATGGTGATCAGCGTGGCCAGTTCCCACCAGAAGTCCATGCCGGGCAGGCCGAGCGTGACCGCAAGGCTGTAGCCGAGCGCGACCAGGATGGCGAGGGAGATGAGCGTCATCATGCCCGGCTGCTTCGCCTTGAGCTCGTGCAGGCCGCCCTTCAGGAAAACCGTGCCGCCGTAGAAGAACAAGGCAATACCGAATACGGCCGGGATGACATGGCTTCCCGGAAAGCGTGGACCGTCCAGGCCGAGGATGTCCTGCAGTCCGTGCGAGAAGACGAGCGTCGGTATGGTGAGCACCAGGCTCAGCCAGAACTTGCGCCTGAACATCCCGGGGTCGTGGTGCGAGTGGTCGGCATGCCCCGAGTGGTCCTGATGCTCATGGCTGTCAACGTGCGCGCCGCTGTCATGCTCCTGGTGCTCGTTCACGCTGGCCGTGGGTGAAGCCCCAGCTCCGTGGTGCTGGTGACCGTCGTTGCTCATGTCTAGCCTCCTCGGTTGTTGCTGAGTTCGAATATCTTGACCAGTTCGGCGATGGCCAGATCTCGCTGCTCGCCGCCCTGTTCGAACATCTCGGTCACATGGGTGCGCAGGTGGTTCTCGACGACCAGCTTGTTGAGCGATCCGAGTGACTTCTGGATGGCGAGGGACTGGGTGACGATGTCGACGCAGTATTCCTCGTTGTCGATCATCTTCTCCAGTCCGCGCAGCTGGCCTTCGAGGATGCGGGTGCGATGCAGCGCCCGGCTCTTCATGTCCTTGATCATGGCCCGATGGTACCCCCGAGGGGTATCTCCCGCAAGTGCCGGATGATTATGCTCAAGCCATGCGGGTCACCAAACAGGAACATGCGTGCCTGGTCCTCGAGAAGGCGGAGCGGCGGGTCGTCATCGACCCAGGCTCGTACACGACGCCTCTGATCGGGATCGACGGAATCGACGCCATCGTCATCACCCATGAGCATGCAGACCACTGGACACCCGAACATCTCGCCCGCATTACTGAACGCAATCCCGATGCCCGGATCTTCGGACCCGCGGGGGCGGCAGCCGCGGCATCCGGCTTCGACGTCACCGAGGTCGCTGATGGCGACCACCACGAGGTCGCTGGATTCGGCCTCACCTTCTTCGGCTCGAAGCACGCCGTCATTCACCCGTCTCTCCCCGAGGTCGACAACGTCGGTGTCATGGTGGATGGCCTGCTCTTCTACCCCGGCGATGCCTTCACGGTGCCCCCGGTGCCGGTCAATACGCTGGCGGCTCCGGCGGGTGCACCCTGGCTGAAGATCTCCGAGGCGATGGACTATGTGACCGCGGTTGCGCCCACCAGGTGCTTCCCCACCCATCAAATGGTGCTGTCCAAGATCGGGCAGAGGCTTGCCAATGATCGCTTGCGGAAGGTGACCGAGGAGGCCGGCGGCAAGTACCTGGTGCTGGAGCCGGCCGAATCACTCGACCTGTGAGCGAGCCTCCCCGGCCGGAATTGGGCTTCCGCCCCCGCCGACGCCCCGGACGGCGCCGAAGGAGATGCGTCCAGGGAGCCCAGTCGGTCGTCACCCAACTGGCGGAGCACTTCGGAGTCGCCCCTCTCCTGCCGTAAACAGCCGACTCAGCCGATGTGGCCGCGAAGCCAGGCCTCCACCCGCTGCCAGCCCGCCCGCGCCTCCGGCAGGAACGGCAAGCCGACGAACACGTGGAAGGCTGCGGCGGAGAAGATCACCTCGATCTCCCCTCCACCGGCCGCCACCCGGTCCTGCAGGATGCGAACG
This sequence comes from Homoserinimonas sp., assembly GCA_040904805.1. Taxonomy (GTDB): domain Bacteria; phylum Actinomycetota; class Actinomycetes; order Actinomycetales; family Microbacteriaceae; genus RYN-87. The sequence goes on along the minus strand of JBBDSS010000020.1, from coordinate 48,252 downwards.
TCGGCGGCCGTGAGATCGCGCCCACCCTGTACCACCAGCATCGGCGGCAGTCCGCGCAACCTCCCGAAAAGCGGGCTGACCGTCGGATGCTCGAGCGCACGGCCACCCGCCCAGAGCCGCCCGGCCGCCCTCAGCCCGGCGATGGCGAGCATCGGATCGCGTCCTTCGATCACGGCAGCCTCGGGGTTTGCCAGGGTCACATCAAGCCACGGGGCGATCATCAGCAGGCCCGCTGGCATGGGCGTTCCGGAGTCCCGAAGTTGCTGGCAGAAGGCCAGGGCGAGCCCACCGCCGGCCGAGTCCCCGGCCAACACGATCTCCGCACCGGTCGACTGGGTGCGGAGCCCTTCGTAGACCCGGGTGAGGAACGGGTATGCGTCGTTCGCCGTATGCTCCGGAGCCAGCCCGTAGAGCGGCACTGTCACCCGGGCATCCGCTCTCATCACCAGCTCGCGGACGATTGCCCAATGCGACCTCACGAGAGGGTTCAGGTACGACCCGCCATGCAGGTAGACGACATCTCGCTGAGGCTCGGCCGACCGCGGAGTCACGGTGATGACCCGGCGCCCAAGCACAGTCTGCTCCGAGATGTCGGCGATGGACGACAGCGATTTCGGAATGTGTGCGGCGGTGGGTTCGACACGGCCGGTCACACGCGTCAGTACCGCCTTCTCGGATGACAACCGGCGCTTGCGTCCGGTCAGCGGAAGAAGGGCGATGATGGCGTTTAGCGCAAAACTCACTCCCCCAACTTACGTCCTGGAGAGGAAGGCAGCTCGCATCCCGGCGCAGGGTGAGCAAGGAGCAAATCACCCGTCCAGTCATGGTAATTTCGCGAAATCGGCACGGATAGGCGCGTAACAGGTGCGGAATCCATGGTCTCGGCAAGGTACGCTGATGCCATGAGAGTTGCTATTCCCACCGAAGTGAAGAACAACGAATACCGAGTTGCCATCACGCCAGCAGGTGTTCACGAACTGGTGACCCACGGTCACGAGGTGCTTGTGCAGGCGGGGGCGGGAACCGGGTCTTCGATTCCCGACGAGGCCTACGCCGCCGCCGGGGCATCCATAGCACCGGATGCCGCAACGACCTGGTCGCAGGCCGAACTGCTGCTGAAGGTGAAGGAGCCGGTCGAGAGCGAGTACGGCTACTTCCGGGACGACCTCGTGCTGTTCACCTATCTTCACCTCGCGGCCGAACCGGCCCTCACCAAAGCCCTGGTGGCCAGCCGGATGACCGCGATCGCCTACGAGACGGTGCAGCTCCCGTCGCGGGCACTCCCCCTCCTCGCCCCGATGAGCGAGGTCGCCGGACGCCTTGCCCCCATCGTCGGCGCGAATGCCATGCTTCGCTCGAACGGTGGCCCTGGGCTCCTGGTGCCCGGAGTGCCTGGCACCTACCCTGCAACTGTCGTGGTTCTCGGTGGCGGGGTCGCCGGAACCAGTGCCGTCTCCGTTGCCGTCGGGCTCGGCGCCGATGTCATCGTGCTCGACACCAACCTGCAGCGCCTGCGCGAACTGGACGCCCTCTATGCCGGGCGCATCCGCACTGTCGCGTCGAACAACTATGAGATCGAGCGGGCCGTCATGCGCGCCGACCTGGTTATCGGGTCGGTCCTGGTGCCCGGTGCGCGCGCGCCGAAGCTGGTGAGCAACGACCTGGTGTCACGAATGAAGCCGGGCAGCGTCCTCGTCGATATTGCCGTCGACCAGGGCGGTTGCTTCGAGGACTCCCGCCCGACAACGCATGCAGACCCCACCTTCCGGGTGCACGACTCGCTGTTCTACTGCGTAGCCAACATGCCCGGTGCGGTCGCCAACACGTCGACCTACGCGTTGACAAACGCGACCATGCCCTACGTGCGGTCGATCGCGAATACCGGTTGGGCCGATGCGCTGCGCAACGATCCCGCACTCGCGCTCGGGCTCAACACTCACGCCGGTTCGGTGGTGAGCGAACCGGTTGCGAAAGCCCACAATCTCGAACACCTCGAACTGTCGGAGGCTCTGGCGGGCTAGTCCAGTTGCGGAGACGTCGCGGCTCCCGCGGACGTGGGTTGCCTCTTCCGCGGGACTTAGCGGTATCTGGCCCGGTAGCGGGAGTTGTCCACCTCGAAGAAGGCGTAGCTGATTCCCTTGATGCGATTGACGCCGTAGTCGACGGGGTTCCCGTCAGCCGCGAGCGATGTCAAAACCCTGTCTCCATAGCTCATCGGAAGCATGGCGCGGAGGATGCCGTCGACCCGCGGGTCCACGGTGACGTCGAACAACACGTCGCCCGTGCTGGTTTCTTCCACGTTTGTGAACGCCGAGGCCTGGCGCCCCTCGGTGAAGTCGAGCAACTGTTGCGCCGAGATCATCGGGACGTCTCTGCGGATGGCCACGTTCATCAGTTTTTGATCGAAGTCATCGCTGAAGTCGTAGTGCGTGCCGAACGCCCCATAATAGCCACGTTCGTCCCTGGCTGCGGTGATCAGCTCCTCGATGGCGGCATCGGATCCATTCCAGGTCTCGTTGACCAGGTGTGACTCCTGCTGGAAGACATCGAGCATCCGGCCGTTCCCGTCACTGAACCGCATAGGCAGTGCCGAACCGGTGATGTATCCAGGCCGGCCCTGCACCCAGCTCGGCGGCCAGTTGTAGTAATTCATGTCGAGCCGGACGCCCCATTGACGCTCCTCGGCCGGCAGGCCGAGCCAGTTGCTGTAGGCGACACAGTGCAGGCGGTGGCCTGTCTGGTCGGGGAGATTTGGATGCTTGCTGCGGAATTCCAGCATGGAGGCCACAAACGCCGCATTGAGCGACTCCTCGGTCCAGTCTGCACACTCCGTTGAGGCGTGTACCCCCAAATCGAAGCCCAGGTCGGAGTAGCGCTTTGCCTCTTCAGGGACGAGTGGCGACGACGGATACAGCCAAGATGTCGCCCGTGGGCACTCCCACTGCTCGACATCACATCCGGGCTCGGCAAGGGACAACATCCGCTCGAAGGATTGCCGGGTCCCGTCCACGGTACCGTGGTCGTCTGCGGTCATCGCCAATGCGGCCTTTTCACCGTTTGGCAGGTACCAGAACCGCGGCAGCGGGGACGTTTCTCCGTGCAGATCCGTCAGTATGTTGCTCAGCAAGCGCATCTGCTCGTCGGCCTGGGGGATCCCGATATTCGATCGGTCGAGGTAGCCGGGTTCATTATTCGACCCGATGAAGAGATCATTCGGCCTGATGGGGGCCGACCCGTCACGTTCCGTTCCTGCGGCCGCCGGGTGCCCCTGCCTGGTGTAGATGACTGAGGTGGCCAGGTCGTAGCTGAAAGCGGCGATGTGCCCTCTCGCGGCACCGACGTCTGCCAGCGTCACTGCCGGAGGCGGGCTCAAGAGTTCCCGGCCAGACGACAGGGTCGCAATGGTCCGGCTTTCCGGCCCGTTGGTGTACAGCAGTGCGTCTCCGTGAAACTGCATGCGCTCCGCGGTCAGACCAACTCCCGGGGCCCGTGTTGTGTCGACCTTCAGATAAGCATTCTTCAGCTTCTTGCCGGTCGGCTCCAGCCCCGCCAGCGTGGCCAGCCGGCCCTGCGGCTTCATAGTGATTAGCTCACCGCCGCCCAACACCCAGGACTCCACGTCGGAAACGTGCGGTCCCGTAGCACTGCTCGCGCCGAGAATGACTACTGCATACTTCGCCAACTTGTCGCTCGAAGCCTGCTCGGGGGTGATCGTGTCAAATCCGGTGAATCCCTCGGCCCGCAGGATTTCGGCCAGATAGGAGTCGCCAGTGCCCTCTCGGGCTATCAGAAGTATGCTGCCGCCCGAGCCGCCGGAGAGATCCAGCGCGGACTCCACGGTGAAAAACCACGAATCCACCGTCTTCTCCTCAGGGGACGATGACTCACGATGGTGTACCTCCACCGTGTGCTTTCCTGCACGCAGGGGTTCCTCGGGGATGAAGGACAACACTTCGTTCTCGTTCAGGGTGCTGCGTCCTTTGACAATCTGTCCGTCTGACCGGGTGACGACGATGTCGAAGTCCTTCTGGAGGTTGAGCCATCCGATCTCGAGCTGCACATGTATCTCCGCGGAACGTGGAACCGCCTGCGCTGCATTTCCCGGATACCGTGCGACGGCGTCCGCCTGCACGCCGCGGGGGATGGCCCAGGCCCCGGCGAAGGATATCGCCGCGGCGGCACACACCAGCAAACCCATGGTGGCACGATGGCCCAGTGGTTCTCGAGGGTTCGTCGATCGGAGTCCCACCCTTGCCTCCCTGTTAGCCACGCGCCGTGCCACCGCTTGATTGTTTTCAGCATGCGGCGCGTTCGCAACCGGTGCAAGCGGAGGTGACCGGGTCTGGGAATCTCATGTGTGCGCCGAGCCCTGCCGCCGGACTGTCGCAGGCGGCACGAGTCGGCGACTTCATCGCCTTTCAGACCACAACTGCTCCGGAATTCGGGCGAAGCCTTGTCAGCAGGTTCAAGAGCGACTACTTCGCGACGGAAGTCGAGCCGCTGGAGCCCGATGCGATCACGCCCGTCGAGCAGACGGTGGTTGGTGAAGCCGCTTCCTTGCTCCTGTCGCTCGACCAACGCAGCCTGACCGTCGGACGGCTCTTGCTGATACCCAAGAACCGACGGCTCAGACCCTGCCGGTTGAGCAGTAGTTCGAAGCCGCGGGCGCGGTTCTGGCAGATGGCTTCAAGCGCCAGATTGATGATGTCCAAGCTTTCCAATCTGCGCTCATGGCCAACCGTCACACCTTCCTGCGGAGTGAGATCGAGACCCTGGATACCCGGATCGCCGAGCACCCGGCTGAGTTGCGGCAACTCGACGAACAGCGAGATGCGCTATTGCGCACTCTGGACGAGGGAGGGGCGCTCGAAGAGCTGAACGCCATGCGCAGTGGACTCGCTGACGTGCAAGCGAGGACCACCGCGGTCGATCTCCAGATCGAGCAGGCCCGGCCACTCGTCTCTCGCCGCGAGGAGTTGGAGCTCGAACAGTCAACCAAACGCAACGACGCGACCCGCGACCCGCGAGCTGACGGCATCGCGCGACAAGCTCGACCGCGCCAGTGATCGTTTCAGCCAGAAGATGAAGCAGCTCTATGGCAAAGACGCGGCGCTAACGGTGGCGGTAGACGACAGCGGCTACAAATTCACCCTTCGCGCCACGGGCTCCGGGAATAGTGGCGTCGACCGTATGACCCTGTTCTGCTTCGACCTCACCAAGCTTGAGGAAGGCATATCGACCGCACACCACCCCGACTTCCTGGTCCATGACTCGTCCGTTTTCGACGGCGTAGTGGCTCGGGAAGCGGCCGATATCGTGCTGCTCGATGACAACTTCGCGACGATTGAGTCTGCCTTGGACGAAGGGCGCCGCATCGTCGCCAACATCAGGCACTTCGGCCAGCTCCTCTTCAGCTGGCACCGTGGCGTTGTCATCGTGGTGGCTGTCAGTTTCATCAGCGGATTCACCACACCGCTGGCAGGCCTCATGATCCCCTGGAACAACCTCGTCATCGACGTCATCCCGTCCTTCGCACCGGCCATGGAGCCGGGGAAGAAGGACGCCATGAAGGACCCGCCGTGGAAAGAACGAACCGTACCCGCCCCCTTGGCAAAGGGGTTGCCTAACCCCCCGCGCTGTTGAAAACTGACACCATGACTGACCGGCCGATAGACACTACCGGCGTCACGGCCACGGCGACGCAATGGCACTCCCTAAGCGCTGAAGCCGTATTCACGGAATTGGCGTCGTCACCAGACGGTCTGGATATTGTCGAGGCTGCGGAGAGGCTCAGCGACACCGGCCCGAACGAGTTGGCCGTGGCTGGCCCCACGCGCTGGTGGAGGGTGCTGCTGCGGCAGTTCGTCAGTCCGTTGATCGGCATCCTGCTGGTGGCAGCGGTTGTCACCGCAATCCAGCAGCACTGGGTGGATTCTGGTGCCATCTTCCTGATTCTCAGCATTAACGCTGCCCTCGGTTTCGTGCAGGAACGGAAGGCAGAGTCCGATGTTCGGGCACTGCAGTCCCTCTCGACGCCATCATGCCGGGTGCTGCGCGGGGGTGCCGAAAGGGTGATCCCGGGACCAGAGGTGGTGCCGGGTGACGTCGTGCTGCTGGAGACCGGTGAACGGGTTCCCGCTGATCTCCGGCTGTTCGTCGCCAACGCGCTTGAACTGGACGAGTCGATGCTCACCGGGGAGTCGTTCGCCGCGACCAAGCACACGAGCGCTCTCCCCGAAGAAGCCGGGTATTCCGACAAGACGAATCTCGCCTTCAGCGGCACGTTCGTGGGCAGCGGTCGAGGCCGGGGGGTCGTGATCGCCACCGGAGCTGCCACCGCGCTGGGCAAGATCAATGCCTTCGTGCAGAATCCGTCCGCCAAGACGCCGCTGCAGCTGCTGACCAACAGCCTGGAACGCGTCATCGGTTTCGTCGTGCTTGGCGCCCTGGTCTTCGTTTTCATTGCCGGCACCGTTCTCGGCAATGAGGCATCGACGATGTTCCGCACGGCCGTCGGCCTTGCAGTGGCCACAATTCCCGAGTCCCTGCCCATCGTCCTGACCGTCGCGCTGAGCCTGGGTGTGTCCCGGATGGCAAGACGGAATGCGATTATCCGCACCCTGCCGGCCGTGGAGACTCTCGGTTCAACCAACGTCATCGGCTCCGACAAGACAGGCACGTTGACCGAGAACCGACTGACCGTCGAGAGGATATGGACGACGGCCGGCCTGCTGGACATATCGGCGGATCAGAGCAATGGTGGGCGCTCCGATTTGGACCTCGTCCGCACCGCGCTGCGAGCCGGTGCCCTCACCAACGAGGCCACCATCTCCGCCGAAGATGAGAACGAGTATTCCGGCGACGCCGTAGACGCCGCAATGGCCCGGGTCGCTGTCGCTCGGGGTACGGTCACCGAGGAGGAGCGCACAGCAAAACCGATCGCCCACCAGCCCTACGAGCCGCACCTGCGGTACTCGCAGACCGTGCATGCAGGCCCCGATGGAAGACGCACCCTGTTTGTCAAAGGTTCCCCGGAAGCCCTGCTGGCGGCATCCGTTGCCATTGCCGGATCCGAAGGCGACGAGCCTCTCGACGCCGCCATGATCCACGCGGCGAACGAAGAGATGGGGAGAGAGGGACTGCGAGTCATCGCGACCGGCTCCCGGAGCGTCGCCGACAACGAGCACCTGGCTGTGCCGCTGGGGCCACCGTCTGGACTCACTTTCCTGGGCATGGAAGGGATGACCGACCCGCCGCGAGCAGGTGCGGCGGAGGCCATCCGCGATTGCCGACGGGCCGGGATCTCGGTGGTGATGATCACCGGCGACCATCCGGTCACCGCCACAGCGATCGCCACCCGGCTGGGCCTGGACACGGCGAAACGCGCGCTGACCGGCGCAGAAATGGCCGATCTGGACGACCACATGCTGGCCGCGCGCCTCGAGGAAACCAGCGTGGCAGCCCGGGTCTCACCACAGGACAAGCTGCGGATCGTACACACCCTGCAGGGCACCGGCAAGATTGTGGCCGTGACCGGCGACGGCGTCAACGACGCCCCGGCCCTCAAAGCCGCATCGATTGGCGTCGCCATGGGCAGGGCCGGCACCGACGTCGCCCGCGAATCCGCCGACGTGGTGCTCACCGACGACAACTTCGCCACCATCGTGCACGCCGTCGAAGAGGGCCGAGTCACATTCTCCGCCATCCGCAAGACCACGTATTTCCTGCTCTCCACGGGAGCCGCAGCGCTCATCGCCGTCACCCTGAGCGTCTTCGCGGAAACACCACTGCTGTTCCTGCCGGTGCAAATGCTGTGGATAAACGTCGTGACTAACGGCGTACAGGACATTGCCCTGGCCTTCGAGCCGGCGGAGGGAAACGAACTCAGCCGACCCCCACGAGCCCCCAGCGAAGGAATCTTATCCCGCACCCTCTGGTTCCGAGCCGGAATCACCGGGGCGTGGATGGGCCTGGCCGTGCTGCTGGCATTCATCGTGGAGCTGCGCCTCGGATATTCCGAGGTGCACGCACGGACGCTCGCCCTAACGATGTTAGTGTTCTTCAATTTCTTTCAGGTCTTCAGCTCCCGGGCGGAGTACAAGTCCCTCTTCCAGCTTCGGCTCCTCGCCAACAAGCCGCTCCTCTTCACGTCACTTGGCGCCTTGATCCTGCACTGGGCCGCCATGACATGGCCAGTCTCCGCGAACCTGCTGAGCCTCACACCGCTGAACCTGTGGGAATGGTTTTTGTGCATCGCAGTGGGCTCGACGGTCCTGGCCATCGTCGAGGCGGAGAAAGCGGTGCGTCGATGGTCCCACCGGCACGACCCTGTGAGCCGAATCGCTGCCTGAAACCTTCAGTAGCTCTCGATCAGAGCCCTGATTCGCGGTTCGAAATTGTTCTCACTGATGAAAGCTCGATACGCGGCAGCCGTGGTGGCGACCCCTTCAGAAACACGAACACCGGCACCGCCGAGCTCACGAATCATTTCCCCAAGGGAGGCGTTCTTTCCCCCGACGTCGCCGATATCATCGAGGCTGACCTCTTCAAAGCCTGCCACGTAGCGGCTTGCAATCCCGCTCATGTGGAGTACTCGCCAGCCTCCATGAATCTTCGCGAACCATCCTGTTCTGTTGGCAGTCTGGTGGCCTTCTGATTGTGGGCCGCGTTCGATCTGAGTCATGAGAATCCCCGTTCTGTCGGCAACCAACGCCTCGCAATCAAACTGTCTGGCAGCGGCGCCTGGGAATAGTGCCGTAGGTCCCACAACTTCTTCGCCAGCCGCGTCCGGGACCTTCGGCCCTGCATTCTCGCCACGGCGGCAACCAGGCTTGGTCAGAACACGGGAGAGGGTTCGCCATGGTCGAGAAAGTAATTGTCGCCGTCGACGGTGGCGCCGCGAGCGACGCCGCAGTCGAGTGGGTTATCGAACGCTCCAAATCGGTGCCGATGGAGGTAGAGATCACCACAGTGGTCGAACTTGGCTGGCTGGGTCCCGGTGAGAGGGAGTTGGAGTTCCTGGAGCCTTATAGGAACGCAGTGAATCGCGCCTTCGCCAGGTTTGCCGAAGCGTCGCCGGACACGAGAATTACGACACGCATCAAGGATGGTTCACCTGCTGACGTTCTCGCTCAAGCCTCCGAGCACGCTGACCTCCTGGTGGTGGGGACCAACAAGACGGGAAAGCTCGCTGGAGTACTCCACGGCACATTGCCACTCAAAATCGCCGGGCGTTCCACGTGCCCCACTGTCGTTGTGCCCGTCGGATGGTCATCCAACTCGGGCTCGATTGTGGCGGCCTGGGATAACGATGAGACTGCCGAGGCGGCGGTCGATTTCGCCACTGCGGAGGCAGAACGCCTGGGACGACACCTCGTGGTGGTCCACGCCTGGCGCGTGCCGGCCACTATCGGCACCGAGTTGTCAAACAGTGCAGCCTTCCTGGAGGATCTCGTGAACGCCCACGCGAGGATGCTGCGGGACACCGTGGAAGGCACTAGAGCGGCGCACCCGACGCTGGCGGTGGAAGAAAGGCTTGAGCCCGGACCGATAGCGGTCGCTGTCGTTGAAACGGCAGCAGGCGCTTCCCTGCTGGTCGTTGGGTCACACGGAAAAGGCGTGATTCGCGATCTAGTGCTCGGGTCAGTCAGCCATGATGTGCTGCTGAACATGCCAGCACCAGTGGCCGTCGTCCCTCGACCGGTCGAGCCCATCAAGGTCTACCCGGAAGTGCTGAACGAGGACCTCCTGTGACGACCTCTGGCGGGGCACCAGCCGCGCTGCGGTTTCTCGGCGCGGCCGACTCGGTTACTGGATCCCGCTATCTCTTTGAAACAGGCGGGAAGAGAATGCTCGTGGACTGCGGGCTGTTCCAAGGCTATGAGAACTTGCGGGACCGCAATCGCAGCCCTTTCCCGGTAGACCCCGCCAAGCATCGATGCCGTCATACTCACACATGCCCACTCGGCCGATCTATACCGCTGAAGATGCGGTTCGGTCGCTCGGAAGTCTGGAGAAAGTCGGCTTTGATGAAGAGCTGATGTTGCCAGACGGAGGTGCCGCGACCTTCGTACCGGCGGGCCACATCCTCGGGGCGGCGCAGGTGAGTCTCCGCGTTCGCGGGGTGACCCTCCATTTCACCGGGGACGTCGGGCGACCGAACGATCCATTGATGTTTCCACCGCGGCCGCTCCACCACTGCGACGTTCTGGTCACTGAATCGACGTACGGGAACCGTGAGCATCAGTCACTCGATCCGCAGACTCAGCTGAGCGAACTCGTCACGCGAATTGCCAAACGCAATGGTGTCGTCATCATCCCCGCATTCGCGGTCGGCCGGACGGAGACCCTGCTTCTTCACCTCTATCGAGCCCGTCAGCGGGAACTTTTCCTGACATTCCGATCTACCTAAACAGTCCGATGGCGCTGAACGCCGCTGCGATTTACCGGAGACACCCCGAAGAGCACCGGCTCGACTCCCAGGACCTTGCTGGGATGTACGACCTGGCCCAGCCGGTCCGAACTGTCGATGAATTCAAACTGCTCAACCTTCGTGGCGGGCCGATGGTCATTATTTCCGCCAGCGGCATGCTCACCGGAGGTCGCGTCCTTCACCACATTGCTGCATACGGATCCGATCCGGCGAACGCGATCGTACTTGCGGATTCCAAGCGGCGGGAACCAGAGGTGCTCGCTTGGCGAACGGTGAGCGCGCGCTCCGAATCTTCGGCACCGATGTACCGAGTCGGGCCGAGGTGATCCAAATGCATAACCTGTCCGCGCATGCTGATGCAGACGAGGTCATCGCCTGGATGCGCACCGCGATGTCGGCGCCGATGACCACCTTCGTCACGCACGGGGAACCTCAAGCATCTGATGCGATGCGGATCAGCATCGCGCGCGAACTGGGCTGGAATGCCCGTGTGCCAGAAATGGGCGAGTTCGACGAAGGTCCAGATGATCATTCCGAACCCCGCCACGGTGGCAAGCACCAGCGCCGAGCTCCATCGGGCCATGATGCCGACGGCGGCGGCAAGTCGTGTTCCGCCCACCACGAGTCCGAGGATCAGCCCTGGGATCACGTACGAGTCGAACGGTGTACCAGCCAGGAATGAGCGCGGCATCCCAGCACCGCCTGAAAGTGCCACAAAAAAGCCCCGGCGATTGATGACCGCGCACCGAAGAGACGCACGCCGACAAGGCCGATGGAGATTGCTCGGTTGGCCAATGGGGACATCCTAATCCTTTCCAGATGCCTCATCGTCGACCGTCGTGCCTCGGCGACCTAGGGGCCTTGATCCTCCTGGTCGACTCTAGGGAGGGTCACGATGCCTGGGGAGCTGGGATCCGTACACTGCTGCCTGAGTACGACGCTCCATGCCCAACTTTGCCAGAAGACCGGACACGTAGTTCTTCACCGTTTTCTCAGCCAACCGGAGCCGTTCGCCAATCTGCCGATTAGTGAGTCCTTCGGCGATGAGCTCCAGTACTTGCCGCTCCCGGAGAGTCAAGAGCGCATCCTGGCTGGTTTCGCTTCTCGCCGCTTGAACCACCCTGCGAGCCGCGGATGGATCCATGAGGTTCTTTCCGTCGGCGACGCGGCGGATACTCTCCACGAGTCTCTGACCTCTGATGTCCTTGAGGACATAGCCGGAGGCTCCTGCCAGCACCGCCGTGTACACCGCTTCGTCGTCGTCATAGGCGGTGAGCATGAGGCAGTGAACTTCCGGGTGCGCAGAACGGATGTCCCGGCACAAGTCGATGCCGTTGCCGTCGGGCAAGCGCACGTCGAGAACTGCGACGTCCGGCAGGGTTGCGGCGATGCGGCCGAATGCTTGTCGTACGGTCGATGCTTCACCGACTACATCGAGGTCGGGCTCAGAATTGATGAGGTCAGCCACGCCGGTGCGCACGATCTCGTGGTCGTCGAGAAGAAAAACCCTAATCACGTTGGTGCCGCCTCATCAGGAATCGGTACAGTCCATTTCAGCGTCGTGCCCTTGGGCTCGCGCGCCAGCACCTGAAAATGTCCCCCGAACCTCGCGGCACGTTCGCTCAAATTCGACATACCCCGGGTGTCTCCCCCGTGACCAACCCCCATGCCTTCCCCGTCGTCTTCGATGACGACTGACAGAACGCCGTGATCCACGGAAATAGAAACCGCCGTATCACGCGCTCTCGCATGTCTCGCAACGTTGGAGAGCCCTTCTCTCACCACAGCTACCATGTCGTCGACCATGGTGGTGGGGACCATGAGGTCCACCGCACCAGCGAATGCGACACGTGGTGGCTCCTCAAGAATGCCTGCCATTTCCCCGAGCAGGTCGATCACCTGATGGCGAACCGAAGGCGCCACCGCATCCGGTTCAGTCGTGAGGGTGAAGATAGCCGTTCTGATTTCGGAGATCGTGGTGTCCAGGGCGTTAACCTGCTCGATGATGGCCCTGCGCCCTGGCGGGTCTTGGACTGTCCCGGCTATCGCCTGCAACCGAAGGCCGACACCGAACAACCGCTGGATCACATGATCGTGCAGGTCGCGGGCGATGCGCTCCCGGTCCTCCAAAAGGGCGAGCCTATGACGATCCGCTTGCCCGTTTGCGATTCGGATGGCAAGGCTCGCTTGGGCGGCGAAATCCGCCGCCATGTCCAGATCGGCCGTTGTGAAGCGTGCCTTGCCAGGCAACCTCGAAACGATAAGTACGCCGCCGGGATGATCCGAAGCTGTCAACGGTACAGCCATTGTGGGTCCGATGGATACCTGAGGATCAATCCGACTGTTGATTACCGCTTCCGAAAGAATGGGATTGCCACTTTCCAGCGCTCGGCCCGCTAGAGTTCCGGCGGATTTGAATGTCATGCCGACGAAAGAGGGCGCCAGTGGGCCACGGGCTACTTCGACAGCCATCGTTTCCTGGTCGCGGGGCAGCGTAACGCAGACGAGGTCCGCGCCAGCGAGCGAGACCACTCGGTCAGCCAAGATGGCCAGGGAGTCATCCGGCTGCTCGGAAAGCAGGGCGGCAGTCACCTCCGCCGAAGCAGCAGCCCACTCTTGCCTCCTCCGACTCTCATCGAATAGCCGGGCGTGGTCGATCGCTGCGCCAGCCGTACTAGCCAAGGAAATCAAGAGTTCCTGGTCTTCCTCAGAAAACGATCCAGCCTTGCTCTCGGAAAGGTAGATGTTTCCGTATACCTCATTCCTGACGCGAATTGGCACGCCCAAGAAGCTGTCCATGGGTGGATGATGAGTGGGGAATCCGCTTGACCGCGGGTCCTCCGACAGGTGCTCCAACCTAATGGGAGCCCGTTCGTCGATCAGTGCGCCGAGCAGGCCGTGACCTTCTGGCAGATGACCGATTTGGGCTACCAAGTCGTCCGGCATCCCCACATGAATGAACTGCTCCAGAGACCCGTCAGGTGCGATGACACCAACCGCGCCATACTGCGCACCAACCAGCTCAACGGCTGCCTCAATAATTCTCCGGAGAACAGCGGGCAAATCCAACTCGCCGGACACCGCACGAGACGCATTCAGCAAAGATCGGAGGCGCCCCTGCGTGGCGAGCACATCCTGCGCTGCCTCAACCAGCTCGGCAAGAACAAGATCAAGCTTGGATCTAGGCGCGTCGGGAAAAGCCAGGGATGATGTTCCGTCGGTCACAAAGACCTCATTTCGACGACTGCGAAGGATAGGCCGGGACCTTTGCCCCTGCCGAACTTGCCATCTCATTGAGAGTCTTCCACAACGGTCTCTATCCCGTAAGGAGGGAGTCCATGGTCAAGAAACTACTCCTAGCACTCTGCGGCAGCACGGCTATGCTGCTGTCGCCTGAAGACTCCCCCCATGATCGGTGGGCAGCTTGCAGCGATGGTCCGCCGGCGCCAACCAGAGGCTGTGAGCTCCGGTGACAATCAGGGTGGGTATCGACGGGTCTGGTCCAAGCCGGGCTGCACTCGTTTGGGCGCTGCGTCGCGCAGCTCGTCGAGGTGAATCGGTTGTCCTCATGCACGTTGTGGACGACGAATGGGGTCAGATTGGCGACGAGTACGCGCGCATCGAGGGAGCCGACGGCGCCCGGGTACTCGACGCGGCGGCGAACAGTCCCCTGGCACTTACCTCCGGCTGTGACTTGACGACACAACTGGTTCACGGAAGTGTTGCCTGGAGTCTTGCCCACGGGCTGGTCGCGGGAGATCTTGTCGTGGTGGGTACGCATAAGACTGGGTACCTGCGGGGGCGCGCCATCGGCACACGCAGCATCGCTGTTGCCTCACTCTCCCCATGCAACGTCGCCGTCATCCCTGACATCGACCTGAACAGCCGACGCGGCATTGTAATCGGGATAGCCGAAGGTGATGCATGGCGGGATGCTGTTCGCGTTGGCGCGGACGAAGCTTCGCGCCTCGGCCAAGACCTTGCCTTGCTTCATGCGATCCCCGACCGCCCGATCATTTCAAGCGCTCAGGGCCGCGAATTGCTGGCGGCCGCCTCGGAGCTCGCCGCGGAGACTGCACTCGGGATCAACATCCGCCGCCGTGTTTCGCAGCGGCGGCCCGCTGACGCGCTCCTGGACACCAGCCATGCTGCCTCTCTCCTCGTGCTGGGGGTGAGCCGCCGCCACACCAGTCGAGCCTGCTACGTCGGCTCGGTCATCCATGACGTTCTGCTAAACATCAACTCGCCGGTCTTCGTCGCGCGCAATTACCAACAGTTGACGACCATTAGCGCTTGACAGGCAGTGTCAGGCTACGGACGGATCACGGCAACTGGGCATGGCAGCGCAAGAAGAAGCTCCTCGCTCGTTGAGCCGAGCCATGCTTTCTCAAATCCCTTGTAGCCGTGACTGCCCACGACGAGCATTCGCGCACCCAACCCTGCGTCGTAGAGGGCATTGGCAGGTCGAGCGAGCATGACCTCTGAATTGACCACGAGATCCGGATAGTCCACCCCCAGCCCTGCGACGGCCTCCGCCAGGACGATTCGCTCCTCTTCGTCCTCAGATGCCCCTGGCCACCCGATCGGCTCATCCGACCATGGCGTGGGAGCATGCCATGCGTGCACGGCTTTCAGTGGGTCACCGAGGCGATCGGCCTCCTGTGCAGCGAAGGCGAGAGCGGCATCGGATACCTCTGACCCGTCCACACCGACCACGAGTCCCCTCGCGGCAGGGTCAACAGAATCCGGAAAGACGGCCACGGAACCGGAAGCTCGCCTCGCAATACGCACGGCCCGCGTGGTGAACGGATGCAGGCCAGGACGCTGAAGAGGACGGTTTCCGAGAACAAGCATGTCCTTGCCCGCGTACTCTGCGAGGACACGATTGGGATCCCCCACGAGAGCGGTGGAGTGTATTTTCATCCTGGGGTGCAGGATTCGTGCCTGCTCGATCCGCTGCCTGAGCTTTTGTTCCGCCTGGAGCAGTGCCTGCTCCGCGAACGTCTGAGGAGTGGAGCGCCAAGCGACGTCTACGACGTGCACGAACTCCAAAGAAGCGCTCGTATCGGCCGCGTAGCCGATGGCCCACTCGGCAGCCGGATGCGCTGCTTCCGTTCCGCTTATCCCTACGACCACTCTCTGTTCCATTTTGATCCTCCGTGTGCGGGCAACTCGCTCGAACCACGATGAAGCCCGCTTGCGAGCGTCGACAGAGTCGAACGTCCTAGCCACTCATGGAGGGGCAGACGTTGGTCGGTGTCGTCTTCTGGCGCGTTTCGTTGATTTCAGTTGCCACGCACAACGATGCGGTTTTCAACGTCTGTCACGTGCGGGGATGCCCAGGCTGCCTGGCCTGCCTGTTGCTTTTCGCGTTGCGGGTCAAGGCATCCTTGATGCGTTGTTCGGTGTCCGCGGACGTTGGTCGTGACGTCAAGGTGATCTGGTTGTTCAAACCCGGAGCGCAGCGCGTTTGGCGGCAAACTGCTCCGCATGGCTATCCACTTCCCCCGATAGTAAAACGGCACCTCCTTCGACGGCCACTCCAATGCCGGCGGAGTCCACGCCTGGAGTCCACGCAAGGTCGTCCTGGACAGCAGTCTGGATGTTCCGGTCGCTGCGCAACGTGGCTGAAATACTCATCGTTCCTTCTCTGTCCGTCAGATGTGGGAACGGCGCATCCTGGAGACTTGCTCTCCCCAGCGACGATTCCCAGGGCATTTGGTCCTACCGGAGAAAGCAATGGTTCCTCAAGGTGCGACCTTGGGTAGGTCGCTAGGCCCTGGCCATGCCCCAAGCGGCGGAGAGCATTGATCCTGCTCACGCCGACTTGCATTCACCGCGCCAATCAACATCACCGCGCTGTTCGGCAACTCCCCCAAGAAAGGGTGAGTGTCTCCAGGTTCTTGCTCGGTCCACGTGTCGTCGCGACCTGTCGGCTAGCCCGAGTGGTACGGCAGGACTAAAGCCCCTACGGCTGTGATTTCGGGCTCGTAGCGTGAAACCTGGCTCGCAGTTCACGGGCCTGACGCAGAATGGGAGTTGAACGATGGCACGCAATCTAGTTCGTTTTGATCCGTTTGCGGAGTTGAGCGCGCTTCAAAGAAGATTCTTCGAAGACGGGATGTTCTCCCCATCGCAAGGAATGCACCGCCCGACCACTGATGTCTACACCGAAGACGACAACAAGCTAACGGTCGAAGCGCACCTGCCGCAGTTCGAGGAAGGAGACATCACCGTTGACGTCGACCAGGGTGCACTCGTCATCCAGGCAGAGAGGCATGAAAAGACCGAAGACACCAAGAAGAAGTATGTGGTTCGCGAGAGCAGCAGCAGCTTCTATCGTCGAATTGCACTTCCCGACCAAGCCGACGAGAGCAAGATCAACGCGAAATTCAGTAAAGGTGTGCTGAAGGTGACAGTGCCATTTAAAGAGTTGCCTACCCCAACGAAAGTTGAAATCACGTCTGGTTCCTGATCATCGATGATCGGACATACCACCCCGGAGTCGTGCCGGCATCGCGCAGTCCAAGGCTGGGCGTGGTTAGAGGAGGTTCTCGCATGATGTTCGGTTACGAAATGAACTGGGTGATGTGGCTGTTTGGTTCGCTGATGACGGCCGGTGTGGTGGTCATTATCATCGTGGCCGTTCTCGCGATTACCGGGCGATCTGGCGCACAAACATCAAAGCTGGATGGACATGCAAACCCGTCGGCACAAGGAACGAGGAGCCGCGCGCGGCTGATACTCGACGAGCGGTTCGCTCGCGGCGAGTTGAGCGCTGATCAGTACAGTGAGCATCTTCGCATTCTTGGCGAGGAGTGATGGTGCGTCCGGTCAGCCGACGTGCGCTGCTTGGCTGGGGTGGGATTCTCGTGGAGCGCCGCGATCTGTTGCAACCGCAAGCAGTTCACAGTAGTGGGGGTGAGCTGAGGGTTCGCCTGCGTGCGGCCAGCTCACAGGTGAGGATTGGTGGACTCAGCGGGAGCGCTTTGACGTACAACGAAACCCTTCCCGGACCTACACTGCGTTTCCGTGCCGGGGAACGACTCCGAATCGATCTCGAAAACCGTCTTGGTGCTGCAACCAACCTGCACGTTCACGGCCTGCACGTCTCACCTGCGGGTGCGGGCGACAACCCTCTGCGCACAATACTTCCGGGCGATTCCTTCGACTACCGTATCCCCGAAAACCATCCTCCGGGGATCTACTAGTACCACCCCCACCATCACGGGTCGGTGGCCGATCAGGTCTTCGCGGGGTTGTACGGGGCAATTGTGGTTGAGGATCCGGTCCCGATCGAAGTCGCACGCGAGCGGGTCCTTCTGATCTCCGACATCACATTCGACTCGCTCGGACGGGTGGCTGCACCTACGCCGATGGCGCCCATGATGGGCAGAGAAGGTTCATCCATCTTGGTCAACGGCCAGCTCCAACCTCGACTGACGGCGCGCCCAGGAGAACGCGAGCGCTGGCGGGTTATCAATGCATGTGTCTCCCGCTACCTTCGCCTGCAGCTGGCCGGGCAGCGGATCCAGGTGCTCGGGATCGACTCCGGACGACTTGCGCAACCGCTGGACGTAAACGAGCTGGTGCTCGCACCCGGGAATCGCGCTGACCTTCTCATCACCGCGGCAACCGGCAATTCAGTGCTCAGCGCTCTCCTCGCCTGTCTCAACACGCCGCGAGTTCACCTGTGAGATGGGAATTTGTCTCCTGGGCAGGGACACTGGCCCCTTCACGTTCACAGGAGTAACTGGGTGGGACTGGCTAAGTCGTCTCGATACTCCACAGGCCCTTGGACCCTAGTGGTTGTGGCATGAGAGGCAGACGATGGGCTTCAACAAGGAAAGAGCACGCCATGAAGCCTCTGGAATCACCGAAAGCCGACGAATCAAACATCGATCCTTCCGACATCGAAATGCCGCCGACCCAGCCGATCGACATCACGCACCTGCTCAATCTGCCGCAGAACCCAAAATGAGTGACTTCGCGGGTGGTCTCACGCTTACCGCGCAGCCGGCTCGCGGGCAGCGATGTCGCTACCGCTGCCACCTGCCGGCTCATGCCAGCAAGTGAGCTCAGCCAATCGCGCACGCCTTCACCGATGCTGGTCGGCTCCATAGTCAGGTCGCCGCAAGAGGCTGCGACCATTCCTTTGACTTAGACGGCAGCCGATCTAAACGGACTCTCTCCGGGTTTGACCTGCATGCAGTTCTTTAGCGCCCACCGCGCGGAGTGCGTTCAGTATTGTGGCCAGGTCCACAGCTTCCTGCAAGGTCGCGCCGATTGTGGCTGGGATTAGCCCAAAAGCGGCAACGACCATCAAGATCAGACTGAGTATCATCCCCAACCAGATGCTTTGGAGTGCGATACGCATGGTATCGATCCCGATGTCCACGGCGCGGACCGTGCGAAATAGGTCGTCTATCAGGATCACGGCCGCTGCTGACTCGCTCGCTGCAGTTGCACCTTTCGCTCCCATCGCGATTCCCACCTCAGCGGCGGCCAACACAGGGGCATCATTTACCCCATCGCCCACCATCAACACGGGGCGAGCTCGGATGCGTTGTACGGTTTCGACCTTGTCGGACGGGAGGCAGTCCGAACGGATAGAACTGATCCCCACCGCATGAGCAACGTGCTCCGCAGTGGTTCGCGCATCGCCGGTCAGCATGACCACCTCACGGACACCACGACTCCGGAGTGCCTGGATCGTCTGGCTGGCGTTTTCGCGAATGGAATCGGAAGCGATGACACTCCCGGCAAACAGGTTGTCAATTACCACGTAGATAGCGAGTTCTCCACCCGTTGTCGCAGCACGGGGAATGCCGGCAGCATGTTTTCTGGCGAAGGCCAGGGTCCCCAAGCACACCTGTCGGCCGTCCACTGTGGCAGATATACCCTGAGCCGCTTCTTCTGATGCGTCGCTGACGTCGAGGAGCGGCAATTTCCTAGATTCCGCTTCCTCCACGAGGGACTTGGCGAGGACATGGGAAGAGAACTGTTCTGCGGAGGCAACCAGGGTAAGCAGGGTGTTCTCGTCGAACTGCTCTTTAGTATTGATTCGCGCAATTCGGGGGGCGCCGTGGGTCAGCGTCCCAGTCTTATCGAAAACAGCTGTTCGGATGTGCGCGAGGTTTTCGAGAACACTCCCGCCTTTCACGATCACGCCGTGTCGAGCGGCTCGGCTCATTCCTCCCATGAACGCCACGGGCGCGGCCAGGAGTAAAGGGCAGGGAGTCGCGAGTACGAGAACCTCAGCGAAACGGACCGGTTCGCCAGACGCGATCCAGGCGCCGGCCGCGAGGGCAAGCGACACCGCCGTGAACGGGATCGCGTATCGGTCGGCGAGCCGGATTACCGGTGCGCGGTTCTCTTGCGCCTGCTGGACCAGAGTGATGATTCCCTGAAATTGGCTGTCGGCCGCTGTCGCAGTCGCCACAACTGTTACGACGTTCAATCCGTTTACTGAACCACTCAGCACACCGTCCCCGGCCAGCTTTTGAACTGGCAGGCTCTACCCGGTCAAAGAGGATTCATCGAAACTGCCACTCGCGGAAACGAGTGTGCCATCCACAGGGACAACTTCCCCTGCTTTTACAACAACGGAGTCGCCGTCTCGAACCTCGCTCGCACCGACATCAGAGATCTCCTGTGTCGTGACATCCAACTTGTGGGCGACCTGCGGTTCGCTGGCTAGAAGGGAACTCAGGTCACTCTGCGCGCGCGACTCGGCGAAAGCCTCCAATGCTCCTCCACCCGACACCATCAGCACGATGATCATGCTCGCGACGTACTCGCCGACGAACACGGTGGCCACAAGCGCGATCACCGCGAGGACATCGACCCCGAACCGCCCCCGCCGGAGTTCGCTCACTATGCGAGCACTCAAGAGCGCGGCGCCCGTCAAGGCGTAAGTACTGAACAGAGGTTGGATGATGGATGCCCTCCCGAGCGCCCAAAGCAGGCCACCGGCAACGCTGACGAGAATGGTCAAGACGAGCACCCGGTAGGAGAGCATCACCCGAATTAGCTTGTTCAAGAAGACCTTCGGTCCAGTTGGCCGTAGCCGATCTCCCAGGGGTCCGGCCTTAGAGGACTGTCGACTGGTCACGGATCTCGACCTTCTGTGCGGCACTGTCCGTTGCGAAGCTAACCGTTTGGCGCGTGGCGAAGTGTCCGCTTGGTCTAGAGCCGCAGGTGCCGGTGACACGAGTCCTGGTCATGGTTCACTCCGGGGTTCGTCCGCATGCTCAGTGAATGAGGACTTTGAGGGCATCATGTCGGGCGGCGTTGCCGAAAACGTCGTAGGCCTCCTCCATTTGGTCGAACGAGAACTGGTGGGTGACGAACTTGTCCACAGGAAGCCGGTGCTGGGCGACGAGTTTGAGCAGCATGCCGGTGGTGTTGGTGTTGACGAGTCCCGTCGAGATGTTGATGTTCCTGATCCACAGCTCGTTGAGGGCGAGCTCGACCGGCTTGCCGTGCACCCCGACGTTCGCGACGTGCCCGCCGGGACGGACCAGGTCGATTGCCATCGTGAAGGTCTCGGGAATACCTACCGCCTCGATGGCGACGTCGACGCCGTCGCCATCGGTGAGGGCGAGAACCTCGTCCTTCCAGTCTGCCTGGCCGGAGTTGACGGTGTCGCTCGCTCCGAAGTCCTTCGCCCGGGCAAGGCGGGCGTCATCAAGGTCGAGCGCAATTACCTTTGAGGGGCCGTAGAGCTGGGCGGTCATGATAGCGGAGAGGCCGACGGGGCCGGAGCCGATAACGGCGACGATGTCGCCGGGCTTGACGTGACCGTACTGCACGCCGATCTCGAATCCGGTCGGGAGGATGTCGGAGACCAGAATCCCCTCGGCGTCGGTGACGCCTTCGGGAACCTTGTAGACGGAGTTCTCTGCGAACGGGACTCGGACGTACTCGGCCTGGGTGCCGTCGATCATGTAGCCGAAGATCCAGCCGATACCCGCTTTGCCTTCGGGGTTGAGGCAGTGGCTGTAGAGCATCTGACGGCAGTTGCTGCAGACGCCGCAGGCACTCACGCAGGAGAGGATGACCCGGTCACCAACCCGCAACTGAGTCACGCCGTCACCGACCTCGGTGAGCTCTCCGATGCCCTCGTGGCCGAGGATCCGCCCAGGGCTGACCTCGGGAGTGTCGCCCTTGAGGATGTGCAGGTCGGTACCGCAGATTGTAGTGGCCTGCATCTTGACGATCACGTCGGTCGGATGCTGAATAATCGGGTTGGGAACGTCGTCCCAGCTCTTCTTTCCCGGTCCGTGGTAGATGAGCGCCTTCATGATTAACCTCCAGTTCGAGGCGGGAGCCGCGACGCCTTCTGTCATAGTTCCGCCTTTACCCAGTCAATGGCTCATCGACCAGCCCAGGCAGGGGCTAAGGTCCCGGCACCTGCAGGCGGCCGCCCGGCTGGCCCCAGATGCTCCTCCGCTCGCGGCTTTCATGCCTTCGGGGCTTCACGGCGGACTGCTCACACAAGATAGCGCTCAGGCTCCTCCCCTCTCACTATTCGACGACCTGTCACGACTTGAGGGGCAATGCGTACGTAGTTGTACTTCAATGTGGCTGTCCACGGGCGCAACGGTAAATCATCCGCCCGTAGTATTTCGTCCTGGCGCTCAAGCCGCTGGGCGGTCCCCCGCACGACGACGCTCCATGCGGTGAACTCGTCCCAGCCGTCCGCCTCGAACGCAACCTTGCTGTTGATCGTCAACTCAAGCAGCTTCGTCCCCTCAGCGCTGCGGAACACTAGCGACCGACCGTCCACCACATAGTTCACCGGGAAAATGTCCGGCGACCCGCCCACGCTGACGGCGAGCCGTCCCAGTTCGATCGTGTGCAGGAGGTCCCAGCACTCGTCTGCGGTAAGCGCTGTGATCGGATTCTCCTCGTTGGCTGACATGGCGGTCTCCTTCGTTAGGCCCGGTTAGGTGTCAGGTTCACTTTCGGAGATGTCCCCATCGCGGAGTAGGGCCGAAGGTCCCCGCGGGCACGCTGGTCGGAGACCTCAGGCCCTAACCTGTTTCGCCGCAGCCCCCGTGAATGCGACGATCCGACGCTACAAGCCGATTGTCAACTTACGCCGGCGCATCCAGGATGCTGCCATGGACATCGTGGCAAGAAACACAGCCAATCGCGATGCAACGAGCCAGGTGGACTGCCACTCACTTGCTCCAGCGTTGCTGGTCCCAAATGCTATGGCCGCGCCTTTCGCTTCGGATCGCATTCGTTGATTTCAGTTGCCACGCACAACGATGCGGTTTTCAACGTCTGTCACGTGCGGGGATGCCCAGGCTGCCTGGCCTGCCTGTTGCTTTTCGCGTTGCGGGTCAAGGCATCCTTGATGCGTTGTTCGGTGTCCGCGGACGTTGGTCGTGACGTCAAGGTGATCTGGTTGTTCAAACCCGGAGCGCAGCGCGTTTGGCGGCAAACTGCTCCGCATGGCTATCCACTTCCCCCGATAGTAAAACGGCACCTCCTTCGACGGCCACTCCAATGCCGGCGGAGTCCACGCCTGGAGTCCACTCAAGGTCGTCCTGGACAGCAGTCTGGATGTTCCGGTCGCTGCGCAACGGGGCTGAAATACTCATCGTTCCTTCTCCGTCCGTCAGATGTGCGAATTATCCGCCTCTTGAGAGTCGTTCTCCGCAGCAACCACGCGTAGGGCGTTTGGTCCTGATTCGACAGGACGCCAACTACCGAAGCGCGCAATCAGGATTCCGATCTCAGCGACAACCCGTGCGGCGCCGCAGTCGGCCGCAGTCGTGCTTTTGAACAAGGACCTGACGACAATCATCGACGGAGTGCGACTTGGGCGGGCCACGCTCGTTAACATGCTCAAGTACGTCCGGTCACCACGAGCGCAAACTTCGGCAACATGCTCTCAATGGCTCTAGCGAGTTTTGATACTGCCGTTCCTGCCACTGTTGCCCCGACAAATCCTGCTGAACGGCCAGGGCGCAGGGACTTGAGGGGCATCCGCAACTTCATGATCCTCTTCGGGTCGGTGTCCACAGTGTTCGACCTTCTGACCTTCGCGCTGCTGCTGTGGGGATTCGACGCCGACGACGTTACGTTCCGCAGCGCGTGGTTCATCGAATCCACCCTCACCGAAATCGTCGTCTTGCTGTCGCCGCGCACGCCGCACCCTATCTGGCGCTCCCGGCCAGGGCGAGCACTGCTCTGGTCGAGCATCGGGTGTCGGCGTGCTAACCGTAGCAATCCCGTATGTCCCTCCAGTCGCCGCTGTGCTCGGCCTAGATGCCGTGCATCTGCCGGTGGTACTCAGCTTGGCCAACCAACGCATCGTTGCTTTACTTCTCGTGGCTGTATGTCTCGGGCTAGCTGAAGCGAGCCCGGGATCCTCCGCGGATTCCGATGAGTGCGGGGATCTCGGTGCCGACAAGCGACTCCAGGTCATTGAGCGAGTTCTCGATAATGTCACCAACGGCGCGCGGTGAAGCGCCTCGTCGGCATGTCACCCAGATGTCAAGCACCGGCGTGCGGCGCACCTCGTACGCGGAGACATGCGAGGCAATAACCTCCGGGTGTTGAGACAGCATCTCGTTGAGGATGTCGGCGGTGACAGCCGTATCGATGATTGTGGTCCCGCCGTTTCCAACTTCCCTTGCGATGACACGGTTCGTCTGTCCGCGACCTTGCCGGAAGATGAATATCGCGAGGACGACGATCCCGAGGACGAGGACGGCGACGGCAGCGGCACCGGCCAGCAGCCAGTTCGGCGCCGACTGCTCGGCGGGGGTTGCCTGAAGAAAGGTCTCGATGGTCGCAAGGATCCCGGGCGCGATCTGGTTCCACCCTTTGATGAGGGTCGCGGAGGTGGCCAGTCCAACCGCTGCCGCACCCAGGAGAAGCGCAGTGAGGCCCACGAGCAGGAGCAGGAGGCGGTTCGCGAAGCGATTTGTGCTGTTCACGCGCCCACCTTCCCGCGAGCGGTAACGGACAGCCGGGGTGGTTCAAGTGCAGGCTCAAGTTGGTAGGAGTCGAGCTCGTCGCTCACGACGTTCAGCGCGGCAATCTGGTCGATTGGGTAACCGGACGTCGGCGTTAGCCGCACATCGACACGCCGACGCGACACGGTGACGCGCGCTTGATCTTGACTGATGCCGGCCGAGGAAGCGGCGTGCCGGGCTAGTGCCGAGGCGATGACGTCGTCATCGACGATGATGACCGAGTGCGTTGAACTGATGATGTGACGCCCCCGGTGGCCAGGAGTAACTGCGAGAGCGATGAGGACCCCGCCAGCCAGCGCGATGAACAGTCCGGCATAGAGAAAGATCGCGACGGGAAGCGCGGTGATCTCGACCAGCGCGGTCGCCATCGTGCGGGGCCCTACCAACATGGGCGGCTGGTTCAGTATGCCGAGGACCATTTCGACTGCCAGCCAGGCGAACGTCGATATTAGCAGGACCGCGAGAGTGATGGCGGCGACCGACCGCGGTGAGCGAGTCTCACGATGACGGATTCGCTGGTAGATGGAAGCTCTACTGCTCATCTGACGCGAGCCTCCGGCCGCATCGTGGCGCCGGTGAGTCGGATGGTGATGTGGCCGACAGTCAACCCGGTCAGTGTCGCGACACGAGCGCGTAGTAGCTGTTGAGTGCGCTCCGAGCGGTCCAAGAGCGATTCGCCCGACCACCGGAGGTACTCGGCATCGCGTCGGGTCTTGCGCACTTCCATTACAGAAATGTTGGTGCTCACGCTCACAGCGAGCGCACCGCGTTCGTCAGAAAGCTCCACCCGGATAGCTTTCGACTGAACACCGAGGCCCTCGGCGGCGACTGCGGAGACCACTCGGCTCAGTGCCCGTGGCATCAATCTGGTGCGACCTCGCGGATAGTCCGAGGCCACCCTACCTGGGACGGTCATGACGAAGAGCGCTTGCCCCGGACCGCGTCCGCCACGCCACGTACATCGAGTTTGCCGTCCACGATGCGGCCGACGAGTCCCCCGGCAAGCATTGCGACTGCGACAAGAGCGAACGCCCAGAACCCGAGAACGATCCACGTCAGGGCGAGAACCGCACCGACGATGATGCCGAATTTAGTTGACGAAGTCATTGCACGCGGGCCACCGTGACGGCGGGAGGCTGGTCGTTGCCGTCCTCGGAGGGGATATACACATCGTTGATCGTGATGTTCACTTCGGTGACCTCCAT
This sequence comes from Homoserinimonas sp., assembly GCA_040904805.1. Lineage (GTDB taxonomy): Bacteria > Actinomycetota > Actinomycetes > Actinomycetales > Microbacteriaceae > RYN-87. The sequence continues at coordinate 22,618 of JBBDSS010000020.1, read as the reverse complement.
TCCCACCAACGTCGATATAGCGTTGATGACTGCCGCGCGCACATCGTCGCCGACCTTTTGCAGCGGCACGGGGTAGTCCGCGACGATGCTGACGTCGACGGCGACCTGGGTCTCGCCGACCTCGACGCTGATCCCTTGCGCGAGGTCTGTGGTGTTCATCGCGTCACGGATCGCACCGATCATGCGCGCTGCGCCGCCACCCAGTGCATGGACACCGACAGTGTCGCGGGCTGCAATGCCGGCGATTTTCGCGACCACACCTTCGTCGATGCTGGTTTTGCCGTGTGTCGTCTCGATGCTTACTGCGACCACGGGGGTTGGTGTTGCGTTTGCCATGTTCTCATCTCCTCGGTTGTGGGGTCGACCTTTGCGTGTTCGCGTTGTGATCATGCAACTTACGACCGCGATGGCGACGAGTGACAGAGGCGAAAGTCCCGTGCCGGCCCCGCTCGCTATCCCCGTCGCCACGTTCTTCACCAGCCCCACCCAGCGCCGTCGGACCAAAGTCCTTCCCGGTGCGATGCGGCACGACCAGGATGGTGCACATCAACCGAGGAGAGCGCCTCATGCCCGAAGACCTGGCTTGTCATCCTGTTGGTCGCAGGAACTCTGGGCTTCGCGGCATCATGATCGGGCCGGTGCCCTCTACAGCCCGAAATAGACGTCAACCACCTACACGCTCCTGCTGCTGCACTGGCTGGGGCTTCCGCCGGGCAATCCCCAGGCGCTGGCTGGCTTCCGAACGTTGTGGAACGGCGCCAGATTCTATGGTGGTGGCCTCAACCTCGCGAAAACAGTGCGCGAACCAGAGACGTGCATCACCAGCATGCTCGTGATGCTCACAGCGTCATTCGGCTACAGTGACGAGCGGATCAACCCGACCGTGGAGTGGCTTGTCAGTCAGCAACTGGGCGCCGGGGGCTGGAACTGCGAGACCATCCGGTCAGGCTCCCGTCACGGTTCCTTCCACACCTCAATCAGCGTTCTCGATGCGCTCCTGGCGTTCCGCTCTACGGGCGGTGCCGTGCCAGTTGAGGATTCTCTCCTCAGTTCAGGTTTGACCTGGCTCGGTAGTCATCATGCTGTCGGGTTTGCGTTCTTCACACAAGATGCGGCAGAGAGTGCTGGGCACGGCATCACAGGAACCACGCAACCTCAGTTCTGCGACCCGTTACAGCCCCACAAGCTACAATCAGCATTCGCGTCACCGGTCAGTTAGCCAGGCGGGCAGTGATGCGGGAACCCGTTCGACGTGTAACAGCAGAGAATGAAGGAACGGATGAGCAAGACGGACAACCCCACCGGACCCAGCTTTAACCGCGACACCACTCCGTTTCCTCACCGGGATCCGGCGGACCCCGATGACGCGACCGTCGCCGCCATCGATGCGTGGTGGCGGGCGGCCAACTATCTGTCGGTTGGGCAGATCTACCTGCTCGACAACCCGCTGCTGCGCCAGCCGCTCGAGCGGGACCAGATCAAGCCGCGGCTCCTTGGCCACTGGGGCACGACACCGGGGCTGAACTTTCTGTACGCCCATCTCAACCGGGCCATCAGGGAACGGGACCTGAGCACCATCTACGTCACCGGCCCAGGTCACGGTGGCCCCGGGATGGTGGCGAACGCCTACCTCGACGGAACCTACAGCGAGCTCTATCCTCACGTCACACGCTCCGACGACGGCGTCCGCGAACTCTTCCGGCAATTCTCCTTCCCCGGAGGCATTCCCAGTCACGCCTCCCCCGAAACGCCGGGCTCGATCCACGAGGGTGGAGAACTCGGCTACGCGCTCTCACACGCTTACGGGGCAGCGTTCGACAACCCCGGGTTACTCGTTGCGGCCGTTGTGGGGGACGGCGAAGCCGAGACGGGGCCCCTTGCCACCAGCTGGCATTCGAACAAGTTCATGAACCCGCTCACCGACGGGGTGGTACTGCCGATCCTGCACCTGAACGGCTACAAGATCGCGAACCCGACGATACTGGCGCGCATCCCCGAGGAGGAACTCCTCAACCTCATGCGCGGCTACGGCCACACCCCCTACCTGGTGTCGGGCGGTTTCGATGGCGAGGACCCGGGCGCCGTGCACCGCAGGTTCGCTGAAACGCTCGACACCGTGCTGAACCAGATCGCGGAGATCAAAGCGTCGGCCGCCGCCGGAACCCTCGATGGACGCCCGGCCTGGCCGATGATCATCCTGCGCACCCCGAAGGGGTGGACCTGCCCCGCGGAAATCGACGGGCTCTCGGCCGAGAACAATTGGCGGTCGCACCAAGTCCCGCTGGCAAACGCACGCGACACGCCCGAGCATCTGGAGGTGCTCGATGGGTGGCTGCGCTCCTACCGGCCTGAGGAATTGTTCGATGCCGCAGGCGCCCCGATGCCCGTCGTCACGGCGCTGGCCCCCAGCGGCGACCTGCGGATGAGCGCGAACCCGGTGGCGAATGGCGGCATCCTAAAACGCGACCTGGTGCTACCCGACTTCCGCGACTACGCCGTCGACGTCCCAGCCCCCGGCGCCACCGTCAACGAGGCCACCCGGGTGCTCGGCGAATGGCTCGCGGATGTCATCCGCGCCAACCCGGACAATTTTCGCATCTTCGGCCCCGATGAGACCGCCTCGAACCGGCTCGGCGCCGTGTACGAGGCGACCGCCAAGCAATGGAACGGCGAATACCTACCGAGCGACGAAAATCTGGCCCGCACCGGCCGCGTCGTCGAGATGCTCAGCGAGCACCAATGCCAGGGGTGGTTGGAGGGGTATCTGCTGACCGGACGACACGGCCTGTTCAACACGTATGAAGCGTTCGTGCACATCGTCGACTCCATGTTCAACCAGCACGCGAAATGGCTGAGCGTGAGCAAGGACATCCCGTGGCGCCGCCCGATCGCCTCATTCAACTATCTGCTTTCGTCACACGTGTGGCGGCAAGACCATAACGGCCTGTCCCATCAAGACCCCGGGTTCATCGACCATGTTGTGAACAAGAAGGCCGACGTGGTGCGGGTCTACCTGCCGTTCGACGCGAACACACTGCTGTCCGCCTACGATCACTGCCTCCGCAGCGTCGACTACGTCAACGTCGTCGTGGCCGGAAAGCAGCCGACGTTCAACTGGCTCAGCATGGATCGGGCGATCGCGCACATGACCCGAGGCCTCGGCATCTTCGAATGGGCGGGCACCGAGGTGGAGGGTGAAGAGCCCGACGTCGTGCTGGCCTGCGCCGGTGACGTGCCGACGCTGGAGGTGCTCGCCGCCGCCTCACTCCTGCGCGACGCGATCCCCGACCTCACAGTGCGGGTCGTCAACGTGGTGGACCTGACCCGGCTGGCCAGCGAAGGTGAACACCCCCACGGTATGACTGACCGCGAATACGATGCGGTGTTCACAACGAACCGCCCCGTCATCTTCGCGTATCACGGCTACCCCTGGCTCATTCACCGCCTCACCTACCGCCGCACTGGGCACCCCAACCTGCACGTGCGCGGCTACAAGGAGGAGGGGACCACCACCACGCCATTCGACATGGTGATGCTCAACGACATCGACCGCTACCACCTGGTCGTGGACGTGCTCGATCGCGTTCCCGGGCTGGGTGAACGCTACGCCGGACTCCGCCAGCGGATGCTGGACGCTCGAGTGCGTGCTCGGGCGTACACGCGCGAGCACGGAGAAGACATTCCCGATGTTGCCGACTGGACCTGGGCGGAGGGCCCGGAACAGCAGGCGCGTGAGGTGAACACCGGGGTCGGGCAGGTGAACACGGTGGTTGTCGCCACGGGCGGTGACACCCAGTGATGACCGATCACCACGAGCATCCGGCCGCCCCCTTCGACGCGATCATCTTCGACATGGACGGAGTGGTTACCGACACCGCTGTGCTGCACGCCAGGGCATGGAAGCTGGTGTTCGATGAGGCCCTTTCGAAGCTCGGCGTTGCACGGCAGTTCGAGAAAGGCGCAGACTACCGCCGCCATGTCGACGGTCGTGCCAGGGAAGACGGGGTGCGCGGCTTCCTGGCCTCGCGCGGCATTACCCTTCCGGAGCGCTCGGGGGATGGAGGGCTGTCGGTGGAATCACTCGCTGCCCGCAAGCAGAAAGCCTTCGACAAGCTGCTGGACGAGGAGGGGGTCATCGCATTCCCGGACACCGTGGAGCTCCTCACCCGGCTTACCTCCACAGCGACGCCAGTGGCGCTGGTCACATCGAGCCGCAACAGTGCGCGCATTCTCGAGGCGGCCGGATTGACTCGGTTCTTCCCGGTGCGTGTTGACGGCAACGACGCGATCGAGTTGGGGCTCCCCGGAAAGCCAGACCCGGCCATGTTCCTGGAAGCGGCACGACGCCTCGGTATGCCCCCGCAACGGATCGTCGTGCTGGAAGACGCCGAAGCGGGCATCACGGCGGGCATCAGCGGCGGGTTCGGCCTCGTTGTCGGCGTCGCGAGGACAGGGCACTCGCACGTGCTGACCGCCGCCGGTGCCGATATCACCGTGGCCGACCTCGACGGATTCGAACCCAACGCGGCGCCAGTGCGCGATGCTGACCGGGTTGAACCCGCCGGAACGGCAGACGATCCGTGGGTGCTTCGTTACACCTCGTTCGACGCTCCCAGCGAAGGACTGCGGGAGGCCCTGTGCACGGTGGGCAACGGATACTGGGCCACCCGCGGTTCCGCCCCGGAGGCGACCGCGGACGGCGTGCACTACCCCGGAACGTACCTCGCCGGCGTCTACAATCGCCTGCAGACCAACCTGGCCGATCGCGTGGTCGAGGACGAACACCTCGTCAACGCCCCGAACTGGCTTCCGCTCGGGTTCCGCCTCCGCGATGGTGATTGGTTTTCGCCCTCGGATGCTGACGTGGTCCACTACACGCAGGAGCTCGATCTGAGGGTGGGCATCCTGACCCGCATTCTCCGCATCCGCGACGCCCATGGCCGCTCGACGCTCGTCACATCGCGACGCTTCACCTCCCAAAGCCGCCATCACATCGCCTGCCTCGAAACCCAGTTCGTGGCCGAGAACTGGTCGGGGACGATCACGGTGCGAACGGCCATTGACGGCGGGGTCTCGAACCGGAACGTCGGCGAGTACGCGCTGCTCGCAGACACTCACCTGGTGCCCGTCACCCAGTCGCAGCCCGACGAGGAGACGATCATGCTCGAAACCAGAACGTCCCAATCCCAGGTGTACATCGCGATGGCGGCGCGCACTCGAATATTCGGGGAGGACGTGCAGGGCCCCGGAACTCGCACGCTCCTGTCGCACCCCGGATACGTGGCGCAGGAGTTCACAGTCAACGTCCACGAACGGCAGCCGGTGACCATCGAGAAAGTGGTGGCGGCCGGCACGTCGCGTGATCGGGCCATCGCATCACCGTCGTTTGCTTCGGTCACCTGGCTCGCCCGCGCCCCTGATATAGCCGCACTGCAAGCAGCCCATGAGCAAATCTGGCGCGGCCTGTGGCGCGACTTCGGAGTCGACATCGACGGCGCAGCGCGCCAGTCGCTGGCGCTCAACCTCAACACCGTCCACGTGTTGCAGACCGTGGCGGCGGCCGACCCTGATCTCGACGCCGGCGTCCCGGCCCGCGGACTGCACGGCGAGGGGTATCGCGGGCATGTTTTCTGGGACGAGATCTTCGTTTATCCCATCCTGACGATGCGCCGCCCGGACCTCAGCCGGGCACTTCTCGGCTACCGCTATCGTCGGCTCCCCGAAGCCAAGGCTGCCGCCCGAGAGGCTGGCCACGCCGGGGCGATGTTCCCCTGGCAGAGCGGTGTCGACGGTCGCGAGGAGACCCCAACGCAGCTCTACAACCTGCGGAATGAGCGCTGGATGCCGGATAACTCGCACCACCAACGCCATGTTGGGCTGGCGATCGCTTACGGCGCCTGGAAATACTTTGAGACGACCACCGACGAGCGTTATCTCCTCGACCAGGGTCTGGAGCTGATGGTCGAGATTTCGCGCTTCTTCGCGGGCATCGCCATCTACGACGCAACCGCCGACCGGTTCGATATCAGCGGAGTTATGGGTCCGGACGAGTTCCACGACTCCTACCCTGGTGCTGAGCGCCCCGGCCTCCGCAACAACGCTTACACGAATGTGTTGACTGCGTGGCTGCTGCGGCGCACCCTCAACGTGCTGCAGCTGTTCCAGGGGAGGACGCACCACCCCGTCTGGGACCGCATCCGCGTCACTGCAGAGGAACGCCAGAACTGGGCCCACGTCAGCCGACGCTTACGGGTCCCGTTCCACGCTGACGGGGTGATCAGCCAGTTCGAGGGCTACGAGCAGCTTTCCGAGTTCGATTGGGAAGGGTACCGCGCGAAGTACGGCTCGATCGGGCGAATGGACCTGATCCTGCACTCTGAGGGCGACAGCACGAACAATTACCGTCTGTCGAAACAGGCCGATGTGCTCATGCTGCTCTACCTCTTCTCCGCCGAGGAGTTGCGGGACCTGCTCGAGGACATGGGGTATCGACTGCCGCGTCAGGCGGTACGCAGGACGGTCGAGTTTTACGCCGCGAGGTCAACCCACGGATCAACGCTCAGTAACGTCGTGCACTCCTGGGTTGAGGCCAGGAGGAACCGGTCGACCTCGTGGGAATACCTCACCGAGGCGCTCGAGGCCGATCTGGCCGACAGCCCGGGAGGCTCCACCAGGGAGGGCATCCACCTCGGCGCAATGGCAGGATCCATCGACATGGTCGTCCGCTGCTACACCGGCCTGGAATTCCGTGGCGATGCGCTCTGGTTCAACCCCGTGCTGCCGCCGGAGCTGCCACGCGTAATGTTCAGCATCACCTATCGCGCTCAGCCGATCCGGGTGATGGCGTCAACCGATCGCCTTCGGCTGAGCCTAGATGCCTGTGATGCCGCACCGGTAACGGTGCGGACCCCGGCGGCCACGGTGGTGCTGAAAGCAGGCGACACCCACGAGTTCCACCTGCCTCGGCGCGATGAACTACTTCGCGAGCATGAGGCGTGATGCCAGATGAGATCGCCGTGACCAGACCGGCCGATGACGTCGGTGAGGTCGTAGCGGACGTGACGGCCGAGCTTGAGCTACGGCGGGCCCTGGCTCGTAAGCCGCCAGTCCTCCAGTGTGCGCTCGGGCAGGCGCAGTAGATCTGCTACCTCCCTCTGCGTGAGGAAGGTCGGTGAGACCGACGACACACTGCCCATACCCACAAGGTGGTGCCGTGGAACCCGTAGCACTCCGTATGAGCCGGGGATCAGCCGTGACACCGAGCCGTACTGGCTGATTCTGGCCCCGTTCATCTCGCGGCCGCGTCCGCGCCACCTCGGTTCCCTAACCTCGGCACTGCTGCCCGCGCGGGCAGCCCGACCCGAAAGGTATATCGTGCTCGAGAGTCTCGCCGCCGACCACCCCGCATCCCGATCGACGAGCCGTGGCGCGGTCCGCTGGCTCGCTCTAACCCTCAGCGCCGCGATGCTGCTGGGAGGCACGATTGCGGTCACCGCCGATCCGAGGACCTCGGCAGTCGCGGCCGAGAACACCGGCGGGCTCGACCTCGGCGGCGAAAACTCGTCGCTCCTCAGCGCAGACACCACGGCCATCGCCCCCGGCCTCGACCTCACCTCGTTCCAGCGGTTGCAGCCGCAGGGCTGGGTCACCGGGCACATCCTGGTCGCCGACCTCGAAACCCCGACCCTCAGCATGGACGTGCTCGACCACGGCGCCGTCTCGGGAGGCGCGACCGTGAGCGACCAGGTCGGCGGCACCGGCGCGATCGCCGCCGTCAACGGCGACTACTTCGACATGAACGCGTCCGGGGCTCCGGTCAGCACGAACGTGTCATCGACGCGCGGTGTGCTCAACGCCACAAACTCGAACCGTCCGGCCTTCACCATGGCTGACGGCATCGCAGCGATCCAGCAGATCGCCTCGGCTGCCACCGTCACGATCAACGGCGACACCCTCGACGTCCCGTCGGTGAACGCACCGACCGTACCGGCCGGCTCGCTCGGCTACTACACCCCGCTGTGGGGCAGCCACCCGTTGTCCCGGGTGCTCGGCGGCCCGGCGAACATGACGAAGACGTTCGCCGTCGCCACCCTCACCGACGGGGTGGTCACCTCCGTCACATCCGACCCAGCCGCGGTTACGGCGGAGACGGCCATCGCGTCGGGCTCGGCCGTGCTCGTCGGGCGGGAAGCATCCGCTGCTCGAATCGCAGCCCTCACCGTCGGCGAGTCCGTCGACGTCACCGTTTCGACCACCGCCGACGTCGACCTCGCCGTCAGCGGATCGCAGCGACTGCTCATCGATGGCGTGCAGACCGCCGAGGACCAGGTCGAGGCCGCCCGCACCGCCGTCGGCGTCAACCAGGACGGCACCGTCGTCTACATCGCATCGATCGAAGGCCGCGCCGCGGACGCCCGCGGCATGACCGTGCAGGAACTCGGCCGACTGATGCTCGACCTCGGCGCCTACAACGCCGTCAACCTTGACGGCGGCGGCTCCTCCACGCTCGTCGCCCGCCTGCCCGGCACCGACGCGTCGACCCTGGTGAACCGCCCCTCCGACGGCACCGAGCGCGTCGTCGCCAACAGCCTTGCGTTCTTCTCCTCGGCACCGACAATCCTCACGGATGTCGCGATCTCGACCGCATCGCAGAGCGAGAATGCGGATGCTGTGTTCCCCGGCCTGTCACGCACCGTCACCGGAACCGGCTTGGACGCCAACTACACCGGCCTGGCCGTCGACGGAGAGTTCAGGGCCGACAACGGAGGAGCCGTCGTCGAGCCGATCGACGGATCGTCCGCGACCGTCACCGGCGTCGCCCCGGGCCGCACCGAAGTCTCTTTCGCCGCGGACGGCAACTCCGCGTCGACAGAACTGCACGTGCTCGGCGAACTGAAGCGACTGGCGGCATCCAACTCGGTGGTCTCGCTGGCCGAGCCAGGTACCAGCCGAACGGTTCGCATCGAAGGGATCGACGGTGACGGCTTCCGGGCACCGATTGAGACCGGCGACCTGACCGTCACCTCGGGCGCAGACGTCACCGTCGAACCGGCCGGCGTCGACAGCTTCGTCGTCACCCCGAACGTCGAGTCGGGTTCGGCAACGATCACCGTCGAAGCGCTCGGTAAGTCCGTCGACATCGCGGTGACCATCGGCTACCGGGACGTTCCTGTCACCGACCTCAGCGACCTCGGGTCGTGGACCTCAGCGGTCGCTCGCGCGACCGGCACCATCACACCGTCGACCGGCCCGAACGGTGAAACCGCGATGACGCTCGGCTACAACTTCACCACCTCGACCGCCACCCGCGGCTTCTACGCCGTGGCACCGGCCCCGATCGAACTCGCCGGTCAGCCGCAGGCGATCACGATGTGGATCCACGGTGACGGCAGCGGAGTGTGGCCGCGGCTCCAGGTGAAGACCGGCAACGGGGTGACGACGAACCTCGACGGCGCGCTCGTCACCTGGACCGGCTGGAGGCAGGTGACGTTCACGGTTCCCGCCGGCACCGCGTACCCGCTCCGGTTCGAACGGATCCGGATGATGGAGACCCGGTCGACCGCGTCGTACCACGGTGAGGTCTCGATCGCGGGGATCTCGTCGGTCGTGGCTCCGGATGTCGCCCAGCCCGCGGCATCCGTCGTCTACGACGATGTGATCGTGACCGACGGCACCGTCGCAGACCGGGCCCAGCGCATCGCCGTGATGAGCGACGCCCAGTTCGTCGCGCGCACCCCCGACGGGGCGATTGTCGAGGCCGCGCGCAGGACGCTGCGGGAGATCGTGGCCGAGAAGCCCGACCTGCTCGTGATCAACGGCGACCTGGTCGATGAGGCATCCGTCGCGGACTTCGACCTCGCCCGGTCGATCCTCGACGAGGAAGTGGGCGACGCGATCCCGTGGATCTACGTTCCAGGCAACCATGAGGTGATGGGTGGTGCCATTTCCAACTTCGAGGCGGAGTTCGGCGAGACCAGCCAGGTGAAGCAGCTGGGCGGAACGCTCGTCGTCACGCTCAACACGGCGAACGGTTCGCTCGCGAGGTCCGACAGCGCGCAACTGGGCCTGCTCGAAGACGCGCTCGCGACCGCAGCGGCAGACAGCGGCATCACGGGGATCGTCGTGTTCGCGCACCACCCGGCGAACGACCCGCTGCCGTCGAAGGCGAGCCAGCTCAGTGACCGTTTCGAAGCGGAAGCGCTCGAAGCCAGCCTCGCTGCGTTCCGCGCCGACTCTGGCAAGTCGATTGCAACGGTCAACGCGCACGTCGGGGTGTTCCACGCGACGAGCTTCGACGGGGTGTCGAGCATCATCAACGGAAATTCCGGCAAGGGCCCGTCGGGCACACCGGAGACAGGAGGCTTCACCGGCTGGACGATGCTGGGGCTTAACTCGGCCGCCGGGATCGTCGGCAGCACTCCGACCACGGTCGCCGCCCGGATCGCCTGGCTTCAGGCCGAGACGAAGCCGCGGGTAGACGAGATCCGGCTGGATGTTCCGACGACGATGATCGTGGGAGAGACGGTCACGATCGACGCGAGCATCGTGCAGGACGGCGACCGCGTCGTGCCCGTGCAGTGGCCGATGAGTGCCGACTGGTCGGGGAAGAGAGCAGTGATCGACGGTGGAACGGTGAAGGAACATGCCGCATCAGCCCTGCGGTTCAACCCGACCACGAAGCAGCTGACCGCAGTCACCCCTGGTGATGCGACACTGCAGCTGACCGTGAACGGCAAGACGGTGTCGGTGACCGTGAAGGTCCTGCCCGTCCGCGGTGGGCCGGGTAGCAGCACACGCTGAGCAGCCTCGGCTGATCGGGCCCGGGACTGATCGCGTCACGCGATCAGTCCCGCAGGGGGTCTGAACGCCGTCACCCGCTCGGTTCGGGAGCACGGCCAAGGGCAAGGGCGAGCGCGTGACGCGCTCGCACGGGGGCTGGACGAGCAGTCCCAGAACGGAGCCTGATGCGGAACCGAGCAAATCTGGCGATTAGCATCAGTTCGTGATCAAGGAACCCCACCAGGCACCCAGCGTTACCCAGCGGCCACGGGTGCGGCGCGCGCTGCCGAAGGCAGCGGTGCCGTTTAGCAACGCCCAGTTTCGCCTGCTCGCTGGAGGGCTCACACTGTCACTGTTCGGCGGCGGCATCTGGATCCTCGCGGTGGTGTGGCAGGTCATTGAGTTGGGAGGCAGCCCCATTCAGTTGTCAGTGGTCGCGACCGGGGCAAGTATCGGCCTCGTCGGAGCAGTGCTGTTCGGCGGGGTACTCGCCGACCGCATCCCCCAGAAGCGCATCCTGATCACCGTTGAGGTCATCAAGGGTGTGAGTATCGCCGCCGCCGCTGTCCTCGCGCTGTCGGGCAACATCGAGGTATGGCACCTCGCCGTTGTGTCCTTCATGCTGGGGATCTGCGACGGATTCTTCTACCCCGCATACTCAGCCCTGCTGCCGTCCGTGCTGCCGGCGGAGCACCTACTCGCAGCCAACGGCATCGAGGGGATGCTGCGACCCACCATCATGCTGGCCGCAGGTCCCGCCGCCGCGAGCGCCGCCATCGCCTTGTCATCGCCCGGCTTCGCATTCGCAATTACTGCTTTCACTCAGATCTTCGCGGTGGCCGTTCTCGCGACGATGCGTTCATTCGCCGTGCGGCGCGAAGCGCATGAGAGCGCCGAGCTAAAGCATCCGATGCGCTCCATGTTTGACGACCTGCGCGAAGGCGTTCGCTATGTCGTGCGCACCCCGTGGCTTCTCGGCACGCTGCTGTTCGCCAGCGTTCTCGTACTGCTGATTATGGGGCCGATCGAGGTTCTGCTGCCGTTTGCGGTCAAGAACCAGACCGGCGGAGGAGCCGGTGCCTTCGCCCTCGCCCTTGCCACCTTCGGCATGGGCGGCGCGATCGGCTCGCTCGTGGTCGCCTCGGTGAAACTGCCTCGCCGGTACCTCACCGTCATAGTGATGCTTTGGGGCGCGGGCGGACTGCCGCTGGTGATCATCGGTTACACGTCGCAACTGTGGGTCATCGCATCTACCCTCTTCGTGGTGGGGTTCGCCCACACCTACGCGACCGTCATCTGGGGAACACTGCTTCAACGGCGAGTGCCGCCAGCGCTGCTCGGCCGGGTGTCGAGCCTCGACTTCTTCGTGTCACTCGCCTTCATGCCCATCTCGATGGCGCTCGCCGGTCCCGTGGGAGAATTCATCGGCATAGCTCCCGCGTTTGTCGTCGCCGGGGTGGTTCCGGTTACGTTCGGCATCGCGACAGTACTACTCGCGAAAATGCCGAAGGACGAGATTGAGCATCCGCTGGATACTTCCACGGTGGGCTGACTCGCGGGTGAGAGCTCGACAAGCTCAATCGGGGGGACGCGCACAGCTGGCGGACGCCGCTATCCAGGCGTGGCGCCATGTCGCCGTCGTTATTCGATGAAACAGCGAGCAGTGCAGCGCCGAGTTGACTGGGAAGGTAGAGGACGCTGCGTCCATAGCGAGTGGAGATGACGAGGCGAGGCGATCCGAGCGATAGGTTCCTCTGGCTGAACGAAAACTGCCAGTTGACGGCGTTACCCCCTAGGGGTATATATTGATACCCCTACCGGGTATCTTGCTCGGTGTTGATGCAAGGAGCAGAAATGAGTTCGCTAACAGACCGCAGTAGCGGGAGACGTTGGTGGGGCCTGGCCCTCATCGCCGCCGCGCAGTTCGTGGTGATCATGGACACGTCGATCATCGGCGTTGCTTTACCGGACATCCAACGTGAGCTCGGCTTCACTCCCGAGTCGCTGTCCTGGGTGTTCAACGCCTACGTAGTGGCCTTCGGAGGGCTGCTGCTCCTCGGGGGTCGGCTATCCGACCTCTTCGGCGCACGAAAAATCTTCATCACCGGCTGGGGAGCGCTTCTCGTCGGATCGGTACTCGCCGGGGCGGCGGGAAACATGGCGGTCGAGATCGCCGGTCGGGCAGTGCAGGGAGTGGGTGCCGCCCTGATCGCCCCCGCCGCACTGACCCTGCTGATGACCCTCTTCGGCGGAACACGCGACCTCCCGAAGGCATTCGCCATCTACGGAGCAGCCGCACCAATCGGCGGAACAGCGGGGGTCTTCCTCGGCGGCGTGCTCACCGAGTACGCAAGCTGGCCCTGGGTGTTCTACATCACGATCCCCATCGCACTCCTGGTGATGGTTATGACACCGTTCGCACTACCGGCAATCCCGGCAGCGAGGACCGGATCGATCGACGTCGCCGGAGCAGTGACCGGCACCGGTGGACTCACCGCGCTGGTCTACGGTGTTGTTCGCGCGCCCGAAATCGGGTGGCTGACGACCGAAACGCTGGCTGCTCTCATCGTTGGCATCGCACTGCTTCTGCTGTTCTTCGCCATTCAGGCGCGCAGCCGGCAACCGCTCCTCCGCCTCGGCATCTTCCGGGCACCTCAACTCGGGGCCGCGAATGTGGCCCAGTTGCTCCTCGGCGCGGCGTGGATCCCCATGTGGTTCTTCCTGAACCTCTACCTGCAGCAGGTGCTGGGGGCCGGAGCGTTCGCATCCGGCGCCGCCCTGCTGCCGATGACCGCGTTGATCGTCATGGGGATGATCGCCCTGGCTCCCCGGCTCCAGGCCCGGTTCGGTGCCAAGCCGATGATCGTCAGCGGCCTGCTGCTGCTGAGCGCCGGCCTCGTCTGGCTGGCGTTCGTGCGGCCCGACGGCAACTATGCGGTCGACGTGCTTCCCGCGTCACTCCTCGCAGCGCTCGGAATGGCGCTGGCCTTCGTGCCCTCCCTGGGGACCGCGATCTCCAGCGCGAGACCGGAGGAAACCGGGGTCGCAGCCGGATTGGTGAACACCAGCTACCAGATCGGATCAGCGATTGGTCTCGCCGCCCTCACCGCGGTAGCCGCCATGTTCACCGCCCCGTCTGGCGATGCACCCGCGCTCACGGCCGGCTACTCCGCCGCCTTCGTCGGGGCGGCCATCATCGCCCTCGCGGGGGCCGCGGTGGTGGCCTTTGCTCTGCGGCCTGCAGTTGCTGAACTACAAGAGCCGGAGATGTTGCAAACCGCGGCCTAACAAGACAGTGGGGCATCGGCGTTTCCCGCCATGCCCCACTGCTTCGTTCGTTCGTGGCGAGCTGACGAACCGACGCAGGCAGTCCGCCGATTCTGGGTCAATTCGGGAATACCCCGCCGGGGTATGCGTTACAATTACTAAATACCCGCTAGAGGTATCGAAGGAAAGGAAAACATCATGTCTACAAGCGAGTACCAGATTACCGGAATGACGTGCGGCCACTGCGAGATGTCGATCCGCGAGGAAATCAGCCAGATTCCCGGCATCGACGAGATCCAGGTAAGTGCGCAGACCGGCAAGCTTGTCGTGTCTTCCGCGACCTCGATTGAGGACGCCGCCGTTCTCGCGGCAGTGGACGAGGCCGGGTACTCGGCGGTGCGTTCCTGATGAGCGGTGGCGGACGACTCGGCCTCTATGCCGCGGGACTGGTGGTGGCCTTCGCCGGCGCGTACGGCGTTGCCGCCGTTGCCGTCCCGGACGACGTCGTGGCCGCCTGGGTGGGTAACGCTTCGGACGCCCGTTCGGCAGCCGGGCACGATGGTGGCGATAAGAGTGCTGTTGCGGTGGCGCTTCCGGGCGTCTCTTTGTCGGCGTACGGCTACGCGCTGTCTCCGGTAGTTGCACCGACGTCCGTCGGCGAGGCCGGTGAGTTGAGCTTCAAGATTACGGACGCGCAGGGCGAGCCGTTGACGGCGTATGTGAACTCGCATGAGAAGGATCTGCACCTGATTGTTGTGCGCACGGACGGGAGCGAATACCGCCACGTTCACCCAACGCTCAACGAGCATACGGGCCTCTGGTCGACGCCGTGGGAGTGGGCAGAGGCGGGCAGCTATCGGGTGTACGCCGACTTCGTGCCCGCGGTTGAAGACGGGCCCGACAAGGTCACTCTCACCCGCACGATCGACGTCGCTGGTGAAATCGATCTGGCCCCGGTCACCGAGTCAAACACCGACCACGTTGACGGATACGAGGTGATGGTCGTCGGAAGCCTGACCGCTGGATCCACATCGGAGCTGACGCTGAGCGTCTCCCGCGACGGGGAACCGGTCACCACGCTGGAGCCCTACCTGGGCGCGTTCGGCCACCTGGTCGCACTACGCGACGGGGATCTCGCCTACCTGCACGTCCACGCCGAAGGCGATGAGCCGAAAGCTGGCGACACAGCGGGCCCCGACATCACGTTCGCCGCCGAGGCACCCACCGCCGGACGCTATCTGCTCTATCTCGACTTCCAGGTCGATGGGCGGATCCACACAGCCGAATTCGCGCTCGACGCCACCAACCACGGCAGGGACGAACCCACGGAAGAGCACAGCGAGACCGGTTCAGACGGTCACTGACCGTCGACCGCTCCCGATGACTTGAAAGAAGAAGGAACTCCATGAGCACCACAATTCCCGCCGATGTGGCGGATTCCAGCGTCGAACTCGTGATCGGCGGGATGACTTGCGCCTCCTGTGCGATGCGAATCGAGAAGAAGCTCAACAAGCTTGACGGGGTCGCCGCCACCGTCAACTACGCGACAGAGAAGGCAAGAATCACTGTCCCGGGAGGTTATGACACGGCGCTGCTGATCGCGGAGGTGCAGAAAACCGGCTACACGGCCGCACTTCCCGCGCTGAAGAAGGCAAAGCGCGCCGCAGACGGCGGGGATGCGGATGACGCGGACCTCGAGCTGACATCACTGCGCAACCGTCTCATTGTCTCGATCATCCTGACTGTGCCGGTCATCGCCATGGCGATGATTCCTGCACTTCAATTCACGTACTGGCAGTGGGCGTCCCTCGCGCTGGCCGCTCCGGTGATCGTGTGGGCTGCGCTGCCGTTCCACAAGGCGGCGTGGGCGAACCTCAGACATGGCACTGCCACGATGGACACGCTCATCTCGATGGGCACCAGCGCAGCATTCCTCTGGTCGCTTTATGCGCTGTTCCTCGGCACGGCTGGCGTTCCCGGCATGACGCACCCGTTCACATTCACCCTCGCCCCTTCGGATGGTGCGGCGAACATCTACCTTGAGGTTGCCGCGGGTGTGACCATGTTCATCCTCGCCGGACGCTACTTCGAAAAGCGGTCCAAGCGACAGGCGGGCGCCGCGCTTCGTGCCCTGCTGGAGTTGGGAACGAAGGAAGTGTCGATGCTGCGCGGTGGGGTCGAAACCAAGATCGCCGTGGAAGACCTCGCTGCGGGAGACGAGTTTGTCGTCCGCCCCGGGGAGAAAATTGCCACTGACGGCGTGGTGGTGTCTGGCACCTCCGCTGTGGACGCGTCGATGCTCACCGGCGAGTCCGTGCCGGTCGAGGTCGGCGAGGGTGACGCGGTCACCGGGGCCACCGTGAACGTTGGCGGGCGCCTGGTCGTTCGTGCCACCCGGGTCGGTTCCGACACACAGCTGGCGCAGATGGCGCGGCTCGTGGAGGACGCCCAGACCGGCAAGGCCGAGGCCCAGCGCCTGGCCGATCGGATCTCCGGTGTCTTCGTGCCGATCGTCATCGTCATCGCCGTCGTGGCGCTTGCTGCCTGGTTGGGTGCCGGGTTCCCCGTCGCCGCCGCGTTCACGGCCGCTGTCGCGGTTCTCGTGATCGCCTGCCCGTGCGCACTTGGTCTGGCCACCCCGACCGCTCTGCTGGTCGGCACCGGCCGTGGGGCGCAGATGGGCATTCTAATCAAGGGCCCGGAGGTTCTTGAGTCCACCCGCAAGGTCGACACCGTTGTGCTGGACAAGACCGGCACGGTTACGACCGGCAAGATGAGTCTGGTTGACGTCATAGTGGAGCCTGGCACCGACCGTGGTGAACTTCTGCGGCTGGCCGGTGCGCTTGAGGATGCCTCTGAGCACCCGATCGCACAGGCCATCGCGAAGGGCGCCACCCAGGAAATCGGCACACTGCCGGCAGTCGAGGGCTTCGCAAACATCGAGGGCAAGGGCGTGCAGGGCGTCGTGGACGGGCACGCGCTTGTCGTCGGCCGCGAGTCGCTGCTCGCCGAATGGTCCCTGCAACTGAGCTCAGACCTGGCTTACGCCAAGGCGCGTGCTGAGGACGAGGGAAAGACGGTCGTCGCCGTCGGCTGGGATGGTGCCGCGCGCGGCATCCTCGTCGTGGCCGACACCGTGAAGTCGACCAGTGCCGAGGCGATCGCGCAGCTGAAGGCGCTAGGGCTGACGCCAGTGCTGCTGACCGGTGACAACGACGCAGTGGCCCACCGGATCGCTGCCGAGGTTGGCATTGACACGGTCATCGCCGAGGTGCTCCCCAAAGACAAGGTCGACGTCATCACTCGCCTACAGGGCGAGGGCAAGGTCGTCGCGATGGTCGGGGACGGCGTCAACGACGCTCCCGCGTTAGCGCAGGCTGACCTTGGCCTGGCGATGGGTACCGGCACTGACGTGGCGATTGAGGCTTCGGACATCACCCTCGTCCGTGGCGATCTGCGCAGCGCGGCAGACGCGATCCGATTGTCGCGGAAGACCCTGAGCACGATCAAGTCGAACCTGTTTTGGGCTTTCGCCTACAACGTCGCTGCCATCCCGGTCGCCGCTCTCGGGCTGTTGAACCCGATGCTCGCCGGCGCGGCTATGGCCATGTCCAGCGTGTTCGTCGTCGGCAACAGTCTCCGCCTCCGCGGCTTCAAGAGCAACGCGATCAGGTAACACAACGCACGTCGGGAAACGAGGGTGTATACCCGTACGGGGTATAGGCTTGTTGATTATCATCCACTGAAACCGCGGGACTACCGCCTCATCATCACAGAAGGAATTTACTCACTATGACAACTGACAACAGCCCCAAAATTGACGCAGCCGCCGGCAGTGCCTGTTCTGGACACCACACCCCTCCCGCTGACACAGCAACAGATGACCTCTCCGTCTGTCTGGTTATGGCGGGCACCCCCGTGGTAAAGAGCATCGCCGAGGCGCAGGGTCTCTACCGCGACTACGAGGGGCAGCGGTATTACTTCTGCTGCGGAGCCTGTGGGCCCCTCTTCGACGCCGACCCGGCGAAGTACGCCAGCGCCGCCTGAGGCTAATCTCCGAGGGGCTCGCGTAGGTTCCTTCGCGAGTCCCTTTGGATCATGCTGTTCCTCTCCCGTGAAAGGCGTCCACTCGATGTCATCCCCTCATGTCCTGGTCGTCGGTGCCGGCGCTGCCGGCAGCGCCGCCGCCAGGGTGCTCGCCGGAGCAAACGCGGTCTCGGTCACCTCTGTTGGCCGTACCGGCGAAACACCGTACAACCGCACGCTCGTCAACAAAGGAATCGCAAGCGGGCTCCTCACCCCAGAGCAAGCCGCCCTTCCCGCTGTGAATGTACTTCTTGACACCGTGATCCGCATCGATTCCACCAAACGGATCGTCCGGATGGCTTCCGGGGCTTCTCTCGGCTACGACGCGCTGCTCGTCGCCACGGGAAGTCTTCCGCGCGAACTGGAAGCCGCAATTTTGGGCACTGACGACGCCGTCGCGGCAGGCAAGCTCACTGCGTTGCACTCGGTCGATGACGCCATCCGCGTCCGAGACGCGCTTGCGGCAATCGGCGGACCGGGCCGGATCGTCATTTCAGGAGCAGGCCTGGTCGCCGGCGAGACGGCGACACTGCTGCAAGAGAAGGGCCACCACGTGACCCTGCTAGCCCGCTCGACTCTGCCGGGTGTCAGCGTCTTCGGTCACGAGCTTGCCGGCCGGATCGCGGACGCTCACCGCGCACACCTCTCCACAGCATTCGGACGAGTCCCTGTCGGCATCTGGGTGGACGGCGACGTACTCACCATCCAGCTGGATGACGGCTCCCACCTCCAAGCTGACCTATTCGTCGTGGCGCACGGCACGACACCCAAGGCGCCGGCACCCTGGAACGACGGGGTCGGGGTAGACGAAACACTGCGAGCCGCTCATCTCGGGCTGTACGCGGCGGGAGGGGCCGCGATCCATCACGACGACCGAATCGGAACGTGGCGCATCGATCACTGGGCTGAAGCGGTCGCGCAGGGCGAGCACGCAGCCCGCACCATCCTCGCGGATTTGGGCTTGGGTACGGATCCCGGCCAGTATTCGCCTCGCGCCCCGTTCACCGCCGTGTTGAGCGGGTCGATGATCGCCGGTGCTGGACTCACCGGCATCAACGTGCCCTCCCGCATAGTGTCAGCAGACCCACTGGTCGTTGTCAACGAGCATGAGGGTGTGCCGGTCGGCATCATCGGAGTGGATGCGGCTTCGGCCGTGTTCGACTGGATGCCTAAACTCCACACCCCGGCCGGACCGGTCGGCGATGCCTCGGAACTCCTCGCGCATGCCAACCCGGGCGCTGCACACTTGAACAACCACTACAACACAACGACGTGAACCAATTGTCAGTTGGTGCGGCCTTGGTGTCTCTATCGACCGTCGTGGTCGCCCTCAACGCCCAGTTACTACGGCGCATCGACCTCTCACCCCAAGCCAGTACCCGCACCGTCCTGTAGCGCTGAAACCGAAGGAAGCTATCAACATGCCAACACCAACCGTCACGACACACCACCACGGATACATCACCGACAAAGACAACTATCTGAAGCGCCTGAAACGTATCGAGGGGCAGGCACGCGGAATCTCCAAGATGGTGGACGAAGAGAAGTACTGCATCGACATCCTGACCCAGATCAGCGCTCTCACCAGCGCCTTGCAAGTTGTCGCCGTCGGCCTCCTCGACGATCACCTCAAGCACTGTGTTCTCGACGCAGCTCGCATGGATGGCCCTGATGCCGAGCTGAAGATCAAAGAAGCCAGCGACGCGATTGCCCGGCTCGTGCGCTCTTAGCCGATATTCTCTCCTTGGCTACTCGACTGCCGTAGGACGAAATTTCACGAGTCCAGCGGAGGATACGGGAGACCGAACCCAAGTCGGATCCCATAAATCGTCTTCAGTAAGTCGTCGGGACGTCATGGCGGCCCGACTGGTTCTCGCAGACCCAAAGCGACGCGTGACACCCTTCCGGCGAACTGCACGGACTAGCGATGCTGGTGGTGATCTGACGTGGGAATGTGCCTTTTCTGTCGCACGGAATACCCTAGGGGGGTATGGTGTTATCTACAGTGCTTCAGTCAGTTGCCCGAAAGTGGGCGCAACTGTCCCCCGCTGCTTTTGGCCAACGGCTGATCCCAGCTACAACGCGGATGGAGAAAACGATGAAGAACCACGGAGTTCACGAAGATTCCAGCGACGGAGGACATGGTGCAACCCCACCCGGAGGCCTATCGGTCTCCGAACACGGCTACACCCTTGTTCTGGACTCGACCATCTTCTTTAGCGGTCGGCAGAAGGTTGCCTTTAGGGTGGTCGATCCCGACGGCCAGGCATTGACTGAATTCGTGCCGGTGCATGGGAAGGAATTGCATTTCATCGCCATCCGGCGCGACATGACTGGTTTCCAGCACGTGCATCCGGTAATGGATGAGGTCGGCACTTGGAGCATTCACTTGGATTTGGTTCCCGGCGATTGGCGGTTCTTTGCGGACTTCCAACCACACCCTCACGAAACCATGACGTTGGGGATCGACGCCTCGGTGGCCGGCATTTACGAGCCCCACCCACTTCCCGAGCCCGTCAGGATCGCGCAGATCGGTGGTTACACGGTCACCCTTGCGGGAGAGCTCTCCGCCGGTAATCCCAGTGAACTCACGTTCGACGTCACGCTCGACACGCAGTCCGTTACCACGTTGGAGCCCTATCTCGGCGCATATGGGCATCTGGTCGCGTTGCGCTCAGGTGACTTGGCCTACCTGCACGTTCACCCGCAGGGAGAACCAGGCGACGGGACCACCAGACCAGGGCCGAAGGTCTCCTTCTTTGTAACCGCTCCCTCCGCCGGTCTCTACCGACTGCACCTCGATTTCCAGCATGAGGGAACCGTGCACAGCGCTCATTTCACCGTGGAGGCCGCCAAAGTCATCACAGCGTCGCAGCACTCCCCAGCGCTGTTGAACAACGGCCATCACCGATGAACAGATCGTCGGATTGCGTGATTACGGATTTAGCGACCGTGAGATCGCCGACGTCGTGGGCGTGGTTTCGCTAAACATCCTCACCGGAGCCTTCAACATCGTCGCTGGCCTGACACCGGTCCAGACCGAACCAGCACCACACCACTAGTTATCGCCGCGCAGTGCGGTTCCTGGCGCGATCAGGCGCCACCGGATATGGAAGGAATGACATGCGTTTATTCGCAATACGCGATTACCGGCACTTGTTCAGTGCTCAGATCATCGCGCTGTTCGGCACCGGGCTGACTACGGTTGCGCTCGGGCTACTCGCGTACGACCTTGCCGGCCCGAGTGCGGGCCTGGTTCTCGGCACCGCCCTCACGATCAAAATGGTCATGTACGTGGTGATCGCTCCGCTCGCTGCCGCGTACGTCGATCGACTACCCCGACGAATGTTCCTCGTCGCGCTGGACGTGGTTCGCGCCGCTGTGGTCCTCGCGCTGCCATTCATCACCGAGATCTGGCACATCTACCTGCTGATCGGCATACTACAGGCTGCATCCGCTGCGTTCACACCGACGTTCCAGGCCGTTATCCCCGACATCGTGACGGGCAAGGCCGAATACACGCGTGCCCTGTCAGCGTCCCAGGTGGCCTACACCATGGAGAGCCTGCTCAGCCCGGTGCTGGCGGCAGTCGCGTTGAGCTTCATGACGTTCAATTGGCTGTTCCTCGGCACCTCCGTGGGATTCGTCCTCTCCGCGTTGCTTGTTCTTTCGACCCGTATCCCCAATGCGCAACCCAGCGCCCACGCCAAGGCGTGGGACAGGGCAAGCGCAGGGATCAGGACGTTTCTTCGTACGCCGCGACTACGCGGCGTCATGGCGCTGAACCTAGTTGTCGCGGCTGCTGGATCGATAGTGATCGTCAACACCGTGAACTACGTCCGTGACGGACTCGGAGGCTCACAAGTGGACGTTGCCTGGATGCTCGGTGCCTCTGGCGGCGGAACGTTGCTGGCCGCCCTTGCACTGCCGCGCGTCCTAGACCGGGTGGCCGACCGCACCGTCATGATGACCGGTGCTGGAGTCCTCGTCGCCGGTACCGTCGCGGCAGTGATCCTCACCACCACAGGGCTGCTCGGGTGGGTCGGCACGGCGATAGTCTGGCTCGTTATCGGAGCCGGAATGGCCATGATTGTCACACCGACTGGCCGGGTGCTTCGGGGTTCGGTGCAACCGAACGGAATACCGGAGGTCTTCGCGGCACAGTTCTCGCTCTCTCACCTTGCTTGGCTCGTCACCTATCCCATCGCAGGATGGATGGGCACGAACTTGGGCTTCACCGCCACTTGGTCGGTCCTGGCGATCCTTGCCCTCGTGGGCGCGGCAGCAGCCCTCTCCCTGTGGCCGCATCGTGATGCACCTGGACAGGTGGCGGAGCCTGCCAAGCCTCAGCCCCACATCCGCGACGACTCGGACACGGCGGTCGAGGCAGCCACCCTGGCCGAGTGCCAGTGCACAGTGGCACACGTGGCCTGATTGAACCGTCCCCGGTTTTCTGCCGCTCCTATGCGGGTTCCATCACCGGGTG
>JBBDSS010000019.1:88483-226678 GCA_040904805.1 Homoserinimonas sp. | reverse complement strand
CCTCACCCGGCTGCCGCGACGGCCACCGGGTAATGATGTCGTGTGCTCCGGTCATGCCTTAAGGCAACCAGCAGCCACCGACATTCCCAGCACAGTTGTGCACAGGGGCGCAACCGGCCCTTCGACCCCCTCGACAAGCTCAGGGAACGAGGCTACTCAGGGCGAGATTGAGGGAGCTATTTCCCAGCCTCGGGAGCAACACTGACGCATGGACGAATTCGAAGCCGAACGCAACCTCATGGTGGAGACGCAGCTCGCCCGGCGGGACATTCGCGACCCCCGCGTGCTCGACGCGATGCGCACCGTCCCCCGTCACCTGTTCGTGCCCGAGAACCAGGTCCGCTACGCGTACGATGACCGCCCACTTCCCATCCCGGGTGGGCAGACGATCTCCCAGCCGTACATTGTGGCATTCATGGCGGAGCAGGCCAGGATCGAGACGGATGCCCGCGTTCTCGAGATCGGCACCGGCTCAGGGTACGCTGCAGCGGTCCTGGGCTCCCTGGCGGCACGGGTCTATACGATCGAGCGGCACGCGGAACTGGCGGAGACGGCGCGCGAGCGCCTGGCAGCGGCCGGGGCAACAAACGTCAAGGTGATGACGGGGGACGGCACCCGAGGGCTTCCCGTTGAGGCGCCCTTCGACGCCATCCTGGCCACCGCCTCCGGGCCGGACGTTCCGAAACCGCTCGTCGAACAGCTCACCGAGGGCGGGCGGCTGGTGATGCCAGTGGAGAGACGATTCGGTCATCAACAGCTCGTGGTCGTTCAGCGCACTGACGAGGGCTATGAGGAAGAAGCTGTTCTGGGGGTGGCCTTCGTTCCCCTCATCGGTGAGTATGGGCACCCGGAATAGGGCATCGGAGTGCAGAGGGAATGCGTCGTGCTTCGTGCGGGACAAGCCAGTAGCTCCGCTCAATCACGCCGTGAGAACCTGCCTGAGAGTTTCGCCAGAGTGACTCCTCGGCCGCACCACCGCGGCGCACACTAGTGAGCTAGCTGGACGGGTCAGGGTATTAGAGGAGCAGCAGAGGTGTCGGGCTGGAACGCGGACAGTGCAGCACGAGTGGCTGTCGCAGGTATTACGACGATCGTGGATGGCTCATCGTTCTCGGTGAGCACGACCAACGGCGACATCCTTCCGGGGACTCATCAGGGTGTCTACTTCCGGGATACCCGCTTTGTCTCCGAATGGCGACTGACCGTGAACGGATATTCCGTAGAGGCGCTCACAGCGGTGGTCCTCGAACCATATCGGGCGACGTTCATCGGACGAGCCACGCGAGACACCCACGGGGTCGACACGCCATTGGTGGTGGAACGAACCCGGCTCGTCGGCGCGGGGCTGAGAGAAGACTTCACCATCCGCAATTTCTCCGGTGAGCCTGCCGAGTGTGCGATCGAGTTGCGGCTCGGCTCAGATTTCGCCGACCTCTTCGAGGTGAAGGGCGGCAACATCGTGCACCGGTGGGTGAGCGTTCCGCAGGTGACGACAACCGGCATCCGCATCGAGTCCGAGTGGAAGGACCATCGGCGCGGGCTGGATGTCCTGGCTCCCGACGCCATCGTGAACGACCAGACCCTCCACTACCAGGTGGTAGTCCCGGCACAAGGCAGTTGGGTGACGACGATCATCGCGACGCCGAAAATCGACGATACGACGATGGAGCCCGGATTCCCCGGTCACGTGCCGGTGCGTGATACCGAGGCGGCCCGCCGGTTCCGCGAATGGGGAGAGGCCGTGCCGGTGCCGATAGCGAGCGATCCGTCGCTGACTCGCACGCTGGAGCGCAGCCAGCTCGACCTCGGGGCACTCCGCATCTCAGACCCTGCACAGCCAGGACGCGACGTCGTGGCCGCCGGGACCCCATGGTTCATGGCACTATTCGGCCGCGACTCCCTGCTCACCTCTTACATGGCACTCGCCGTCGACCCGACACTGGCGTTGGGGACCCTGCGGACCCTGGCCGACTACCAGGGTGCCGAGGTCAACGAGATGACCGAGGAGCAGCCGGGTCGGATCCTGCACGAAGTTCGCCTCGGAGTGAGCGCCGGGCTCTCCCTGGGCGGAGACAGCGTGTACTACGGGTCGGTGGATGCGACTCCGCTATTTGTCACCCTGTTGGCTGAATCGAGGCGGTGGGGGGAGGACGCGGCCAGCATCCGGGCGCTCCTGCCGGCGGCGGACCTGGCACTCCACTGGGTCCGGCACTATGGTGATCGGGACGGCGACGGCTTCGTCGAGTATGAGCGGCTGAACCCCGGGGGACTGCTCAACCAAGGCTGGAAAGACTCCGTCGACGGAATCAACTTCGCCGACGGAACGATCGCGGTGCCGCCGATCGCCCTGTGCGAAGTGCAAGGCTACGTGTACAGCGCCTACGCGGCACGGGCCTATCTGGCGCAGGACGCCGGCGACGACGCCGCCGCAGCGCTCTGGATGTCTCGGGCCGAAGTGCTCAAGGGGGAGTTCAACGACCGATTCTGGATGCCGGACCGCGGCTGCTACGCGGTCGCGCTCGACCACGACAAGACGCAGGTGGACGGGTGCGGGTCGAACATCGGGCATTGCCTGTGGAGTGGCATCGTCGATGACGATAAGGCACCGGCTGTCGTTAAGCAGTTGCTTTCTGCTGAGATGTTCAGCGGCTGGGGTGTTCGCACCCTCTCGACAGCCATGGGGGCGTACAACCCCGTTAGCTATCACACCGGGTCCATCTGGCCGCACGACAACGCCATCATCGTGGCCGGGCTGATGCGCTACGGCTTCGAGGAGGAAGCCCGCACAGTCGCCACAGCGATCCTGGATGCCGCGGACCACTTCGATGGACGACTACCCGAATTGTTCTGCGGATTCGACCGGGAAGAGTATCCGGAGCCGATCCCGTACCCGACATCGTGCTCGCCTCAAGCGTGGGCGTCCGCAGCGCCGATCCAGATCCTGCGGAGCCTCAGTGGGTTCGACCCTGAGATCCCGCAGAACCAACGCGTGCCCGAGGGCGTCCAGCTTCGCCGTGAACCGCGTACGCGCCGTCCTTCCGCCACCGAGCGAGCGGAGTCGGTCTGGAAGCAGCGGGCATGAGGATCGGACTCATCGCGCCCCCTGGATTCCGGCTCCAAGTGCGGCGGGGAGACGAAGCCGGCTGACAGGCTCGGCCGCAGTCGGCAACTACCAGGCGCCCGGCTTGTAGTCCTTGAGAAAGACCCCGAACAGGTCTTCGCCTGCCTCACCGCGCACGATCGGGTCGTAGACGCGTGCCGCCCCATCGACGAGGTCGAGCGGAGCGTGGAACCCCTCCTCGGCCAGCCGCACCTTGGTCGGGTGCGGACGCTCATCCGTGATCCAGCCGGTGTCGACCGCGGTCATCAGAATTCCATCAGCTTCCAGCATCTCGCCGGCGCTGGTGCGGGTGAGCATGTTGAGGGCGGCCTTGGCCATGTTGGTGTGCGGATGCCCTGGGCCCTTGTACCGGCGGGAGAACTGGCCCTCCATCGCCGAAACGTTGACCACGTACTTGCGCCTGGCCGCGGACGCCGCCATTGCCGGGCGAAGTCGGCTGATCAGCAGGAATGGTGCAGTCGTGTTCGCTAGCTGCACTTCGAGCATCTCCAGCGGTTCCACCTCATGAACGTGCTGTGTCCAGCTGTTCACGTCATGGTGGTCGGGGATCAGCCCGCCGGCGTCGATTGCCGTTCCGGCCGCCAGGCGCTCGAGCGAGGATGAGCCGGCCTCCATCGCGGCAGCGGTGAGCGCATCCGCCGTCCGGGCGGTGCGGGCGAGCAGCGGATGGGCGGTCACCGAGGCGGCGATGGCCAGCGGATGCGCGTCGTTGGTGTGCCCGAAGGTGATCAGCTCAGGCTTCGGTCCGTCCGGCAGTGGGGAGCTTTCAGCTTCGACCAGCGCGCTGTAGGCGCCGGGGGAGCGGCGCACGGTCTGGGCGGCATTGTTGATGAGGATGTCGAGTGGCCCCTGCTCGGCAACGGAATCGGCGAGTCCGATGACCTGGGCGGGGTCGCGCAGGTCGATGCCGACCACGCGCAGGCGGTGCAACCACTCCGCCGAGTCCGGTAGGCCGGAGAACCGGCGGACCGCGTCACGGGGAAACCTCGTGGTGATGGTCGTGTGGGCACCGTCGCGAAGCAACCGTAACGCGATGTACATGCCGATCTTCGCCCGGCCACCGGTGAGCAGGGCGCGCTTGCCGCTCAGGTCAGTGCGTGCGTCCCGCTTGCCGTGGCTGAAGGCCGCACAGTCCGGGCAGAGCTGGTGATAGAACGCGTCGACACGGGTGTAGTGCTGCTTGCAGATGTAGCAGGCCCGTGACTTCTGCAGCGTTCCAGCCGTCGCGGCCTCCGTGCCCGCCTGCAGCGGGATGCCCCTGGTCTCGTCATCGATCCGATCGGCAGCCCCCGTCGCGGTCCCGGCAACGACTGCCCTGTCGGCCTCGGCTATGGCCGCGCGCTTCTCCAGCCGGCGGTTCTGCTTGACCGACTTGAACATCCTGGCGGTCGCCTGACGCACCGTGATGAAGTCCGGGTGCTCCTCGTCGAGCTCATCGAGGGAGGAGAGCACCCTGAGGGTCACTTCGAGGTCGTCGGGGTCGATGCCGTCGCCGTGCTGTTCTGCGCTGGGCTGTACTGAAGTGCCGCGCTCTGCGGGTGTCGACGTTTCGGCGATCATTGGCCTGATTCTACCGGCTCCTGACCGGCCATAAGCTGGGGGGATGACCGCGAAGAAACTGCTGCTCGACTGTGATCCGGGCCTCGACGACGCGCTCGCGCTGGTGCTGGCCCACGGAGATCCGAACCTCGAGCTCGTCGCCGTCACGACGGTCGGCGGCAATGTCGCTTTGGAGAACACCACACGCAACGCCCTGGAACTCCGCGAGTACCTGGGTTTCACGGCCACTCCCGTCGCGGCTGGCGCTGCCGGGCCGCTCGTACGCGAAGCGAGGAACGCCGCCGAGGTCCATGGAGCGGGCGGCCTGGGCGACGTCATCCTTCCGACGGCAGAGGGGCCACTGGACGGCGCGCACGCCGTCGACCTGATCGTCAACACGCTGCGGGCCGCACCGGGCGAGATCCACCTGGTCGCGGTCGGCCCGATGACGAATATTGCCCTCGCCCTCCGCCAGGAACCGCGTATCACGGAGTGGGCGGCATCCTTCGTCATCATGGGTGGCTCGTACACCCGGGGCAACACCACTCCGGCCGCCGAATTCAACGTCTACGCCGACCCGGAGGCGGCTGCCGAAGTCTTCGCCGCCGACTGGAATACCGTCATGGTCGGCCTCGACCTCACCCTCCAGGCCATGGTCACCGACACCATCAAGCAGCGGATGCGCGAGCTGGGCACGCTGGGGCGTGAACTTGTCGTGCCACTGGCCACCTTCTGGAACGACCCGCAAGACCCGAACTGGGGCGGACAAGCCGTCCACGACGTTTGCGCCGTCGCCTATGTGAGCCGCCCCGAGCTGTTCACCACGGTGCCCGCCAGGGTCGAAGTGGAGACCGATGGCAGGTGGACTGCGGGTATGACGGTCACCGACTTCCGGTCATCCATTCCCAACGCCGCCGTCGCGGTGAAGCTGGATGTCGACGGATTCTGGGACTACGTGCTGGAGAACTACGCCAGGGTGGCCGCTGGGCGCAATGGCTGACCTGCTCGCCGTCAAGCCTGACGTCTTCGACGCGGATGCCGTGTTCACGGCATTCGAGGAGTGGGCGACCGGGCGCGGGTTCTCCCTATACCCGGCGCAGGAGGAAGCGGTCATCGAACTGGTCTCCGGAGCCAACGTCATCCTGAGCACTCCGACCGGTACCGGAAAATCGCTGGTCGCCATCGCCGCCCACTTCGCCGCCCTGGCCGCGGGCAAACGCTCGTTCTACACCGCGCCGATCAAGGCCCTCGTCTCCGAGAAGTTCTTCGCCCTGGTCGAGGTCTTCGGCGCCGAGAACGTCGGCATGGTCACCGGTGACTCCAGCGTGAACGCGGATGCCCCGATCATCTGCTGCACTGCGGAGATCCTGGCGAACCTTGCGCTACGCCACGGGGCTGACACTCCGGTCGACCAGGTGGTCATGGACGAGTTCCACTTCTACGCCGACCCGGAGCGCGGCTGGGCCTGGCAGGTGCCGTTGCTCGCGCTGCCGAAGGTGCAGTTCATCCTGATGTCTGCGACGCTGGGCGACATCGGCTGGCTCGCCGATGACCTCACCCGTCGCACCGGCCGCGAAACGGCAGTGGTCACCGGCGTCGAACGTCCGGTTCCGTTGACCTTCTCCTATGTTCTGACCCCTGTGCACGAAACTGTGGAGGACCTGCTGGGGACCGGCCAGGCGCCGATCTACATCGTGCACTTCTCGCAGCTAGCCGCCCTGGAGCGTGCCCAGGCGCTCACCAGCATCAACGTCGCCACCAGGGCGCAACGCGACGAGATCGCGGATGCCATCGGCGACTTCCGGTTCACCACGAACTTCGGCCGCACGCTGTCCCGACTCATCCGTTCCGGAGTGGGAGTGCACCACGCCGGAATGCTGCCCAAGTACCGTCGCCTGGTCGAGCAGTTGGCCCAGCGCGGGCTACTGCGGGTCATCTGCGGAACGGACACCCTTGGCGTGGGCATCAACGTGCCCATCCGCACCGTGCTGCTCACCGCCCTCACCAAGTTCGACGGAACTCGGATGCGCCAGCTCAGTGCCCGCGAATTCCACCAGATCGCCGGGCGTGCCGGCCGGGCCGGCTACGACACCGCCGGAACCGTGATCGCCCAGGCGCCTGAGCACGAGACCGAGAATGCGAAAGCCGTGGCCAAGGCCGGCGATGACCAGAAGAAGTTGAAGAAGATCGTGCGCAAACGCGCGCCGGACGGTTTCGTCTCCTGGGGTGAACCGAGCTTCAACCGCCTCATCGAGGCGGAGCCGGAGCGGCTCACCTCCCATATGAGGGTGAACCACGCCATGCTGCTGAACATGATCGCCCGCGGCGGAGACGTTTTCAGCGCTGTGCGCACCCTGCTCGAGGACAACCATGAGCCGCGAACGCAGCAACTGCAGCTGATGCGCCAGGCGTTGTCTATCTACCGCACCCTGCGCACCGCCGAAATCGTGCAGGAGACGCCACAGGGCATCCGTCTCACCGTCGACCTGCAACCCAATTTCGCCCTCAACCAGCCCCTCTCCCCATTCGCCCTCGCGGTCTTCGACCTGATCAGCCCGGCCGAGGGTGCCGAGGCTGGCGTCCCTGAAGAACATGAGCCCACCTTCGCGCTCGACATCATCTCCATCCTGGAAGCCACCCTCGATGACCCGCGCCCGGTGCTCTCCGCGCAGCAGCACATGGCGCGCGGCGAGGCTGTTGCTGCGATGAAGGCTGAAGGCATCGAGTACGACCAGCGCATGGAACTGCTCGAGAACGTCACCCACCCCAAGCCGCTCGAAGAGCTGCTCGACGCCGCCTTCACCACCTACCGGGCATCCCAACCCTGGGTCGGCGACTTCGAACTCAGCCCCAAGTCGGTGGTGCGCGACCTGTACGAACGGGCGATGACGTTCAACGACTTCATCGGGTTCTACAAGCTGAACCGCTCAGAAGGTTTGGTGCTGCGGTACTTCTCGGATGCCTACCGGGCCGCCCGGCAGACGATCCCGGACGAGCTGAAGAACGACGAATTGCGCGACATCATCGAATGGCTGGGGGAGCTGGTTCGCCAGGTCGACTCCAGCCTGCTCGACGAGTGGGAGCAACTGGTGAACCCGGCCGAGGCGGCGACGTCGCAGCCGGGTCAGACTGTGCTGCCGCCACCCCCGCACAAGCTGACCTCGAACCCGCGGGCGTTCATGATCCTGGTGCGCAACGAGCTGTTCCGGCGGGTGAAACTGGCCGCGCTGGAGAAGTACGAGGAACTGGGAGAGCTGGATGCCGCATCCGGCTTCAGCGCCGACGCCTGGGCGGACGCCATGGACGCCTACTATGCCGAGCACGACCAGCTGGGGACGGACGCGGATGCCCGCAGTTCGGCGATGCTCATCATCGAGCAGGGCGCCAACGAGTGGACGGTTCGGCAGATTTTCGCCGACCCGGCCGGAGACCACGACTGGGGCATCAGCGCGACCGTGGATTTGGCCGAATCGAATGCGGCTGGCCAGGCAGTAGTGCGGGTGACTTCCGTCGGCAATTAGCACGGAACATCTTCTCATCTCGACCAGGTTCAGCGGAGGGGAGACAATAGCGAGATGGAACGGAATCAGCGCCTGGTACTCGTCATCGCGATCCTGGGCTCATTCGTCGCCTTCCTCGACGGATCAGTCATCACGGTCGCCCTCCCGGCAATCAGCGCGGAGCTCGGCGGCGGCCTCAGCACCCAGCAGTGGGTGGTCGACGCTTACCTGATCACGCTGGGCGCCCTCATCCTGGTTGCCGGATCCTTGTCCGATCTGTTCGGCCGCATCGCCATACTGCGCTGGGGCCTGATCGGCTTCGGCGTCGCGTCGGTGCTCTGTGCGGTCGCACCGAATTCCGAGTTCCTCATCGTCGCCCGAAGCCTGCAGGGCATCGGTGGAGCGCTCCTGGTTCCCAGTTCGCTCGCCCTCATCATGTCGACGTTCCGTGGCGCAGCCCAGGGCAAGGCGATCGGCGTCTGGACAGCCTGGACGAGCGTCGCATTCATCATCGGACCTCTAGTCGGTGGCCTCTTCGTCGACCTGATGTCATGGCGACTGATCTTCGCCATCAACGTGCTTCCGATCGCCGTCACTCTCTGGATGCTTGTCGTCCTGAGACAAAAGGATGTGCGGCAGGAGGGTGCGACTGTCGACTACCTGGGGGCCGTCCTGGCGGTCATCGGCGTCGGTGCTCCGGTCTTCGCTCTCATCGAACAGGGAAACTTCGGCTGGGGCAGCCCGCTCATCTATGTGCCAATGGTTGTCGGCATCATCGCGCTGGCTGCCTTCCTCTGGCGGCAACGTGTCGCCCGCCACCCGATGATGCCGCTCGACCTGTTCACAGTCCGCAACTTCGGCATGGGTAACCTGGCCACTGTCGCCATCTACGCGGCACTGTCGCTGGGCGGGTTCCTGGTGACGGTGTTCCTGCAGCAGGTCGGCGGCTACCCGGCTACCCTTGCCGGCCTCGCGCTGCTCCCCTCGACGATCATCCTCATGCTGCTCTCGTCACGCTTCGGCGCGCTGGCAGGCAAACATGGCCCGCGCCTGTTCATGACCATCGGGCCGATCATCGGCGGCATCGGAATGCTTCTCATGTTGACGGTGAGCGCCGAGGTGAACTACTGGTGGCAGATCCTGCCCGGTGTGCTGGTCTTCGGGCTTGGGCTGGCGATCACGGTCGCGCCGCTGACCTCCGCCATTCTCGGCGCGATCGACGAACGGCAGGCGGGAATCGGCTCCGCAATCAACAACGCCATCGCACGTGTCGCCGGGCTGATCGCGATTGCTGCGATCGGAATCATCGTCGGCTACGAACTCGACCTCGGCGGGTTCCACCGCGGACTGATCGCGACCGCAGCCCTGCTCATCCTGGGGGGGCTGATCTCGTGGGCGGGCATCCGAAACTCCCAACCGCAGACCGAGCGCTCAAGCGAGAAGGCTGTCGCCTGACGCGGCCAGCAGTACAACGTTGACCAACGCGGCCAGGATGATCAGCCGGAACACCATGCG
This sequence comes from Homoserinimonas sp., assembly GCA_040904805.1. GTDB lineage: Bacteria > Actinomycetota > Actinomycetes > Actinomycetales > Microbacteriaceae > RYN-87. The sequence continues at coordinate 217,003 of JBBDSS010000019.1, read as the reverse complement.
CGTCGGCGCCCCGGTGGCCAGCAGCACCCCGCAGAGAACCGCGATGCTCGCAGTCAACCCCAGTCCGACCCAGCCGATCCAGCGCATCTCGTCACCGAGCCCGATCACTGCGAGCCCGGAGGCCGCGGCCAAGGCCAGGCAGACGACGAATCCGGACGGTGTTCGCCCCAGCCGGTGAGGCAGGCCCCGGATGCCGGTGCGCCGATCGTCCTCGAGGTCGGGCAGCACATTGGCGAAATGGGCCGCGATTCCCAGCAGTGCGCCCATGCCGAGAGCCCACCAGGCGGCCGGCGCTGAATCGGGCAGAGACAGCGTGACTATCAACGGAAGCAGGCCGAAGCTGACGATGTACGGCACCACCGAGTACGCCGTCTTCTTCAGTCCCAGATTGTAGCTCCAGGCAGAGGCGATGAAGGCGGCATTGGCGATGGTCACCCAGGGGTTCAGCATGATGGAACTGGCGATAGAGGCGGCAGCGGTGCCGACAGCCCAGGCGCGAACGGTTTCCATTCGGACCAGCCCGAGGGCGACCGGTTTGTCCCTCCGCCCGACGACCCGGTCGCGCCCGGCATCCAGCCAGTCATTGGAAAGCCCGATCGACGCCTGGTTGGTGAGGATGACCACACCCAGAATGACGAGCCGCAGAGGAGACAATTCCACGGCAAAACCGATGACGAGCGCCACGATGGTCACACTGACGGTCGGCCCCGGGTGGGTGGCCTTCAGCAGCGCAGTGGCCGTCGACATGTGCACATGGTAAGCCTCGGCCACGGCAACCGCCCACGTCAGGTGTTGACGGCACGTCGCGGCTTCTGGTTCAGTTTGACTCGGTAGCCTGTGCCGCATGGGAACCGAGCCGACGCCAACCAGGCTGGCGGAGATTCTGCCTGGCCGTTGGCAGATTCGCGCCTCCAACCTGTTGCATTGGCTGAATGGCGAGCGACTGGACCCGGTCGTCGAGCTCAGTCTGAACTCCACCAGACCCCTGATTCTCGGCGAGCTGGTGCAGTTCGCGACCAGCGACGGCAAAGAGCGTGTCGTCCGCTCCCGCTCCATCTGGAATGGAAACGACTTCGTGACACGCAAGCTCGGCATGCGGCCGAGCGCCCGCCGCTGGACGGTGCCCGGAACCAGCGAGGATGGAAACGTCATTGTGGTCAGGCATGGCTCCGGCCGCTCTGCCGGTGGCGGCATCGACGTGCTGGTGCGCGAAAACAGTGACGCCAGCGAGATACGAGCGCTGGTCGCGCGCGAAAGCGAGAACTTCGAGTTGAGCCTGGAAGATTTTGCCAGCCTGAGCTGGTTCCCGGTGCCATCCGGAGGCCGGCCCTAGCCGTCTGGACTGCCGGTGATCTCTTCCCGCACCCGACGAATGTCTTCCATCAGCGATCCGACCAGGATCCAGTGCTCCGGATGCGGCGTGGCAATCACCAGGGGAGCGGTCAGCACTGGCGGCTCTCCGGTCTCGTATCCTTCGAGGTCGCCGCCGCGGTGGGCGGCAAGCAACCGCAGGTCGTGGGCGGCTCGGGAAAGCTCCTGGGCGATCGAACGCACGATTGGCTCGTTCGGCAGGCCGTCGTCGTAACGGTCGTGCACCGCACGGGCCAGGCCCAGCACACGGGTGACCAGGATGGCCAGCTTTCGCATGAGCACCTGATCACTCTCGATTGACTGACGATGAACGCCCCGACGCGGATTCAGCAGCAGACTCTCCTCAGCGCCGGTGATCGCTGCCTGGGCCTGCAGCTGCAGCGGACGCAGTGCCCGCGCGTTCTCCAGCATGGTGGCCAGTTCAGCAGTGGTCTGTGGCCGGGTCAAAGCGACGGCCAGGGCGTCCAGGGTCGCGGCGATCAGGGTGGCCAGGCGCACGACCGCGTGATGCGCCGGCCCGCTCAGCACGGGAGGCACGATCAGCGCGTTGATGAGCAGCCCGACGACGCAGCCGATCAGGGTTTCGAGGACCCGCTCGATCGCGTACTCGGTGTTCTGCGCACCACCGATCGCGAGCACCAGCATGGCGCTGATCGGAATCTGGTTCGCCGAACCAGGGGTCAGGCGCAGGGCCCAGGCGAGCAGGAGCGAAACGACCACGATGGCAAGCACGATCCAGGTGGAGACGCCGAACACGATGCCGGCCCCGTAGGCGAGCAACACCCCGAGGATCACGCCGATGCTGCGCTCAACACCTTTGGCGAGTGACTGGTTCACGCTCGGCTGAACGACCAGCAAGGCTGCGATTGCCGCAAAGATCGGCAATTGCTGTCCGAGGAGAAGGTTGGAGAGCAACCAGGCGACGATCACGGCGACGGATGTCTTCAGCACCTGGAGCAGCGGGCTCCGAGAAGAACCTCGTACGTTTGCGAGCACTCCCATCCGCCCACAGTAGTCGGCGGAGCGTGCTCCTATTCGGTACTGGGCGTCGGCAGCTGGATGTCCGCGGTGGTCACGTCTGCCTGTCGTGCCTCGACACGGTGGCCAGCTGCTCGCGCTCCTGTTCACCAGAGGCGTACTGGATGGCACCAGCAGCACGCACCAGGGCCAGATGAGTCAGCGCCTGGGGAGTATTGCCGGCCTGGCGGTTCTGCTCGGTGTCGTACTCCTCCGAGAACAGGCCGACGTCGTTGCCGAACCCGACCAGGCGGTCCATCAGAGTCGTCGCGTCGTCGAGCCGGCCACTGAGTGCATACTGCTCGGCCAGCCAGAACGAGCAGGCAAGGAACGGATGCTCGCCCGGCGGCAGCCCGTCGACACCCAGCTCGGTGCGGTACCGCATCAGCAACCCATCGTGCATCAGTTCGTCTTCGATCGCCGCGACCGTGCCGAGCATCCGCGGGTCATCGTGGTCCAGGTACCCGATCTGGGCCAGGTGCAGCAGGGCAGCGTCGACTCCGGTGCCGCCGTAATACTGCGTGTAGGTGCCGCGTTCGCTGTCGAAGCCCTTCTCCTCGATCTCGTCGCGCACCTCGTCGCGCAGCTTCTCCCAGTGGTCTGCCGGTCCCTCCAGTCCGTAGTCGCGCACGCCCCGAATCGCGCAGTCGAAAGCAGCCCAGATCATCGCCCGAGAATGGGTGAAATGGCGAAGCGGTCCACGAATCTCCCACAGGCTGTGATCTTCGCGTTTCCAGTTCTCTTCGACGTAGGCCATGATCGCCCGCTGGAGCGGCCAGGAGAATCGGCCTTCCTCCACTCCGACTTCTCGAGCCTTCTGCAAGGCGATCATGGTCGAACCGAAGATATCTCCCTGGTATTGACTGAATGCCCCGTTCCCCTTGCGCACCGGGGAGGCGCCGCCGTAACCCGGGAGACTGTCGATCGTCAGTTCGGTGAGCTCGCGTTCGCCGCCCAGCCCATACATGATCTGGATGTCGGCCGGGTCACCGGCGATGGCCCTCAGCAGCCAGCCTCGCCACGTTTCGATCTCACCCGTGAAGCCGCGGCTGAGCAGCACTTCCATGGTGGCGGACGCGTCGCGAAGCCACACGAAGCGGTAGTCCCAATTGCGCACTCCGCCCCACTGCTCCGGAAGGCTCGTTGTCGCCGCTGCGACGATTCCGCCGGTGTCTTCATGGGTGAGCGCGCGCAATACCAGCAGCGAACGCTGGACCAGCGGCCCATAGGTTCCATCGCATTCAGTTTGGTCCGCCCAATCCTGCCACCACCGCTTGGTGTGGCGGATGCCCGCGTCGACCTCGGGAGGCTTCGGCACCTTACGGTGCGAGGGGTACCAGGTCATCGTGAGGTCCACCACCTCACCGGCCGAGACAGTGAAATCACTCTCATGGGCACGATCATGGGCTGTCAGGTGCAGGCCGCGCACCACGACTGCATCGGGGCCGGCGGCAGCGATTATCGCGTTGCGACCGGCCGAAGGCACCTGCCGGATCCACGGCACCGCATCCGCATAGCCGAAACGGATCCGCAGCTCCTGGTGCATATCGACGGTGCCGCTCACCCCGCGCACGCGTCGGATCAGGTCTGCCCGTCGATCCGCGAGCGGCATGAGGTCCATCACTTCGACCTCGCCGGTCGGGGTCACCCACCTGGTGAGGAGGATGAAGGTCTGCCCGTCGTACCGGCGCGATGTCCCAGTGATCTCTCCGGCCGGAGCGAGAAGCCAGCGCCCGTGATTTTCGCTGCCCAGAAGTGCCCCGAACATCGATGCGGAGTCGAACCGGGGGAAGCAGAGCCAGTCGATGCTGCCGTCGTTTCCCACCAGAGCCCCGGTGTGGCAATCGCCGATCAACGCGTAGTCTTCGATGTTCAGTGCCATCGGTCCATCCTCGCACCTAGTGTGGATGGATGACGGAATCGATTGGAACACTACTCATCTTCGGTGCCGGCGGAGACCTCAGCAAGCGCCTGCTGTTGCCGGGTGTCGGGCAGGTGCTGGCCAGCGGGCGAGGCCACGTGTTCACATTGATCGGCGTCGGACAGGAGCCCCTGACAGTCGGGCAATGGCGAGAACGGGTCGCCGCATCATTTGCTGCCGGCGGATCGACTGGACCCGCCCTCAACGAGGTCATTCGGCAGTCGGTCTACTTGACAGGGGACGTGACCGACGCCGACGACCTCAAGCGAATCCTGCACGCCTGTTCCGGTACTCCTGCCATCTACTTCGCGCTCCCTCCGACAGTAACGATCGCCGCCTGCGCAGCTCTGGAGAAAGTTGACCTCCCGTCCGGCACCGTGCTGGCCCTGGAGAAGCCGTTCGGCGCCGACCTGCGTACCGCCGAGGCGCTGAACCGGCAGCTCCAGCGGCTGGTCCCCGAGAACCAGGTGCACCGGGTCGACCACTTCCTCGGGAAGTCGACGGTGATCAACCTGCTCGGCCTGCGCTTCGCCAACCGAATCTTCGAGCAGGTGTGGAACCGGGACAACATCGAGCGCATCGAGATCGTCTTCGACGAGCAGCTGGCGCTGGAAGGCCGAGCCGGCTACTACGACGGAGCCGGCGCCCTCGTCGACATGATCCAGAGCCACTTGCTGCTGGTGATGGCCCTGGTCACGATGGAACCACCGTCGAGTGTCGACGCCGATGACCTGCGCGGGGCGATGGCCCAGGTGCTGCGGGCGACGCAGCTGGCTGATGCTGTCTCCAGCCGCCGCGCCCAGTATTCCGCCGGGACAATCGGTGAGCGTTCCATCCCGGACTACGTCGACGAGGAGGGTGTCGACCCGGGAAGCAGGACCGAGACCCTGGCCGAGATGACGGTCGAGGTCGAGAACTGGCGCTGGGCAGGGGTGCCGATCGTGCTGCGGTCCGGCAAGGCGCTCTCCGACTTGAAGAAGGAGGTCATCGTGAGGTTCCGGGATGTCCCACACCTGCCACGTGGGCTTTCCGGCCGCGAAGGCCCGGTAGAACTGCGAATCTCGCTGAGCCCGGACGAGATCGCACTCGACATCATGATGAACGGAGCGGGAGATCCTTTCATGCTCGATCGCGCAACGCTCGCGGCGACGTTCGGTGCCGGAACCCTGGGGCCGTACGGCGAGGTGCTGCACGGCATCCTGAGCGCCGATCCGACGCTGTCAGTGCGGGCGGATGCCGTCGAGCAGTGCTGGCGCATCGTCGCGCCGGTGCTGGAGGCCTGGTCCAGGGACGCCGTGCCGCTCGACCACTACAGTGCAGGGTCGACCGGCCCAGACGAGTGGGACCGCGAGTAGCTCGTTAATCCTCCGGGTCGGCCGGATCCACCGGGGCGTGGTGGTTGCGGCCGGCCTCTCCGCGCTTCCAGTAACCATCGACCTTGACCTGCGCGGCAGGAAGCCCGAGTTCACGACGAAGATAGCGGCGAATCGGGATGAGCGACGTGGCCTCGCCAGCCACCCAGACGAAAGTGTCGTCGGTGATCGGGCCGTACGCCCGGAAGGCCCGTTCCAGGGCATCCGGCTGATCGTCGACCCAGACCACGCGCGACCGGTTCACCTGGGCCGGTGCCAGATAGGCCGCGTCTGACTCGTTGGAGACTGTGGCAAGCGCCACGATATCCACGTTCTCCGGGAGGATCTCGATCCACTTGGCGAGAGCGGGCAATGCCGTTTCGTCGGCGGCGAGTATCACCCTGGCGACGCCTGTCGGAGGCATCCGGGACCCGCGGGGGCCGGCCACAACCAACGGGTCGCCGACAGCGGCGGCTGCTGCCCAGACGGATGCCGGACCGTCACCGTGCAGGTAGAAGTCGAAGTCCAGCTCGAGCGATTCGCTGTCCCGAAACAGCCTCGGGGTGTAGTCCCGAACGACGATGGTCCCCTTCTCCGGGCGCTGCAGGCGTCCGTCAACGAGCGTCGGAACGGCGATGGCGCCGGTGTCGGGATCGGGGAAGAACAGTTTGCTGTGATCGGTCGGTCCTGAACTGGTGAATCCGCTGAGGTCGTCGCCCGCCAGGGTGATCCTGACGAAGCCAGGGCTCAACCTTCGAGTGGCGGCGACAGAGAGGTTTCGGATGGCGAGTTCGTGGCGCACCACAGTGCCGGGTTCTATCAATGGGTTCTCCTGGAAGTCATGCAGCAGCGGCCGCTAGCAGAACACGCTAGCCGATGCCGGCCGTGCCCGTCGTCAGTCGTTCAACACCCCAAGTTCGGCGAGCTGATCGGCGAGTCCCGCCCCGTGGGGGGCGTACACCCAGGGCACCGAGTTCGGCCGATGCTTCTCGTCGTCCCGGCTACGCCCACCGGCCAGCACCGCTTCACTGGCCGACAACTGCCTGATCGCGACCGCCTTGATCCGCTGCGCGTGCTGGTTGGCGAAGTCGCCGTACAGCTCCTCATCGTGCTGGCCGTCGTCGCCGACCAGCAACCACTGCACGTCGGGGAACTCGGTGGCCAGGCGTTCCAGCGTGCTGGCCTTGTGGTCGCGTCCGCTGCGGAACCAGCGGTCGTGGGTCGGGCCCCAGTCGGTGAGCAGGAGTGGACCGCCCGGGTACAGGTGGCGCTCCAGGAAGCGGGTCAGCGTGGGGGCGACATTCCAGGCGCCGGTGGACAGGTAGAACACTGGTGCGCCCGGGTTCGACTGCAGCAGCCGCTCGTATAGTACGGCCATCCCCGGCACTGGTCGCCTCGCATGCTCATCGAGAACGAAGGTGTTCCAGGCGGCGAGGAATGGGCGGGGCAAGGCCGTCACCATGACAGTGTCGTCGATATCGGAGATGAGGCCGATCCTGGCCTCGGGGTCGACAACGAACACCGGAGCCTCGACGGGCTCGGAGCCCAGTGACTGAATCGTGACTGTGTGCCACCCGGGGGAGAGTTCGACCCGCATGACGGTGTCGATGAGGCCGCCACGGTCGGTGAGGACTGAGTGCTCGACCTGGCCCACCGAGACGGTGACTTCGGTGTCATCCAGCGGCACGGTGGCGAAGCTACGCCAGCCGCGGACTTTCCTGGCCGACTTCTCACCCGCGCGGGGCGGTTTGTCGAGGAGTACACGGCACATGACTCTCACCCAGCCGGGGGCGCCGTAGCCGGTGAAAGGCACCACGGTGGGCTGGTGGCCGCGCCTGCGCGCGATCCGTTCGCGCACGTCGTGGATAGCGTCGTCGATCCGGGCGCCGATGTGGAGTTTGACCGTCGCCGGTTTGTGCGCTTTCGCCCCGTGCTCGTGAGTGTCGCCGGGCGTGCTCTCCATCCGACCAGTCTTTCACGTCCAGGTACTCCGGCCGGCCACTCAGCCGTTCAAACTGCAGCGCGGATGGCTGGCAGTTTGCCGAGACATTAGCCCAGCCATCGCACACTTATGGTTGCCTCAGGTCTTCCGAATGTAGAATTCGAGTTGAACATTTCTAGGGAGTCTCATTGGCGCAGCACAAGACCGGCGAGTCGCAGCCGGCGATCACCGCGAAGCTTCGCAACGAGCCGGTTCAGGCTCGCAGCACGGCACGTCTCACCCGTCTGCTCGATGCAGCCGCAGAGGTCATCGACGAGATCGGTTTCGAGCGCCTCACCACCGCCATGGTCGCTGAACGGGCCGGAGCATCCATCGGCACCGTCTACCGCTATTTCCCGGATCGGATCGCCGTACTCCAAAGCCTGAGTGTGAGGGCGACAGCGGACTTTATCGACGAGGTGACAGCGACACTTCGCAACGAATCGCACTCCAACTGGGCTCAGGCTGCGGACGCCGCGTTCGAGCTGCTGCACGAGTCGTTCCGGTCGAAGCGCGGATTTCGCTCCTTGCGGTTCGGGGACGTCATCGACCTGAAGCCAGTCGAGGGTTCGAGCACAAACAGTGCCGTCGTCGCGGAGGCGATCTCCGGGGTCCTCTCCTCGCGGTTCGGCCTTGACGCGAAAGACCTGACCTTCCACATCGATGCGGCGCTGACGCTGGCTGATGCCCTGTTGGCGCGGTCGTATGCCACGACATCCGCCGGCGACGAACGATTCAGTTCGGCCGCCAAGTCGGTGGCCCGTGATTACCTGGCGCGGGAACTCGGCGCACCGGCCTGACCCGTTCGGGCGCATTGACAGTGCCCACGTCTAGTGTTTAAGCCGAGCGCCCGGCGACCCGTGTCGCCGCACGAGGAATGAGCCGACACAGATGATCGAGTTTCGCAACGTGTCCAAGCAGTTTGCCGACGGCACCACCGCGGTTGATGACTTCAGCCTGGTGATCCCCTCGCGCAAGACGACGGTGCTTGTCGGGTCGTCGGGCTGCGGCAAGACCACCATCCTGCGGATGATCAACCGCATGGTGGAGCCGAGCAGCGGCACCATCGAGATCGATGGTGAGGGGATCGGAACCCTCGACCCGGTGAAACTGCGCCGACGGATCGGCTACGTCATGCAGAACTCCGGTCTGCTTCCGCACCGCAAGGTCATCGACAACGTGGCGACGGTGCCGCGGCTGGAGGGAGTGCCACGCAAGCAGGCGCACCAGCGGGCACTCGAGCTTCTCGACACTGTCGGCCTGTCGCGCGGGCTCGCCGATCGGTATCCGAGCCAGCTCTCTGGTGGACAACAACAGCGGGTGGGCGTCGCCCGCGGGCTGGCGGTCGACCCCAACATCATGCTGATGGATGAACCGTTCGGGGCCGTCGACCCGATCGTGCGGGCAGACCTGCAGCAGGAACTCCTGCGACTGCAGCGTGAACTCGACAAGACGATAGTCTTCGTGACCCATGACATTGACGAGGCATTCCTCCTCGGCCACCAGATCGTCATCCTGCAGAAGGGAGCCGGCATCGCGCAGGTGGGTACGCCGGCTGAGATCCTCGCCCACCCGGCCAGCGATTTCGTGGCCAGTTTCATTGGGGCGGACCGGGGAAAGCGTGCCCTCAGCATCCGCAAGTCCGCAGGCAACGACCTCCTGGTCGACAGCGACGGCCGGCCGGCCGGCATCCTGGTGGAGGCGGCGGCCGAGTGAACTGGGTGCTGGACAACCTCGACCTGATCGGGGAACTCACGCTCGAGCACATCCGGCTCAGCATCACCCCTATCGTGCTCGGACTGGTGATCGCGTTGCCGCTGGGCTGGCTCGCCTATCGCTTCGCCTTGACTAAGGGTGTTGTTCTCACTTTCGCTGGTGTGCTCTACACGATTCCATCCCTGGCGCTGTTCATCCTGCTGCCGCCGATGCTCGGGATCAGCTTCCTGAGCGAGCTCAACGTCACGATCGCGCTAACGCTCTATGCGGTGGCCATCATGGCGCGGTCGGTGGCGGATGCCCTGGCCTCCGTCGACGAGAACGTGCGGCAATCGGCGACCGCCATTGGGTTCTCGACCTGGAGGCGGTTCTGGACAGTGGAGCTGCCGCTGGCCGGGCCGGTGATCCTGGCCGGCCTGAGGGTGACCGCGGTGAGCACCGTGAGTCTGGTGACCGTCGGCATCCTGATCGGCGTGCACAGCCTCGGGTACCTGTTCACCAACGGGCTGCAACGGCGAATCGTCGAGGAGGTGGCGGCCGGCGTGCTGATGACGGTGCTCATCGCCCTCCTGTTCGATGTGCTGCTCATGCTGCTGGGGCGGGTCGTCATGCCGTGGACCAGGGGCAGCAGCGTGCCGCGCCCCCAGCGCGAACCGGTAGGGGCCTAACGGTGGACCTCTTCATCGACGCCATCACCTGGATCTTCTCGCCCGAGCGGCTGGAGGGCACGAACACCCTGCCCGACCGCGTTGTCGAGCACCTCTACTTCACCGCTGTCTCGGTTCTGATCGCCGCCGTCATCGCCGTACCGAGCGGCTACCTCATCGGGCACACCGGCAAGGGGAAGGAGCTCGCCGTGGCGATCTCCGGCGCCGCCCGTGCCCTCCCCTCGTTCGGGCTCATCCTGCTGCTCGTGCTGATGGTCGGCGTGGTGCGGGTGTCACTGGCGGCGATCATCGCTTTCGTGCTGCTCGCCATCCCGTCGATCCTCGCCGGCGCCTACAGCGGCATCCAGGCGATTGACCGGCAGGCCATCGATGCGGCTCGAGCGGTTGGGATGACCGAGTGGCAGATCCTGTACAAGGTAGAGATCCCGCTGGGGCTGCCGCTGCTCATCGGTGGCCTGCGCAGCGCCGCTCTGCAGGTAGTGGCGACGGTCACGCTTGCCGCCTACGTTGGGCTGGGCGCACTGGGCTATGACATCATCCAGGGGCTCAACCTCCGGAACTACGCCCAGATGCTCGGGAGCGCCATCGTTGTCATCCTGGTGGCGCTGCTTCTCGACGCACTCTTCGGACTGCTCCAGACCTATGTCGTACCCCGCGGGGTCACCGCGGGCAAGCTCACAGAACTCCGGAGTGCGCCGGCCCGGCGCCGACCGGTGGTGGGGGTCCCCACCGAACCAGAAAGAGGATAGGAATGTTCACAGCAAGGAACAAAGGCCGGCTAGCCATTGGCGCTGCCGCGGTCGGGGCGGTATTGGCCCTCTCAGGGTGCGCAACGGGTGATCCGCTAGACCCGGACACCGGATCGGATGCCCCCGACGACACCATTGTCGTCGGCTCGCAGGCCTACTACTCGAACGAGATCATCGCCGAAATCTACGCCCAGGCACTCGAAAACGCCGGCTTCGACGTCGATCGCCAGTTCCAAATCGGCCAACGCGACGCGTACCTGCCGGCCCTGGAGGGAGGTGAAGTGGACCTCTTCCCCGAGTACACCGGCAACCTGCTGCAGTTCTATGATTCCGAAACCACTGCCACCCTCCCAGACGAGGTGTATAGCGAGCTTCAGGGCGTGCTGCCCGACGGTCTGACCGTGCTGGACATGTCGCCAGCGACCGACCAGGACTCGTACAACGTGACCGACGCATTCTCCCAGGAGCACGGACTCACCAGCCTGGCCGACCTGGCCGGAGTCGACACCGAGCTGATCCTCGGCGGTGCCCCTGAACTCGAAGAGCGCCCGTACGGGCCCCGTGGCCTCTCCGAGGTCTATGGTGCCGCTGTTCAGTTCTCCGCGACCGGCGACACCACGGTGGACGCCCTGCTGGAGGGTGTTGTCAATATCGCGAACGTCTTCAGCGCTGACCCCAGAATCCAGACTGAGGGCCTCGTCACCCTGGAGGACCCTGAGGGACTATTCCTCGCGTCCAACGTCGTTCCCCTGGTCAACGCCGAGGTCGCGGATGACGTGGCCGACGTCATTAACGCGGTGAGCGCAGAGCTCACTGCCGAAGGCCTGGTTGCCCTGAACGTGCAGAGCACCGTCGACCAGGTGTCATCAGAGGACATCGCCGAGCAGTGGCTGACCGAGACGGGCCTGCTCGACTAGAGGAGCCTGATCAGTCGTCGCCGTCTTTGGCGACGACTGATCCAGCGTCGATGGGGTTGGCGTCACCGTCGCCCGGGCCTGTCATATACCGGGCCTCGGTGCTCGCCAGCACTTTCTTCACCACCAGCACGAGGATGGCGAACAAGGCGAAGATCGCGGCAAAAATGTAGCCGGCGTAGTGCAACGACTGCGAAAGCTCCCGATAGCTTTCCGCGGCAGCCCACCCCACTGACGTGTACGCTGCCGCCCAGATGATGCAGGCCGGTGTGGTCCAGGCCATGAACTTGCGGTAGCTCATCGCGCTCATGCCGACCGTGAGGGGCACCAGCGAGTGCAGTACCGGCAGGAACCGGGAGACGAAAACGGCGACCCCGCCACGACGGTCCAGATAGTTCTCCGCCCGTACCCAGTGGTCCTCACCCAGGCGCCGACCGAGCCGACTGGCTCGGATCTTCGGACCGAAGTAGCGCCCGAGGCCGAAGCCGATACTTTCTCCGCCGAGCGAGCCGATGACGATCGCCACCATGAGGGCGACGTACTCAACGGTGTTCCCGATGCCCGTGCTGGCGACGATCACTACGGTGTCACCCGGCACGATCAAACCGATCAGGATTGACGTCTCCAGGGTGATGGCGAGACCGGCGAGCAGAGTGCGCAACACCGGGTCCACTCCCTGCACGGTACTGAGTATCCAGCTGAGGATGTCGTCCACCGTTTGAGCCTAACCAGCAGCGCGGCTGGGCAGCGGTTTTTTCAGCCGATCAAGACGTGACCGCCAGCGGAAGAGGCGGTCAGGCTCCTCTGCCAGGGCGGGGCCGTCCGCCCACGCCGTGACGATGCGAATGCCATGGAGTGCGCTGAGCGCCCAGGTCTCCAGGCCGTCCAGCTCGGCCGGTGATACCGATTCGTAGTGAACATCGACCCCCAGCGCCGTGGCCAGGGCGATAACGCTCCTGGCCGTGACGCTGTCCACCCGGTCCAGCTCAGGAGAGGGCGCACACAGGATGCCACCGCGCCACCACAGCAATGCGCTGTTGGAGCCCTCGACGATGAAACCGTCGGGCGACAGGATGATCGCTTCGTCGGCTCCCCGCGCTTGCGCCTCGACCCTGGCCTGCAGTAGCGCAGCGGTGTCCGGCCCCTTGATCGTCGGATTGGTGCGCGGGTCCGGCCCTGCGTGGGTCACGACGGTGACGGACACCTTCAGCTCGGGTGCGGGCCGCTGGCGCATCACGAGCACGGGTGCCCCTCGCACCAGCTGCAGTTCCACCCGGGGAAACTGGTCGCCGTCACGCGGGATCTCCGCTAGCACCCGGGACCAGAAGTCGACCAGGCCGAGGCCGGCACTGTCTCCCGCGTACTGCTGCTCGACAGCGGCGAAGAACCGATCACGATGCAGGTCGAGGGCGAGGGCCCGGCCGTCAGAGACCAGCCACGAGTCGGCCGCGAGAATGCTGGTCGGGACCGGGTCGCAGTGCTCCAGCGTGGTGAACTCTCCGCCCTGCCAGCGGAACAGGGTGGTTCCCGTCGTACTCATAGAGTTAGCGTATGCGCCTTCTATCTTTCCCGGTGCCGTACCGGGCGGACCCGAGCGTCGTGTACTCCGTGCTCTATGGCGCAGAGGAGTACGCCGTCTGGCTGGATAGCGGGGCGCATGCGGTGAACGGCATGAGCCTGATGGGCGCCGCCGCTCGCCGAGTCAGTGCATCCGTCGCCGACGGTGTCGTCTCCGTGGACGGCGTGCGGCACTCCGGCACGATATTCGACTTTCTGCGAGACGACCTGGAACAACATGCCGTGCCGGTGGGCGGCGGATTCGCCCTCGGCTGGGTCGGCTGGCTCGGCTACGAACTGCGGGCGCAGACCATGAACTCGGAGGTAGTCAGGCGGTCCAGGTATCCGGATGCCGCGCTGGTCTTCCTCGATCGCGGGGTCGTCTTCGACCACGCGACCGGTGCAGCCACGCTGCTGGCACTGGGGGAGTCGTGGGAGGGCGGGCTGCTTGACTGGCGCAACGACGTGGTTGTGCGCATTCGCCAGTCGGCCAGCGGAGCGACGGGCGTCGGGACCGGCGTCGCGACGGCGAGCGACCCGATCGTCGAACCCACCTGGGCATGCTCCGACGAGGAGTACCTCAGAATGATCCGTGACTGCCAGACCGCAATCACCGCGGGGGACGCCTACCAGTTGTGCCTGACGACGGAGGCTCGGGTCGACGTGAGCCCCGATCCGCTCGCCACCTATCTGGCACTTCGTGACTCGAGCCCGACCCACCACGGCGCATTCCTGCGCATGGGTGACGTCTCGGTGCTGAGCGCGTCGCCGGAGCAATTCATCGCGGTCGACCCATCCGGTGAGGTGACGACCAGTCCAATCAAGGGAACCCGCCGGCGCGGCCGGACCGCCGAGGAGGATGCGCGGCTGAAAGACGAGCTGATCTCCAGCGACAAGGAGCGGGCAGAGAACCTGATGATCGTCGACCTGATGCGCAACGACATCGGCCGGGTGTCTGCGGTCGGATCGGTGGGCGTGCCGAGCCTACTCACAGTGGAGAGCTACGCGCAGGTGCACCAGCTGGTGAGCACCGTGCGCGGAACCCTGGGAGAGGGGGTGAGCGGCGTGGACGCCGTCGTCGCCTGCTTCCCTGCCGGTTCGATGACCGGCGCCCCGAAGCGCAGCGCGACGGAGATCCTCGACAGGCTGGAGCAACGTGCCCGCGGCATCTACTCCGGGGTACTCGGATATTTCGGCCTGGACGGGCGCATTGACCTCTCCATGGTCATCCGAAGCATCGTCATCGACGCGGATGGCGCGACAGTGGGTGCGGGGGGCGGGATCACCGCCCTGTCCGTCCCGGAGGAGGAGCTCGACGAGGTTCACCTCAAGGCGGCTGCCCTGCTGCGCGTGCTGGGTGCTGCGGTTCGGTAATCTGGACAGGTGCCGTTCCGGCCACCGGATGACCGGCCAGAAGCCTCCCCACAACGAATCGCCGCCCGTAGAGAATTGAGAGCCCCGTGCCAGCAGAGCAGACCGAAGAAGGCGAGTACGACGTCGCGCGCATCCAGCAGAAGTGGCAGGGCGTGTGGGATGAACTGAAGCCGTTCGCTGCCGGTGGTGACGAGGACACTCGTCCGCGCAAGTACATCCTGGACATGTTCCCCTACCCCTCGGGCGACCTGCACATGGGGCACGCGGAGGCCTATGCCCTGGGAGACGTGATCGCGCGCTACTGGCGCCAGCAGGGCTTCAACGTGCTGCACCCGATCGGCTGGGACTCATTCGGGCTGCCGGCGGAGAATGCGGCCATCAAGCGGGGGATCGACCCTCGCGGATGGACCTACGAGAACATCGAGCAGCAGAAGCGCAGCATGAAGCTGTACGCAGCTTCGTTCGACTGGGATCGCGTGCTGCACACCAGCGACCCCGAGTACTACAAGTGGAACCAGTGGCTGTTCCTCAAGATGTTCGAGAAGGGCCTGGCCTACCGCAAGGACAGCTGGGTCAACTGGTGCCCCAACGACCAGACGGTGCTTGCCAACGAGCAGGTTGTCGACGGGCGATGCGAGCGATGTGGTTATCTGGCCGAGAAGAAGAAGCTCACCCAGTGGTACCTCAAGATCACCGACTACGCCGACCGCCTGCTGGACGACCTCAATCAGCTTGAGGGAACCTGGCCGGCCAAGGTCATCAGCATGCAGCGCAACTGGATCGGACGCTCACGAGGGGCGGACGTCGATTTCGAGGTTGAGGGCCGTTCCGAGCCGATCTCGGTGTTCACCACCCGCCCGGACACCCTGTATGGCACCACCTTCATGGTGGTCGCGCCGGACTCCGATTTCGCGGCCGAACTGGTCGAGAACGCCTCCGCCGAGGTGAAGGAGGCGTTCGCCGCCTATCTCTCCGACGTGCAGAAGGAGTCGGAGATCGAACGGCAGGATGCGGCGCGCGAGAAGACCGGGGTCTTCCTCGAACGCTTCGCCATCAACCCCGTGAACGGGGAACGGCTGCCGATCTGGACCGCCGACTATGTGCTGGCGGACTACGGACACGGTGCCGTGATGGCGGTGCCTGCCCACGACCAGCGCGACCTCGACTTCGCCCGCAAGTTCGGGCTGCCGGTGCGAGTGGTGGTCGACACCAACGCTCCGATCACCGGTACCATCCCGGTGCTCGAGACTGACCCGCAGACCGGCGAGGCGATCCTGCCGGACGACCTACCGCCGTTGGACCCGGTATCCACTGGCATCGCGTTGTCAGGGGAGGGGCGGATGACCAACTCCGGCCCCCTGGATGGGCTCAGCAAAGCCCACGCCATCGGGCGGATTATCGAGCAGTTGGAGAAAGACGGCCGTGGGCGCGCCGCCAAGAACTACCGGCTGCGCGACTGGCTGATCTCGCGCCAGCGCTACTGGGGAACACCGATCCCGATCATCCACGGGGAAGACGGGAGCCTGATCCCGGTGCCGGAAGACCAGTTGCCGGTCACCCTGCCGCCGAGCGAGGGCCTGGACCTGACGCCGAAGGGCTCGTCGCCGCTCGGTGCTGCTGAGAGCTGGGTGAACGTGCCCAACCCGGTTGACGGCACTCCGGCGAAGCGCGACCCGGACACGATGGATACCTTCGTCGACTCCTCCTGGTACTTCCTGCGGTTTCTCAACCCGAAGGACGGCTCCCAGGCGTTCGACCCTGCCGCCGCGGAGCGGTGGGCGCCGGTCGACCAGTACGTCGGTGGAGTAACCCACGCCATCCTGCACCTGCTCTATGCCCGGTTCATCACCAAGGTGCTCTACGACCTCGGGTATGTCTCGTTCACCGAGCCGTTCAGTGCCCTGCTCAACCAGGGCATGGTTCTCATGGACGGCAGTGCGATGAGCAAATCCAAGGGAAACATCGTGCAGCTCAGCGACCAGCTCGACGAGCACGGTGTGGACGCCGTTCGACTCACCATGGCATTCGCCGGGCCTCCAGAAGACGACATCGACTGGGCGGATGTCTCCCCGCAGGCATCGGCGAAGTTCCTGGCCCGCGCCTGGCGACTCTCCGGCGATGTCACCAGCAAGCCTGGTGTCGACTGGAGCACCGGTGACGAGGCGCTTCGCCGGGTGACCCACCGTTTCCTGGCTGAGGCGCCGGCCCTCATCGAGTCGTTCAAGTTCAACGTGGTGGTCGCCCGCATCATGGAACTGGTGAACGCCACCCGCAAGGCCATTGACGGCGCAGTGGGCGGAGGCGACGCCGCAGTGCGGGAGGCGACCGAGACCATCGCTCTCGCCCTCAGCCTGTTCTCCCCGTACGCCGCGGAGGACATGTGGGAGCGCCTGGGCTACCCCGCCCCGGTGGCGCTGGCCGGTTGGCGCAAGGCTGATCCGGTGCTGCTGGTCGAGACCTCGGTGACGGCCATTGTGCAGGTCGATGGCAAGGTGCGTGACCGCCTCGAGGTCAGCCCGAGCATTGACCCTTCCGAGCTGGAGTCGCTGGCGCGTGCCTCCGAAGCGGTCCAGCGGGCCGTTGGCGATGACGCGATCACCGGAGTGACAGTGAGGGCTCCGCGGGTGGTCAGCTTGTCGACCAAGTAGCAGGTCAGGGCAGGCGGTAGTCCTCCCTCGACCGGCAGCCTGCGGGCACTGCACAGTCGCGGACCGACGGTGCCCATTCTGGCAGCCCGCTGGCTAGCGTCATGGCATGGTTTCGCCTGGCACACTGGACTCCCTGGGCAACCCCCGCTCCCTGAGCATGTCGAAGGGCGCGGTCGTCGTCCTCCTGCTGATCGCCGTCGCGATCGCCGTGCTGGTGTCTGCACTCGGGTCGCACGGCAGCTCAGCACCAGTCGGCGCCGTGCGCTCGTCATCCGCGCCTCTGCCCGTGGAGCCGACCATCTACGTGCATCTGCTCGGTGCCGTGATCAACCCCGGGCTGTACGAACTGCCCCCTGACGCCCGGGCAGTGGACGCGGTCGCCGCCGCCGGCGGCTTCGCAGAGTCCGCTGACCGCGCTGCACTCAACCTGGCCCGGTTCCTCTCCGACGGAGAACAGCTGTACGTGCCGGCTGAGGGGGAGGAGCCGCTCGACCGTCCCGGCGCCATCGGCACGATCGCCGGCAAAGTGAACCTCAACACGGCGGACGCCGCCACCCTCGAGACGCTGCCCAGGGTCGGTCCGGCGATGGCTGCGCGCATCATCGCTTGGCGTGAGGCCAACGGCCGGTTCACTGCACCCGAAGACCTGAAGAGCGTGAGCGGGATCGGCGACAAGACCTTCGAGGCGATGCGGGACCTGGTCACGGTATGAGTGCAGACGGCCGCCTGGCCATTCCGGCTGCGGTGGGCTGGGCGCTGCTGGCCATCGCGCTGGCAACTCCTTCAGCGCTGCCCTGGGCGGCAGGCGGATGCTGGTCGCTGGCGCTCCTGTCCCTGATCGTCGTCCGCAGCCGGCTCCGGCAACGCAGGGTGCTTCTCAGCGTCGCTTTGAGCGCGACGCTGGCCGGGTTGATGCTCACCGCGGCGGCCCTGGCCGCTCCGGCGCGGTGGCCAGGCGCCTTGGTTGAAGCCTCGGAGACCGGGGCGGTGGTCCGCGGCCTGGCCACCACAACCCAGGCAGTGCCCGGGGGCGATGGCCGCTTCACCGCAATACTGACGGAAGGGACGGTTGCCGGTCAGCAGTTCGACGGCTCAGTGCCCGTGCTGGTATTCGGGGCGGTCGAGGCGCCGGTGGGGATCGGCGCCGAGCTCCAGCTGATCGGCTCGCTGGGCCAGGCCGATGCGGCCGGCACCGTGGCTTTCCTTCTCTTCCTGGACGGCTCCGCGTCGGTCGAGAGAGTACCGCCGTGGGCGCTCACAGCGGCGGACAACCTCCGCGACGGGTTTGGTGCAGTGGCGACGTCATTGCCCGGCGACGGCGGGGACCTTCTCCCCGGGCTCGCGATCGGCGACACGAGCGCCGTAGCCGACAGCCTCGACTCGGCGATGAAGGCGTCGGCCCTCAGCCATTTGACCGCGGTGTCTGGCGGAAACTGCAGGCGGGTGGAGTAGTGAACCGTGTCGCTACGCTGCATACAGCTAGCCACCATGACTGCTCTGGATCGACAAATTCTTCACGTCCCGATCGGCGCCTCCAGCTCTCAGCGACGGTCTTCGAACTCGCGCCGTGCCAGGGCAGACGAACGACATTCAATCGCCGTAGCCGCCGGCGCACGTGACTCGGGGACGCTATCGCCTTTGCCGGTGGAGCAGCCGGTAACTATCGGTGTGAGGGTGCAGAGCCTTGACAGCCATTCTTATGCAGACCGTTAAGCGAGTCGTTGCGCCAGTGGGTCGTACGTGAACTCTGTGATGTCGCCACTAGTGATGAGATCGGCAGCCTCGCGAATCATCGCGAGCGGTACCTCGAACTATTCCGTCAGGTTGTACACCCGGTCGTCGATTCCGGTTTGATTGATTTTTAGACGTACGTCGGCGGAGACCCGGTGCAGAAGGTATTCGAGCGCTGAGCATCGTTTGAGGGTAGCGAGCCATTCGAGTCGACGGGTGATCCATTCTGGGAGCGTCAGCCTCGGAACACGCGAAGAGGGCAGCAGGATACCTGCCGCCCTCCCTGCAATGCGTTACCCGAGACTACCGCGCGACAAAGAAGAGCCGCTTGTTGGAGAATTCTCCAATCCCGAGGGGACCCATCTCGCGGCCGAAGCCGGACCGCTTCACACCGCCGAACGGCATCTCGGCAGCCTCCGCCGCAATGGTGTTCACGTGCGACATGCCAACCTCAAGGCGCGAGGCCACGTGAACGGCGCGAGCCTCATCGGTTGAGAACACTGAACCGCCCAGCCCGAGCGCGCAGTCGTTCGCGAGTTCGAGTGCCTCCTCGTCGCTCGACACCTTGTACACCGTTGCGACTGGGCCAAAGATTTCGTCGCCGTAGGACTTTGAGTCGCGCGGCACACCGGTGAGCACTGTCGGCGAGTAGTAGGCGGTGGGGCCTGCGGAGAGCTGGCCACCAGTCTCGATGGTCGCGCCTTCGGACACTGCCCGCTGCACCTGTGCGTGCACGGTTTCGGCGGCAGCCCGTGATGAGAGCGGCACATAGGCGCCCTCGGCGAGATCCAGCTGGTCGCCCGGCACCAAACCCTCGGCGAGCTTCTTGAGTTCGGAGACAAACTCGTCGTAGATGTCGTCCATGACGATCAGACGCTTGTTCGAATTGCAGACCTGACCCACGTTATAGACCCGGAAATCCCACGCTTGCTTGGCCAGAGCCGCCACATCATCAGAGTCGAGCACGACCATGGGGTCGATGCCCCCGAGCTCGAGTACCGCCTTCTTGAGATGGGTTCCGGCCTGCGCACCGATGATGGTTCCGGCGCGCTCAGATCCAGTCAGCGAGACGCCCTGTACGCGGGGATCCGCAATCATCGTCGCAATCTGATCGTGGGATGCGAAGACGTTCTGATACCCGCCGACGGGCACCCCAGCCTCCTGCATGATCTCCTGAATGGTGAGAGCAGAGCGCGCGCAGATTTCCGCATGCTTGAGCATGATCGTGTTGCCGAGAACGAGGTTTGGCGCGGCGAAGCGCGCGACCTGGTAGTACGGGAAGTTCCACGGCATCACGCCCAGCAGCGCTCCGACCGGGCGGTGCTCGATGTAGGCCTTGCCCGGGACCGTGCTCGGGATCTCATAGTCGGTGATGAGGCTCGGTCCGTGAACTGCGTAGTAGTCGATAATCGATGCAGCGAACTCGACTTCATCAACCGCCTCGGCAATCGACTTCCCCATCTCGAGCGAGATGAGAAGCCCAAGCCCTTCCTTGCGTTCCTCGAAGAGCTCGGCGACCCGCTTTAGCACCGCAGCACGTTCCTGCACGCTCCGTTCGCGCCATTCTTGGTACACAGCATTGGCACCTTCGAGCGCCTCTTCGATCTGTACATCCGACGCGGCCTCGAACGTTTCAAGAACCTCGCCAGTGGCAGGATTCTGCACCCGGTAATTAGACATGCGTATCCTTCCTCCATATCTTCCATCTCGTGGGAGATGACATTATGTAGACCCAGTCACACTCACGAGCGCGACGGGCCTCAGGTCCGCGCTCCTTAATTGGGATGTAGTTCGACACCGTGACCTGAGCTTTTTGGCTGCAATTAATGGGCAATTTCACGGCCGCGAATTGCTTTGGCACGCTCCGTGAGTAGCTCGCACTCGGTATACACAGCCGCCGACTCGAGCCACGTTGCGGAAAGCTCGTTCCTGCCGGCACCCAGTTCGCGATCTGTCATGGTGATAGCGATTCCGTCCATGAACATGGCCAAGCGGAGGGCTGTCAGGTTGACGTCGATTTGCTTGAAGTGGCCCTGTCGTTGACCAAGCAACAGACAAGACCTAAGCGCCCCATGCCACTTCTCAGTGAGCTTGGTGCGGAGCTCTCGAATAGCTGCATTTCGCCTTGACTCGGTCCAAAGCTCCACCCAGATCGGCCACCATTGTTCGACTGCCTGCGCTGATACGGACGACTCAGACAGGACTACCATTCGCTCTACTGCGTCTGCGTTCTGCGACTCCGCTTCACTGATGAACCTATAGAAGTCATCCTCGATTACTTCAAATACTGCGCGGAAAACCCCTTCAATGGACTCGAAGTGGTAGAGCACCAGAGAGGGACTCGTGCTCGCGCGCTTCGCGATATCGGCCACCCTAGTGTTCGCGATTCCTAACTCACGGATGCACGAGGCTGTTGCTTCCAGCAGCAGGGCTCGGCGCTTGTCTGGATCCTTTTTCCGCATCTTAGGCGCAGCGGCGGAAACCTGGCCTTCATGTGAACTCATGACGTTTCTCAAAGCTCCCAGCCTGTATGCGGCGTAGCACTTCTCAACTTCTGAGTGTAAGGATCCTGAGGGTCGTCGAGAACGCGAGCAGTTGGACCCTGCTCCATAACCCTCCCTTCCTTCATCACCACGACATAGTCAGTCGCATGTCGCACCACGGCGAGGTCGTGAGTCACTACTAGCGTGGCGAGATCCCTTGTCTCCTTGATGTTGTCGATCAAGTTCAAAATGACGGCCTGCACGGATACATCAAGCGCGGAGACATATTCATCGAGCACGAGAAGCGAAGGATCGGGTGCGAGCGCCCGGGCAATTGCTACTCGCTGTAACTGCCCTCCGGAAAGTTGACTCGGATAAGAAGACCGCATCCTTGTCGGAAGAGCTACGAGACGCATCAGCTCGTGCGCTTTTTCAAATCTCTCGCTCTTCCCGAGTTGAGTATGCAAGGCGAGCACTTCGACTATCGACTCGTCAACGCGCATGCGTGGGTCTAGTGCGCTCCTCGGATTCTGCGCAACATATTGTAAGTATCGAGCCCTTTCTCGCAGTTCTCTGGATTTGGCGTTGGGATTCAAAAGCTTCCCGGAGGCATGGATCGTTCCAGCACTCGGCTTCTCTAGTCCAATGATGCATCGGACAATAGTCGACTTCCCCGCGCCCGACTCCCCGACAATTCCAAGTGAAGAACCAGCAGGGACTGAGCACGAGAAATTATCAACCGCCGGTCGATTCGAATATGTTTTCGTTAGGCCATGAATCTCTAGGGCGGGCGCTGAGCCAGTCACAAGCGGTCCTCCTGCATGAATTCCTTAGGTACTGTGGGCAGAGGCCGTTGGACTGAGTCCAATCGAGGGCGGCAGGATGCCAGCGCCGCGGTATAGGGGTGCGTAGGTGAGTGAAAGACGGAACTCGTCGGCTGGCATTCGATCAGTTCTCCGCCGAGCATAACAGCCACCCGATTACATGCTGCGCCAGCCAAATCGAGGTCATGAGTCACCAGAATGAGGGCCACACTCTGGTACTCGGCGAGTTCTAACAGTAAGCGTATCGTTTCCGCTTGGTTGGTCGGATCAAGTGCTGAGGTTGCTTCGTCTGCGATCAGCAGCGACGGTCGGACAAGTAGCGCAGATGCGATAACAACACGCTGTAACATGCCCCCCGAGAGCATATGAGGGTAAGAACTGAGGACTTTCTCTGTGTCGCTAAATCCCAGCTTCCTAAGCAATTGGGGCGCTTCCGCGCGAATGTCGCTTCGCGTGGAAGCCCTTCGACTTCCAACCTGTTCGACAATGAAATCGCCGATTCGCTGAAAGGGACTCACCGCTGCGATTGGATCTTGAACAATTAGTGCGACTTCATGTGAGCGGTATGCTCGGAGTTCTTGTCTGGAGAAGCCAAAGACATTTCGTCCCCTGAAATAAACATTCCCGGTAGAGGTCGCGCCTACCGGTGTGCGTCCCAGGATGGAGCGGCAGATAAGCGTCTTTCCACTCCCTGACTCCCCCACGATAGCGAGCGAATCCCCTTCCTCAACCGATAGCGAAATGCGTTCAAGCAAGTTATGTCCGCCAGTTGCAACGCTGCCACGAATGGTGAGTTCTTCAATCTCGACAAGTTGATTCATGACATTCTCTTTCGGTTTGCCCGGGCCTCAACGCGATCGCCTGCGAGGACCGTAGAGATGATGACCACGAAGATAGCCAAGCCCGCAGTTAGGGCTTCCCACGGCGCCCCGTTAACGGCGCTGGAAAGTCCGGCCCCAACCATGGACCCCCAGTCGGCTGCTGGTGGCTGTGTTCCCAGGCCGAGAAACGAAAGTGCGGCTACGTCGACTAAGGCGTACCCAATGTAGATCGTGGTCTGCGCCCAGAGCAGACCGCTTATGTTGGGAATGACATGTTTTATCGTCAGGAGCGCCTTGGGCATACCCTGAATCTCAAGAGATCGTATGTACCCGGAGTTGCGGACCGCCACCGCTTCGGCCCGGACGAGGCGGTAAGCATAAGGGGCATATGCGACTGTAAGCGAGCAGATGACGGGTATCAGCCCCTTGCCAAACATTGCGACGACGAGTATCGCGATCAGGATCGCCGGAAAGGCGATAACGATGTCGCTCACGCGGCTCACAACTCTCTCCACTATCGCCCCCTTCGACCACATCGTTAACAAAGCCACTAGTGTCCCCAACGAGATTCCTGCAAGAGCCACGACTATAGGCGCTGCAAGGGAGATCGGCGCAGCAACAATAAGTCGAGACAACAAGTCTCGCCCTAGACCGTCTGTTCCAAACAAGTGCAAGTATGTCGGACCTGAATTGACTGCGGTGAAGTCAATCGCGTTTGGATCGTATGGCGGAAAGATCGAGCCAACTAATAGGAGCAGCAATATCGAGATGGGCACCACCGCAGCCCAAATAGCGCGCTTGCCCCGCCTTCCTGGCGCAGGACGAGAGGTCGTGATTGGTTGCGTGCGGGTCAAGGTATCACGACCGTCCTTCGAGAGATTCGGGGGTCTAGAAAGGGATACAGAAGGTCGATCAGAGTGTTCAGGCAGAGAAAGAATACAAAGAGCATGAGAGTCATACCTTGGACAAGGACGTAGTCTCTGCCGTTCACCGCCGCGATTAGGAAATACCCGAACCCTGGCAGCTGGAAGGCAACCTCGACAACGATTAGCGCACCGACAAGAGAACTAAGAGTCAGCCCCACACTGGTCGTGATCCCCAGCAATGACGGCCTCAGAATGTATGTACGAACAATCCGGGCCGGAGAAAGTCCCCGGAGCCGCGCGAAGTCGGCAACGTCAGTGCTTGCGGCATTGATCACGTTCGAGCGAGTCAGTCTCCCCACAAACGCGATCAGGCTGACCGCGATAGCGACCGAGGGCAAAATTAGTTGCGAGATTGATGGGTTTGATGAGTCATAGAGCACAGGAAACCAGCCCAGTGCTACGGCGAAAACGGCTATGAGAATCGGCGCTGCAACGAAGGCTGGAAGCGCAAGACCCACGGAAAAAAGGCTGCTTACGAAGATATCGGTTCCCCTCCCTGACAGCCCGGAGAGGAATCCCATAATCAGGCCGATAGCGACGATAAGAATGAGCGCGAGTGTCAGAAGGACGAAACTGATTTGAAGACCCTGCCCCATCACCGCAGAAACAGGGACCTGATACACGATGGATTCCCCAAGGTTCCCCTGAATTGCTCGACCAAACCAAGAGATATACTGCGTCCACAACGGCTGGTCCAGACCATATCGTGATTCAAGAGCCGCAGTGGCTTCAGGGGTTAGCGCACGCCCTCCGCTTAGCGTCGCAAGAGGAGACCCGGGTGATAAGTGGAGGGTACTGAAGACGAGCATCGACCCTAGGATTAGCGAGACGAGGAACTCGCCCAAGGCCGAAATGCTTGTTCGAGCGAATGACATCGCTTCGGACACCGTCAGTCAGTCCCGCCAAGCTTTCGGGCCCAAGGAGCATATAACACACTTGAAGAAGTGGCGCTTACCCCAGTGACCCCGTTCTTCTGCCAGAGCCTGACAGGCTCGACCAGGATCGGGATCCATGGAACATCATTGTCGAGAATTTCGGCGGCTTTGATAGCTTCGTTCAGGGCTACCACCGGGTCTTCGGCATGGCGTGCCAGCTCGAAGGCTTTCTCAAATTCAGGGTTGACGTACTTTCCATAGTTGTATACGTGGTCGTCGGTGACGTACAGCATCTGTTCGATCGGGTTTGGAATAACCGAAAAAGTTCCTGCAATGAATCCGTCATAGTTCGACCTAAGCTCTGGATCAAACCAAAGTGCATCATTCTCGGCGCTGGTAAGCACCTTCACTTGCATCTTGATGCCGACCTCTGCGAGCATCTGGACCATGGCGTTGGCAGTATTGATATAGCTCTGATTCGAGGGGATAGCAACATTGAGAGTGATGTTTGACTCTCCGCTCTCGTCGATGAGTTCCTGAGCCTCACCTTCGTCAAAATCGGATTGAAAGCCGGCGTATGCCTCATCCCAGGCATCACGATTCTCGGACCAATATGGGGCTAGATAAGATTCGCCTGGGAGCGCCGCGCCTGCAAGGGCGCTCGTGGCAATCGCTTGCCGGTCCGTCGCGAGAAGGATTGCACGACGAACCATCGGATTGTGGAGAGGGCCTTCTTTCTCAGTCGGCATCAACATGAGCTTTATCGAGGAACTGCCGAATACCAGCGATCCCGCTTCACTGTTCTTCAGCGTGTCGACTCCCGAGTAGGGAGCGACAAAGCTTCCATCGATCTCGCCGGTTGCGAGTGCTTGGGTAAGGTTGCTCTCGTCGGAGAGCCATTTGAGAGTTAGGTGCTGAGTCGAGGGCGCGCCATCCCAATAGTCTTCAAACGCTGTTAATTGAATGCTCTCTCCACGGTTCCATTTAGTGAACTGGAATGGACCGGTGCACATCACTCCCGCGCTCGCCGATCCGTAATCAGCGCCAGCCAGGCTGAGTGCGTCGGCCGAAGATACGGCGCCCGCCGATGTTGTCATCAGCTCTAAGAAGATGTTATCTGGCTTGTTTAGCTCAATACTTACAGTGGAGGCGTCATCTGCATGGACTGACTCAATCGAGTCTAAGTACCCCGTCCAGTATGACGCTGGATCTGAGACGCTGCGGTTGAGGCTTGCCACGACATCGTCGGCAGTCAGGGGACTCCCGTCCCAAAAGGTTACTCCGTCGCGAAGGGAAAAACTCCACGTGGTCGGACTTGTCTGCTCAAAGCTGGATGCGAGCGCTGGCTCGATCTCGAGTTCGTCAGAAAGGCGGACTAGACCTTCGCACATATTCGCGACTACTGGAGCTTCGCCCAGGGTCTGCGACTTGATCGGATCCAAAGTCAACGGTTCTCGCGCTACTGCCCAGCTAGCGAACTCAAGTTGGTTCGCGCCAGCGGGGGTTGAGTTCACAAGGTCACCGAGTTCCACGCCAGAGCTACCTCCGGGGGAACCGGCTGTACAGCCCGCGAGCAGTGAGCTCAGGATCAGCGCAACCGCTGCCTTCGAAGCAGTGTTATTTTTCATAGTCGGTCCAATCGTCTTCGAATGGCAATTCAGGTGGAGTACTGCACGGTTTGAGGGGTTTGGGGTGGTGGGGCGTTCTGCACCCCACCACCACGGCCCTGGCGCTAGTAGTAGCGGTCCTCATCCCACTCTGCTTCGTACACGGAGTAGGACTTCCGGAATTCTTCGTGGATGTGCCAGCGAACCTTGGTGTCAACGGGCAGGATTGCTCGTACCCCTGGTGTGAGTTCGAACGATTCCCCCGTGGAAAGGTTCGTGAGCGTCGCTCGCCCCTTTACGCACTGAATGGATTCGGTCATAGGGCCATATTCGAGATCATTGATGCTCGGCGGGCATTCCCATACTCCAAAGCTCACGCGCCCTCGCGGATCCCGATAAAGCACTTTGCCATAGCTCTCGCCTACCCCTTCGACGACCTCCTCCTCGCTGAAGTCAGGCCAACGCTCCAACTCAACGTCCTCGGCGACAAACGTCACGATCTTGTCGGGCCAGCGGCGCCCATTCCGGTTCTCTTGCTGCATTGTCATCTTTGACTCCTACGTAATTCCGGTAAGGATGCTGAATAACTAATCAGCATCTGAGTCATTATTCTGCAGTGTCGTTCAGCACCATGTCAAGACCTGGTGCAATATGTTGTTCGCGAAACTTGATTGAGCCATCTATACAGCGGGGCGGCGGCTGATCTCGCGGTTCAGCGTCTGTCGGGGTTGTTTGATCAGAGTCTTGACCAGTGCCCTTCGGCGAAGCTGGTGAAGTCAAGGGCGTCCTCTATGACGTCGGTCAGTAGCCTCCCTGGCGTAGTACTGCGGCGGCGGCGTCCCTCCCAGTTCGCACGGCTCCTTCCATATAACCGCACACCCACTGGTCCGACCCGCAAACGTAAAAGGGCGGCTCGTGCGTTCCGTGGAGAGGGCCGACCTCCATGACGTCTCCCGGTCGCCAGGCCGTGATGTATCCCTGAGTCCAAGGATCCTCTGCCCAACGTTTCACAAAGATGTGCTCAACCGGTTGATATCCGAACACCTTCGCAACGTCCTGCTCTAACCGGGCGGTGAGGCGGTGGCTGGGCGTAGCTTCAAACATTGCATGCCGTTCCGGAGGCACTAGTGCTGAAAGTATCCCGTCTCGCTGGGTCCAGGTGCCACCGATAAGCCCCGTCTCAAGATAAGACGAACCATTCTGACTAGACGCTTCCCAAAAAGAGGTCGGATACACGTACACGACTTTGCTGACCCTGGCGTGGGTCTGTGCGTTCAGAGACTTTAAGCGCTCTCGCGAAACGCCCTCTACCCGGACATCCCGGATGGGCCCCACTGGTAGCGCCGAGATCACCGCGTCGGAGCGAAACGTTTCACCGCTCTGGGTCACTACCAAGCAGCCATCGTTTGCGACGTCGACCGACACTGCGGGAGAGTCGAAGTGAATCCGGTGACCCAGCTGCTCGGCAAGACGAAGTGGAACTGAGGCGGATCCTTCTGCGACTCTCTCACTCTCCCACGTTTCATAGTCATAGAAACGCGGTGAAGGTGCCGTTGCTTCTTTTCGGAGGTCAGCGAGCAGCGACGTACGACCCGGCGCCTCGGCTGCGAGAGCCCCCATCGCTAATCGGCGTGCTCGCACGACGTTCGGCGTAGCTCCCACACTTCGCAACCAGTCGGCGACGGACACCCGATCGAGCGCTTCAGCATTCGCGTGAGCCCAAGGATCCTCTGGGTCAACAGTGGCAGCGAGCTTTGAGAACGCCTCCTCGCAGTGACGGTAGATGGATCTATCCTCTTGAGAAAGCCAACCCAGATCGTCCTGGATGTGCACGCCATCATCCAGAATATAGGTGTCTGACCCTGACAAGTGCGTGAACGAAGACTCAAGGGTAAATCCGAGATCGTTCACAAGCTCGCGGTACGCGGTGTGATGCGGTCCGACAACCTCACCCCCCAGCTGGACCCTTCGGCCGTCCGCAAGATCCTTTTGCATCACTCGGCCGCCGGCGCGCCCTCGGGCTTCTAAGACGACGACGTTGGCCCCCGCGAGCATGAGCGCCCTGGCTGCCGTGAGTCCGGCAAGACCGGCGCCGATGACGATGACATCAGATTTCATTGTTGTAGATCTCCTTTGATTCGGTACGCGACACGACAGCGCCGTCGAGGTTGCGAACTGTCATAGCGCGCTGCCCCTTGGCGGTGAGCTTTCCTAGCGAATGTCAATGGTCGGTGCGTTCTAGCTGCGCATGCGCGCACCTTGTGGGTCGTAGAAAGGGCGCCGTGAAACGGTGACCGGGAATCGTCCCATTGATCCGCACTCGATCTCCCATTCGCCCATGGTTACGTCGAGGTCAGGTCTAATTGCGGCCAGCCCCACGGCTCCTCCGAGTGTGTGACCATATGCCCCGCTCAAAACATGACCTGCCGGTTTGCCGTCGACGAACACCGTTTCGTCGTGGACGATTACCGGTAAGGGGTCGCTTAGCAGAAAGTAGACCGTGCGGTGCGAGATGTCCTTCGCCGTTGTCTTTGCAATCGCCTCACGTCCCACGAAGTCACCGTTGTCAAGAGAGACCGTGAACCAAAGCCCAGAGCTTCGCGGATCGTCGGATGGTCCCATGTCGTGTCCGAGGTGCCGGAAGCCCTTTTCAGCCCTCAAGGAGTCAAGCGCGAAGTAGCCGGCAAGCCTGACTCCAAGCTCCTGCCCCGCATTCCACAGAGCGTCAAACACATTGATCGCTAGATCACTACCGACGTACAATTCGTATCCGAGCTCTCCAACGAAGCTCACTCGAAGCGCGTACGCGTATCCGTCGGCGATTTCAACCTCTCGCCCGGCCAGGAACGGCTGTGACGTATCCGACCAGTCCTCGGGAGATACGAGTTCCATGAGATCACGGGCTCGTGGGCCGGCCACGAGAATGGTCGCGAGGGCCGCTGTAGTGTCGAACACTGCAGCTGCCCGTCCTGCGACGGCACCTCTCAGAATCGAATGGGCCTTATCCTGAGTCGCACTTGGAGCCACCACCATGAACCGATCCTCGTCGAGCCGAGTGACTGTGCAGTCGAGAACAATTCCTCCCGATTCGTTGAGTTGGAGCGTGTACACGGCACGGTTGAGCTCAACGTCCATGTTGGAGGTAAACATTCGCTGCACGACTTCAAGCGCGTCGGGTCCCGCAACCTCAAATTTCGCAAAGGGGCTGAGATCGAAGAGCGCCACATTGTCTCGGACCGCGCGATGCTCTTCTGCGACGAGGGCGAACCAGCTTGCACGACCATAGCTGTATTCGACTGGGGGCGTCGTACCAGGAGTGACATACCAGTTCGCACGCTCAAGTCCATTAAGTTCTCCGAAGGAGGCGCCGAGTTCGGCCAGTCGGGAGTGCAGAGGCGTACGTCGTACATTCCGCGCCGATTTCATCTGAAGGTTCGGCCAGTGAATCGAGTACACCCGGCCTAACGCCTCGCGAGTTCGATTATGGAGATACCGGCGGTTGGACTGGTGGCGGGAAAACCGACGCACGTCAACGCTGGATGCGTCAAACTGGGGTGATCCCTCGGTGATCCATGCGGCAGCTTCTCGCCCCACTCCTGGAGCGTATGTAATGCCTTGGGAATTGAATCCCGCAGCGACGTGGAGGCCCTCCACCTCGTTGCTCTCGCCGAGCAGAAAGTTTGCGTCGGGAGTGAAACCTTCCGGAGCATTGAGAAAGCGATCATATCCAGCCCTTTGTACATCTGGGAGCGAGCGTTCGGCATGCGTCTGTATCGCGGAGAAGTGCTGCCAGTTGGCATCGAACTCCGCGAACCCCGCATCCGAAATCTCAGGAACTGCACGAGGGATGCCGTCAGGCTCGAATGCGCCAATCAGCAGCCGTCCCTCCTCGTGTCGCGCGTAATAGTGATAGTCCAAGTCCCGAAGCACCGGCAAATCGGCAGACAACTCAGGAATCGGGCGGGATCGCACATGCACGTGCTCCGCTGCGTAGATGGGGAAGTTGGCCCCGACGGTTCGCCCCAGATCACGGCTCCACAACCCGGCCGCAAGGACGACGACTTCGGCTTCTACATCACCGCTTGTTGTTCGTACGCCGGCAATACGACCCCGATGGGAAAGAAGTCGCTCCACCCGAACGTTCTCTCGAATCTGAACTCCATTTTGATGCGCAAGTTTCGACAGTGCGATCGCAGCATGTCCGGGGTTCACGTGGCCGTCACCAGGGATATGCAGGGCCAGCTTCACTCCTGCCAAATTCAGTCGGGGCCAAAAATCTTGAATATGCGAAGTCTGGATAAGATTCGCCTCTATGCCCATCTGTTCTGAGATGTTGCGTTGATAGTGCAGTTCGTCCATCCGACCATCGGTTCGAGCGATCGCGAATGATCCCGAACGCTGCCAATTCACATCAACCCCGGATAGGCGACTGAGTTCAGCGTAGAGTTCCGCCCCGTACTGAGAAAGTCCAGTCAGAGCCTCTGTCGCCCGCACACGGTTCGCGAGGCCCGCAGCGTGCCAAGTCGTACCACTTCCAAGGACATTGCTGTCGAGCAACACGACGTCTTGCTCGCCGGCGATGGCTAAGTGGTAGGCGATACTGGCGCCCAGTATTCCTCCGCCGACGACGACAATACGGGCCCGAGAGGGCAAGTCGTTCCCAGCCGAATCCGTGAACATCTTTGCACCGATCGATCGATCGACGAGTCGTTCCATAATCGTGGTCCTATCAGTAACGCGAGTCAGTCAAAAATTACGGTCCGCAGACCGTTCACAAAGATTCGGCGATCCGCATGCCATGCCACCGCTTGCGCGAGCGCGGTACGTTCGGCCCTCCGGCCCGCGACCGCCAAGTCTTGCGGGCCCGCGCGGTGATCGACGTGAAACACGGATTGGTCGATGATCGGCCCCTCATCGAGGTCCGCGGTGACGTAGTGGGCCGTGGCACCAATGACTTTGACACCGCGATCGAACGCTTGGTGATACGGTCTGGCGCCCTTGAAACCGGGGAGAAATGAGTGATGAATGTTGATCACTTTACCTTTGAGGGTTGCACACAGGTCAGTGCTGAGGATCTGCATATAGCGGGCGAGGACGACAAGTTCTGCCCCGGTCTCTTGGATCAGACTCACAAGCGCGGATTCTGCCTGGGATTTACTCTGTGGGGTCACCGGAATATGGTGAAAATCGACTCCAGAGCGCTCTGCAACGTTCCGAAGAGTGTCGTGGTTGCTCACCACCGCAACAATCTCGATGTTCAGGAGTTGGCTCTGCCACAGCTCGATGAGCTCATTGAGACAGTGATCCGCATGCGACACCATGATGAGCGTTCGCAGCTTGTGGCGTTTTTCTCCCAGGTGCCACTTCATCCCGAATGAGGCAGCAACCGGGTCAAATTGGGCTTTCAAATACTCGACTTCGTGATTCCCCGGGCTGACTGCTTCAACCCGCATGAAAAATCGATTTCCGCGACTGTCATCAAACTGCTGGCTGTCGACAATGTCGCATCCGTATTCCGCGAGGAACCCGGCGACAGCAAACACGATGCCCACACGGTTCTCGCATTCAAGCGTCAGGACTATCCTTAACGTGTCATGCGCATTCATCTCTAGGGTTCCAGCGTCTCGAGAAGGGCCCCGGCGGCACGCTGACCACTTTCGACTGCACCGTTCATCGTTGCATGCAGCCCAGTGTGTTCACCTGCCAGCACAAACCGACCCACAGGCTGCTGCAGTGCACTGAGGTCCTCTATTCGCCACTCCAGTCCGGCGAACGAATATGCCCCGAGTGCCCATGGGTCTGAAGCCCAGTTGGTGATGACTGCATCTTGGCCCTCTGGTTTCCAATCGAACCTCCGCGAGATCTCACGAATCCAGGTTTCGGGGCCGTCACCGACTTTAAGAGATCGTATGACGTTGTGACCACCCGCGAATGCCGTGATCAGGGGAACACGAGTCTCACTGTCGCGCGAGAGGGACTGCCACATCCACCAGTGATCACGGTCGTGCTGCAGAGCAATATCATGCGGAGCGTTCCCGTTCAGCGGAATACTCATCTTTGCAGCAACACCCATCACCAGATGATCTAAAGCCTCCCGCATGGATTCCGGCAATTTGGGAACCAACTCGATTTGCCCGAGAAGCGAGAGCGGCACGGCAAGCACACACGCATCCGCTTCACTGGCAATGCCGCTCTCATCGGTAACGATGAAGCCGGTGCCATGCTGTTCAATTCGCACGATTGGCGTGTTCAGAACGACCGGGGTCGGCAATGACGCCGCGAGGTGCAGCGCAAGTTGCTGATTGCCATCCAGAAACCGTCCCTCGTCCGCGAGAAATCGTTCGGCCGCCTCCTCCGAAAGCAGGGCACTCGCACTCGCGACTTCAGGATCACCCGCGAGAGAGGTGGCTATCCGGAGGTAGACGGGATGTGACGCGAACGATGACCCGAACGCGACCTGCGCGACCCTCGCAAAAGAAATTCTCGTGTTGCCATCCTCTTGCAATCGGACCAGGGCATTCTCCAACTGAGCAAAGTCGGCTTCGAGCTCGCCGGCGGAGGCGAACTTCCCTCCTACCGTGCGACGCGCGAACCGAACACCATGCGAGACAATCGGAAGCTGAAAGCGTGCCGCCAGCGCTCGCACGGCATAATCAGTCGCAAAAATGAACTCAGCACCCCGCTCAATTACACGTTCGTCGTCGAGACGCAGCGACCAAGTTCGTCCACCCACTCGGTCGCGAGCTTCGAATACGGTCAGCTCGTGCCCGTTCCGAGCGAGAACGTCCGCCGCGGACAAGCCTGCCAGACCAGCCCCGATCACAGCGATTTTCATGACTACGTAGTCCTCTCACTTCACGGGACGGCCCGGGAATGGTTGTGTGGCCAGTCTTCCGGACATCCAACCGATGTTCGCTTCTCCGAATGCACAATCATGACCGAATCGTTTGTTGATCTGTCCATAACTAATTGCCCTTACGCGGAGCCCGGGGAACCTGGTGATCACCGTTGATAGCGTCATCCAGGACTACGGTTTCGAAACCTCGATCTTTGCGGGAAGGGCGGGTGGCAACCGCCCTCTCAGCCGGGCCCACCTCGTGGATTTGGGAGACCCCTGGAACTGGATCGGCCCAGGAGAACTGATCCTAACGACCGGAGGCGGCATCCCCGCACCAGGGCGACAAGAGCAATGGATGCGGCAGGTCATCGTGTCGGGAGCGAATGGCCTGCTCGTCGCGCCCCGGCCCGGCACACGAGATCTCACCGAAGCGGCCCTCTCGGTAGCTGACAGTGAAGCTGCCGTAAAGGAACAGCTATGGGCGCTCCTCAAGCCGATCGAAACAGCACCCACGCAGATTCACGCCACTAGGCGACCGAAGGAATTGAGGTCCAAATGTCGGCGCGGCCATTGCCCTGCCGCATGGGATACGCGGGCTGAGAGAAACCATCTCTCACAGTTAAGACCGAGGCGGTCGCCAACGTGACGGCATTCAAATAGCGACCCGCCATCATCAACTCCGCGTTTGTCGCACCACACAGTGCTGGTTTTACGCCGCTCGACGGCCATTGGCGGCATCCACCCAACACTCGATTCTTCAGCACTCTCCTAGACCGATCGTCTCCACGACCGATCGGGCCGGTGAGGCGGCTTGCGTCGCTTGAGCGGTGATTCGCAAAACCTCTGCAGCACGGTCGATGCGGCCACTGGCCGCTAACGATGGCTCCATTCATTGTCTGCTCCGGCCCGGTGTGCTCGCCCGCGAGGACCATCCGCCCGACCGGGGTACGGATGGTCTTGAAGTCCTGTTCGCACCAGTCGCGGCCTGCGAACGAGTAGGCCCCGCGAGCCCACGCATCGGATGTCCAGTCGGCGAGGAACGCCGAGCGCCCTGAGGCGGGCTCCACGCCGAGTTGTGAGAGCCAGCGCTCGGCCCCGACGCAACATCGAGGTCCCGGAGAGCGGTCGGGCCGCCTGCGAAGCCCGAGCGCATGGGAGTGCGATGCTCAGCGTCCGCCGCCAGCGATTGCCAGGTCCACCAGGTCGTGCCAGGCTGCTGCTGCGCGCTTTCGCGAACGGGAACCAGCCGGAAGTTCGAAAGTCACCTTCGCCGCCACGCCTATGCCCGGGGTGAGAGCGCCGTGAGTTCGAATCCAAGATCGATGGTCGAGATAAGCAGAAATGGGACGGAAACAACCACGACGTCGCTGTCAACGACCGACCTGTAGCCGACGACGGTGCGGCACCTCGTTGAATCCTGTTCGATACCGGTGACCGGCGAGCGCAGACGGACAGAGTCCGCAGCGACCCGGCCAATGCGAGACTAAGCGCCTGGTTTCGACCAGGCGTCCGTGATGGCCGATGTGCGAACCGGCCGGATGCTTGTGCACGACGCTCGCCACGTCTGCGACATCCGGTGCCGCCGCGAGCGAGGTAGTCAGGCGGAGGTTCACGGAGGATGACGAGCCGCGCGTCTCGCGCGCGAGCGCCTCGAGCGAGAGCGGCTCCGCGCCGTCAGCTTTCATTCGGGCGAGGGCGGCACGCAGACGGTCCATCGTCCGCTCGAGCTCAGCCGCCGCGACGTGCGGACCGCGGGCCTTGGAGCACAACGGGTATCTCGAACTTCGCGGCGAGCCCGCGGAGCGCATGGTCCGTCGCAAATACGAACTCCCCTTCACGCTCCGGGATCAGCCCATCGCCAATCGATTGCGACCAGGTACGACCGCCCACCCGATCGCGAGCCTCGAGCACAACGACCTCAACGTCGGCCTCGTTCAGTATGTGCGCCGCCGCCAACCCGGACAGCCCTGCGCCAATCGTGGTCACCTTCATTGGAACCTCCTCGGTCCCGCGTTGGTCCCGCCCGCCGATTCGGCTCATGCGACAATGTCGCAAGCAGATGGCTCTGAATTGGGCGAACGGCCACATCAAGGAGAGATCACGTGATCGATGTCGACGCACTCGTAGCGGACGGGACATTAGGGTTGACTTTCATCGCAGGACGCGCCGGCGCGATCCGGCCGGTCTCCTGGGTGCACGTGGTCGATCTCGAGGATCCTTGGAACTGGGTTGGTCCTGGCGACCTCCTACTCACCACCGGACCTGGCATCCCGCCTGTCGACGGTCAGGCGGAGTGGCTCACAGCGCTGATCACCTCCGGCGCCAGCGGTCTCGTGGTGGCGCCCCGTCCCGGAGTTTACGCACTCGGCGCCGACGCGGTCGCGCTCGCTGATGCCGCGTCGTTCCCCGTGATGGCCGCCGGATTCGACCTGAAGTTCGTCGATCTAGCGCGGCGGGTGATCGATGACACGTTGCGACGGGAAGGGCGTCGGCTCGCGACCGTGCACCGTGTCTACGACAGCTACTCCGCGTCTCTCGCACGCCAAGAGCCGCTCGAGGAGCGTCTTCGAGGTGTCTGCGGGAGCGTCGGGCTCGGCTTTGAGCTCTTCGCCGAAGCGGGCGTCCGCATCGCCGCTACGGGGCGGTACTCGTCTCTCGGCGCCGGCACGACCATCCGAACGCTGGAGCCGCCTATAACTCCATTTAGGGTCGAGCTCCGGCTGCACTCGCGCGACGGCGAACGCATCGATCCGGCGCTCGAGCATAGCTTCATGACAATCGTCGTTCTCGAACTCCAGCAGCGCGTCCGCGACCGCAGAGCCGGCGCCTCCGCGGCCCGGTACCTCGTCGAGGACCTGATCAGCGGGATCAGGCCGGTCTCCGACGCAGTCGCTGCCCTGACTGAGGGCAGCCATCCCAGCCCAGTGAGCCTGCTCGCCGCTGTCGCGCGCTGGCGGTCCGGTGGTCCGTCGTCAGATCCAGCCGTCGCCCCGAACCTTTGGAACGCCCCCTTCATAGGAGCTTGGCAGGAGGATACGTTTGTCATGTTCCTCGATGCGGCCACCGAAGCCCGCGACGATGTGATGGCCAAGCTCGGCGCGGACGCCGTCGTCGGTCTTAGCGAACCAATCACCTCGCTCAACCCTCCCGCCGAGGCGGTGCGGCAGGCGAGCATCGCCGTCAACTCGGCGATTCCGGGTGTGCCGCAGGTGTTCTCGGCAGGAGCCGTGACGAGCATCATCCCGGCCGCCCCGCGCGAGTGCCAGATCCTTGCCGAGCACTACTTGGGTCCGCTGCGGGCCTATGACGCCCAGCAAGGCACCATGCTACTGGCCACGCTAGACAGCTATCTCCGCAACGACCGGGCGGGGACCGCGGCTGCCGCTGAGTTGCACATCCACCGCCACACACTCATGTACCGGCTCGGGTCGATCAGTCGGATCACAGGCTTCGACCCTACGACATCGGCGGGCACGGCCATGTTCTGGGTCGCTCTTCAAGCCGCCGAGCGCGCCGACTGGCTCCAGCCGGCTTTGGCGCTCAGCCCCGGCACCAGCCCTCATTAGCACAACCTCCTCGATTGCATTTGGCCAATCGCGCACTGACATAGTCCGTGCGCAGCCTGAACAACGAACGTCAGTACCGGGTCTCCCACCCGGTAATGGATTCATCCGGACGCTTTACAGACTTGAGCGCCGACTACCCTTCACGACGACGCGAGGAGCCCAATGCGGAAATTCACGAAGCACCCCGCTGGCTGGCGGCGATCACTACGTTCACCGCGGCGGGTGTCATACTCGCCGGAAGTCGGCGGAGGTGTAGGCCTAGAACTGACTCATCCCCGCCTCTCAGCATAAAGCCGGTCTGACAGGTAGCGGCAAATACCGGGCCGAATGTTCAATAGTGCCCGTCTTCTCGCACCCACCTCCCATCCCATCTATGTCCGGCGCGAACTGTGCGATTATCATCGGCCTGGTGGTCTTTGGCGGCGCGGCCATCGGGCTTCCGCGCGGCCTCAGAATCGTCACCGCGTTGACGGTATTGGTCGGATTCGTCGTGCTGGTGACCCCCGAGCCCAGCGTGCTGCGAGCGGCCGTCATGGCCGCCCTCGTGCTGACCGCACTCGCATCCGGGCGCCCGGTCAGGGGACTGCCGATACTGGCCATCGCGGTCACGGTGCTTCTGGTCGTCGACCCCTGGCTTGCGCGGAACTACGCGTTCGTCCTGTCTGTCTGTGCCACCGCCGGCCTGCTGTTGCTCGCGGCGCCCCTGGCTCGCGCGCTGACGCGGTGGATGCCGCTTCCGTTGGCCATGCTGGTGGCGGTGCCGGCCGCAGCGCAGCTCGCCTGTCAGCCGGTGCTGATCTTGCTCACCCCGTCGATTCCGAGCTACGGAGTGGTGGCGAACATCCTGGCCGCCCCGGCAGCACCGCTGGCGACGGTACTCGGCCTGGTGGCCTGCGTGACCATCCCCGCCATCCCCGTTCTCGGAGCGTTGGTTTCCCAGGTCGCCTGGCTGCCGTCGGCCTGGATCGCCGCGGTCGCCAGGTTCTTCAGCGCCCTCCCCGGCTCCAGCCTGCCCTGGTTGTCCGGAGGCTGGGGTGCTGCGCTGGCGGTACTGGTCGGCATGCTCGCCTTGCTGGTGTGGCGCCTGCCTCCCGGCCGTGCCAGGCGCTGGCGGCTGGCGGCATCCGGCTGCCTGCTACTGATCGGCGCCGCCTACCTCGGCACCGCCGGTGGCGAGGAGCTGCGCCGTCGGCTCTCCCCGCCTGCCGACTGGCTTGTCGCAGCCTGCGATGTCGGCCAGGGGGATGCCATGCTGGTTCGCAGCCTGGATCGGGTAGCCCTGATCGACACCGGCCCGGATCCCGCCCTGCTCGAAGACTGCCTCTCACGCCTCGGCGTATCGCGGATCGACCTGCTGGTGCTCACCCACTTCGACCTGGACCACGTCGGCGGTGCCGGCGCTGTCGCAGGCAGGGTCGATCAGCTCCTGGTCGGACCGAGCGCCGGCCCGGACGACGACCGGGTGGTTCAGCAGCTCAGCGTCGCGGGGGCCCCTGTCGAGCAGGTCGGGCGCGGTAACACCGGAAGCCTGGGGGAGCTGGGCTGGCGGGTGCTGTGGCCACCACAGAAACCCGCCGGCGTGGAGCCCGGCAACGATGCGAGTGTCGTGGTCGAGTTCGTGCCATCGGCAGAATGCGTCACCGACTGCTTCAGCGGTATCTTCCTCGGCGACCTGGGCGAGGAAGCGCAAGGGCGGATGCTCGCAGCGGCCGCCCTGGGCGAGGTGGACCTGGTGAAGGTGTCGCATCACGGTTCGCGGGACCAGGATGACCGGCTGTATGAGCGGTTGCGCGCCACGGTGGGATTGATCGGTGTCGGCTCGGACAACGATTACGGTCACCCGACGCAGCAGACGCTCGACCTGCTCCGCTCGACCGGGACCGAGGTGGTGCGCACTGACCGATCCGGCCTTGCCCTGCTGTCCCTGAGGGACGGCGACCTCCACCTCTGGACCGAGCACAGCAGGGCGGATGCCGACGGTGTCTCCGGCGGAGAATAAGCTGGGGTCGTCGTCCCGGTTTGTGAGGAGTTCCATGGCAGTGCAACGTTCGTCGAAGGCTGGTGCAGCGAAATCTTCGACGTCCCGTTCGGCCTCCGCCAAGTCAGTGGCGATTCCCCAGGTCGCCTGGTCGGCCATCCGCCCGGCCCGCGTGGTGCTGGTGTCGGGCACCGAGACGCTGCTCGCGGACCGCGCCATCCGGCTGCTTCGCGACACCCTGAAGCTGGAGGATCCCAGCCTGGAGGTCAACGACCTGGAGGCTGATGCCTACGCGCCAGGTGAGCTGATCACGCTGGCCAGCCCGTCCCTGTTCGCGGAGCCACGGCTGATTCGCGTGACCAACGTCGAGAAGTGCACTGACGCGTTCATCATCGAGTGCCTCGCCTATCTTGAGAACCCCGCGGACGACACCTACCTGGTGCTGAGGCACGCTGGCGGAGTGCGTGGCAAGAAGTTGCTCGATGCCATCCGCAGCGGCACCGGTGGCGGCATCGAGGTTGTCTGCACC
Source organism: Homoserinimonas sp. (assembly GCA_040904805.1). Taxonomy (GTDB): domain Bacteria; phylum Actinomycetota; class Actinomycetes; order Actinomycetales; family Microbacteriaceae; genus RYN-87. The sequence goes on along the minus strand of JBBDSS010000019.1, from coordinate 177,557 downwards.
GAGCTGAAACGCGAGTCTGACAAACTCGAATTCGCCCGCGACGAATTCTCGGCAGCGGGGAAGAAAGTCAGCCAGGGTGCGCTGCGGGCGCTGGTGTCGGCCTTCTCCGACGACCTGGCCGAGTTGGCCTCCGCCTGCCAGCAGTTGATCGCGGATGCGACTGCCGAGATCTCAGAGGGCACCGTCGAGAAGTATTACTCCGGCCGGGTCGAGACGAACGCGTTCAAGGTCGCGGACAGCGCGATCGCCGGGCGGCACGGCGAGGCGCTGATCCTGTTGCGTCATGCATTGGCCTCTGGTGCCGACCCGGTGCCGATGGTCGCGGCCTTTGCCATGAAGCTGAGGACGATGGCCAAACTGGTCGGTCGCCGCGGCGGGTCCGGGCAGCTGGCCGGGCAGCTCGGCCTGGCTCCGTGGCAGGTGGAACGCGCCCAGCGCGACCTCCAGGGCTGGACCGAGGCGGGCCTCGGGCGCTGCATCGAGTTGCTCGCCGAGACGGATGCCGCGGTCAAGGGCGCCGAGCGCGACCCGATCTTCGCGCTCGAGCGAATGGTCGGTACGGTGGCCGCCCGCGGGGAGAAACCCGACTTGCACGGTTGACCCACGCCGCCGGTCGAGCGAGGCGAGACCCGCATACAAAGAACCCCGCCTCACGAGGAGACGGGGTTCTCTTGCTGAGCTGGACGCCTACAGCGCGCCTACCTGCTTGGCGATCGCCGACTTCTTGTTGGCGGCCTGGTTCTGGTGGATGACGCCCTTGCTGGCGGCCTTGTCGAGCTTCTTCGAGGCGACGACGAGGGCGGCTGCTGCCTTGTCCTTGTCTCCTGTGGCGACTGCTGCGCGGGTGGCGCGAATCGCGGTGCGGAGCTCGCTCTTGACGGCCCTGTTGCGGTCGGTCGCCTTCTTGTTGGTGAGGATGCGCTTGATCTGCGACTTGATATTTGCCACGTTAGGTTCTTTCTCTAGTTCTGGACGGTGTTTGGCAGCTGTGGTCGAGCCGATGTAGAGGGCATCGTTCCGGTTGAAAGCTGCGATTCGCACCCGTGATCGTGGGAAATGAACGCGGTGCGCAAGCCAACGGGCAACTTTACCAGATTGTCTGTCGGATCCGGCAATCCTGATCTGAGACCAGTCGGATACCACGACCCCTGAATCGCTTCTCGGAAACGATACTCATCCCGGCATGGGACAATTGGGCAACTGTTTCCCAGCGACCCAGAGGTATGCGTGACCCCCAAAGCATTGAAGGCCCTCGAGCCGGCGTCGACGGCGCCTGCCTTCATCCGCAATTTCTGCATCATCGCCCATATCGACCACGGCAAGTCGACTCTGGCTGATCGTATGCTGCAGGTCACCGGCGTGGTGAGCGATCGCGACATGCGGGCCCAGTATCTGGACCGCATGGACATTGAGCGCGAGCGCGGCATCACCATCAAGAGCCAGGCTGTGCGGATGCCGTGGTCGCTCGACGGCGACACCTTCGCGCTCAACATGATCGACACCCCCGGCCACGTCGACTTCACTTACGAGGTATCACGCAGCCTGGCCGCCTGTGAGGGCGCCATTCTGCTGGTGGATGCCGCTCAGGGCATTGAGGCCCAGACGCTGGCGAACCTCTATCTCGCCCTGGCGAACGATCTCACGATCATCCCGGTGCTCAACAAGATCGACCTTCCAGCCGCAGACCCCGACAAGTATGCGAAGGAGCTCGCCGGCCTCATCGGCGGATCGCCCGATGACGTGCTGCGGGTGTCCGGCAAGACCGGTGCCGGCGTCCCAGAACTGCTCGACCGCGTCACCAAGCTCATCCCCGCACCGGTCGGAGATGCGTCGGCACCTGCCCGTGCCATGATCTTCGACTCCGTCTACGACAGCTATCGCGGCGTCGTCACCTACGTGCGGATGATCGACGGCAAGCTGTCGCCGCGCGAGAAGATCCAGATGATGTCGACCAGGGCGACCCACGAGATTCTCGAGATCGGGGTCAGCTCGCCAGAGCCCACCCCGAGCCAGGGGCTCGGCATCGGTGAGGTCGGCTATCTGATCACCGGTGTGAAGGACGTGCGCCAGTCGAAAGTCGGCGACACGGTCACGACCGCCGCCAAACCGGCAACCCAGGCGCTGCCCGGCTATACGGAACCCAAACCGATGGTGTTCTCCGGGCTCTACCCGATCGACGGCAGCGACTACCCGGTGCTGCGCGAGGCGCTGGACAAGCTCAAACTGTCGGATGCCTCCCTCGTCTACGAGCCGGAGACATCCGTCGCCCTCGGATTCGGCTTCCGCTGCGGGTTCCTCGGGCTGCTGCACCTGGAGATCATCACCGAACGGCTCGAGCGCGAGTTCGGACTCGACCTGATCGCCACGGCGCCGTCGGTCATCTACGAGGTGACCACCGACGACAAGAAGACTGTCTCGGTGACCAACCCGAGCGAGTTCCCGAGCGGCAAGATCGCCTCGGTGACCGAACCGGTTGTGAAGGCGGCGATCCTCGCGCCCAAAGACTATGTCGGAGTCATCATGGAACTCTGCCAGGGGCGCCGCGGTGTCCTCCTCGGCATGGACTATCTGGGCGAGGACCGCGTCGAAATCCGTTACACGATGCCGCTCGGAGAGATCGTGTTCGACTTCTTCGACCAGCTGAAGAGCAAGACGGCCGGCTACGGCTCGCTCGACTACGAGCCATCCGGACACCAGGAGGCAGACCTGGTCAAGGTCGACATCCTCCTGCAGGGGGAGCAGGTTGACGCGTTCAGCGCCATCGTGCACCGGGACAAGGCTTACGCGTACGGCGTGCTGATGACCGGGCGACTGCGCGAACTCATTCCTCGCCAGCAGTTCGAAGTGCCGATCCAGGCCGCCATCGGCGCCCGGATCATCGCGCGGGAGAGCATCCGCGCCATCCGCAAGGACGTTCTGGCCAAATGCTACGGCGGTGACATCACCCGCAAGCGCAAGCTCCTCGAGAAGCAGAAGGAGGGCAAGAAGCGCATGAAGATGGTGGGGCGCGTCGAGGTTCCGCAGGAAGCATTCATTGCGGCGCTCAGCGGCGACGTCGAGAAGAAAAAGTAGATGAACAGGAACGAGTGGTGGAACCGTCCGGTGACGTATGCGGCCGTGGGAGGCACTAAGGCCGCCGACCTGATGCAGTACCCGCCATCCGGCTACCGCCCGTACGAGAAGCGCGTGCGGATCGGTCACGGACCCGCGCGCTGGGAGTTCGCCTGGGCCTCAGCGCTGTCGTGGGGAATCCAGCGGAACAGCGGCTTCGTCATCGATGTCAGCGAGACACCGGATGCTGTCACCGACCTCACCTACACACCGGTCGAGTTCGACACCGGCGGCATCCCGGTCGCGGCGGCGAGCACCGAGGTGTCGGACGAGGTCACCTTCGGCCCGGACGGCACCGAGTTCGTGGTCCCCGGGGTGACTGCCAAACTGTCGATCCCGGTCGGCCGGCTCCGCATCGGCGCGCCCTGCCGGGTGGTCTACATCGTCGACGAGAAGGACCGCAAGGGCTTCGCCTACGGCACCCTGGCCGGGCATCCGGAAAGCGGAGAAGAGGCGTTCCTCGTGGAGCGCACCGACGACGGATCAGTGTGGCTCACCATCCGGTCATTCTCGCGGCCGGCGAACTGGGCCTGGTGGCTGGCCGCCCCCTTCTTGCGCATCGCGCAGTCGGTTTACACTCGCCGCTACTTCAAGGCGCTGACCGGCCCGGTCGACTGACCAGCTGATGCCAGGCCAGCGGCCCGTTGGTACACGCTGCCTGAAGGCCCTCGCCGGAGCTGTCGACTGAGAGAATAAACGGATGCCTTCCGCCTTACCCATCGCCGACCCGGCGCCTCTCGACGGCTTGCTGCCTGCGTCCGTCGCCGAGGGGGCAGCGACCCGAAAGTTCGGGGTGTACCTGCACGTCCCGTTCTGCCTGGTGCGCTGCGGCTACTGCGATTTCAACACCTACACATCGGTGGAGTTGCGCGGCACTAAGCGCAGTGACTACGCAGGCCAGGCCATACAGGAGGTTGCCCTCGCCAGCCGGGTGATGGAAGCATCCGCCTTGCCCGACCGCCCCGTCTCCACGGTGTTCTTCGGAGGCGGGACGCCCACCCTGCTTCCCGTCACCGACCTGGCCGCGATGCTCGGTTCAGTGGTGGATGCCTGGCACGTCGAGCCGGATGCCGAGATCACCACTGAGGCGAACCCTGACTCTGTGGACCTCGCCTACCTCCTCGCGCTCAAGCGTGCCGGATTCAGCCGGTCTCGTTCGGCATGCAGTCGGCGGTACCGCGCGTTCTCGCCACGCTGGAACGCACCCACGACCCGGAGCGGATCCCGCTCGTCGTCGCCTGGGCCCGCGAGGCCGGTCTCGACGTCAGCCTCGACCTCATCTATGGCACACCGGGGGAGACCCTGGCCGACTGGCGCCGCTCCCTGGAGCATGCGATCGCCCAGCAGCCTGACCATCTGTCCGCCTACTCGCTGATCGTCGAAGCCGGCACTAAGCTGGCGCGTCAGATTCGGCGCGGCGAGGTCTCCCGGCCGGACGAAGACCTGCAGGCCGACATGTACGAGCTGGCCGACACGCTCCTGGGCGTGGCCGGCTACGCGTGGTACGAAGTGAGCAACTGGGCGCGCGCGGACTCCCACCGCTCTCGCCACAACCTCGCCTATTGGCATGGGCACGATTGGTGGGGGATCGGCCCGGGCGCCCATAGCCACATCGGCGGTGTGCGCTGGTGGAATGCCAAGCATCCGGCCGCCTACGCCGACCGCATCCTGGGCGGGCAGTCGCCGGCCGCGGGGCGCGAGACCCTCGATGAGGAGACACGGCTGGTGGAACGCATCCTGCTGATGACCCGGATCCGTGACGGCCTCCAGATCGCGGAACTGCCGGCCTCCGGACGCCTCGCCGTCGCCGGCCTGATCGCCGACGAACTGGTTAACGCAGCAGCCGCCCTGCACGGGTCAATCGAGTTGACCCTGCGCGGGCGGCTGCTGGCGGACGCCGTTGTCCGAAGGCTCACAGCGTAACGCCGAAGCTATTTGATGAACGGAATCGTTACCGGGTAGATGTAGTACTCGCCGTTGTTGGCCTTCACCGCCGCGATGATGCTGAACACGATGACCAGAACGAAGACAGCCGCCAGGACCAGGAACCCGATCAGGATGAAGCTCGTCACGAATCCGACGAACGTGGCGATGAGCATCGTGAGCTGGAAGTTCAGCGCAGTCTGGGTGTGGGCGCGAACGAAGGGACCCCGGTCCTTCAGGATCAGGTAGCCGATCAGCGACGGGATCACGCCGAAGAAAATTCCCGCCACGTGCACGAGCGTTGCCCAGAGCTTCTCGTCACTGGGGCTCATCGGCTGGACGGGCTGGTAGTCGCCGGGCGGCGGCGGGGCAGAGTTTGTCATGACCCCATTAAAGCAAGAAGGCCGGGAGTTTGCGTCCCGGCCTTGCTCACCTTGTCGATTACTTGATGAAGCGAATGTTCATCGGGTAGCGGTACGCAGCCCCATCCTTGGCCTTGTTGAAGCCCTGGACGCAGAAGATGATCGTGATCACCCAGAGGGCCAGCGGGAAGAGCCAGCTGATGAACAGCCAGAACCCGAAGGTGACCGCGGTCAGGATCGCGTTGATGATCTGCACGGCAATGTGGGCGATGGTGATCGTGATTTGGAAGTTCAGGGACTCCTTGCCCTCAGAGTTGGTGTGGGCTCCGCGGTCCTTGAACACCAGCCAGATGATCAGCGGTGGCAGGATCCAGAGGATGCCGCCGAGGTGAGCGAAGGACGCCCACTGGTTGTCTTCTGTCTGGGACAGCGGCGCTGCTGCGGCGGGGGATGGGGCTTGTTCGGTCATGGACTTAGCCTTTCAGTTGCGGGTTATTGCTAGACACCCAAGGAAGAGTCTTACAGGCGAACGACGCCGGGCCCCCGGAGGAGGGCGGCAATCAAGCGCATCCATAAGGTAGTGCCGGACACAGCGTGCTGGCAAGGACAACGGGGTGTGTTGACGCGATACAATTGGCAGTCGAAGGGTTAGAGTGCCAAGAATCTGAGAGTGGGTGTCGCGTGGTATCCGAACGCAGCCTTGAGGTTCTCCGGGTGATCGTGCAGGACTATGTCGCCTCGCGGGAGCCTGTCGGCTCCAAGTCGATAGTCGAACGGCACTCGTTCGGCGTCTCCGCCGCGACCATCCGCAGCGACATGGCCCAGCTCGAAGAAGAAGAACTGATCGCGGCGCCGCACACCTCGTCTGGCCGGGTCCCCACCGATAAGGGTTACCGCGTCTTCGTCGACCAACTCGCCGATATGCGCCCGTTGACCTCCGCGCAACGGCACGCCATCGAGGCGTTCCTCGGCCAGTCGACGGACCTCGACGAAGTGCTCGTCCGCACGGTTCGCCTGCTGTCCCAGCTAACCCACCAGGTCGCCCTCGTTCAATATCCATCGCTCAACCGGTCGCGCATCCGTCACATCGAATTGGTCTCGCTGAGCGAAGCACGGTTGATGACTGTCGTGATCACCGACACCGGCCGCGTCGAGCAGAGGGTCCTCGAGATCGCGGGCGGAGTGGACGAGGCGTTTCTCGCCGAGCTTCGGGCGAAGGCCAACGCCGCCCTCGGCGGTCGCGAGCTTGCCGAGGCCGCGGCGATTCTCGCCACCTTCCCTGACTTGTTCACCGCCGAGCAGCGGGACGCGGTCGAGAAAATCTCGGCGAGGCTGGTCGAGCAGGTGGCAGCGAACCGCCAGGATCGACTCGTCATGGCCGGTGCGGCTAACCTGGTTCGCACCGAGGAAGATTTCCAGGGGAGCATCCTGCCGGTGCTTGAAGCGATTGAGGAGCAGGTCACGCTTCTCAAGCTCTTCGGCGAGATGCAACCGGACCAGCACGGCATGTCAGTGCGGATCGGCAGCGAGAACGCCTCGTTCGGCCTTGGCGAGACCTCAGTGGTCGCGACCGGCTACACCTCGTCAGGCGGTGAACTGGCCCGGCTTGGCGTGCTCGGCCCGACCCGCATGGACTACTCGAACAACATGGCCGCCATCAGGGCAGTCGCCCGCTATGTGACGCGCCACCTTGGCGAGGCCTGAGCCTCGCCAGCAACTTTCATCAACCCACCACAGATTCAAGCAGCACTAATTCAAGGAAATGGTTTTGGCTGACCACTACGAAGTACTCGGGGTCGAGCGCAGCGCTACGACTGAAGAGATCAAGAAGGCATACCGACGGCTCGCGCGCGAGCTGCACCCGGACGTGAACTCGGGGGCGGATGCCGCTGACCGGTTCAAAGAGGTCACCCACGCTTACGACGTGCTGAGCGACCCCAAACAGAAGCAGCAATACGACATGGGTGGCCAGGGTGGCTTCGGCGGCGATTTCGGTTTCGGCGACATCTTTGAGACATTCTTCGGCGGAGGAGGCGGTGGGGGGCGGAATGCCCCACCGCGGTCGCGCAGCGAGCGCGGACAGGACGCCCTGATCCGCGTCGAAATCGACCTCGCGGATGTCATCTTCGGCACCCAGCACGAGGTCGAGGTTGACACGGCCGTGCTCTGCAAGACCTGCCAGGGATCCTGCTGCGCTCCTGGGACTCAGCCGGCCACCTGCGACATCTGTCACGGCACCGGCCTGATCCAGCGGACCGTGCGCAGTCTGCTCGGCAACGTGATGACGTCGAGCCCCTGCGGTACCTGCCGCGGTTTCGGCACCGTCATCCCGAACCCCTGCGCGACCTGCCAGGGTCAGGGTCGCGTGCGGGCTCGCCGCAAGATCCCGGTAGACATCCCCGCCGGCGTCGACACCGGCATCCGACTGCAAATGCCGGGCCAGGGCGAAGTCGGACCAGCCGGAGGGCCGCACGGTGACCTGTACCTCGAGATCAAGGTGCGTCACCATGACCTGTTCAGCCGCAACGGCGACGACCTGCTGGCGACCCTGGAAATCCAGATGACGGATGCCATCATCGGCACCAGCGCCTCCTTCGAGGGCCTCGACGGCATAGTGGACCTCGAGATCCACCCGGGGGCGCAGAGCGCCGAGGTCATCACGGTGAAGGATCGCGGGGTCACCCACCTGAAGGGCACCGGTCGCGGTGACCTGAAGATCGGCGTGCAGGTGTTGACCCCGACCAAGCTGAACGCGAAGTCGGAAGACCTGATCAAACAGTTCGCCAAAGTTCAGAAGGCAGTACCGCCGAGCCTTGCGCAATTCCAGCAGGGACTGTTCGGCAAGCTGCGCGACCGGTTCCTGAACCTCTAGGTTCGCGCGCCAATGGCCCATTTCTACCTGAACGAGCACCTCGGCACCGTCGAGGTCGGCTCTCGGGTACTGCTGGAGGGTTCTGAGGCCAGGCATGCGGTGAGCGTCAACCGGATCCAGCCGGGCGAGACCCTGCGCATCGGGAACGGCGCAGGTCTGGTGACGACTGGCACTGTCGAATCCGCGTCGCCGCAGGAGCTGTCGTTGCTGGTCGAGTCGGTTGTCGAGACGCCGCCACCGAGCCCGGCAATCTGGTTGGCGCAGGCGCTGGCGAAAGGCGACCGCGACGAGCTGGCCGTGCAGGCCGCCACCGAGCTCGGCGTTGACGGCGTCATCCCGTGGGCGGCAGGGCGGTCGATCGTCAAGTGGGAAGGCTCCAAGGTTCGCAAAGGGCACGACCGCTGGAGGGCGATCGTGCGGGAGGCGAGCAAGCAATCGATCCGTCCGTGGATTCCCGAGGTGGCCGACCTCGCATCCACGAAGACACTGAGCTCCCTGGCAGCAGAGGCGCGGATGCTTGTCCTCGACCCGCAGGCGGAGGCACCGTTGTCCGGGGTGCTGCCAGACGGCCGCGACCTGGTGCTCGTGGTCGGCCCGGAAGGGGGCATCTCCGACTCTGAACTGGAACAGTTGGTTCGGGCAGGGGCGGAGCCTGTCAGCCTGGGGTCGCCTGTGCTGCGCACATCGACTGCGGGTCCGGCCGCGATCGCGGTGCTCAACACCGCGCTCGGGCGCTGGTAACAAAACCCGGTTAAGATTGCCCTATGTCCACAGTTGAGCCTTCGATCTTCTCCCGGATCATCGCGCGCGAGATTCCCGCAGAAATCCTGTACGAGAACGATTCCGTGATCGCGCTGCGCGATATCGCACCGCAAGCTCCCGTTCACCTCCTGGTGGTCCCGAAGACGCAGGACTACCGAAACGTCGCCGAACTGGCCGCCGGAGATCCGGCACTGCTCGGTGAGATCGTTGCCATGGCCCAGGAACTCGCCAATGAACACTGCGGCGGCGAGTTCCGGCTGATCTTCAACACTGGTGCATCGGTCGGCCAGACGGTGTTCCACGTGCACGCCCACGTGCTGGGTGGCGCACTCAAGGAAGGCTCCCTTGGCCAGTAGTCGCGTGGAGATCGTCGTCGACGATGTTGCCATGGTGCGCTTGCTCGGGCCGCAGGATCGCCTGCTTCTCACCATTGAGCAACAGTTTCCGCTGGTTGAAGTGATGGTGCGGGGAAATCGCATCACCCTGGACGGAGAAGAGAAAGATGTCCAGGCTGCCAAGCGCCTGGTCGAGGAGTTGGTTCAACTAGTGCGTAATGACGAGGAACTGGGCGCGATCGATGTCACAGAATCGGCCAGGGTCCTGAGCGAAGACGCCGACGCGAGCCCGGCCAGCCTGCTGAGCCAGGCGATCATCACCACCCGAGGTAAGAGCATCCGGCCCAAGACGATCGGCCAGCGGGACTACGTCGACGCCATCGACCACAACACTGTGGTGTTCGGCATCGGCCCGGCCGGCACGGGCAAAACCTACCTGGCTATGGCCAAAGCAGTGCAGGCGTTGCAGCGCAAGGAGGTCAATCGGATCATCCTGACCCGCCCGGCCGTCGAGGCAGGGGAGCGACTCGGATTCCTGCCGGGGACCCTCACCGACAAGATCGACCCGTACCTGCGGCCGCTGTACGACGCGCTCAACGAGATGATGGACCCGGATGTCATCGTCAAGTTGCTCGCTGTCGGCACTATCGAAGTTGCGCCGCTGGCCTATATGCGTGGTCGCACCCTCAACGACTCCTTCGTCGTGCTGGACGAGGCCCAGAACACGACTCCGGAGCAGATGAAGATGTTCCTGACACGCCTCGGGTTCGGATCGAAGATGGTGGTCACCGGCGATATCACGCAGGTCGACCTCCCGATCGGCACGAGCGGCTTGCGCCTGGTGACCCGGGTACTCGACGATATGGACGACATCCACTTCGCACACTTCACCAGCGCCGACGTCGTGCGGCACACCCTCGTCGGCCAGATCGTCGACGCCTACACGAAGTACGACGCCGAACAACATACCGGCAAGCAAGGGACGCGCTGATGAGTATCGAGATCAACAACGAGTCGGTCATCTCAGTAGATGAGGCCGCTTTGCAGCGCCTGGCGATCTACACGCTGGACCAGCTGCACGTCCACCCGGATGCCGACCTTTCCATCGTCCTGGTTGACGAGGCCGCGATGGAACAGCTTCACGTGCAGTGGATGGACGAGCCGGGTCCGACCGACGTGCTCAGTTTTCCGATGGATGAGTTGCGCCCCGGAACCGAAGACGCGATCAGTCCGGCCGGCCTGCTGGGCGACGTCGTGCTGTGCCCGCAGGTTGCCGCCGCGCAGGCCGAGACAGCAGGGCATAGCCCGCTGGATGAGCTGCTCATGCTGACGGCCCACGGCATCCTGCACCTTCTCGGCTTCGACCATGCGGAACCAGCCGAAGAGAAGGAGATGTTCAGTTTGCAACGAGACATCCTCATCGGCTTCACCATGGAAGAGCGCAGGAACTCCTGATGGCTCTTCGACCCAGGCGGCCGCTGTGATCGCGATCTTCATCATCGTCGCCGTGCTGCTCGTCGGACTCGGCGGACTGATGGCTGCAGCGGATGCGGCACTCACGGAGCTTTCGCGCGCGGACCTCCTGGAGCTGGCGGGCACATCGCGGTCGGCGAAGTCCCTGAAGGCGATCGCGTCCGATGTCGGCCCCCACCTGAACGCGGTCAACTTCGTTCGGGTGGCCGCCGAAACGATAGCCGCCGTTCTCGTGACGCTGTCGTTCGCTTCCGTTTTCGATGAGTGGTGGATCGCTCTGCTGTGTTCGGCGTTCATCATGATCGTCACGTCATTCGTGCTGGTCGGTTCGAGCCCGAGAAGCGTGGGGCGAGTGAACGCGCGCGTGATCATCGGCACCTTTGCCTGGCTGGTGCACGGCATCCGGGTGTTCCTGGGCCCAGTAGCGGCAGCACTGGTGGCGATCGGCAACCGGGTGACTCCGGGAAACCCCAAGTCGGCAAGCTTCTCGTCGGAGCAGCAGTTGCTGAGTATGGTGGACGAGGCGACAGAGCTCGATGTGCTGGAGGAAGAGGACCGCGAGCTGATCCACTCGATCTTCGAGTTCAGCGACACCGTGGTGCGAGAGGTCATGATCCCGCGCATCGACATGGTCACGATCGACTCCACCGACAATATCGGCGCCGCCATGGGACGGTTCCTGAGCAAGGGCGTCTCCCGGATGCCGGTGATCGGTGACGACATCGACGAAGTGCTGGGCATCGCCTATCTGCGCGATGTCGCCAGGCTGGGCTTCGAGCAGCCGATCGACGCCGAGGCGATCACCGTGGGCGAGCTTGTCAGATCGGCGGTATTCGTCCCAGAATCGATGAAGGCTGACGACCTCCTGCGGCAGATGCAATTGGAGTCGAACCACCTTGCCATGGTTGTCGACGAGTACGGCGGGATCGCCGGTCTGGTCACGCTGGAAGACCTGATCGAAGAGCTGGTCGGAGATATCGCCGACGAATACGACCAGGCCGTCGAAGAGGTCAAGGACCTCGGCGGCGGCCGGTTTCGGGTCTCAGCGCGCCTCCCTGTCGACGAACTGGGCGAGCTGTTCGGGCTCGACCTCGACGATGACGACGTCGATTCGGTCGGCGGTCTGCTGACCAAGCAACTAGGCCGGCTGCCGCTGGCCGGATCCACCGCGACCGTGTTCGGTCTCGTCCTGACGGCAGATCGCACCGAGGGCCGCCGCAAACGGCTCAGTACGGTGCTCGTCGAGCGTGACCAGTCGCTGATCGACCAGTCCGCGATCGACTCTTCCTCGCCGGTTGAGCCTGTCGGAAACCCCACGCGAAAGAACAGAGACCGATGACGCCCACCGATTCCCCATACCGCGCCGGGTTCGTGTCCTTCGTCGGCCGGCCCAACGTGGGTAAATCAACGCTGACCAATGCACTGGTCGGAGAGAAAGTCGCAATCACCAGCAGCAAGCCCCAGACCACGCGTCGCGCCATCCGCGGCATCGTCCATCAGTCAGGCGGCCAGCTCATCCTCGTCGACACGCCGGGAATGCACCGCCCGCGCACGCTCCTCGGTGAGCGGCTGAACACCATAGTTCACGACACCCTCGGCGAGGTTGACGTCATCGGTTTCTGCGTTCCCGCGAACGAGAAGATCGGTCCGGGGGACCGCTACATTAACGAGCAGCTGGATGCCTTCCCGCGGGCCAGGAAGGTGGCGATCGTCACCAAGATCGACTCCACCTCGCGACCGGCGGTTGCCGAGCAGTTGCAGGCGGTGTCGGAGCTTCGCGACTGGGAGGCCATCATTCCGGTGTCTGCGCTGACCAGCATCCAGTTGGACACCCTCGCTGGTGAACTGATCAGGCTGCTGCCGGAATCGGAGCCACTGTACCCACCGGAGACAGTGACGGAAGAGGGTCTGGAGTCGCGGGTGGCCGAGCTCATCCGGGAGGCCGCGCTGGAGGGGGTCGAAGACGAACTCCCGCACTCGATAGCGATCACGATCGACGACATGATCGAGCGGGACGACAAAGACCTCATCGAGATCTTCGCCAACCTGTTCGTCGAACGTGACAGCCAGAAGGGCATCATCATCGGGCATCAGGGCACGCGTCTGGCAGAGGTCGGCGCGCGAGCCCGAGCGCAGATCGAGCCGCTCGTCGGCAAACAGGTGTTCCTCTCGCTGCGGGTCAAGGTGGCGAAGGATTGGCAGCGGGACTCCAAGCAGCTGGGTCGTCTCGGCTTCTAATACATCCGAAGGATGATCTTCACGCTGTGACACCAGCATCCGCGCCGCCACCGCATACCGTTGGATGATGCGCACCCTGCTCGAGTTCCGCCGCCTGACCGCAGGTCAGGTGGTTTTCGACCTGACGCTGGCTGTCGCTTGCGTGCTTCTGCGGAGCTCGATGACGATTCACGAACTCCCAATGGTGTTCGTGGTGCTCCTCATGGCGACAGCGCTCGCTCTCCGGCGCATCGCGCCCGGGCTGGCGTTGGTCGTGGCGTGGGTGGGAGCGATCGTACAGCTCTCGTCCGGGCTCAATCCGGACGCATCCAACCTGGCTATCCTCGCGGTGCTGTACACCACTGCCGCCTACGGATCAGTGCGTATCAAGTGGGCGGGCCTCATCTCGGCTGGAGCCGGTGGCGTGGTCGCGACCGCCTATCTTGCCCTCTTTCCGCTCCTCACCTCGTTCTTCTTCGATCTGCGGATCGGCTCCCCTGGGGCGATTCCGCAATACGTCTTCTACGTGCTCTTCCTGCTCGGCGCGATGCTCGCGATGTTCGGGCTCAGCTGGACCCTGGGACTACTCGCCCGAACCAGGCGCACAGCCCGCGAGAGCCGCGAAGCCCAGGAGCGGGCAGAGGCTGAGGAAGTGCAGGCGCGGCACGAGATCATCGTCGAACAGGAGCGCAACAGGATCGCGCGGGACATGCACGACGTGGTTGCGCACTCGCTGGCCGTGGTGATCGCCCAGGCTGACGGTGCCCGGTATGCCCAGGCGAGGGAACCTGTATCGGCTATGGCCGCCCTGACCACTATTTCCACGACTGCCCGCGAGGCGCTTTCCGACGTTCGGGTGCTTCTCGGCCAGCTTCGCCACAGTCAGGGAGAGTCTCCTCAGCCGGTGTTGGACGATCTCGAACGCCTGATCGATCAGCTGCGCTCGTCCGGACTGACGATTGCGCGATCGGAGTTCGGCGCGCCGATCACGCTCGGCACAAGCCAACAGCTCGCGATTTACCGAATAGTGCAGGAGTCACTCACCAATGCCCTCCGGCATGGAGACCCGGCCGAGGAAGTGAGGGTGCGCTTTGATTGGAACAAGGATGGCGTCGTGTTGACGGTGACCAGCTCGCTCCCCGCGTCACCGGCCACGGCATCGCCCGCCGGCCATGGTCTCGTCGGCATGCGCGAGCGTGCCACTCTCGTCGGTGGCTGGTTGACAGCAGAACCACGTCAGGGCCTTTTCGTCGTGACCGCGGGAATCCCACGAGAGGTGCACGAGTGACCCATCCAATTCGGGTGGCACTGGTCGATGACCAGGCCCTGTTCCGCGCCGGAATCCGGATGCTGGTGTCATCCCAGCCAGACCTGGAGTTCGTGGGGGAGGCCGGCAACGGGGTCGAAGGAATCGCCATGGCAGCTGAACGCCGTCCCGACGTAGTCCTGATGGACATCCGGATGCCGGTCATGGACGGCATCGAGTCCACTCGCGCCATTCTGGCGGCCGCAGAAGAGCGGGGCGGGAAGGCGCCGCGCGTCATTGTGCTCACCACCTTCGACCTGGACGAGGCGGCCACCCGGGCCATCCGTGGCGGCGCCAGCGGCTTCGTACTCAAGGATGCCGACCCGGAGTTCCTGCTTGCCGCGATTCGCACGGTGCATGCAGGCAACGCCGTCATTGCGGCATCCGCCACCCGGGAGCTTTTCGAGCATTTCGACGGACGAGCCTCGAAGCCGACCGAACCGGACGCGTTCCGAAGCCTCACATCGCGCGAGCGCGACATCTTCCTGCTGGCGGCCCGCGGGCTCAGCAACGCCGAGATAGCGAAGGGGGAGTTCCTCAGTGAAGCGACCGTCAAGACCCACATCAGTCGCGTTCTCGGCAAGCTCGGCCTGCGGGACCGTGTGCAATTGGTGGTATTCGCCTTCGAGCACGGCCTGACGGCGTAGCTGGAGTCGCCCGACGTCATCCGCTGGATGTAGCTACAGCCACCCTGCGCCTGATGTTCCCGACGCCGCGCAAAAATAGCGTTGAACCATGTCCTTCAATCACGCTGAAGCGGGTCTCGTCGCCCGTGTATCCCACTTGACCAAGTCCTACGGATCAGGGTCTTCCCTGGTCACCGCCCTCGATGACGTGTCCATCGGCATCCGCCAGGGCGAGTTCACCGCCGTCATGGGCCCCAGCGGCTCAGGCAAGTCGACACTGATGCACATCATGGCCGGTCTCGACTCCCCGACCACGGGGCGTGCCTGGCTGGGCGACACCGAGATCACCGATCTTGGTGACACTGAACTGACTGTGCTCAGGCGCCGCCGGATCGGGTTCGTCTTCCAGTCATTCAACCTGGTGCCCACCCTCGACATCAGTGGCAACATCCATCTCCCGTTCGAGCTGGACGGACGGAGGCCGAACACGAGCGAGAAGGCCTGGATCGGCGACCTGATCGGCTCCCTTGGGCTGGCAGATCGCTTGGGTCACCGCCCGCACCAGCTGTCCGGTGGCCAGCAGCAGCGGGTTGCCATCGCTCGTGCACTGGCCACCCGCCCGGATCTGATCTTCGCCGACGAGCCGACCGGAAACCTCGATTCGCGCACCGGCCGGGAAGTGCTGTCGCTGCTGGCGGCGGCCAGCACCAGTTACGGGCAGAGTATCGCCATGGTGACCCACGATCCTATTGCCGCGAGCTTCGCCGACCGCATCCTGTTCCTGGCGGACGGGCGGGTCGTCGAGGAGCGCCAACGCTCAAGCGCCGAAGACATCAGCCGTTACATGCTGGGAATGGAGCAGAACGTATGAGCTCCGTTCGGTCGGCAACGACCAGGCCCGCAGAGCATCGCTCCAGTCTCATCGTCACTGCCCTCAGCGCAGCGTTCGGGGTCGCCCTGATTCAGGCGACCTCGTACCTGGCGACGATGATCACCATGGATGAGATCGGGAGCCGCGGCTCGGTGCAGATCATGCTCGCGATGGTGGCGGGGGTGTTCGTCGTCATCGCCGTGTACGTCGGCGCCATCGTTACCGCGAACACCTTCGCCACCATCATCGCGGGGCGCACCCGCACCATCGCCCTCATGCGGTTGATCGGTTCTAGCGCATCCGCCCAGCGTCGATCTGTCGCCAGGGAGGGCCTGCTTGTCGGCATCGGGGGCTCGCTCCTCGGCGGCGCGGTGGGCTTTGTGCTCGCGAGCGTCGCCCTCCGCTGGGGTGTCGCGTCCGGAGGCGTCCCAGACCTGGCCTACCGGTTCTTCGAGCCCATCGTGCTGCTGCCGGTTCTGTTCGTCGTCGTCGTCACCTGGATGGCATCCTGGGTGGGCTCGCGCAAGGTTCTGGCGGTCACCCCGATCCAGGCCACCGGCACGGCCCAGCAGGCCACCAGGGAGGAGACACTGAAGCGCCCGTTCCGCAACGCCTTAGCCGCGATCATGTTCTACGGTGGTCTCGCCCTGCTGGCCCTCGGAGTGGTGCTCGGCCTGGTCTCACCGCTCGGCTTCCTGGTGGCGTTCCTGGGCGGCATCGTTTCGTTCAGCGGCGTGGTGAGTGGCGCCCACGTGGTCATGCCGCCCGTCCTGAAGCTGGGCGGCAAGCTGTTGGGCAGGTCTCCGGCGTCCCGGATGGCGGCAGAAAACGCGATGCGGTACCCGGAACGCAGCTCGCGCACCACGATCGGCCTGGTGATCGGCGTCACGTTGATCACCACGTTCGCGGTGGCATCCCAGGGTTACGTGGACATGATCCTGGCCGCGCAGGCCAACCAGCCGCAGGAGTTCGGCGAGATCGACGACATCCTGTACGTCACGGTGGGGGTGTTCTCCGCCCTGATCGGCTTCTCGGCGATCATCGCGGCCTTCGGAATGGTCAACAACCTCTCGCTCAGCGTGCTGCAGCGCACCAGGGAGCTGGGGCTGCTGCGCGCGCTCGGCTTCACCGGCCTCCAGGTGCGCGGGATGATCGTGGCTGAGAGTGCGCAGATGACCATCGCGGCGGTCGGACTGGGCCTGGTGCTTGGTATCGGCTATGGCTGGGCCGGCACGCAGTCGCTGCTGGGTGCGATGTACGCGAGCCCGGGGCTGGTGTGGCCGTCGGTGCCGTGGCCGCTCCTGGTCGTCCTGGCCGTCGGGGCTGCCGCGCTCACCCTGGCGGCAGCGCAGGTGCCGGCCCGGCGTGCCACATCGGTGTCTCCGGTGCTCGCCCTCGCCGTCGACTGAGGCCGCGTCCGGTCGCTTCCGCGTCAGGGGGTGATCGGGCGCAGAGCCGATTCCACGACGATCAGGTCGGCACCGTAGAGTTCGTCGAAATAGCTCTGGAACTGGCCATCGTCGTAGACGACCGTGACGAACAGGTAGCCGTTCTCGACGCCGGATGACAGCACTTCGACGGTGCCGAGATCGTGGATTTCGGACTGGATCGCGAGCAGCTCCGCCTCGGGCGTGTCACCGGCATTGCCGGGCTCCCGGAGAGGATCGGGGACCATCATTGGGGAATACAGGGCGAGCATGATCGGCGGTTGGGTCAGGGTGAGCCGCTGGCCGTCCCAGGTGCCCTGCACTGCATACGTGCCCCAGGTCACCGAACTGGCCGTTTCCTCACCGTCGACGGATGCCCAGTCCCAGCCCATGACTTCCGGCCCAGAGCACTGAGGCGGGTACGACTCCGCGACCGCGCCCAGGCAGAGGTTCACCGGTTCGCCATCGATCTGAAGCACAGTCCCCTGGCCGAGCACCTCGCCGTCTGCGGCGATGGACGTCGGCGGCGTGTCCGGATCGAATTTCACTCCGCCACCGGCATCGTCAGACTGTGGGCTGGCACAGCCGGCGAGGATTAGGGCTGCGGCACAGCCGGTGGCGAGGACGCGCACGATAGTTCTGGTCATGGTTCCACTGTGGCGACATAGTCGACGTTGCGCTACCCAACGTTTCCGGGGACTTCGGCGTCAGCGCTGCTGCTAAGATGGGACGATGACCACCACCACCGGGACCACCCGCTCGCAGAGGCTGGACGCGCTGCCGTTCACCCGCGAACACCGGAAGGTGCTGGTCGGATCGGGGTTCGGCTGGGCGCTTGACGCCATGGATGTCGGCCTCATCTCGTTCGTGCTCGCCCAACTGGCGATCCAATGGAACGCCAGCAGCCTCGAGCTGTCCCTGATCGCCTCGTCCGGATTCGTGGGAATGGCAATCGGGGCCGCGCTCGGCGGCTTGCTGGCCGATCGACTCGGCCGCCGAAACGTTTTCGCGGTCACCCTGCTGGTTTATGGGCTGGCGACTGGGGCATCCGCGCTGGCCGGCACAGTAGCCGTACTGATAGCGCTGCGGTTCCTGGTTGGGCTTGGGCTGGGCGCCGAGCTGCCAGTGGCGTCCACCCTGGTGAGCGAGTTCGCGCCGCCGCGCATCCGCGGCCGCATCATCGTGATCCTGGAGTC
This sequence comes from Homoserinimonas sp., assembly GCA_040904805.1. GTDB lineage: Bacteria > Actinomycetota > Actinomycetes > Actinomycetales > Microbacteriaceae > RYN-87. Next base: position 159,076 of record JBBDSS010000019.1, on the reverse strand, counting down.
GTTCTGGGCTGTCGGCTGGACGGCCGCTGCCGTTATCGGCTACCTGGTCGTGCCGCTGTCCGCTGACGGATGGCGGTGGGCACTGCTGATCGGAGCCGTACCGGCGGTGTACTCGGTGCTGGTGAGGTTCGGGCTGCCCGAATCGGTCCGTTTCCTGGAATCGCGCGGCAGGTTCACCGAAGCGGAGGCGACGGTGCAGCGCTTCGAGGCGGCGGCCGGTGGCGCGCCCGCACCGGTATCGCGAAAGGAACAGCAGGCAGCTCCCGCAGACAAGAAGCAGCGGGTCGCTGAGCTGCTCTCGCCGGCGTTCCGTGCCCGCACCGTCGCGCTCTGGCTGGTGTGGTTCTGCGTGAACTTCTCGTATTACGGGGCGTTCATCTGGCTGCCGACGATCCTGGTCGCATCCGGCTTCTCCCTCATCCGCTCATTCGAGTACACGCTGATCATCACGCTCGCCCAGCTACCCGGCTATGCGGTCTCAGCCTGGTTGATCGAGAGGTGGGGACGCAGGCGCACGCTGGCGACCTTCCTGGTCGGCTCGGCGGCTTCCGCTGTATTCTTCGGACTCGCCGGAGATGTGTCCCAGGTCATCGCCGCCGGAATGCTGCTGTCCTTCTTCAACCTGGGTGCGTGGGGCGCGCTCTACGCCGTGACGCCGGAGTTGTACCCGACCAGGATGCGGGGAACCGGCGCCGGATGGGCGGCCGGGGTCGGGCGCCTCGCGTCGATCCTGGCCCCGCTCGCTGTGCCGTTCTTGCGCGAACTCGGGGGAACGTTCACGCTCTTCGTCGTGTTCGCCGCGTTCTTCCTGCTGGCAGCGCTCGGCTCATGGTGGCTTCCGGAGCGACGGGGAGTGGCGTTGGAGGACTGATTGGATATCAGTTCGATCGCGATCCGCAGCTGGTGGCTCGCAGCTGCTTCGCAGTGATAACCTGAAACCGTGTTCTTCGGTCTGCTCCTCCTTAGCTGCCGCGACGAGTCCTAACCCAGGCCTCCCTCGTCGCGGAGTTCGTCGTCGGCTGAGCAAACCAGGTTAGGGCCCACAAGGCCGGCAAAGGAGCAGCGAGATCACCATGAAAAACACGCAGAAGCCATCGGCAATGCCGATTCACAAATACCGTCCGTTCCACGAAATGTTGAACGTCGACCTGCCGGATCGAACCTGGCCAGGCAAGCGGATCACTCAGGCGCCACGCTGGTGTGCCGTCGACCTCCGCGATGGAAACCAGGCCCTGATCGACCCGATGAGCCCAGAGCGCAAGCGGATCATGTTCGACCTGCTGGTGCGCATGGGATTCAAGGAGATCGAGGTCGGCTTCCCCTCCGCCAGCCAGACCGACTTCGACTTCGTCCGCAGCCTCATCGAAGAGAACCTGATTCCGGATGACGTCACCATCCAGGTGCTGACGCAGGCCCGTGAGGCGCTGATCACCCGCACCTACGAGTCGCTCAAGGGTGCCAAGCGCGCCATCGTGCACCTCTACAACTCCACCAGCGTGTTGCAGCGCGATGTGGTGTTCCTCACCGACAAGCAGGGCATCATCAATATCGCGCTGGAGGGCGCACGGATCTGCCGCGCCTCCGAGTCCCTGGTTCCCGAGACCGAGATCTTCTACGAGTACTCGCCCGAGAGCTACACCGGTACCGAACTCGAGTTCGCCGTCGATATCTGCAACCAGGTGATCGAGGTCTTCGAGCCGACCGCAGAGCGCCAGGTGATCATCAACTTGCCGGCGACCGTCGAGATGGCGACCCCCAATGTGTACGCGGACTCCATCGAGTGGATGTCCCGCCACCTCGCCCACCGCGAGAACGTGATCCTCAGCCTGCACCCGCACAACGACCGCGGGACGGCCGTCGCGGCCGCTGAACTCGGGTACCTGGCCGGGGCAGACCGCATCGAGGGCTGCCTGTTCGGCAATGGGGAGCGGACAGGCAATGTCGACCTTGTCGCCCTCGGGATCAACCTGTTCACCCAGGGAATCGATCCGCAGCTCGACTTCAGCGACCTTGACGAGATCAAGCGAACCGCTGAGCATTGCAACCAGCTCGGCGTTCCCGAGCGCAGCCCGTGGGCAGGCGACCTGGTGTACACGGCCTTCAGCGGTTCGCACCAGGACGCCATCAAGAAGGGTTTCGAGGCGATGGCGGCCGAGGCCGAGCGCCGTGGCGTGACCGTCGACGACCTCCAGTGGGCGGTTCCCTACCTGCCGGTGGACCCGAAAGACCTGGGTCGCAGCTACGAAGCGGTGATTCGCGTCAACTCACAGTCGGGCAAGGGCGGTGTCGCTTATCTGTTGAAGTCCGACCATTCCCTCGACCTGCCCCGGAAGCTGCAGATCGAGTTCAGCGGGGTCGTGCAGGCGAAGACCGAGGTCGACGGCGGCGAGGTCACGAGCCGAGAGATCTGGACGATCTTCAACGACGAGTACCTTCCGGCGACGGACGACGGACACAAGTGGGGTCAGTACGAGTTGTTGCGCACCCAGACTTCGAGCAACCTGTCCGGCACTGTGAAACTGCACGCCGACCTTCGCGTCATGGATGATGAGATCTCGGTCGAGGCGACCGGCAATGGCCCGGTCGACGCGTTCCTGCAGGTGCTCGCCGCCCAGGGCATCGATGTCAAGCTCTACGACTACGTCGAGCATGCCATCGGCACCGGGGGAGACGCCTTCGCCGCCGCGTACGTCGAGCTCGGAGTGGGCGGCAAGACGCTGTGGGGTGTCGGGATCGACGCTGACATTGCGACTGCCTCGTTGAAGGCCGTGGTCTCTGCGGTCAACCGGGCGATCCGCTCCAACTCGTCTGGCTCCTCCGACCGCGTTCTCCAGGCGGTCTGACCAGACCGGTTCTCGCCTGATTGCCCTCGATGATTGCTAGGGCCGCTTTCCGCGAGGCCAGCGCGGGAGGCGGGGCAGCCGGCTGAGTGACCGTTGCTCCGGCAGGCTCCAGCCGAACTTCACCGCCAGTATGCGGATGAGCGTGGTGACTACGACGCAGATCGGCGCCGCGACGGTGATCGGGGTGCCGAGCTGGACGAGCACGACCAGCAGCGAGCATCCGGCGCCGGCAGCGATCGCGTAGAGGGACCCGACGTGCATCACGGCGATCGGCATGTTCAGCAGGAGGTCGCGCACGATTCCGCCTCCGACTCCGCCAATGACGCCGATGAAGATCGCCGGAACCACTGGCAGTCCGAGCGCCAACGCCTTGGAGGTGCTGATGGCGCCGAAGAGGCCGATGGTGAGGGCGTCCAGCACGGTGATGGTGAGGCTCAGCCGTGTGAACAGTTGGTTGAGGAGCATGCCGAGCAGGGCGGCGAGCACCGCAGCCAGCAAGTACCAGTTGGTCTGGAACGCGACCGGGTTCACGTTCAGGAAGAGGTCGCGCAGCAAACCGCCTCCCAGCCCCACCGCCGTGCCGATGATGGCCACCCCGAGAAGGTCCAGGCGCCGATTCCGGAAGCTGGCTGCGAAGAGGGCGCCTTGCAGGCTTCCCACCGCGACCGCCAGGATGTCGGCCCAGAGCGGGATGGTGAAGAGCATTTCCCTCATGGACTCATTCTGCCTGTCGGATGCTCTGGAGTGCGGAACGGCCAGCCTTCCGCGAGCGACACAGGATGCTGGGGGATACTGGAGTGGTGCCCCTGTACCGTGATGAAGTCGTCGTGCTTCGAACCCACAAACTGGGCGAGGCCGACCGAATCGTCACCATGCTCTCGCGTCAGCACGGGAAGATTCGTGCCGTGGCGAAAGGCGTCAGGCGCACCGCATCCAAGTTCGGATCCAGGCTGGAACCGTTCATGGTCGCCGACGCCCAGTTCTATGAGGGGCGCAGCCTCGACATCATTACGCAGGCGGAGTCCATCGGCTCGTATGGCGCCGCGATCACCTCGGACTATGGCTGCTATACAGCCGCCAGCGCCATGGTGGAGACGGCGGACAAGCTCACCGAGGACGACGGCAGCCTGCAGCAGTACCTGCTGCTGGTCGGCGCGTTGCGGTCTCTGGCCAGGCGCGAGCACAGTGCCAGCTTCACCCTGGACTCGTTCCTGCTGCGGTCGCTGGCGATCGCCGGGTGGTCGCCCAGCTTCCATGATTGCGCGATGACCGGTGTTCCCGGACCTCATTCGGCATTCGTGGTGCAGTTGGGCGGCGTCGTGTCTGACGAGGTGGCGCCCCCCGGCGCTCCGCGACTGGACGGCGCGACCCTGACCCTGCTCTCCGCGCTGCTCACGGGTGACTGGCAGGCGGCCGAGGACGCGGATGAGCGCACTCGATCCCAGGCCAGCGGTATCGTCGCGGCGTACGCTCAGTTCCATCTCGAGCGGAAGCTGCGGTCGCTGGAGCACGTCGATCGCAGGGCGCCTGTGCGAGGTACGCTCTCTGAGCTTGTCGAAGGTCCGGCATGACCCCCGCACCCAGGACGCATCGCGATGCGGTCGACTTCAAGCCGGTCGACTGGACCGGGCTGTACCCGCCGAAGGTGCCGGCATCCGCTGTCCCCGCACACGTCGCGATCGTCATGGATGGCAACGGGCGATGGGCGAACGGCCGGGGGCTCACCCGGGTTGAGGGCCACAAGGCGGGGGAGGCCGCGCTGCTCGATGTCGTCGCCGGCGCGATTCAGCTCGGCGTCAAGCACCTCAGCGTCTACGCGTTCTCCACCGAGAACTGGAAGCGCTCGCCCGACGAGGTCAGGTTCCTCATGGGATTCAACCGTGACGTGCTGCACCGTCGACGCGACCAGCTCAACGACTGGGGCGTGCGCGTGCGCTGGGCCGGTCGCAAGCCCCGGCTATGGGCATCCGTCGTCAAGGAGCTCCAATTCGCCGAGCGTCTCACCGCAGGCAACTCGGTACTCACCCTCACTATGTGCGTCAACTATGGCGGTCGCACCGAGATCGCGGATGCCGTACGCGCCCTGGCCGACGACGTGGCCGCCGGGCGGATGAAGGCATCCGGCATCACCGAAAAGGCGATCCAGCGGCGTCTGTACGCACCGGACCTGCCTGATGTCGACCTGTTCATCCGCAGTTCGGGGGAGCAGCGAACCAGCAATTTCATGCTCTGGCAGAGCGCGTACGCCGAGATGGTGTTCCTCGACACCCTGTGGCCGGACTTCTCCCGTACCGACCTGTGGCACGCAGCGGAACTCTATGCGTCGCGCAATCGCCGTTTCGGTGGTGCCATCGACACACCGCAGCCCTAGCCGCAGCAGCCTCCAGCCATAAAGCCCGTCGAGGCCCCTGTCCACTTTCCCGGCCCTGCTGGAGGTGGCAAGCTGGGACCCATGACAACGACCTCGGCCACAAGCCGAACCCCTTCGGTCGCTCTACAGGACGCGATCTCGCAATTCGACTCGCAGGCGGTGCGTGGTTACCTCGGTGCCGCCTCGATCGGTCTTCCCACCCGCGAGACGGTGGAGGCCCAGCTGGCCGATATCGAGGCATGGCGGACCGCGAGCCTAAGCCCGGGCGACTACGACCAGGTGATCGACCGCACCCGCAGGCACTACGCCTCCCTTGTCGGTGTCGACCCGGATCGGGTGGCGATGGGGTCGCAGACGTCGGTGATGGTCAGCCTGTTCTGTTCAGCCGCGCCCAGCGGCGCCGAGGTGCTCTGCGTCGAAGGCGACTTCAGCTCGGTGATATTCCCGTTCCTCCAGCGCTCCGGCATCCGGGTGCGGTCGGTGCCGCTCGCTGACCTGGCGACTGAGATCAGCGAACAGACCTGGATGGTCGCGTTCTCCTTCGCGCAGTCGGCCACCGGCGAGATCGCCGATGTCGACGCCATCGTCCGGGCGGCCACGCGAACCGACACCTTCACCCTCTGCGACACCACCCAGGCGGCCGGGGTTCATCCGGTGGACGCCTCGATCTTCGACGCGACCATCTGCCACGCCTACAAGTGGTTGTGCTCCCCGCGCGGCGTCGCATTCCTGACCATCAACGAGCGGCTGGGCCAGCAGGTGCCGCCGATCCAGGCCGGCTGGTACGCGGGCGACCAGGTCTGGGAGTCCTGCTACGGCCCCGCCATGCAGCTTGCCCCGTCCGCCCGCCGCTTCGACGTCTCGCCGGCCTGGCCCGCCTGGATCGGCGCTGAGTCGGCCATCCGGATGTTCGCCTCCCTCGACATCGGCGAAGTGTGGGAGCGGGCATCCGGATTGGGTGCTTCGCTGTGCGACGCGCTCGGCATCCCGCAGCAGCGCCAGGCGATCGTCACCTGGGCGGACCCGGACGGCAAGGATTTGAAGCGGTTGACGGATGCCGGTCTGACCGTCTCCGGGCGGGCTGGCCGCCTGCGCGCCGCCTTCCACCTCTGGAACGACCAGAGCGATGTTGCCGCCGTTGTTGCGGCGCTCGGCCGGTAGCTGCGCGATGTCTTCTGGCAAGTAGGCTGGTAACTCTCACCGCGACCGCGCATCCAGCACGGTAAGACCTTTGGAGTTTTCTTGGCCAACGCCTCATCCCTCGACCCCGTCATCAACCTCGCGAAGCGTCGCGGATTCGTCTTTCAGGCCGGTGACATTTACGGAGGATCCCGCTCAGCCTGGGACTACGGACCCCTCGGCGTCGCGCTGAAGGAGAACATCAAGCGGCAGTGGTGGCAGTTCATGGTGAACGGCCGCGACGACGTCGTCGGGCTGGACTCCTCGGTCATCCTCCCCAAGAAGGTGTGGGAGGCATCCGGCCATGTGGATGTCTTCAGCGACCCGCTGGTCGAGTGCCTCAGCTGCCACAAGCGGTACCGCGCCGACCACCTCGAGGAGGAATTCGAGGAGAAGAAAGGGCGAATTCCAGAGGGCGGCCTGGCCGAGATCGCCTGCGCCAACTGCGGGACCCGGGGCCAGTGGACTGAGCCGAAAGAGTTCTCCGGACTGCTCAAAACCTATCTGGGCCCAGTCGACAATGAGGCGGGCCTGCACTACCTGCGCCCGGAGACAGCCCAGGGCATCTTCGTGAACTTCGCCAACGTGCTCGGAGTCTCTCGGCTGAAACCCCCGTTCGGCATCGGCCAGATGGGCAAGAGCTTCCGCAACGAGATCACGCCGGGAAACTTCATTTTCCGCACCCGTGAGTTCGAGCAGATGGAGATGGAGTTCTTCGTCGAGCCCGGCACCGATGAGGAATGGCACCAGTACTGGATCGATCAGCGGATGGCCTGGTACCTCGACCTCGGCATCAAGCCGGACAACTTGCGGCTCTTTGAACACCCGCAGGACAAGCTCTCCCACTACTCCAAGCGCACAGTCGACATCGAGTACCGCTTCGGGTTCCAGGGCGGCGAGTTCGGCGAACTGGAAGGCATCGCCAACCGCACCGACTTCGACCTGTCGACGCACTCGAAGGCATCCGGTGTCGACCTGTCCTACTTCGACCAGGCGAAGAACGAACGCTGGACTCCGTACGTCATCGAGCCGGCAGCCGGACTCACCCGGTCACTGATGGCCTTCCTGGTCGACGCCTACGCAGAAGACGAGGCGCCGAACACCAAGGGCGGCGTCGACAAGCGCACCGTGTTGCGCCTCGACCGCAGGCTTGCCCCGGTCAAGGCGGCAGTCTTGCCACTGTCGCGCAACGAACAACTGTCGCCGGTGGCGCGCGGCCTGGCCGCGGACCTGCGCAAGTACTGGAACATCGACTTCGACGACGCTGGGGCCATCGGCCGTCGCTACCGCCGCCAGGACGAGATCGGAACCCCGTTCGCGATCACCGTCGACTTCGACACCCTCGACGACAAGGCCGTCACGGTGCGGGAGCGCGACAGCATGGAGCAGGAACGCGTCTCGCTCGACCGACTTCAGGGTTACCTGGCCGAGCGGCTGCTCGGCGCCTAGTCGTATTCCATTGAGGGTGTGGGTGGGCCACCCAAGCACCGCGCGGAGGGCGGGTGACTAGCCGGCGGTGTAGCCGCCATCGACCACGACCTCTGAGCCGGTCATGAACGACGACTCGTCGCTGGCAAGGAACGCGATGACGTTGGCGACCTCGCCCGGCTCGCCGAGCCGGCCCATCGGGGTGGTGTTGATCAGGTAGTCCCGATCGGTGTCGCCGAGGATCGGCGTGTTGATGTAGCCCGGGTGAACCGAGTTCGCCCGCACGCCCTTCTTGGCCCAGCCCAGTGCGGTGTTCTTGGTGAGGATGCGCACGGCGCCCTTCGCCGCGGCGTAACTCGGGCCGCCCAGGCCTCCCACGATGCCGTACATCGAGCTGATGTTGACGACTGAACCGTTTCCGGACTCCTGCAGGGCAGCGCTGGCGGCCTTCATGCCGAGGAACGCGCTGGTCTGGGTGACGGCGACGACCTTGTCCCAGCTGGAGAGCGGGGTGTCCTCGATTGGCAGGGTGTCGCCGATGCCGGCGTTGTTGACGAGGGTGGTGAGGCCGCCGTAGGTCGCAATGGTGTGTGCCACCCCGGCGTCCCAGTCACTCTCGCTGGTGACGTCCAGGTGCACATAGCTGGCCTGGCCACCCGCATCCGTGATCTTCTGGGCGACAGCGCGACCTGCCTCGTCCTGGATGTCTGCGATCACCACGTTCGCACCGCCAGCCGCGAGCAGCTGGGATGTGGCTTTACCGATGCCGCTGGCCCCGCCGGTGACGAGTGCGGTCTTTCCTGTGAACCGAGCCATGTCGATCTCCCTCTCTTCGGGGCCTGGATGCCCTTTCATATTTGAAAACGTTCAGAAAATGCTGCCATTCCCCGGGGATGTTATCTAAGGGAATGTTGATGCGAAAGTATGAGTTGCACCGGGTATGAGTGAAAAGATCAAGGTTGACGTCTGGTCCGATGTGCAGTGCCCCTGGTGCTATATAGGTAAGCGCAAGTTCGAGGCGGGTGCACGGGAATTCGGCGAGGAAGTCGAAGTCGAGTACCACTCGTTCGAGCTCGCACCGGACACCCCGGTCGACTACGTCGGCAGCACAGCCGACTATCTCAGTGAGCGCAAGGGGCTGCCGCTCGACCAGGTTCACGGGATGCTCGCGAACGTCACCGGTATCGCCAAGAGCGTCGGCCTCGACTACGACCTCGACTCGGTGAAGCAGACCAACACCATCAAAGCGCACGAGCTGCTGCACTACGCCAAGTCCCAGGGCACGCAGCTCGAGATGAAGGAGCGCCTGCTGAAGGCGTACTTTGAGGAGGGGCACCATGTCGGGCTGATCGAGGACCTCGCCGACCTGGCGGCCGAGGTGGGGCTGGACCGGGCGGATGTCATCCGCTCGCTCACCGAGGAGGAGTACCTGTCCGCCGTGAAGGCGGATCAGGCTCAGGCCATCGAGTTTGGCATCCAGGGTGTCCCGTTCTTCGTCATCGACGGCAAGTACGGCGTTTCCGGCGCCCAGGAGGCTGCTACCTTCGCCCAGGTGCTGCAGCAGGTGCGCGACGAGAAGGCGTCAGCGTGAGCGGCCTCGTTCCCCTCGGCGACCCGGATGCCATAGCCTGCGAGGGCGATGCCTGCCTGATCTCCGGATCCACCCCAGCGCCCCGGTCCTGATCGCCCCGCTCTCGGTGAGGAACGGGCTCGTTGTTACGGGCGGGGGGCGAGCGGCTCGGTGATGTCTGCGATCACCGCGCCGAAGGAGGCGAGCAGGTCATCCGCATCGACGAACAGACTGATGTCGTGCTCTCCGGCACCCAGCGACACTCGTTCGCCGACCATGCCGGCGTCGGCATAGACAGGCCAGGTGGTGGTGCTGCCCAGCGGCGTGATGGTCCCGCGTGAATACCCGGTTGCCTCAAACGCGCGCGACTCGTCCGGCAGCGAGAGCTTGTTCACCCCGACGAGTGCACGCAGCTTCGGCCAGGAAATCTGGCGGTCGCCCGGGATGAGCGCGAACAGGTACGAACCGTCCTTGTGTTTGACCACGAGCGTCTTGACGATCCCTGACGGATCGATGCCGAGCAGCTCGGCCGCGTGTTGCAGGTTGGTGGCGCCGACCCGGTCGACGATCTGGATGTCGAGGCCTCGCGCCTGGGCATCCGCTTCTACCCGGGCGCGTCCTGTGAACTGCGTCATGGCCGCCTTCGCTTTCTGGGAGAATTGAGGAGTGACTGCTCTTGACGCTACCGCCATCCGCACCCCCGGTGCGCGGTCGAGCGCGTCCGAGAGCGCGATTCCGAAGCTGAACATCGGACCGATCGACCTTGAGGTTCCGGTCGTCCTGGCACCGATGGCCGGGATCACCAACACGGCTTTCCGGCGGCTGTGCCGCGAGTTCGGCGCGGGGCTCTATGTCAGCGAGATGATCACCAGCCGGGCGCTGGTCGAACGCACGCCGGCGTCGATGCGGCTGATCCAGCACCACGAATCTGAGACCACGCGCAGTATCCAGCTCTACGGCGTCGACCCGAAGACGGTCTCCGAGGCGATCACCATGCTGGTGGCCGAGGACCGTGCAGACCACATCGACCTGAACTTCGGATGCCCGGTTCCCAAGGTCACCCGCAAGGGCGGAGGAGCCGCCCTGCCCTGGAAACTCGGCCTGTTCCGCGACATCGTCGAGGGGGCGGTGACGGCCGCAGGCGACCTGCCGCTGACCGTCAAGATGCGCAAGGGTATCGACTCCGACCACCTGACCTATCTGGAAGCAGCGAAGGCCGCCCAGGGCGCCGGTGTCGCCAGCATCGCCCTGCACGCCCGCACCGCATCCGAGTTCTACAGCGGGCAGGCCGACTGGTCGGCGATCGCCAAGCTCAAGGACACTGTCACTGGCGTTCCGATTCTCGGCAACGGAGACATCTGGTCGGGGGCGGATGCCATCCGCATGGTCGATGAGACCGGCTGCGACGGCGTGGTTGTTGGCCGCGGGTGCCTCGGGCGGCCCTGGCTGTTCGGCGACCTGGCCGCGGCCTTCCGCGGTGAGGATCAGGTCGCACGCCCTTCGCTCGGTACTGTCGCAGCGACGATCCGGCGGCACGCGGAACTCCTCGTCGAGTTCTTCGACAGCGAGGAGCGGGCCTGCCGCGACATTCGCAAGCATGTCGCCTGGTACTTCAAGGGCTACCCGGTCGGCGGCGACCTCCGGGCGAAACTGTCGACTGTGGAATCCCTGCAACAGCTGGACGACCTGCTGGGCACGCTCGACTGGGAGATGCCGTACCCGGGTGAGGGCGCTGAAGGCCCCCGTGGCCGCGCCGGAACCCCCAAACGCACGGTGCTGCCTGACGGCTGGCTCTCCAGCCGGGAGATCGGCGAGACGCACCGGAGTCAGCTTACCGAGGGCGAAGCGGACACCACTGGTGGTTGACGCGGCGTACGGCCCACACGACACCGCGCGGTTCCTGCCAGAGGAGCATTATTCGCGCCGCAGCGACTTCGCCCGTGACCGGGCCAGGCTGCTGCACTCCAGTGCGTTGCGCCGCCTGGCCGCCAAGACGCAGGTGCTCAGCCCGACCCAGGGGCTCGACTTCGCCCGCAACCGGCTGACCCATTCTCTCGAGGTCGCCCAGGTCGGACGTGAGCTGGCCACCAGCCTCGGCCTCGACCCGGATATCGTCGACACCGCCTGCCTCGCCCACGACCTCGGGCATCCGCCCTTCGGCCACAACGGCGAGCGTGCGCTCAACGAGTGGGCAGCCGACATCGGCGGTTTCGAGGGCAACGCCCAGACGCTCCGCCTGCTCACCCGCATCGAGCCGAAGGTCTTCGGACCCGACGGCGCGCCTTACGGGCTGAACCTCACCAGGGCCAGCCTCGACGCCAGTTGCAAGTACCCCTGGCCTGACACCCGCTCGATCGCCGACCCCAGCGGGCGGGCCAAGTTCGGGTTCTACTCTGATGACATCGCCGCGTTCGAGTGGCTGCGTCAGGGTGCACCGGACGGCAGGCTCTGCGTCGAAGCGCAGGTCATGGACCTCTCCGACGACATCGCTTATTCGGTGCACGACTTCGAGGACGCCATCGTGGGCGGATACGTCGACGTCGCCGCGCTCAGCGCCCGGGTTGACCACGACGAACTGGTGGACGCGATGTTCGCCTGGATCGGCGGCGAGTTCGATCACGACGAACTCATCGCCGCATTCGACCGGCTGGACAGCCTCGACGCCTGGCTCGACTCCTGGGGCGGCAGCCGCATCGAGCAGGGCAGGCTCAAGAACCTCACCAGCCAGCTCATCGGCCGTTTCGGTGCGGGCGCCGTCAACGCGACCAGGGAGGCGTATTCGTCAGAGTCGCTGGTGCGCTTCGGCGCAGATGTCGTGGTGCCGCGCGAGGTTCAGGCGGAGATCGCCGTGCTGAAGGGGATCGTCGCCGCTTTCGTGATGTCGAAAAACACCCGGCAGCCGATCTATCGGCAGCAACGCGACATCCTGAGCCAGCTGGCGACGACCCTCTTCGAGCACGGCCCGGAAAGCCTGGACATCGGTTTCGCCGGTGACTGGCAGGCGGCGACGACGGATGCCGGCCGCAAGCGGGCGGTCGTCGATCAGGTGGCGAGCCTCACCGACCAGTCGGCGATCAGCTGGCACGAGCGGCTCCTGCACTCCTGAGCAGCTAACGCTGCAGCCCGGGCCGTGACGGGTCTCATCCCTCACCCCTTTGCGAGTCGACTCTATTGTCCACCGGGCGGAGGCAGCCGCCGCCACCACTCTAGAATGAGCCCATGGCAGGCCTGATTCGACGAAGCGACATCGATGAGGTGCGTGCTCGAATCAACATCGCCGATGTCGTCGGCGACTATGTCACTCTCAAGGGCGCCGGCGTCGGGTCGCTCAAGGGGCTGTGCCCGTTTCACGACGAGCGCAGCCCGAGCTTTCATGTGCGTCCGCAGGTCGGCCGCTACCACTGCTTCGGTTGTGGTGAGGACGGCGACGTCTTCAGCTTCCTCCAGCGCATGGACCATGTCTCGTTCACCGAGGCCGTCGAGCGACTGGCCGGCGGGCTCGGCTTCGAGCTGCACTACGAAGACGGTGGCCAGGCGAACAGCGACCACGGTAACCGTGCGCGCATCCTGGCCGTGAACAAGGCAGCGGCGGAGTTCTTCGTCTCGAAGCTCTCAGAGCCTGAGTCGGCCAAAGGTCGCAGCTTCCTGGGGGAGCGCGGATTCGACCCGTCCGCGGCGGAGAGGTTCGGCATCGGGTTCGCGCCGAAGAGCTACGACGCCCTGAGCAAGCACCTGCGCACTCTCGGGTTCACCGACGAAGAGCTGCTCGCCTCCGGCGTGGTCGGCCAGGGGGATCGCGGCCTGTACGACCGCTTCCGTGGACGTCTGATCTGGCCTATTCGCGACGTCACCGGCCAGACCCTGGGCTTCGGCGCCCGGCGGTTGCTCGACGACGACTCCGGCCCCAAATACCTCAACACTCCCGAGACGGCGGTGTACCACAAGTCGCAAGTGCTCTACGGTCTCGACCTGGCAAAGCGCGATATCTCCCGTGGCAAGCAGGTCGTCGTGGTGGAGGGGTACACGGATGTCATGGCCTGCCACCTGGCCGGCGTCACTACCGCGGTCGCCACCTGTGGAACGGCGTTCGGCGTCGATCACATCAAAGTGGTTCGCCGTGTTCTCGGTGATGTCGAGAACTCGGACTCGCGCGGCCTCGGCGAGGTGGTCTTCACGTTCGACCCGGACGAAGCCGGGCAGAAGGCCGCCAGCCGCGCCTTCATCGAGGAGCAGCGTTTCGCCGCCCAGACTTATGTCGCTGTCGCCCCCGAGGGGCTGGACCCCTGTGACCTGCGCCTGAAGCGCGGAGACGACGCGGTACGCCGGCTGGTCCAGGGCAAGAAGCCGATGTTCGAGTTCATGGTCAGGCGGGTGCTCAGCGGGTACGACCTCGACACCGTGGAGGGACGGGTGGCCGCGCTGCGGGCATCCGCCCCGGTCGTTGCCGGCATCCGGGACCAGGCGCTCAGCATCGGCTACGTGCGCAACCTCGCCGGCTGGCTCGGCATGGACCCGACAGATGTCGGCCGGGCCGTCGCCGGGGCCAAGCACCGGCCGGCGGATGCGCAGCACCACAACTCGACAGCCAGGTCAGGCGGCTCACCATCCGCCGAGACAAGCGACCAGCCGGTGGAATCCGGGCCGACCATCGCCAGTCTCCCGTCCGACCCGGCAACCCGCCTCGAGCGGGACGCCGTCATGGCGATCCTCCAGCAACCGACCGAGGTGGGCAGGCCGCTGGTCGAGCGCGCCGCCCAATCCGGGTTCTCGAACGCCTCACTGGCGGTGGTGCGGGACGCGATCGCATCGTGCCTGGAGGCGCTCGAATCCAGCAGCTGGCTGGAACGCATCATCGACGAGGTGCCTGCGCCATTCTCGATGCTGGTCAAGGAGCTCGGGCTGGCCCCGATCCCGGAGAAGTCCGGGCGCGAACTGGCGGCCTATTGTCAGGGGATCGCCTCGGCCCTCATCGATCGTGACCTCTTGCGCCGCAAGGCCGAGCTGCTCGGCAGGCTGCAGCGAACCGATTCGACGGCCGAGCCTGAGCGGTATTCCGTGGTGCAGCGAGAGCTCGTTCGAGTGGAAGCTGAGCGACGCGCGCTGCGTGCGGAGTAGGTGTCCCCAGAACTGGTGGTTGCAGATCAATAAAGTTTGCCGCATGATGCCGTTTCCGCCAGAGGCAACCTCGTAATCTGTGTTAGCAAGTCATAGCAAGTCATAGACAGCGCGCACGAACTGCATCGCTGTGTCAACGGCGCGCTGAGCCCACCAGTTCGGCGCGGCAATCACGACAGAACAACAGAGAGGTAGACGGATATGACATCCGGATCCAGTTTCAAGAAACGAGCGCTGACAGTGCTCGGTGGTACGGCCGCCGCGGTACTGGTGCTCACCGCTTGCGCAGGAGGAGGCGGCGACGAGCCGACCAACGAGGCGATCACCATCGGCACGACCGATAAGGTCACCTTCCTTGACCCGGCCGGCTCGTACGACAATGGATCGTTCGCGATCATGAACAACGTGTACCCGTTCATCATGAACTCGCAGCCGGGAACAGCGGATGTCGAGCCCGACATTGCCGAGTCGGCCGAGTTCACGAGCCCCACCGAGTACACGGTTGTCCTCAAGGAGGGCCTGACATTCGCCAACGGGAACGAACTGACCGCGTCTGACGTCAAGTTCAGCTTCGACCGCCAGCTCGCCATTGCCGACGAGAACGGCCCGTCGACTCTGCTCTACAACCTCGACTCCACTGAGGTTGTCGACGAGATGACAGTGGTCTTCAACCTGAAGCAGGGGAACGACCAGATTTGGCCGCAGATCCTGAGCAGCCCGGCCGGCCCGATCGTTGACGAGGATGTCTTCTCCGCTGACGAGGTCACCTCCGATGACGAGATCATCGACGGCAACGCGTTTGCCGGCCAGTACGTCATCGCGAGCTACAAGTTCAACGAGCTGGTGCAGTTCACGGCAAACCCGGACTACCAGGGCGTCCTGGGCGAGCCGGTGACCGAGACCATCAACCTCCGGTACTACGCAGACTCGTCGAACCTGAAGCTCGACGTGCAGGAGGGCAACATCGATGTCGCAACCCGGAGCCTCTCGGCCACCGACGTTGAGGACCTCGAGGGCGACGATAACGTGACGGTGAACTACGGCCCGGGTGGAGAGATCCGCTACATCGTGTTCAACATCAACACGATGCCGTTCGGCGCTGCGACTGCAGAGGCCGATGACGAGAAGGCCCTGGCCGTGCGCCAGGCGATGGCCGACCTCATCGACCGCGAAGAGCTCGCGAACCAGGTCTACAAGGGCACCTACCTGCCGCTGTACTCTTACGTTCCGGACGGCCTGACCGGTGCTACCGAGTCGCTGAAGAGGATGTACGGGGACGGCAACGGCGGTCCGGATGCGGCCAAGGCCGCCGAGCGCCTCACCAGCGCCGGTATCACCGAGCCGGTCGTTCTCAACCTTCAGTACAACCCGGACCACTACGGTCCGAGTTCAGGCGACGAGTACGCCCTGATCAAGAGCCAGCTGGAGAAGGACGGCCTGTTCACCGTGAACCTGCAGTCCACTGAGTGGGTCACCTACGCCAAGGAGCGTTCGGCGGATGTCTACCCGATGTACCAGCTGGGTTGGTTCCCGGACTACTCGGACGCGGACAACTACCTGTCGCCGTTCTTCCAGACCGGCAACTTCCTGGCCAACCACTTCAGCAACGCTGAGCTGGACGAGCTGATCCCGGCGCAGGCCGTCGAAACCGACCCGGACGCTCGGGTTGAACTGATCGAGGAGATCCAGGACAAGGTTGCGGCTCAGCTGTCGACCCTGCCGTTCCTCCAGGGCGCTCAGGTTGCCGTCTCGGGCGACGGAGTGACCGGCGTGGCAGACACGCTGGATGCCTCGTTCAAGTTCCGCTTCGGGGTCATCGGACGCTAGTCGCACTCCGGCTACTATCGAGTAGCTGAATCGGCGATCAACTGAACGGGGGCGATCCGCGAAAATGCGGATCGCCCCTTCGTTTCGGGTGCGCTCCCAACCAGATTGGCGACAATGACTTCACCTGAACTGGCGGTCACGGACCCACAAGGTCCGCCTGTACCGCCGCGGAAGCCGAAGGTTTCCGGAGGCAGCAACCTCGGCCGTTACATCGTTACCCGGTTGCTCCTGATCATCCCCACCGTGTTCATTCTGGTGACCATGGTCTTCATGCTGATGCGGTTGATCGGTGATCCGATCACCGCTGCTCTGGGCGGTCGGCTCTCGGCCGAGCAACTCCAGGAGCGCATCCACGCGGCCGGCTACGACCGGCCTCTGATCGTGCAGTACCTCGAGTACATCGGTCAGGTCTTCACCGGGAACTTCGGCAGCGCCATCAGCGATGGCCGCCCGATCACCGAGATCCTCGTCACCTACGGCGGCGCGACCCTGGAACTGGCGTTTTACGCCCTCATCATCGCCTTCATCGTCGGAATTCCGCTCGGCATGGTCGCCGCGTACTACCGCGACAAGGCCCCTGACGCTTTCCTTCGCGTCATGGCGATCCTGTTCTACGCCACCCCGGTGTTCTTCGCCGGGCTTCTGCTGAAGCTGATTTTCGCCGTCTGGCTGAAGTGGCTCCCCGTCGCCGGCCGCGCGTCCACCCGAACCGAACTCGACATCCAATTTCTGGAGAACCCCACCGGCATCTACCTGATCGACGCGGTCCAGACCGGCAGCCCACAGAATGTGGCCGACGTGCTGGAGCACGCGATCCTCCCTGGCGTTGCACTCGGGCTGCTGACGGCGGGCGTCTTCCTCCGGCTGGTGCGCACCAACGTCATCGGCACGCTCTCGGCACAATACGTCGATGCGGCACGCTCGCGGGGAGTCACCGAACTGCGGCTGGTCACTAGGCACGCCTACAAGCCGGCGCTCATCCCGATCATCACGGTGATGGGAATGCAGATCGCCCTGCTCCTGGGGGGCGCCGTGCTGACCGAGACCGTCTTCGAGTGGAAGGGCCTCGGCTTCATGCTGGTCGAGTACCTCAAGGCTCGCGACTACGTGGCGGTGCAGGGCATCGTCGTGCTGCTGGCCGTCATCGTCGCCGTCACCAACTTCATCGTCGACGTGATAGCGGCGCTCATCGACCCGAGAGTGAGGTACTGACATGTCGGTAACCACTACGCCTGCCGCGAGCCCAGCACGGCCCAGCCTGCTGAGGCGGCTCCCGGTGGTCCATCAGCTCCGCCAGAGTGTCGGCTTGCAGCGCGGAATGCTGGTGGCCGGGCTGGTCATCACCGGTTCGTTCCTGCTCACCGCCGCGCTGGCTCCGCTGCTCGCCCCGTTCGGCTACGGCCAGCTGCGGGACGACGACGGTACGTTCGGCGCCCAGCAGGCACCCTCGGCCGAGCACCTGCTCGGAACGACTGTCGGCGGCTACGACGTGCTGTCCCGCGTGATCTGGGGATCCCAGACCGCGGTGCTGGTGATCGTCATCGCGGTTCTCCTGTCGATCTTCGCCGGCGTGTTCCTGGGACTGTTCTCCGGGTATTTCGGAGGCTGGATTGATCGAGCGCTGGTTGTCATCTGCGACGCCGTCTATGCCTTCCCCAGCCTGCTCCTGGCGATCGTCATGGCGATCGTCATCTCCGGCGGGCAGTCCGACCTGTTCGGCGGGATCCTGGCTGCTGCCATCTCGATCACCGTGGTGTTCATCCCGCAATACTTCCGGGTGATCAGGGCCGAAACGGTTCGTATCAAGGCGGAGGCATTTGTCGAATCGGCGAAGGTGCTGGGGGCCGGCAACTTCCGGATCATGTTCCGCCACATCCTGAGGAACGCCACCAGGACCCTTCCGCTCATCTTCACGCTGAACGCTTCTGAGGCAATCCTGACCCTGGCCGGGCTCGGCTTCCTCGGCTTCGGCATTGAACCGACCTCGGCGGCGGAGTGGGGCTACGACCTGAACAAGTCGATCTCGGATGTCACCAGCGGCATTTGGTGGACCTCGGTGTTCCCCGGGGTGGCGATCGTCCTGGTGGTCCTCGGGGTCACGCTCATCGGTGAAAGCATGAATGACCTGGCCGATCCGAGGCTTCGTACCCGGAGGCGTGCTGACGGCGCGCCGGCAGCGGATGCCCCGGTGTCGGCCGTTCCCGGCGGTTCGGTCGATGGGGTGGGCGGCGCGGACGCGGCATCCGCATCCGCCACTGAGGAGGCTCGCTCATGAGCGCGTTGAAAGCCGGTGAAGAAGCCGTTCGCATCGACGACCTGAGGGTCACCTTCGCCACTGACGGCGGCGACGTCCGGGCTGTTGACGGCGTCAGCTTGTCGGTGCGCGCCGGCGAAGTGCTGGCCATCGTCGGCGAGAGCGGGAGCGGCAAGACGGTCACGGCCAACACGATCCTCGGCCTCCTGCCGGAAACGGCGACCACGTCCGGTGCGGTGCTGATCGGTGGGGCGAACGTCATCCGCCTGTCTGCCGCCAAGCTGCGCCAGATTCGCGGCCGGGATGTCGCCATGGTGTTCCAGGAGCCATCGACGGCGCTGAACCCGGTCTTCACGGTCGGGTGGCAGATCGCCCAGGGGCTGCGGGCGCACGGCAGGTTCACCCGGTCCGAAGCCAGGGTGAAGGCCATCGCGATCCTGGAGAAGGTGGGAATCCCTGACGCGAGAAATCGTGTCGACTATTACCCGCACCAGTTTTCAGGCGGCCAGAAGCAGCGCATAGTGATTGCCATGGCGCTGGTCCTCGACCCCGGATTGATCGTCGCCGACGAGCCGACCACCGCCCTCGACGTCACGGTGCAGGCAGAGATCCTCGACCTGCTGCGGGACCTGCGTGACGAATTCAACACCGCCATCGTGCTCATCACGCACAACATGGGAGTCGTCGCCGACCTGGCCGACCGGGTGGCCGTGATGTACAACGGCCAGGTGGTGGAGGAGGCAGACGCCACGTCGTTGTTCGGGAACCCCCAGCACGAATACACCAGGAAGCTGCTGGCGGCAGTTCCGCACATCGGCACCGGTGCCGCGAAGACCCGAGAACGCGCCATGGATCGCGCCATCCTCGATACCAAGCCGCTCGTCGTCGCCGACGACCTGGTCATCGAATACCCGGGTCGTCTCGGGAGGCCGGGGTTCCGCGCCGTCGACCGGGTCAGCTTCGAGATCGGTGAACGGGAAGTGCTCGGGCTGGTAGGGGAGAGCGGCTCTGGGAAGACCACGATCGGTCGCGCGATCGCCGGCCTTACCAGGGTCTCCGGTGGATCACTGAAGGTGCTCGGGCAGGAGATGCTCGGGGTACGCGAACGCAGGTTCCGGCCGCTCCGCAGCGAGATCGGTTTCGTGTTCCAGGACCCGGCCACCAGCTTCAACCCGCTGCTGACCATTGCCGAGTGTGTCGCTGAGCCGCTGCTGGTGCACGGCAAGGCGGAGAGCGCCCGGGGAGCCCGTGCCGAGGTTGACGGACTGCTCGAAGCCGTGCAGCTGCCGAAGAGCTTCGGTGACCGCTACCCGCATGAATTGAGTGGCGGCCAGCGGCAGCGCGCCAGCCTCGCTCGGTCGCTGGCACTCAAACCGAGACTGCTGATCGCCGACGAGCCCACCAGCGCACTGGACGTCTCGGTGCAGGCCAAGGTTCTGGAGCTCTTCGCCGAGCTCCAGCGTGACTTCGGCTTCGCCGCGCTGTTCATCAGCCACGACCTCGCCGTGGTCGACCTGCTGGCCGACCGCATCGGCGTGCTCTACCACGGGGCGCTCGTCGAAGAGGGGCTGGGGGAGCAGGTACTCGGTGCTCCCCAGCATCCGTACACCCAGCGGTTGCTGGCATCTCTCCCCGTTCCCAACCCGCAGGAGCAGGCAGAGCGCCGCGCCCAATTGCACCGTTTGCGTCTGGAAGGAGCCTGATCCCCATGGCCGACACTGATTCGGTGCGCGACGTGCGGGCGGTCGCAGTCTCAGCTCGCGACTTGTCCGTGCACTATCGCACTCGCAACTCGGCGTCCTATACCATCGCCGTCTCGGGGGTGAGCTTCGACCTTGCCGAAGGCGAGGTTCTCGGTGTCATCGGCGAATCGGGTTCAGGCAAGTCGACGCTGGCGCTCACGGTCGCCGCGCAGTCAGGGAGAGGCCTGGTCGATGACGGTATCGCCGAGATCTGCGGCGGCACCCTCAGCGTTTACGGCACTCAACTGCGCGGCATCACTCCGCGTCAACGCAATCGCCTGACGTTGCGGGTCGGCTACCTTCCGCAGGACGGCGCTGTGCGGCTCGACCCGCGGCTGACAGTCGCCGAGAATGTGGCTGAACCGATCTACCAGCGCGACCGCCGATTCAACCAGTACGAGGCGGCGGATGCCGTGGCAGCGCTGATCGATGCGGTGCGGTTGTCGCTCGGCATGATGAACCGGATGCCGCACGAGCTGAGCAGCGGGCAGCGCCAGCGGGTGGCGCTCGCCCGGGCCCTGATCCTGGAACCGATGCTGCTGGTGGCAGACGAACCTACCCGGGGTGTCGATGCGACAGTGCGAGAGGGCGTGCTCGATGTCATCCGCGAGTTGCAGGCGGAGCGCGGGTTCTCGGCGCTGATTGTCAGCAGCGACATCGGGGTGGTCGACCACGTCGCGGACCGCGTGGCGGTGCTCCAGCACGGCATCATGATCGGCCTGGGGGAGCTCGACGCCGTGCTCCGGTCGCCCTCCCACCCGTACCTGAAGGGGCTGGCGGCCGCGCGGCACTCGGTGCAGGAGGCACATTCTGTCTGAACAACTCCCGCCCCAGCATCGGGCAGTGCTCGCTTCCGAACTGGTGAATGCCGTTCCCGAACACCAGCGGCCGACGCCGGGTCCGATCGCCGTGCTGCCGAGGTCGAAGGCCCTGTTCGAGGACGCGGTGCGCGACGCCGGTGGAGTGGTCGCGGAGCTGAGCGCAGACACCCGCGGCCTGGTCTGGCTGTCATCGACCGGCGCGGCGGAGCTGGCGGAAGTGCTGGCCGCCCACCCGCAGATCGAGTGGGTGCAGTTGCCGTGGGCCGGTGTCGACGCGTTCGCAGACGTCCTGGCAGGGCACGTCAACCTGTCCCGCCCGCTCTGGACCAGCGCGAAAGGGGCATACGCCCAGCCGGTGGCTGAGCACGCCTTGATGCTGGCGTTGTCCCTGCTTCGTGTTGTCCCCACCCGGGTGCTGGCCAGGAGCTGGTCGACGATCCCCGAAGGCCGATCGCTCTACGGCCTCGACGTGGTGCTGATCGGTGCTGGCGGCATCGCCGTTGAGCTGGCGCGCCTGCTTCAGCCGTTCGGGGTTCGCCTGACGGTGGTCCGGCGTGGAACCGAGCCATTTCCGGCAGCCGGGCGAACCGTGACTGCCGACCGCCTTCGAGAGGTGCTCCCGACCGCCGACGTCGTGTTCGTTGCCGCGGCCATGACACCGGGCACTGCGGGACTCATCGGAGCGGAGGAGCTTCACCTCATGAAAGACACCGCGGTGTTGGTGAATGTGGCGCGCGGCGGGCTTATCGACACGGATGCCCTGACCGACGCCCTGGCGGATGGCGCCATCCACGGGGCCGGGCTGGACGTGACTGATCCGGAGCCGCTCCCCGATGGGCATCCGCTCTGGGAGGAGCCCCGCGCCCTGATCACCCCGCACAGTGCTGACACCCCCGAGATGACCGCGCCGCTGCTGGCCGAACGGCTGCGATTGAACGTTACAGCCTTCCTCGATCACGGCAGATTCGTCGGCGTGGTCGACCCGGAAGTCGGTTACTGAACCCCGCGGGCAGGCCTCGATTTGGTCGTGTCCGAATCCTTGGTAAAGTAGCCAAGCTGTTCCAGCGATCCTCGATAGCTCAATTGGCAGAGCAGCCGGCTGTTAACCGGCAGGTTGTTGGTTCGAGTCCAACTCGGGGAGCAGCACGCGTGGCCCAGTCTCTTCGGAGGCTGGGCCACTTCTCGTTTGCTTGTAAGCTGAACCCGGTATTTCCGAGGGGAGCTTTCCCGATGTTCTCGATCCGCCGTTACGAGCGGATCACCGTTTCAGGAGTCACACATGGACGCGTTGCTCGGTGAGGACCCGTCCCCGACTACCGTGTCGCTCGCGATAGGCGCTGCAGCGCTTCTACTGCTTGCGCTGCTGTTCCTGGTGTTGTGGCTGGTGGCAGCACGGGGTCGCAGGCGACAGGCCGCTGTGCGCGCCGATGCGGAGCGGGTACAGCTCGACCTGGACCTGCTGCTTGCCGAGCAGAACGCGCGGTTGCGCATGGTCCGTGAGCTCAACGAGGTCGCCGTGAGTTCGGTGTCCGCGATTGCCCGACAGGCGGATGGCGCACGCTACGCCGGCGAGAGTGATCCTGGTGCCGCTGTGCGCTCGGCGGCCAGTATTGCGGACGCCGCCAGGGCGACGCTCGATGACCTGCGCCGGGTCACCGACATCGTGAAGCATGGGGAAGCGGATGCGGGCGCCCAACCGGGCATCAAGACGGCTCGCGAGCTGTTTCGCGTGATGCGGGAGGCCGGCCTCGAGATCCGGTTCGAAGAGACCGGGGAGCGGTTCCCGCTGAGGGCCGGGGCCGAGCTTGCGATCTACCGGATACTGCAGGAGTCGCTCTCGAACGCGCTCAAGTACGGCGGAGAGGGAACATCCGTCACGGTAGCCTTCCGCTGGAACGACCAGGGCGTCCGCGTGTTGGTCGACGACGACGGCATCCGCGCGGCCACCCGACGCGATGGCGGCGACCCGAATACGGTGGCGCGCGCCGGCGGCTACTCGGTCGACGAAGACGCCGCCGCCCTCACCACGACCCCGAATGGTCCTGGGATCACCGAGATGCGCGAACGGGCCGAATTGTTCGGTGGTGTCTTCCACGCGGAGACGGTTCCCGGTGTCGGCTTCTCTGTCGCCGTCACCTTCCCCGCGCTCCGCACTGTGCCCAGCGTCGATCGCGAACTCCATGGCCAGGCCTGATGGCACGCAGCACCGATGACTCGACCGCTATCCGTCAAGCGGTCAGCGTTGGCGCCGCAGTGTCCGCCTACGGCATTTCGTTCGGCGCGCTCGGCGTGACTGCCGGCCTCGATATCTGGCAGACCTGTGTGCTCAGTCTCCTGATGTTTTCCGGCGGTTCACAGTTCGCGCTTATCGGAGTGCTCGCGTCCGGGGGCGTGGCCGCGGGGCCGGCCGCCATTGCCGGAGCTGTGCTACTGGGCAGCCGCAACGCGATCTACGCGATGAGGATGGGCCCGATCATCGGCCGTGGCTGGCTCAGGCGCGCCGCAGCCAGCCACCTGACCATCGACGAGAGCACGGCGGTCTCGACGGCACAGCAGAGTCTCCGCGCTCAGCGGGTCGGATTCTGGTGGACAGGAATCCTGATCTTCAGCGGCTGGAACCTGAGCACCCTGATCGGCGCCTTCGTCGGGGACGCGTTGGGCGATGTCAGCGCCTACGGGTTGGACGCGGCAGCCGCGGCAGCGTTTCTCGGGCTGCTCTGGCCGCGCTTGAAGGAGTTGCAACCGGTGGTGGTCGCGATCGCGGCAGCAGTGGTGGCCGCCGTGCTCACCCCGATGCTTCCGGCGGGGCTGCCGGTGCTCGCCGCCGCCGGGGTGGCTGTGATCGTCGGGCTCACCAATTGGCTGGGTGTCACCCAGCCGCACACCCTCGCGGAGGAGGTCAGCGCGGACACGATCGTGACGGAGGATGAGCATTCATGACCATGTGGTCGATCATCATCATCGCGTCGTTGGGATGCCTGGCCCTGAAGGTTTCCGGGTATTTGGTGCCGCCGTCGTTCATGGAGAGGCCGCGACCGTCTCGGGTCGCGAACCTTCTGACTGTCGCGTTGCTGGCAGCCCTGGTGGCGACTCAGACGTTCGGCGCTGGAACCGAGATCGTGGTCGACGCCAGAGTGCCGGCGCTCCTCCTGGCCGCGGCGCTGTTCGCGCTGCGCGTGCCCTTCATTCTGGTGATCATCGCCGCGGCTGCCACTGCCGCGCTACTGCGCCTGCTCTACTGAAACCTACCTGGCTCAGTCCTCCAGGTTGTCGACGCCGGGCAACCAGCTGTTGCCGGGCGAACCCCAGCCGTTCCGTTTGACGGCCCTCGCGGCGGCCTTCGCCTGTGCCGGGTCCAGGCGGTCCACATAGAGCAAGCCGTCGAGGTGGTCGTACTCGTGCTGGAAGATGCGGGCCAGCCAGCCTTCGGCGCGAACCTCGAACGGAGTCTGGTCGAGGTCGACGGCGCGCAGGATCGCCAGTTCCGGACGGCGTAGTGCGAACCGCTCGCCCGGGACGGAGAGGCATCCCTCAGATTCGTCCTCTTCATGCGCCTCTCCGATCGGCGCCGGGGAGACCCATAGCTGCGGGTTGATGGCGACGCCCCGCCAGTGCTTATCCGTGTCGTCGGTCCAGTCGTAGACGAAGACCCGTTGCCCGACTCCGACCTGGGGTGCTGCGAGGCCGACGCCTGGTGCGGCCTCCATGGTTTCGAACATGTCGGCGACCAGCGTCCGGAGGTCATCCGTGAACCCTGTCACCGGGGTAGCTGGGGTGTGGAGTACCGGCTCGCCGGTGATTTGGATGGGAAGTACGGCCATTTGCCAAGAATATCTGGCGTCAGCCGGTAGTGTCGTTGCGTGCTGGCGGATCTGACCGAGTTGACGGAGTCCTTGACTCCGCTGGCGCTGCTCGGCATCCCAATCGCGCTGGTCGGTGCGGTGTTCCTCGCGGTCGGTGCCCAGTTGCAGCATCGCGGCGTCGGAAAGATCGATTCGCGCACTCCACCAGTGCAGAACGTCGATGCCCTGACTCCTCCGGTTCACAGCACCACTGGCCTCACTATGGGGCAGCTTCTCGCCCTGGCGAGGCGGCCATCCTGGTTGCTCGGCACGCTCATGCTCGGGCTGGCAATCGTCGCGCAGCTGACCGCCCTGGGACTCTCGCCGATCACCCTGGTACAGCCACTCGGCGCGGTGGCGCTGGTCATCACGGCGATCATGAATGCTCGGATCACCGGAGTGCGGATCGACCGGATGTCGATCAGGGCCATCGTGTTCTGCGTTCTCGGCGTCGCGATCTTCGTGACCCTGGCCGCGTTCACCACCACCTCCCGACCCGTCTCGGACACCCAGCTGATCATCATTCTGAGCATCCTGGGTGTCGTCGCTGCAGCCTTCGCCGTGCTGTACGCCATCCACCGCAAGCGGATCAAGGCGGTCATCTACATCATCGGTGCCGGGGTGCTCTACGGTTTCGTGGCGACCCTGGCGAAAGTGGTCATCGACCGAACCAAGACCGGGGACTTCTTCGACGGTTTCACCCTGCTGTGCGTGGGCGCCCTGCTGCTGGCCACGGTGCTCGGCGGCTACTTCGTGCAGAACGCCTACGCATCCGGCCCGCCGGACCTGGTGATCGCCGGACTCACCGTCATCGACCCCCTGGTCGCAGTGTCGATCGGGATCGTGGTGCTGAACGAAGCGGCGGGAGCGCCGCTGTTCGCGGTGATCGGTTTCGTTGTTGCCGGGACCGTCGCGATCTACGGGGTCCTCGAGTTGTCGAAGCACCATCCGCAGGCCCGGCATTAGGCTAAGTTGGTCTAAGTTTTGAGCAAGAACCGCGTGAACTTCGCGCGGGAATGAACCGCAAGGGACATCTACACGTCGTGGCCGATACCCCTGAACGAAGCCAGCCAGCCGACTCGTCACAGGCCTCCGGCGCTTCGGCACCCCTGAGGGTGCTCATCGGGTGTGACACTTTCCCGCCCGATGTCAACGGAGCAGCCAACTTCGCGTCGCGGCTGGCCGCTGGATTGACCAATCGTGGCCATGAGGTGCACGTTGAGGCCCCGGCCTTCAACAGCAAGCACGGGACTTCCACCGAGGAGCACGATGGTGCGGCTTTCACCGTCCACCGCATGTACTCCTGGCGCTGGTTCCCGCACGATTGGCTGCGGTTCGTGCTGCCGTGGCGCAGTCAGGCGCACGCCGCTCGAATCCTCGACCTGGTGAAGCCGGATGTCGTGCACATCCAGTCGCATATCGTCGTCGGTCGCGGTCTCGCCCGGCAGGCGAAGAAGCGTGGCATCAGGGTGATCGGCACCAACCACTTCATGCCCGAGAACATGATCGAACACACCCTTCTGCCGAACGTCCTCCGGCGCCCGGTGATCAACCTCGCCTGGAAAGATGCGGCGAAGACATTTCAGCTCTGCGAGGCGGTAACCACGCCTACCCGCAAGGCTGCCGCTTTCCTCGAGTCCGAGACGTCGATCAGCGGCGTGCACGCGATCTCCTGCGGCATCAATGCCAGCCTGTACACCCCATCGTTCGAGCCTCGACAGGGCAATCGCATCGTCTTCGTCGGCCGGGTGACGGGGGAGAAGCATATCGACGTGCTGCTGAAGGCCGTCGCAAACCTGGACCGCGACCTCGACGCGACGCTCGACATCGTGGGCGGAGGTGACCAGCTCAAGGATCTGCAGCAGCTTGCCATCGACCTGGGCATCCGCGACCGCGTGAGCTTCACCGGTTACGTCACCGATGAGGAGTTGCGCGCCATCCTCGCCCGCGCCACAGTTTTCGCCATGCCCTCGATTGCCGAACTCCAGAGCATCGCCACTATGGAGGCGATGGCATCCGCCCTGCCCATCGTGGCAGCGAACGCGATGGCCCTGCCTCACCTGGTGCACGACGGGGTGAATGGCTACCTGTTCGAACCCGGCAACGCCGGGGACCTCGCGGAGAAGCTGACCGAGCTGTTGCGGACACCGGATGCCAAGCTCAAGCGCTTCAAGGAGGCGAGCCTCAAGTTCATCGAGGCGCACGATATCGAGCGCACGCTGAACACGTTTGAGAGCCTGTATCGTGGTGAAGCGGTCACCGATCCGGTTACCGAGGTTTCGCTGGACAAACCCGCGTAAGGTTCTGCCAGCGATCCGGGGCGGTAGCTCAGCTGGTTAGAGCAGCGGACTCATAATCCGTCGGTCACGGGTTCAAGTCCCGTCCGCCCTACGAACGCCCTGCAGTGCTTCGGGCGGGTCTCACCGCCGGTGACTCCTGGCAACGCCAGTCTCTGCCCGTTGACCGCGCTCCGCATGCCTGCGCGATTCGCACAGTGCTTCGCAAACGGAATCGCACTGTGATCTCGACGGGGTTCAGAAAACGCCGACAATGTGTGTAGGCTCGTCAGACGCATGTAACATGCGACATGTTCAACCCCTCTCAAAGGACTCAACGTGAAACTATTCAGTACTTCAGGGCGCGCCGCGATTTCAGTCGTGGCCATTGCGCTTATCGGGCTCACCGGTTGTTCGGCGACTACGGCTACTCCAGAGCCGGACACTTCGAGCGAGCCCTCGGCACTCTTCAACGAAGAAGCAGCCGCACTCGTGCCAGAGGCGATCGCCGAGGCTGGCGTGCTGCAGATGGTCACCACGATCGGAATGGCACCACTGAACTTCCCGGATGAAGCATCCGGGGACCTGCAGGGTTTCAACATCGACATCATGAACGACCTCGGAGCGGTGCTCGGGCTCGAAGTCGAGACCGAAGGCGCCACGATGGACCAGATCATCCCTGGCATCCAGGCGGGGCGCTATGACATCACCGCAAGCAACATGGCGATCACCGAAGAGCGCGCGAAGGTTCTGGACTTCGTTCAGTACTACTTCGCCAACAGCTCACTTGCGACGGTCAAGGGCAACCCGGACAAGATCTCGGCCGACGACCTCTGTGGCAAGTCGGTTGGAGTGTCAAACGGCTCATTCCAGCAGACCATCGTGATGCCGGACAAGTCGACGGCGTGTGAAGAGTCCGGATCCGAACCGATTGACGTTCAGTCATACTCGGACCAGCAGAAAGCCGTTCTCGCTCTCGACAGCGGACGCCTGCAGGCGGTCGCCGGGGACACGCCCATCCTTCTCTACGCTGCCAGCAAGAACGACCGCATCGAGGTTGGCGACAAGCTCACCGACGGGTCCATCCTCGGTATCGGCATGAACGAGGGTTCTGAACTGGTTGAAGCCATTGCTGCGGCAATGGCCCACCTCATCAGCTCAGGAAGTTACGAAGAGACTCTGGACCGCTACGGCATCTCAGACCTCGGCATCGACCACGCAGAAATCAAGAAGTAGACGAGAAGACAGGAGAGGAGTCGACGATGACTTCAGTAGTAGATCGCGCTCAGGCATCGTTGGCTCCTCGCGTGGTCGCTCGTAAGAACTACCGGCGAACCATGCTCTCGATCATCGTCGTACTGGCGGCGATCGGCATCCTGATCACGGTGTTCGGCAACGAGCGGTTCGGGTGGCCAGTTATCGCCACCTACCTCTTCCACCCGTCGATCATCGCCGGAATCGGCAACACCCTGTTGCTGACTCTCGTGTGCATGGTGATCGGAACCCTCATGGGCGGGGTGCTGGCGCTCATGAGGCTCTCTCCGAGCCCACCTCTCCAGTGGATCGCCAGCGTCTACACCTGGTTCTTCCGTGGAGTACCGCTCCTCGTGCTGCTGTTGTTCTGGTTCAACCTGTCGGCGCTGTTCCCGAACCTCGGCATCGGCCTTCCCGGCATGGAGCCGTGGATCACGCTGAACGCCAATGAGATCATCAGCCCGTTCACGGCGGCAGTGCTTGCGCTCTCCCTCCACGAGTCGGCATACATGGCGGAGATCATCCGCTCGGGGCTCTCGGCAGTGGATCGTGGACAGCGTGAAGCAGCACAGGCACTGGGCATGAAGCCGTCGAAGGTCGACTCGCGCATCATCATCCCGCAGGCAATGCGCATCATCGTGCCGCCGACGGCCAATCAGGTCATCTCCATGCTGAAGAGCACTTCGCTGGTGAGCGTTATCGCGCTCAGCGACCTTCTCTACTCGGCTCAGATCATCTACTCAAGCAACTACCAGGTGATCCCGCTGCTCGTGGTTGCGACGATCTGGTACCTGTTCCTGGTATCGCTGCTCACCCTGGTGCAATCCCGGGTCGAGAAGATCTTCAACCGGGGTTACGCCGCCCGTTCCCAAGCAAAGAAGCGCCCTTCAACACCCGAACAGAGCGAGGAGCCAACACTTGTCTGATTCAGCCACGTCCGAAGTCGTTGTCGACGTACGGCGGGTCACCAAGAGCTTCGGTGATGTCGTCGTGCTCAGTGACATTTCGCTGCACGTCAATCGAGGCGAAGTAGTGTGCATTGTCGGTCCATCCGGGTCGGGCAAGAGCACGTTGCTTCGTTGCGTGAACCACCTGGAGACGATCGACTCTGGCGAGATCTTCGTTCTGGGCGACTACGTCGGCTACGAGCGAAAAGGGGACACCCTCGTCAAGCTGAGTGAAGCCGAGACCTCCGGGCGTCGTCGTCGTCTGGGAATGGTCTTCCAGCAGTTCAACTTGTTCCCGCACAAGACTGTGCTGGAGAACGTCATCGAAGCTCCGATGGTTGTCAACGGCGTTCCTCGCTCGGTCGCCATCGCGCGGGCATCCGAACTCCTTCAGAAGGTCGGGCTCGCGGCCAAGCGAGACGCGTACCCCGGCGAACTCTCCGGTGGACAGCAGCAGAGGGTGGCCATCGCCCGGGCGCTGGCCATGGAACCCGACGTCATGCTCTTCGACGAACCGACTTCGGCACTGGATCCGGAGCTGGTCGGGGAAGTGCTCAGCGTGATGACCGATCTCGCCAAGGCAGGCATGACCATGATCGTCGTGACGCATGAGATGCAATTCGCCCGTGAAGTTGCCGACCGCGTGATGATCATGGACCAGTCCAGGATTATTGAGGAGGGCGCGCCGGAGGAGGTCTTCGAGCGGCCGAAGAACCCTCGGGCTCGCGAGTTCCTTGCCCGCGTGTCGGATACATCCGCCAGCGGTCGCGCCGCGCAACTCGCCGAGTAGAGAAGGGGAGTAGCCGTGGATGGGAAGCTCGCCGTCATCGGCGTAGGAACCACCGGAAGCATGATTCTCTGGCGGTCGTCGCTGAGGTCAGCGGGTGTGGTCGGGTTCGACAGCAGATATCCGGCATCGGACAGCACCGCCGTCGGCGGGGACTCGCGGATGTTCCGGATGGCCTACAAGGAGGGTTCGCACTACTCGGGCCTCCTGGCCGACTCGGAAGTGTTGTGGAACGAACTCGGTGCCCACAGCGGGGCGAAGATACTCGACCAGAGCGGCGGCGCGCTGACTATAGCCACTGGCGACGGCGACTATGCCCGCTCTCTCAGGGAGAGCGCCGCCGCCGCCGGAGCAGACTTCGAGGTATTGCAGCCGGACGACCTGCGCCGCCGATTCCCCCAGCATGAGCTGTTTCCCGGGGACGTGGGGCTTTTCGATCCCCGTGGCGGAGTGCTGCGCACCGACCTGGCAGTGTTGAACGCCGTCGAGCAGGCAAAGTTCAACGGGGCCATCGTGAACCAGTCCCTGGGAATTGACACGATCATTCCGCGAGACGGCCTGGTCGAGATACGGTCGGGCGACCAGAGCTGGACATTCGAACGCGTGGTCATCTCGGCCGGTGCCTGGAGCCGGGACCTGCTGCCGACCGGCTACGCCCGGCACATCAGGCCTGGGCGGATACTTCTCACCTGGTTCGCGGCCCGTGAGCCGGCTCAGTTCGAGAACGGCCAATTCCCCGTCTTCATGCGGGATTCCGGTGATCTTCATATGTGGGGCGCGCCGACGATCGATGGCAACTCCGTCAAGCTTGGCGGGATCTGCCGACCCAACGAAGTTCTCGACCCGCAGTCGATGAACCGAGACCTCACCCCGGAAGAACTCGAAAGCTCACATGCGGCGGTCGAGCAGCTGCTTCCCGGTCTCATCCCGCTGGCAGTACGCTCGAAGGCTTATCCGGACCTGTACACCCGCGATGCCCAGCCATTGATCGGCTGGCTGCCGGACCTGCCCGGTGTCTATGTGACGGCAGGGTTCTCCGGCAAGGGATTCAAGATGGCCGCCGGCGTGGGGGAGGCGGTCGCCCAGGATCTTTTCGGCGCGAGGCGATCGGTCGACATCGGGTTCGCACGACCAGACCGCTTCTTCGACGGAACCGCGCTCGATGAGTCCTGGGGCAGGCTGACCTCCGCGACCGCCCTCCCGGTTGGCGGATAGCCGTCTGGTGCCCGAGCGGCTGATCAGGTCAGTCGATGAATCGTTTCCAGAGCTCAGTGTCATCCGTGTGCTCGCCGGCACTGGGTCGTGATACCGCTTCGCGCAACAAGCTTCGGCCGGTGACCTTGAGGTGCTCCTCCATGGCATGTGCTGCGGCGGCGCTTTCCCCGGTCACGATCGCGTTGACGATGGGGAGGTGCTCCTGGAAAACCGCGTCGAGGGTTCTGGAGCCTTTGATGGTCGACGCCCCAACCAGCCGCGTCGCATCGCGGAGGTTCTCGATGATCCTCTGCACATAGCTGTTGCCCGCCAGTTCAAGGATTATGGCGTGCAGCCTCTGATCGTGGACCATGAACAGAAGTTCGTTCTGATCGGCTGCGGCCTTCTTCATGGCGGTGCACACGGCCAGGAGCCCATGGTCGTCGCTGCCTTTCGCCACGGTCGCGGCCCGGCGGGCGGCCGGCACCTCGAGGGCGATGCGAACCGAGATCATCTCCGCCAGCGCCTTGGGTCCGGGGATCACCACGCGGAATCCCTTGTTGCGCTCGAACCGGACCATCCCGGTTTCGGCCAGTCGAAGCAACGCCTCTCGAACGGGACTGCGGGAGACACCGAGATCTTCAGCGATCTGGTAGACCGAGTAGAGCTCTCCCGGTTTCAGCGATCCGTTCCGAATGGCCTCCCGGAGGGCGTCAATCGTTCGCTCGGTGAGTGACAGCTCTCGAGAGTCCAGGCGCTGCAAGACGGAATTAGACATCTTCATGTTGTCAGCATAGGGGGAGGGCTGTTCTCGTGGCTGTAACAGGTAACACGTTACAAGAATGGGATTGGGGCATCGGCGACTGTCGCCTGATTGACAATGGCCTGTCCGCTGCCTATCGTAGTAACATGCTACATGTCACCGCTGGGCCTCGCCCCATGGCCGGATGGGTATGACGATGTCGCCACGGCCACGCGTTGTCTACGTGGATGCCAATGAAGTGGTCCTCGGCGCTTTGCGGTCGAGCGGTCTGCTGGCCC
Organism: Homoserinimonas sp.; assembly: GCA_040904805.1. Taxonomy (GTDB): domain Bacteria; phylum Actinomycetota; class Actinomycetes; order Actinomycetales; family Microbacteriaceae; genus RYN-87. Next base: position 126,585 of record JBBDSS010000019.1, on the reverse strand, counting down.
GGCTCGAGGGCATGAGCGACCTCACCGTGCATCTCGGCGTGCCGAATTCCTCCGACGAGTTCGTCGCGGCAGTCGGGGACGCTGACATCGTGATCTTCGGTGGCACACTGCCGAACCGGGTTCTGGAGGAGTGTCCGCGGCTCGCCGTCGCTGCCTACGTTGGGCAGGGCGCCGCCAATGCAGTGGACCTGAAGCTCGCCTCCCGCCTCGGCATCGCAGTCGCGATCACGCCGAACTACGGCACCGGGTCGGTGAGCGAGCATGCGCTGGCGCTGCTGTTGGCGGTTGCTCGCCGAATTGTCGTAGGCGACTCACATCTGCGATCACACGGCTGGCGTCCATTCGCTTCCGGCATGCAGCTTGCAGGTAAGACTGCGGGAATTGTCGGTTTTGGCAGCATTGGCGCCGCGACAGCGCGATTGTTCGACGCCGTCGGCATGACTGTGATCGCCTGGACGCGAAACCCGCCGGCGGAGCCCCCGGCAGGCGTCACTTTCGTCAGCCTCGACGAGTTGATGGCGACATCCGATGTGCTGTCCCTGCACCTTGAGCTCAACGATCAGACGAACGGCCTGATCTCCGGTTCGATGCTGGACAGGCTGAAGCCCGGTGCGATCATCATCAACACGGCGCGCGCAGACCTCATCGAGGCTGGCGCGCTCGAGTCCCGCCTGCAAGCCGGTGTGCTCTCCGCTGGTCTCGACGTATTCACCACCGAACCACTCGACCCTGCCAGCCCGCTTCGGCAGCTGGACAACGTCGTGCTGAGTCCGCATCAGGGGTACAACACCCCGGATGCGCTCGTCGCCATGCTGGCTCTCGTCGTCGACAACATTGAGAACTACTCGCTCGGCCATGATTTCCATCGTGCCGGAACAAAATCCGACTAGTCAGGACCCGAAAACATGCAATTCCAGAACCTCATCGGCGGCCGCTGGCGCGGAGAGCAGTACACCGAAAACGTCAACCCATCCGACACGACGGATGTGATCGGCGAGTACGCATCCGCGACGGCAGACGACACACACGAAGCCATCCAAGCAGCCGTGGCGGCGCGCGTCCCGTGGCGCGACTTCCCGCCGGCGGAACGCGTTACCGTGCTGCGCCGCATCGGAAACACCATTCTGGAACGCCGAAGCGAGCTGGGCGCCGCCCTGTCGCGCGAGGAGGGCAAAATCCTGAGCGAGGGGATCGGTGAGGCCACCCGAGCAGGCAACACGTTCCTCTACTATGCCTCGCAGATCGAGCAGGAGCGCGGCAGCGTTTACGCATCGTCGCGTGCCGGAACGAGTATCCACACCATCCGCAAGCCGGTGGGAGCAGTGGGCATCATCACACCGTGGAACTTTCCGCTGGCCATCCCGGCCTGGAAGATCGCCCCGGCGCTGGCTTACGGAAACACGGTGGTCTTCAAACCGGCCGATCTGGTGCCGTCCTCGGCCTGGCTATTGGCTGAAATCATTCATCAGGCCGGAGTCCCGGACGGGGTCTTCAACCTGGTGATGGGCAAAGGAAGAATCGTGGGCGACGCGATGGCCAAGTCCCCCGAGCTGAACGCCATCAGCTTCACCGGGTCGACATCGACCGGCCTGGGAATCGCGCGAGACGGCATAGCCAACGGGCCCAAGAGGATTCAGACCGAGATGGGCGGAAAGAACTCCCTCATCGTCCTGGACGACGCGGATCTTGCGACGGCGGTCGACGCGGTCGTCGACGGCGCCTTCGTATCCACCGGGCAGCGGTGCACGGCAACCAGCCGCGTCATCGCCACTCCCGGAATCTATGCGGAATTGATCCACGGGGTTGCGAAGCGCATGGAGAGCCTGCGCGTGGGCCACGCTCTTGATTCCGGCTCGGACATCGGTCCATTGGCCAGCCAGGCCCAGTTCGAACAGGTCAGCGAGTACATCGCACTGGGGAAGAGCGAAGGCGCCGAGCTGGTCGCTGGCGGCGTTTCGGTCGAAGGCCGGACCTCGGGCTACTACCTGACGCCGGCACTATTCGCAGCCGGAACATCTCGAATGCGGATCAACCAGGAAGAGATCTTCGGGCCGGTCGTCTGCGTCATGGAAGCCGCCGATCTCGACGACGCGATCACGACGGCCAACGACACTGCGTATGGGCTCACCGCCGGAATCATCACAGACTCGCACCAGGCGATCACACGATTTCAGCGCGACATGGATGCCGGAATGCTGCACGTCAACCGGTCAACTGCGCTAACCGAACTTCACGTGCCGTTCGGCGGCAGCAAGTCCTCCAGCTATGGGCCGCGGGAGCAGGGCACGGCGGCCAGGGACTTCTTCACCACTGTCTCCACCGCGTATACGACAACCGTCGGCTGAAGCCGATTCACCCCTCCAGAACTGATTGGCTCGAGAATGTCATTTGTCACCCAGACCGAATTGCGTGGACGCCTCGCGCGCGCCCTGTCAGACCTCTACGGGTCTGAAGTGCCCGCATACACGGCGCTGCTCGAAGTGGCTCAGGAAGTGAACCTCGAGTACCAGGCCGCCCATCCGGAATCCGCTGAGACGCTCGGAAGCATCGAACGGGTCACCGCGGAGCGGCACGGCGCTATCCGCGTCGGCAGCCCCGAGGAGCTGGCACAAGTCGCCACCGTGTTCGCGGCCGCCGGCATGTACCCGGTCAACTTCTACGACCTTCGCGATGCCAAGCCGAACCCGATCCCCGTGGTGTCGACCGCGTTCCGACCGACTGATCGCGCCGAGCTGGCGAAGAATCCGTTCCGGGTGTTCACCTCATTGCTCGTGCCAGAGGACCGCCGATTCTTCACCGAAGAACTGGAACACGCGCTCAAAGACTTCATCGCCCAACGAGTGCTCTTCCCGGAGCGCCTTCTGCAACTCGCCGGGTTCGCGATTCGCGAGAGCGGGTTGGACGAGGAAGACGCGACTGAGTACCTGGCGCTCACTGCAGCAGCATTCGCATTGTCCGACGATCCGGTAGATCGCGAATGGTATGACCGCCTTGAGGCGATTTCGAGCGTGGCAGCGGACATCGGAGGAGTCAGCAGCACCCATATCAACCATCTGACGCCTCGAGTGCTCGACATCGACGAACTGTATCGGCGGATGGAAGAGCGTGGGATCACGATGATCGACTCGATCCAGGGACCTCCGCGCTGGGACGGCCCGGACATCCTGCTCCGGCAGACGTCGTTCAAGGCATTGTCGGAGCCCCGCGTGTTCGCTGCGGCAGATGGATCAACAAGCACCGGTGAGCTGCGTGTCCGCTTCGGTGAAGTGGAAGCACGTGGGGTCGCCCTGACCCCGACCGGCCGAAACCACTACGACACCATGATGAGCCTCACTGACGACCGGCAGGCGGGGTCGGGTCGCCCCCGGGCGGACGTGGCCAGGGAGGTGTGGTCAGAGAACTGCCCTGGGGACGATCGTGGACTGATCCTCGCCGATCAGGCGTATTTCACTTTCCATCCAGGACGCCAGCCGGGTAGCGGTGAGGTTCCGACCGATCTGGCGGAATTGCTGGACGGCGGCTGGCTGACGGCCGAGCCGATCGTCTACGAAGACTTCCTTCCGCGTTCGGCTGCCGGGATCTTTGCCTCGAACCTGTCCGGTGACGGGTCAGTCGACGCATCGCAGGGAGAGTCGGCCAGGGACGCGGACTGGATGTCCGAGCAGATCGGGGTGGAGGTGCTCGACTCCGTCGACATCTATGCCGCGGAGCGTGACGCGTCGTTCGTTTCTGCGATCACAGTTCTGGGGCTGTCGCTCGACCAGGTCACACGCCCGTGGTGATCAGTAGACAACATCCGCCTCCTCGCCCCACCTCAATAAGGAATCCCATGCCATCCCGCAACAGGCCCGTGGTTGTACTCACAGAACCAGTGCACCCATCCGGCATCGAACTGCTGACCCAGTCCTGCGAAGTGCACCTGCTGACTGAGTTGAGCGAGGCCGACGGGGTCGAGGCCCTGGATCGCGCTGACGCGGTGATCATCCGAAGCACTCCGCTCACCGCGGACATGATGGCGAAGTCGCCCCGGCTCAGTGTCATCGGACGCCACGGGGCCGGCACCGACAACATCGACCTGGAGGCAGCACATTCGAGGGGAATTGCGGTAGTGAACACCCCGCGCAGCAACACTGACTCAGTCGCCGAGTACGTGGTGACTGTGGCGTTGATGCTCCTGAAGCGCATCCCGGAAGTATCCACGGCGCTGCGTTCCGGGACATTCACGAGTGACGCCGGTTCACTGCCCGGCCAGGTCGATCGGGGCGGCTTGAACGGGCGAGAGGCAAACGGCACCTCGCTGGGACTCGTCGGAGCAGGTGCGATCGGCTCTGCCGTCGCACGGCGAGCCCTCGGGCTGGGCATGATCGTTCGGGCCTTCGACCCGTACATCGCGGAGCACGAGGATTGTGCCATCGTGCAGGATCTGGACGAGCTGCTCGCAAGCAGTGACATCATCAGCCTCCATGTCCCTGGCGGAGGAACCAACCGCCACCTGATCGGTTCGGCCGAAATCTCACGGATGCGCGAGGGGTCGATCCTGATCAATGCTGCGCGCGGTGACCTGGTCGACCAGGCGGCGCTGATCGCGGCGCTGGAGCGCGGACACCTCGCCGGTGCCGCGCTGGACGTCATGGATCCTGAACTCCCCGCTGCGGATGCCCCCATCTTCTCCGCACCGAACCTGCTCGTCACACCGCACATGGCCGCAATGACGGCAGAGTCGCTGCAGCGCATGTCAGTTGACGTCGCCACCCGCGTGCTCGAAGCATTGTCTGCAAGCTCCCGCCGGCTAGGAACCTACGGTGACTAATCCGGTTTCGAAGGCGAGTACGACAGCCTGCAGGCGGTCTCGAAGCGCAAGCTTGGTGAGAATGCGTCCAACGTGGGTCTTCACGGTGTATTCCGACAGGTGAAGCTGTGCGGCAATTTCCGCATTGCTGGTTCCGCCGGCCAGCACACGAAGCACATCCACTTCCCTCGGCGTGAGCACTGCCAGCCGGGGATCCAGACCGCTGGCGGGCTGGGAAGCGTTCACGGGAAGGTGTGGAGCGAAAAGTTCCAGCATCCGGTGGGCGATCCGGGGCGAAATCGCCGCATCCCCTGCTGCCACCGCCCGAATCGAGGAAAGCAGCTCCTGGGGAAGGGCGTCCTTCAGCAGGAATCCGCTGGCACCTGCTCGAAGCGCCGCGAACGCGTAGTCGTCAAGGTCGAATGTCGTCAAGACCAGTACCCGGCAATCCGGGTGCGCGGCGACGATCGCCTTCGTCGCTTCGATGCCATCGACTCCCGGCATCCGCACATCCATAAGTACGACGTCCGGTCGGTGTTCCATGGCGAGCGCAATAGCCGATTCGCCGTCGGCGGCCTCGGCGACCACCCGAAATCCCGGCTCGGACTCAATGATAAGCCTGAAGCCCATCCGCGCCAGTGGCTGGTCATCCACGAGCAGAAGGCTGATCTCGGTCGGACGGGTGGGGTCGGCGCTCATCATCTGTCGTCCTTTGCTTCTGCGAAAAGTCGTGCGTGCACGCGCCAGCCGGTCTGTGGTCGGGGGCCGGCCTCGAGACTGCCCTGGTAGACAGCGACTCGCTCCCTCATGCCGATGAGCCCGTGACCGGAGCCTTGCGAGGGCGCGACCCGTACGCCGTGTCCGTTGTCTGTCACAGTGATCTCGACTGTTGTGGCGCTCGACGTGACGAGCACGGCTACCTCAGTGGGTGATCCCGCGTATCTGAGGACATTGGTCAGGCATTCCTGCACGATCCGGTGCACGGCGAGTTGCAGGCCGGCAGAGGACGGACCGGCGCCGTTCATGCTGAGCGCTACCGGCATTCCAGCTACTCGGAAGCCCTCGACCAGACTGGGCAGGTCTGTATTACCCGGCTGAGGAACACGCCGGTATCCGTCTGCCTCTGCGGACGGCCCCACATCCTCGCGCAGGACACCGAGCAGCCGACGCACGTCAGCGAGGGACTCACGGCCAACATCCCGCACACTTCGTATCGCCGATCGGGCCTTCTGCGGCGATCGGTCCACTGCGGCATCTGCCCCGTTCGCCAGCGTGATGATCACGGTAAGACTGTGAGCGATGATGTCGTGCATCTCACGGGCAATCCGTGCGCGCTCACCAGCCGCAGCAATTTGTGCCTGCTGGTCGCGCTCCCGGCCCAACTGGTCTGCATGGAGCACCAGTGCGGCCGTATAGCGGCGGCGGTTGCTGGTGTTCACGCCGACAAGTGTCGCGATGAGCGCTGTGACGACCGAGACGGCAATCATGTCCGTCCACTCTTGAGAGCCGGCAGCCAACAACGCGCCACCGGTGCTGACCAGCGTGACGACGACGAACCCCAGCCAGGCGGCGCGATGCGACCGGTACACAGCGGCGGCGTACAAGGCGATCGGGCCCGCGAGCCCGTCGATGTTGCCCTGTGCCATCCAGAATCCGATTGCGACGATCACAGTCGCGACACAGAGAAGCGCCAGCGGCCTCGCTCGGCGTAGGAGGAACGTTGCGACACCGACGATCAGGACGCCGGCTATCTGTGCGAGACGCACATTCCACGACGATGTTCCGTTGAGCAGCGCGTCAACGACCAATGGCAGAACGTGCGCAGCCAGTAATGCGTCAACAAGGCGCGGATGGCGCGCTCCGAACTTTCGGAGCGCGCCAGGGGGAGTCGGCAACGCCAGGGGCTCACCCGTCATCGAGGTATCCACGGGGCAAGGGTAGCCCGTTGGACGCATGCGCCTTCTCGGAACTGTCAGAAGCCGACGTCATTCGAGGATGGAAAGAACCATGGCGTGTCATCACGGGCGGTGATAGACAACTCCGTCTCACGGGTCTTTCCCGGCTGCACGGTCGCCGACTGCATCTCCACGGTCGTGACCGAGCGACCGTTGACATCAACTGCTTTCATCATCATGTCCGGACCCAAGGTGATCGCCTCATCGCTGTTGTTCACGATAGTCGCCTTCACCTCACACTCGACCTGCGATCCCTCCGCGATAGTGCAGCTCAGGCCACGCGTTGTCACGGTGACGCCGTCGCTGACGGTGACAGGTGCGCCGATGGCCCCGGAGAGAGCACGATCTGCTACTGGCCCAGCCAACAGGATGGTAGCCGCGATGAGAATGATCGTGAGGAATAGGCCGACGATCGAGATGCACAAGCCCGCGATGGCGAGGCTTTTACCCTGCTTGCCGTTGCTGCTGACCCTGCTGAGTGCAGCCGGGTTCAGCACAAGGCCTGCAGGCCAGAACACAAGGGAGCTGACGAGGCCAGCGACCGCGACCGAATCGGTCGATTGCTGTGCGTTGCTTACTGTGCGATTCATGGCGCTCACGCGTCTTTCCGGTGCAGGAGCACAGCCGCAATCGCCAGCGAGCCCAGCGCCCAGGTGAGGAGAACCGCGAGTCCGGCCCACGGTCCGAGAGCTGCGTCAGCTGATACCTCGAGCATGAGGCGTTGTCCTGCCTCCGCCGGGAAGAACGGAACTAGCCGTTGCGGCAGGTCGCCTGGAAGAAGCATGGCGAGGCTCGGGACAAGGAAGAGCAAACCGAAGGCAGCTCCCATGGCACCCGCTGCTGAGCGGATGATGGCACCGAGTGCAAGGGAGAGCACGCCGATTCCGGCAAGGTACAGACCACCGCCGGCGAGCATCCGTATCACCTCGGGGTTGAGTGACGACTGCAGCACGGTGCCGGCCAGGATCGGCATAGTCGAGAAGAACGCGCCGAACGACGCCGTTGCTCCTGCGACCAGGCCGACTATGCCGACACTGATCGCCTTGCCCAGCAGCACGGGAAGGCGCCTCGGCACCGCAACCAGGGATGAGCGGATCATCCCGGTGCTGTACTCGCCGGTCATAGTAAGCACGCCCAGCGCGATAATCGCGATCTGCGAGAGCTGAATGCCCATAGTCGAAAAGGCTGCGCCCATTCCGATTCCTCCGCCGGTGACTCCGAGATCATCCGCAAGCTCCGTGCCGCCGGCACTTTCCGCTGCCTCAGCGGTGAACCCGGCCGCGAGCACGAGCGCGAATGCGATGGTGAAGGCCACGGCGATGCCGACACTCCACCAGGGCGAGCGGACGGTTCGAAACTTGATCCATTCGCTCCGGACCACCCGGGGGAAGGTGACTCCGAGGTGTCTGTTGCCGAGTGTGGTTGTCATTAGCTGTTCTCCTTATTGGCTGTGCCAGTGATGGCAGATGTATTGAATTCGGTCACGTTCTGGGTAAGCGACATGTATGCCTCTTCGAGGGACGCGCCGACTGAGCTGAGCTCGTGAAAGATGATTCCTTCGGCTGCGGCGATCTCGCCGATACGCGATGCGGGGACCCCGATCACCTCGATAACGTCTGTCTCGGTCGTCAAGGTGACGGTGACATCCGGGCCCCGCAGGATGTTGATCATGGCTTCGGCCTGCGGCGTGCGAACGCGGACCCTGGTGTTGGCGGTTCCTGCGAGGATGCTCGACATGCTCGCATCGGCAATGATTCGCCCCTTGCCGAGCACGATCAGGTGGTCGGCGGTAACGGCCATCTCGCTCATGAGGTGCGAAGAGAGCAGCACTGTGCGGCCCTCCCTCGCGAGCGAACGGAGCAGCTGGCGCACCCAGAGCACACCCTCGGGATCCAGTCCGTTCACAGGCTCGTCGAGCACCAGCGCTGCAGGGTCGGCGAGGAGTGCTGCCGCGATACCGAGCCGTTGTCCCATGCCGAGGGAGAAACCACCAACGCGCTTGCCCGCGACAGCGTCGAGACCGGTCATCGAAATGACTTCGTCGACTCGGCTGGTCGGAATGCCGTGAGTGGCAGCCATGGCGAGCAAGTGGTTGTAGGCATTGCGGCCGGTGTGCACGCCCTTCGCCTCCAGTAGTGCGCCCGCCACGCGCAACGGCGCTGAGTGTTGGGCGAACTGCTTGCCGTTCACCGTCACGCTTCCAGTGGTGGGGCGATCGAGGCCGACGATCATCCGCATCGTGGTGGACTTGCCGGCCCCGTTTGGCCCCAGGAACCCGGTCACCATGCCCGGCTGCACAGTGAAACTGACGTTGTCGACGGCGACTTTATCGCCGTACTTCTTGCTAAGCCCGATTGCCTCTATCAATTGTTGTCCCTACGTCGGTGAAGCTCGATACCCGCTACCTGCCTGGCGCGATGCTTCGAGCGTAGAAAAGTGAGGGTTCCTGCGAATCGCCCGCAGTGGGCATTTCATCGGGTCGCCGTTGTACGCCGAAAGAGGTATCCGTAGAGGACGTGGGCACGAGTACGCCGCGTGGTGACGGCCCGCCGGGGACATCCACTACATTGAGCCAGTGACCACCTTTGCCGCCATCGCCGTCTGCGTAGTTCTCGCCGTTCTCGCCGTATTCCAGGGAGCCCTCATCGCCGGTGCGCCGATCGGGCGGTTCGCCTGGGGTGGCCAGCACCGGGTGCTCCCGGCCAGGCTTCGTGTGGGCAGCGCCATCTCCATCGCCCTCTATGCCGCCTTCGCCCTCATCCTCCTGGACCGAGCCGAACTGGTCGCAGTATTCGGGAGCGACGCCTTCGTTCAAGTGTCAACCTGGGTGCTGTTCGGCTATTTCACCGTCGGCATCCTGATGAACGGCATCTCCCGCAGCAAAGCCGAGCGCAACACCATGGTTCCGGTGACGGCGGTGCTCGCGGTCCTCAGCCTTCTCATCGCGCTGGGCTGAGGCTGCGGGCACTCACGAGGCCGTAGCCTAGACAAGTGCGCCGCCTCCGTAACCTCCTCAGACGAATGAGGCCGGATGCCACACAGCGACTGCCTCGCGACGTCGTCGTTCTCGGTGTGATCGCCTTCTTCGTGATGGTCGGATTCGGGGTCGTCATTCCGGTGCTCCCGGTTTACGTACGCAGCTTCGGTGTCGGCTACGTCGAGGTGGGTGCCGTCGTCTCAGCGTTCGCGCTGGTGCGGCTGATTGCCAGCCCGTTCTGCGGCTGGCTGATCAACCACGGGGGAGAGCGCACCATCCTCGCGATCGGCATCGGAATCGTTGCCGTCTCGAGCGGACTGGTCGGCATCGCCGAAACCTACCCGCAAGTGCTGATCCTGCGGGGCATCGGTGGCGTCGGCTCAGCGATGTTCACCATTTCGGCGATGACCCTGCTGCTCGGTTCGACTCCTCCAACACTGCGCGGGCGCGCCATGGGGTTCTACCAGGGCGGGTTCCTCATCGGCGGGATGGCGGGCCCCGCCCTGGGTGGGATTCTCGCCGTCATCTCCCTCCAGGCACCGTTCTTCTTCTACGCCGGAACCCTCGCGATCGCTGGGCTTGTCGGGCTGGTGCTGCTGCAGCCGAAGACCCTGGAGGTCCCGGGCGGTCCTGCCATGGAACCGGTGCCGTTCCGGCTGGTCGCAAGGGATCCGCGATTCATCGCCGCATGCCTCGCGAACCTGGCACAGGGGTGGTCGTCGTTCGGGGTGCGAAGCGCACTCGTGCCGGTGCTCGTGGTCGAACTGCTTCACCGCCCTCCGGTGTGGACCGGGATCGCCTTCGCCGTTGCCGCAGTCGCGCAGACCATCGCGTTGGCCCCGGCGGGCAGGTTCGTCGACAAGGTGGGCCGGCGGCCAGCGATTGTGGGTGCCTACGCCGTCGGTGCTCTCGGAATGCTGGCGATGCCATTCGCACCCAACATCTGGATCCTCATAGTCATCCTCTGCGTCTACGGCGCCGCGGCGGCGTTCATGGGAACGGCGCCGGCGGCTGCCGTGGGTGACGCCGCGGGCGCGCGTGGCGGACAACCGGTGGCCGTCTTCTCCGCCTTCTCCGATGTGGGCGCCATCATCGGGCCACTGGTGGCCGGCGCGCTGGTCGACACCGTGTCGTTCCCGGCGGCCTTCGGTACCGCTGTCGTGCTGATGCTCATCGCATCCGTCTATGGCCTTCGGATGCCCAGGGAACGCTCCAGCGTTACTCCGCCGGCGCCATGATCTTGAAGCGCGCTCCGGTCGGATCGGCCAGGGTCGCCAACCGTCCATACGGAGAGTCGTCGGCACCGTCGATGACTGTGCCACCGAGAGACTCGGCCAGGGCGAGGGTCTGGTCTACGTCGTCCACCCCGAAGTAGACCTGCCAGCTGGCAGGAGAGCCTTCGGCAAGGAGATTGGTCGCTTCCATGATGCCGGCCAGGCTCACGCCGTCGAAGTCTGCCGTGGAGTACCGGAACTCGACGGTGTCGCCCTGCGAGGACGTTTTCCAGTCGAAGACGGTTTCGTAGAACAGAACGGATGCGCGGAAGTGGAGAGTGTGCAGTTCGTGCCAGACGGGCGTACCTGTCTCTCCGACCAACTGAAAGCCCGAATGCTGCCCGGCCTGCCAGACACCGACGGTGGCCCCACCCGGATCAACGAGCATGGCCATGGTCCCCATCGACCCCACCTCCATGGGCGCGACAGCTGATTGGCCGCCCGACTCATCGGCGAGATTGGCGGTTGCCTGGGCATCCGCCGTGGCGAAGTAGGTGATCCAGCCATCCGCGGTACCGGATGCGGGCGAGTTCTGCATGATCCCCGCGACCTGGGAGCCGTTCCGGAAGCAGTTGATGTATTCGCCGTACTCCGCGCTGCTGACCTCATAAGTCCAGTCGAACAGTTCGGCATAAAACTGCCGAGCCCGTTCGGTGTCCGATGACGACAAATCGATCCAGCATGGCGCTCCGGATGGAGCTGTTTCGCGAGTGGGCATGTCGGTCCTCCTTGTGGGAATAGCTCGAGCGCCTCTGCCTTGAGCCTAGCTACGGCCGCGAAACTGTCCAATGATTCGGATAACGATTGATTACATCCACAGGAAAGACTGTATTTCATCAGCTATGTGCACTACTGTCGTGTATTGCAGTTGCAGTACCTCGCAGATCTTGAATGCTGAGCGCCATTTGGCCGCTTGGAACTTTCGGGAGCGGACGATGGCCGCGACGAGTAGCCCCGGCAGTCGGGGTTACACGAACAACCTCCTGAAGGAGAAAAGCAAAATGGCAACAGGAACCGTGAAATGGTTTAACGCTGAAAAGGGATTCGGCTTCATCGCCCCCGAAGACGGCAGCCCGGACGTGTTCGCACACTACTCGGCAATTTCGACGAGCGGCTACAAGTCGCTTGACGAGAACCAGAAGGTCGAATTCGACCTCGCGCAGGGACCCAAGGGTCCTCAGGCGGAGAACATCCGTCCCCTCTAGTTAGACCTGATTCCCCTCGGGGCGTCTCGTAAAACTTCGGTCGGCCCCCACTTCGGTGGGGGTCGACTTTTTTGGTGTCAGCGGGAACAACACCGTGTCGCCGAAGGTTACTGTCAGTGACCTCGACAAGGATGGACCCATGACCGACACCACAACGACCCAGGCCTCCCCAGCAGAACGTCTCGCGGTATTCCGTGAGCGACGGAACCTGGCAGTGGTGCAACCCAAAGGCAGCCTCGCCCTCGTCACGACGCAGTGGGTCGACTCGGAGCAGGCCATTTGGGGTGTTCCCGGGACGTGGGCGCCACTGGCTGACGGCGAGTCGGGCCTCAGCCTCACAGCATCCTCCGCCGACGGAATCACGGTCGACGGCGAGTTGGTCAACGGCACAGTTGCCGTACGTGGCAAGGACGCGGACTCTCCGAGCGACATCGTGTTCACCGACACGGTGAGCGGTTTCGTCATCGCCGGCCGGAACGGTCTCTATGCCCTCCGGGTGTGGGACGTCAACTCGGAAGCCATCCAGAACTTCGGCGGCATCGACGCCTTCGACTACAACCCGGACTGGGTGGTGAAGGCGAAGTTCACGGAAACACCGGGTGCAACCATGCCGTTCGAGCATATGAAGGATGAGGGTAACACTCGTGAGATGGAGGTGCCAGGAGAGATCTCCTTCAGCCTGGACGGAGTGGATTACAACCTCGCAGCCATCAAATCGGGCCGTGCGCTCCAGATCGTATTCTCGGACGCGACGAGCGGTGACTCCAGCTACAGCGTCGGACGGTTCCTCTATGTAGCGCCCGCCTCAGACGGCAGCGTCGTTCTCGACTTCAACCAGGCTGTGCTTCCGCCGTGCGGCTTCTCCTACGCCTTCAACTGCCCGATGCCACCGAAGCAGAACCGCTTCAGCGTGCCGATCGAGGCCGGTGAGAAGAACGTGCTCGCCAAGGACGGCTCCCTGCTTTATTGAGCCCTAACGTGGGTTGAGCTCGTCGAGGTTTCGAGCTTGCCGACAGGCCCGGTACGGCAGACTGGTCTTGTGCACGTTGCCCTCGCCTCAGACAGCGACGGTAGTATCACCATCACCCCCATCGGTGGTCCGGGTGAGAAGCAGTCGGTGACCCGTGCCGCGCTGCCGGCCGTTGTCGCCATTCTGGAGGCGCAGCATCCGCGCTGGGTCTGGGACGACACCAGCCGCTGGTACCCGCCCCTGCTGACTGCCGGTGTGCGCGTGGAGCGGTGCGTCGACCTGCGACTGTGTCGGGCGATCCTGCGTAACTCCGAGCTGACTTCCGGGTCGGTTCTGGCACGGTCGGAGCCCGATGACTGGGACAGGCCGGCGGCGGTCGATCGCCCGTCAGACGGGCTCTTCGTGCTCGACGATCAGTCGACCCCAGATCCGGTGGCGGAGTTCGCCCGACAGCAGGATGCGGCAGTGCCGGGTATCGGTCTGCTGCTGGCCGCAGAGTCGGCCGGCTCGCTCATCGCCGCCGAGATGCGGCACGCCGGCTTGCCGTGGCGGGCCGACCTGCACGACGCGCTGTTGACTCGCACCCTGGGGTCACGTCCAGCGCAAGGCGCTCGTCCGGCGATCATGGAGTCGGTCCTCGGCGACATCCGGCGCGAGCTCGCAGCGCCGAACCTCAATCCGGATTCGCCGGTAGAACTGTTGAAGGTGCTGAGAAACGCCGGCATTATGGTTGCCTCGACCGGCAAGTGGGAGCTCGAGAAAGTGACGCATCCGGCCATCCGCCCCCTTCTCGAGTACAAGAAGCTTGCGCGCTTGCTGAGCGCGAATGGCTGGCAGTGGCTGGAGGCCAACATCCAGGATGGCCGGTTCCGGCCGGAGTACGTCGTGGGCGGGGTGGTGACCGGCAGGTGGGCCAGCACTGGTGGCGGCGGTGCCCTCCAATTGCCAAAACAGGTTCGCGGGGCGGTTGTGGCCGACCCTGGCTGGAAGCTGGTGGTGGCTGACGCTGCGCAGCTGGAGCCACGCATTCTCGCCGGGATGGCCGGCGACCGCGGAATGGTCGAGGCCGGCACCGCCGGCGACCTCTATGCCGGCATTGTCGCTCGCGGTGCCGTGAAGACCCGCGATGAGGCGAAGGTGGCGATGCTCGGCGCCATGTACGGTGCCACGACCGGTGAGAGCGGGCGCCTGATGCCCGCGCTCACCCGAGCGTTCCCGCGTGCGATCGGTCTCGTCGAACAGGCGGCTCGGGCGGGGGAGCGCGGAGAGAAGGTCTCAACGAGACTGGGTCGAAGCTCACCCCTGCCGAGCGACGAGTGGCGCGACCTCCAGTCGAGCGCTTCTGCTGATGGTTCCACAGAGGCGACACGGTCTCGTGCGCGAAGCGAGGCCAGATCGTGGGGCAGGTTCACCCGCAACTTCGTGGTGCAGGGGACTGCTGCTGAGTGGGCGCTCTGCTGGATGGCATCGCTTCGTCGAAACCTGCACGAGCTTTCTGAAGGTTCCTGGATCACGAGGTCGGCGCACCTGGTCTTCTTCATGCACGATGAGGTCGTCATCCACTTTCCGGAGGAGCAGGCGGATGCCGTGGCTGAAGCCGTGCGCGCTGCTGCGGCGGAAGCCGGGAGACTGCTGTTCGGAGAAATGCCGGTCGGGTTCCCGCTCACCGTTGCGATTGTGGACAGCTACGCCGAGGCCAAGTAACCCACATTAGTGGGTTGAGTAGCTCGCGCAGCGAGCGTATCGAAACGTGTCGGGCGGTGGGGGCGCGTCGGGCCGCCGTGAGATACGAACGTCTGTGTGCACGGATCGCCGAATCGCGCTGCGTTTCGTGTGACGCGCCCGGTTCCGAACGGCCGCGCGGGACGCAAAGTGGCGCGTGGTATCCGCTCACAGGCGCCGCGTACCAGCGATCCGCACGCGTCACCCGAGAAGGCGATTCCCCACAAACAGCCATCCGTCTGCGACCACTGGAGGAGACGATCTCTCGGGGGCCCTAGGAAATCGCCATGCGCCGCGCGCCCGCTTGGCCGCGGGTCGCGAGAAGCCAACTTCCGCAGGCGATCACGACCGGGAGTGCGACCACCGTGATCCCAATCTGAAGCCACGGTGCGGCGAAAGGCATTTCCGGATTGGCACTCAGGGCGACTGCGGGCACCAAGCCCATCGCTGCGCCCAGCAACGCTCCGAAGCCCACGATGATCATTGCCTGCCAGAACGCGAAATTCCTCCGGACCAGTCGCCTCGCGCCGAGTGCAGAAAGGGTGGCATCATCCTGGCGGCCGTCGAACCTGGCCAGCCCGATAGCGACAGCGGACGAGGCGATCGCGATGAGAGTCGCTAGAGCGAGCAGCCCCCACATCAACGGTGCCGCGAAGTTCTGTGGTCCCATCTCTACGATGGCGCCGATGTGCCGTTCGCCATTCTCCGGCAGGGTCTCCATTGCCTGGTTGAGCGCATCCAGCTGAGCTGTCGTCGGCGGCTTGGCCAGTCTCCCGAGGGCGATGGAGTCTTGATATTCCAGCCCGAGCCCGGCCGCGGTAGCTTCCGAAAGGAATACTCCGAAGTAGATCGGATGTTCCGGCTCATCGACGACAGCAGGAATCGTATCGACGCTGACGGGACTGACGGCATCCGTCCACATCCAGGAGGTTGCTTCCTCGCCGTTGGCGAACCACCCGATGCTGAACTCGTCGTCGTGCACATAGTGAGGGTGTAGGGATACAGCACCCCCCGCGGCCAGTGTTCGCAGGGCGTCCGTGGAGGGTTCGCGGTCGAGTGCCAGGGCGAGGTCTGCAGCGTTGCCCACGATGATGTGCGCGCCGGTCGAGATTGTCGAGTTGAGGAAGCTATTTGTACAACGCCAGTCTTGTGATGCTGCCCTGTACTCTGGCGTCGATGGATCGTTCGCGGCGTGTGTGAAGTCAGGGGATGCGGGTGAACTCGGGCACAGGTTCGCGTCCGGTACGAGCGCAACGGCAATGGGCTGAACGTCCGCCCCTGCGGATTCGGGTGCCTCCGGGAAGTGGATCGGCTCGGCGACACTCTTGAACACGCGAAGTTCGGCGATGTCGAGTGCACCCGTGAGTGCGTCCTCCACCGCGTCACCATGTTCATAGGCGTGGATGTCAGACCCGCGGCCGGTGTAGTCGTCATAGTCGACATAGGTCAGCGGCACGGCCACCTGTCCGACGGCCCGATGATACTGGTAGTTGTCGATGGCAAGCTGCTGACCTGAAGACACCATGCACATCGCGAACACGGCGACGAAGACTGTCGTCATGATCGAAGCCAGGGCGGGAACCGCCCTGCTCGGATTTCGGGCGGAGTCTCGCGAAGCTAGCCGGGCACCGATCCCGGCACTACTCAGGCCACTAGCGATCACCCGCAGCACCAGCGGGCCGCAGAGCACCACTCCCAGCTGGCCGAGAATGGGCCCGGCGATGAGCATGGAGATCGGTAGCCAGAGCAGCGGATGCCCATACGGGATACTTCGCCCGGCTTCGATGAGGATGGCCATCAGTACGCCACCGACTCCCGTGATCACGACGCCGGCGACCAGCATCACGAGCCCGAGAACAGGACGCCGCCGGCTTGGGGGCGGTGGCTTTCGGGCGCCGCGAAGGGCCGCCACGATGTCGAAGCGGGAGGCATTCCTGGCTGGAAGCAGCGAGGCAATCCAGCCGATGAGAATGGCGAAGGCGGCGATTGCCATCAGCCAGAGCCACGGCACGTAGAAGCCGTAGTACTGGGTGCTGCTGCCATCAGCGGTCACCGCCATGAATCCGGCCGCGGCGGCAATACCTACGCCGATTCCGAGCAACCCGCCGAGTCCGCCCAGCACCAGACCGTTGGCGGTCAGAATGCGAAACAGCACACCGCGGCTGGCACCAACACTGGTGATGGTGGCCAGGGAACGCTGCTGTTGCCTGGCAGTTACGGTGAACGCTGCACCAGCCAGCAGGATCACTTCGAATGCGGCGAATGCGGCGATTATTGCCACTATGGCGAACATCGAGTCCATGCCGTTGTCACGGCCGGAGAATCCGCCGCCAACAGGCGGGGGATCGGCCAGCACTGTGCGCGAGAGCGCGGTGACGCCATTGTCGTTCAGTTCTTTCACTGCAACCCAGTCGAGTGCCAAATCCGGGAGAAAATAGGACGTGCTCCATGCCAGGTTGGCGTCAGATTTCGCATTGAAGATCCCAGCCATGCCGAAGAAGTGCACCGCGCGCTCAGGCAGGATGGGAGCATCCAGCACCCCAACGACTGTCGCTGTTTCCAGGTTCGACGACCCGATCCGCACCGTATCGCCTAGGTTTACACCAAGCCGGGGGAGCGCCGCAGCGGTGACCATCACCTCGCTCTTGGCCCGCGGTGCCCGCCCTTCTGCAATGGCGTAGCGCCCGGCGAACGACTTATCCCAGCTGGGACCTTCAATCGCCCCAAAAGAGGCAAGGCCGGTAGCTGTTTCAGCGGTGACAGTGGTTCGAACCTGTTTCAGGATTCTGGTGCCCGCCGGCAAGACGCTCGCCACGTCTAGGTCTAGGTCGAGCTCTCCAGCACTACTGTTCCAATAGGCCGGGTTGGTGGGGTGCTGTTGCAGCGGCACCCCGGGGTTCAACATCTGGAGCACTGCTTCGTTCGCTCCGAGTTCAGTGGTCATCCGGTCGTGAGCTGTCGGGGTGGCGCTCTGGTAGACGACGGCAACTCCGCTCAGGCCGGCAACCGGCAGGGCGATCATGGCCGAGATCAACAGGCTGCGCCGGAGCGAACGGATGCTGGTGCGCGCGGCGATCTTGACGGCGAGTCGCAGGCCTTCGTGGCGAGCTGGGACAGCCCATCCGTCGCGATTTTTTGTTCGACCGCGTCGACCCGCTCCTCCTTTGTTAGCTCGTTGTCGGTCCGTACCTGCCGGGGACGGGTGGCCATCGATCGGTTCTTCCGACCTTCCCAAGCGGCGGTACCTCGGAGTCATAGTCCGGCCGCCGGGGTGAGCAGCTGTTCCGGGTTTCCCCGAGCGCTCTCATCGACCACTCTGCCGTCCCGCAGGAAGACAATGCGGTCGGCCCAGGCAGCATGCCTAGCATCGTGGGTGACCAGGATGCCACCGGCGCCCGCATTGACCCGATTGCGCAGCATCCGCAGCACCACCTCGCCGGTGGTGCTGTCAAGGGCGCCAGTTGGTTCGTCAGCAAGGATCAGTCGTCGACCACCCACGACGGCCCGGGCGATGGCCACACGCTGCTGTTGGCCACCGGACAGGTCGTCGGGGTAGTGGTTGCCCCGATCACCCAGTTCGACAGAGGCCAGGGAATCCAGTCCGGCGCTGCGTGCCTTACGCCGCTTCCAGCCGTCGAGATCGAGGGGAAGTGTGACGTTTTCTAAGGCCGTCAACGCCGGGACGAGGTTGAAGTCCTGGAACACGTACCCGAGGGTTCGGCGGCGCAGGGCGGCGACGCCAGCGGCCGACATGGTCGACAACCAACTGCCCTCGACCACGACTTCCCCGCTGGTTGGCGTGGTGAGGCCACCGGCGATTGTCAGGAGAGTCGACTTTCCTGAGCCAGACGCGCCCATGATTGCGACCAGTTCACCGGACCTCACCGTGAGGTCAACGCCGGCCAGCGCCGTGATGGCGGTCTCGCCCTTGCCGTAGTGCATCGAGATTCCATCGAGCTGGAGCAGGGTCGTGTCGCTCATGCGCGGGTCTCCTGTGTCTTGGCCGGGCGTCCACGCTTCTGCGGCCCCGTACTGATCGGCAATGCCCCAGGAAGCCCGGCAGCGGATGCCCGAGCCAACCGGTTCTCGGAGTGGTCGAGCCAGCGCACCTCGGCCTCCGCCGCGAAGATCATCGAGTCGACGACCAGCAGCCAGGCGAGGTCCTCCGCCGAGGTTGGATCTCCGGTGGCTGCTTTGGTGCGGGTGAGGTCCTGGAGAGCGCGCAGGGTCGCCGACCTCTGCACCTGGATGACCCGGGCGATGTCCACGCCCGGCAGGGTTACGGCGATCGCCAGCTTGATGGCGAGCTCGTCCCTGGCGGCACCTTCGCGAACGACGGGGGAGCCCAGCCAGTCCTTGACCTCGGAGCGACCGGCATCCGTGATCTGGAAGTACACCTGGTCTTCATCGGTGTCGAGCCGCTGCACCAAGCCGTCACGCTCCAGGCGATCAAGGGTGCTGTAAATCTGGCCGACGTTAACCGGCCAGGTCGACCCGGTGCGGCGCTCGAACTCCGCACGGAGCTGGTAGCCGTAGCAGGGCTCCTGATTGAGGATGGCGAGCAAGCTCTGGCGCACCGACATTGTGCCTCCGTTGGATCGATACCGAGTAACTAGTCACTGAGTATGTACTACGGACACAGGCACGGCAACTGTCCGACTAGTTGTGTCAAGGTTGTCGAGGTCCGGGTACGTGAAGCAGGTTCTCCACAACCCCGTAGCGGGCATGCGGTCGAATGTCGGTGGTGGGGTGTTGCGTTAGAACATGAAGCAGATGTTCGAAGTCAGCTTGGATGCGGCGGCGATGGCCGAGCTGGGTATCCCGGTGGACGATGGCGATTTCGGGGTGGATGACCTGCCGCCTGACCCGCTCGCCGAGTATGACGGCGCTCTACTCGGCATCTATGACACGGTCCCGGTGGATGGGGGTTCGATGCGGGCGGCGATCGATCGGGTGGTGGGGGTTAGGGACCGGATTTCCGGGTTGCAGGCGGAGGAGTATCGGGCGCTTGCCCGGCTGTCGGCGCTGTCTCGTGAGGGTGCCGAGTTGTTCATCAGCCCGGAGGCGGATGAGGCCAGGGCCAGGGAGCTGGCGCATCGGAGCATGGTGGCGGAGTTGGCGATGGTGGCCCGGGTGTCGGCCCCGACGATGGCGTCCCGGGTGGCGGAAGCCGAGCTGGTCGTCCACCAGTTCCCGAACACGTTGGAGGAGCTGGCTGCCGGGTCGATCGGTGTGGGGCATCTGCGGGTGATCGTCCAGCACGGGCTGCCGCTGCTCGATGACCAGGTGCGCGCCGAATACGAAGCCATCGTGTTGCGCCAGGCGGTGCAGGTGACGCCGGGGCGGTTGCGGCGGTTGGCGGAGCTGGCCGCGGCCAGGCTGGGCACCGAGACGTTCCAGGAGCGGCACGAGCGGGCCGCGGCCGGTCGTGGAGTGCGGGTGGTGAAGGTGGCGGACGGGATGTCCGAGATCATCCTGTTGCTGCCGACCGTGCTGGCGGCCGGGATCTGGGACCGGCTGACGAAACAGGCCACCATTCTTTCCCGGGCTGGCGATCCGCGTAGTTTCGACCAGTTGCGGGTCGACCTGGCCACCGAACTCATCCTGGCCGGGGAACCGTCGGCGGCGGACGGGTCCCCGCACGCGCTGGCCAGGGCGATCCGGGCCGAGGTTGCCATCGTGATCCCGGCCTTGTCCCTCCTCGGCCACAGTGACGAACCGGCGACCCTGGCCGGGCAGGGGCCGATCGGGTTGGCCGAAGCCACCGCCCTGGCCGCCGAGGCACCCTCGATGGTGCGGATCTTGACTCACCCGGTCAGCGGGCTGGTGCTCAGCGTGGAAAGTTATCGGCCGTCGGAGAAACTGCGCCGGTTCCTGAGGATTCGGGATGGTCGATGTCGGTTCCCGGGCTGCAGCCGGCCGGCGAACCGCTGCGACCTCGACCACACCGTCGCCGCCGAAACGGGCGGGCCGACCACCGCCGGCAACCTGGCCCACCTGTGCCGGGGCGATCACACGCTGAAACATCACGGCGGGTGGAATGTGAAACAAACCGAACCCGGGATCCTGGAATGGACCAGCCCTCACGGCTACACCCACACCGACAAACCCGACCCCACCGTCCACTTCGCCGCCTAACCCGCCGCGCTGTTCAGCGCGACGTCTGCGGGCGCCGACCACGCTTCGGTCGCGCTGTAGAGAGGGCGCGAGCAGTGTCCAGTTCAGCCAGGTCGGAGATCGCCGCGCCCAGCCAGGCAATCGCTGCCACGCCCTGGGCGGAGCGGGCCAGCAGTGCCAGGCGCTGGTTCTGGGCGAGCTCGTCCGCGAGGGAAGACCTCGTCTCTCGAAGGTCCTGTTCCCACCAGCGTCGATACGCCGTGCCCAGCGCGAGCGCGGATGCCGGATCGACCGAGCTCGCCACCAGCACCTGATCCAGCATCTCGGTCCACTCCGGCAGGGCCGAAGTCACCGGCGTCGTCAGCCAACTTGTGGCAGCCTGCCTGCCGGATGCCGTCAGTGTGTACAAGGGGAGGCCGTCCTCCGTGGTTCCGGCGTTCGTGACCAGGCCCTGCCCGGCGAGTCGATCCAGGGTGCCGTACACCTGGCCGACATTGACCGGCTTGCGATGGGGTGCCCTGCCAGTGAACTCAGCATGAAGCTGCAGCCCGTACGCCGGCCCCAGGGTCAGGATCCCCAGGATTCCGTCACGAACCGACATGGGCATCCTTTCTCGGGGCGGGAATGCCATACCGAGTATAGAGAGAATCGCGAGAAACACTAATGACAGTGTTGTGGTTTCCCCGTGTAATCAGGCATAATGCAAAGCGAAGGCAACTTCACACAATTCAACAGCCGCAAGCATTCCGCTGGTCGATGGGGAAGTCGAACCAAACGGAATGGAGAAATTGTGGCTGCAGCAACCGCACGCGGAGTGATCTATGTTCACTCCGCTCCTCGTGCTCTCTGCCCGCATGTCGAGTGGGCCGCAGGGCGCGCGCTCGATCGCGCCGTGAACTTCGATTGGGCGGAACAGCCGGTGCTCAAGGGATCCATGCGCTCCGAGTTCTACTGGGAGGGCGAGCAGGGGACCGGCGCCGCCATCGCCTCCGGCCTGCGCGGGTGGGAACACCTGCGCTTCGAGGTCACCGAGGACCCCACACCGGGCAGCGACGGCGGACGCTGGCTGCACACCCCCGACCTCGGCATCTTCTTCGCACAGACCGACACGGCAGGAAACGTCGTGATTCCGGAGGACCGCATCCGCTACGCCATGGAGGTCGCCGGATCGGATGCCTTCGAACTGCACCGTGAGCTGCGACTCGCCCTGGGACAGGCCTGGGACGACGAACTCGAGGCGTTCCGCCATGCAAGTGACACCAACCAGGTGGTGTGGCTGCACAAGGTCGGCTGACGCTGCTCAATCCCCGTAGACGGCCAGGATGCCCGTGACGTAGGTTTCGGCGCTGAACAGTGCGTGGTCCCGCGCCGCACCCTGAGACAGCTCGATCAGTCGTGACGGCTCGCCCGCCAGGGTGACGAGCGCGTCGGCCAGGCCGTCCGCGTCCGGCGTACCGGTCAGGAAGCCGGCCTGGCCGAGCCCCTCGGTCAGTTTCGGGTCGCAATACAGCACACCACGCTCGCGGCTGACAGCCTCGGCGATGGTCATCGGCTGGTTGTCGAACCCGAGCGAGGTGAGCACGACTGCAGCAGCGCTGTCCATCAGGTCGAGCACCTTCTCGTGCGGCAGTGCGCCGTGCACCCGAATGTTCGGGTGGTCGGCCGTCATGCGGCGCAGTGCGGCCAGTTCGTAGCCATCGCCGACGAAGTCGACGCTGAAGGCGTTCCCGGTGCGCTCCAGCGCCCGGATGGCAGCTTCAGCGAACACCAGCGGCCGTTTGACGCCCTCGCACCGCGCCACCCAGAGGAAGGCCGGCCGGGCGGCCAGCTCGGTGGTGAGCGGCACGGGCTGACGCGGGGATGCGGCAATCGGGTTCGGGACGACGGCGATCGGTGCTGGCACCCCTGCCGCCTCCAGATCAGCAGCCTGGTGGGCGGAGGGGGAGACGACGGCGTCAGCGGTCAGAGCCATCCCCAGGGTCACGTTCCTGAGCAGGTTGTCGACCGGTCGCGGCGTGAACCGCAGCTTCGGAATCGCCGACCGCGTGAAGCGGCCGAGCGCGCTCCGCAACACCGGTGCCAGCGGCGCGTGCCATCCGCCGTCGCTCGCCCAGTAGAACGTGTGCACGGTATGGACCACTCGGAGGCCCAGGCGTCTGGCCACCTCCGTCGCCGCATGCGCCAGACCGAACTCGGTCTGAACGTGGACGACCTCGATCCCGAGCTCAGTGAAGTACGTTTCCAGGGCATCCGTCGTGGCCTTGTTGTTCGGGATTACCGGAAGCTCAACCCCGGGCAGCGTGAAGAGCGGGCGGATGCGCAGGCCCTCGGCTGAAACCTGGAACCGGCGCCCAGGGTTCCGGGTGGCCGAAATCAGGGAGACCTGATGGCCCGCCTGGATGAGCGCGAGCCGCTGTTGCAGCATCGAGGTCTGCGCCCCGCCAACGTAGTCCAGGAAATAGTCGCTGACGATGGCGATGCGCATACGGTCGAGTTCCCGGTCAGGCGCTGCGGAACGCGACGACGGCGTTGTGCCCGCCGAAGCCGAAGGAGTTGCTGATCGCGAAGAGCGGTCCGTCACCGAGTTGCCGCGGTGACGTGACGACATCCAAGGGGATTGCCGGATCCTGTTCGGTCAAGTTGATGGTCGGAGGCGCCGTGCGCTCGTGGAGGGCGAGGATCGTGAAGATCGCCTCCAGTGCCCCGGTGCCGCCGAGGAGGTGGCCGGTGGCCGCCTTCGTCGCCGAGACCGGGATGTCGGGCAGGCGGTCGCCGAAGATGCGCAGCAGCGCGTTGTACTCAGCGATGTCGCCGACCGGCGTGCTGGTGGCGTGGGCGTTGATGTGCGACACCTGGTCGACGGATGCGCCGGCCTGGTCGATGGCCATCTTCATGGCGCGAGCGGCGGCCGAACCCTCAGGGTCGGGGGCAGTGATGTGATGGGCGTCACTGGTGACCGAACCACCGGTCAGTTCGGCGTAGATGCGGGCGCCACGCGCCAGCGCGTGCTCCTCGGTCTCGAGCACGATCGCGCCGGCACCCTCGCCCAGCACGAAACCGTCGCGGGAGACGTCGTACGGGCGTGAGGCGGTTGTGGGGGAGTCGTTGCGCTTGGACAGCGCCTGCATCGCCGAGAAGGCTGCGATCGGCAGCGGGTGGATGGCCGCCTCGCTTCCACCGGCGATGACGACATCCGACAACCCGGCCTGCAGGTGGGCGTAAGCGTTGACGATCGATTCGGTACCGGATGCGCAGGCAGACACCGTGGTGCGGGCACCACCGCGAGCGGACAGCGCCATGCTGACGGCGGCAGCCGGCCCGTTCGGCATGAGCATGGGGACGGTCATCGGTAGCACACGGCGGGGGCCACGGGTACGCAGGGTCTCCCACGCGTCGACGAGGGTCCAGATACCGCCGATGCCGGTGGCGAAGTCGACGGAGATGCGCAGCGGGTCGATGTCGGGTGTACCGGCGTCGGCCCAGGCCTCCCGGGCGGCGATGAGGGCGAACTGGCTGCTCGGGTCGAGGCGCTTGGTCTCGACGCGCTCCAGCATCTCGGCCGAGGGAACGCGTGCCTGAGCGGCAAAGGTTACGGGCAGCTCGTGCTCGGCCACCCAGTCCTGCTCCAGCGTGCTGACGCCGGATTCCCCGGCAAGAAGTGCTTTCCAGGAGTCTGGGACGTTTCCGCCGAGCGGTGAGCTGGTTCCCAACCCGGTAACAACGATCTTTTTGGTCATGACATCTCCAGTGGGTCACACGGTGACAAACGCGGGTCGAACCAGCCGGAACATATTCCCTGATCGGGCCCAGTGCCGGCTGGCCGCCCGCGTTGTGGTGGCACTACGCCTGTGCGTTGACGATGAACGTGACGGCGTCGCCGACAGTCTTGAGGTTCTTCACCTCGTCGTCCGGGATCTTCACATCGAACTTCTCTTCCGCGTTGACGACGATCGTCATCATCGAGATGGAGTCGATATCCAGGTCGTCAGTGAACGACTTGTCCAGTTCAACCGTGTCGGTTGCGATACCAGTCTCGTCATTGATCAGCTCGGCGAGGCCGGCCAGAACTTCTTCGGTTGACAATGCCATTGTTATTTCTCCTTGGGGGTGCGTTTGACCGTGGTCAAGCTTAGGGCAACACGATTACCTGGGCGCCGAATACGAGCCCGGCTCCGAATCCGATTTGCAGGGCGAGGCCGCCGCTGAGTTCCGGGTTTTCTTTCAACAGTCGGTGGGTGGCCAGCGGAATCGACGCCGCCGAGGTGTTCCCGGTGGTCTCGATATCGCGGGCGATGACCACAGAATCCGGGAGCTTCAGCTGCTTGGCGAACTCGTCGATGATGCGCATATTGGCCTGGTGGGGGATGAAGGCGGCCAGGTCGGCGGCGGTGATGCCGGCGACCTCGAGGGCCTCCTTGGCCACTTTGGCCATGTCCCAGACAGCCCAGCGGAAGACGGTTTGGCCCTCCTGCCGGAGCGTCGGCCACGCGGCCGTACCGTCTCGGAAGTCGATGAGCGTCGCATTCATGCTGACAGCATCCGCCTTCGACCCGTCCGAGCCCCAGACCGGCGCGGCGATTCCGGGAGTCTCGCTCGGGCCGATGACGACGGCGCCAGCACCGTCGCCCAGGAGAAACGAGATTGAGCGGTCGGTGGGATCGACGACGTCGGACAGTTTCTCGGCTCCGATGACCAGGGCGTAGTGGGCTGCCCCGGAACGGATGAGCGCGTCAGCCTGCGTCACCGCGTAGCTGAACCCTGCGCAGGCGGCGTTGGTGTCGTACGCCGCGGCCGGATTCGCACCGACGCGGTCAGCCACGACGGCCGAGATCGACGGCGTCTGGCGCACGTTGCTCACGGTGGCGACGATGACCAGGTCAACCTGGTCCGGCGCGACGCCGGACTTCTCGATCGCCTCGCGCGCGGCATCCGTTGCCAAGTCGACAGCGAGGATGCCGGCGGACGCCCGGGTGCGGGTGATGATGCCGGTGCGCTGCTGGATCCACTCGTCACTCGAGTCGATCGGACCGACGAGCTCTTCGTTGGCAACGGAGAGGTCGCCGCGGGCGGCACCGTAACTGTAGATGCGCGTGAACTCGACTCCACGTGACTGCTTGAGGATTGGCGTGCTCATGAGTTCCCATCGATAAGGGCGATCGCCGCGTCGAGGTCGTCCGGCGTCTTGACGGCAACCGTCGGAACGCCTTTCAACCCGCGCTTCGCCAGGCCGACAAGGGCGCCGGCGGGGGCGACCTCGATGATTCCGGTCACGCCGGCGGTGGCCAGTGATTCCATCGTCTTGTCCCACCGTACTGGTGACGAAACCTGGCCAACCAGAAGATCGACGAATCGAGAGCCGTTGTCGACAGCGCTGCCGTCGTAGTTGGTCCAGATGGTGAGGCTCGGGTCGTGGCTCTCGACCGTAGCGGTCGCGGCACGCAGCCGTTCGACGGCGGTTGCCATATACCGGGTGTGGAATGCACCGGCGACCTGGAGCGGGATGACGCGGGCACCCGCCGGTGGATCCTGCTTGAACTGCTCAAGGGCAGCCACGTCGCCGGCCACCACGATCTGGCCGCCCCCATTGAAGTTGGCCGGCTCAAGGTCGAGGGCGCTCAGCTTCGCGAGCAGCTCATCTTCGTCCGCGCCAATCACTGCGCTCATTCCGGTCTGCGCCTGGGCAGCGGCGTCAGCCATGGCCGCACCACGCTCGCGCACCACGGTCATGGCGTCGTGTTCTGAGAGGATGCCTGCTGCTGCGGCAGCGGTGAGTTCACCGACCGAGTGGCCGGCAACGCCGGCGATGCCGCCTCGCCGACCGTCGAGCAGGGCCCGGAGGGTGAGCAGCCCGGCGGCGACGATCAGCGGCTGGGCGACTGCCGTGTCGCGGATGGTGTCGGCGTCCGACACAGTTCCGTGGGCCAGCAGGTCCAGGGAGGCCGCGTCGGAGAGGGAGCCAAGGTGGTCGCGAAACTGCGGTTCGGCGACCCAGGGGTCGAGGAAGCCGGGGGTTTGGGAGCCCTGTCCAGGGCAGACGACAACAATCACCTATCTAGTCTCCCAATCGCAGTGGTGTTTGGGCTGTGTAACACCGACCAAGAATACGGTGAAGCCTTGTTCGTGTCACACAAGGCGTCCCGCTGTGGAGGGTGTTCAGGACGGTCGCCGACGGGATCCCGGCTCAATATCCGCGATAGAGCCGACAATCAATGCCGCCTGGAGGATGAGCGATTCGCGGGCACCGGTGGCATCCCACCCGATCACTTCGGAGACGCGCTTCAGGCGGTAACGCACCGTGTTCGGGTGCACGAACAGTTCGCGGGCCGTTGCCTCGAGCGAGCGGCCGTTGTCCAGGTAGCACCACAGCGTTGCCAGCAGTTCCGTGGAATGCGATTGCAGCGGACGGTAGATGCGGTTGATGAGGGTGGTGCGGGCCAGGGCATCGCCGGCGAGGGCACGCTCGGGCAGCAGGTCGTCGGCGAGGGTGGGACGCGGGGCGTTGCGCCATGCCTTCGCCACCGCGAAACCGGCCAGTGCAGCCTTGGCGCTGCGGGATGCGTCCACGAGCGAGGACACTTCGTGGCCGAGCACCAGATGTCCGTCACCGAACCCCGGTTCCAGCTCTTTGGCGATGTCGATGAACGGGATCAATCGTGCGCCGTCGTCCTCCTCACCGGCCTGCGGGGTCGGGCGGGCACGGCCGATGACGAGAACCAGGCGGCTGCCCTGCACTCCGATCAGCACATCGGCTTCCAGATGGCGCGCGGTGCGCCTCAGCATGTCGACGTCGAGCATCTTGGGCGCGGTGCCGACCAGCACAGACACTTCACCATGCCCGTGCCAGCCGAGCGCGGCGATGCGGCTGGGCAACTCGTCGTCGTACTCGCCGCTCAGGATCGAATCGACCACCAGGGCTTCCAGACGCGCATCCCACAGGCCGCGTGCTTCGGCAGCCCTGGCATAGACATCCGCCGCTGCGAATGCGATTTCTCGCGAGTACAGCAGAAT
The DNA here is from genome assembly GCA_040904805.1 of Homoserinimonas sp. Taxonomy (GTDB): domain Bacteria; phylum Actinomycetota; class Actinomycetes; order Actinomycetales; family Microbacteriaceae; genus RYN-87. Next base: position 98,568 of record JBBDSS010000019.1, on the reverse strand, counting down.
CGCTTCGCGAAGGGACTCGTCGCCGCCCTTGACCCGGTCTTCGACCACCTCGACGGTGACCTTGATGAGCTGGAGGGTCTGGGTCAGGCTGACCGAGCGGAGCAGCTCCCGGGGGGCGGCGCCGAAGACATCGGCGGCGATCCACGGGGTGGACGACGGGTCGTCGTACCAATGGATGAACGAGGTGATGCCGTTCTGCGCGACCATCCCCACCGCGGAACGACGGCCCGGGGGCATGTCGCCGTACCACGGCAGGGTGTCTTCCAGTCGCTTCAGCGTGGCCGTTGCCAGCTCACCGGAGACAGTCTTCAGCCATGCGAGGGTCTGCTCCTTGGTTCGCGTCGTCGCCATAGCTGCCTATCCGACCCTTAGCTCTCGCCGCCGGCGGACCCTGTCGTACCGGCGTTGACATCGAGCAGCTGGTACTTGTCGATCGCCTGACGCAGCACTGTCGGGTCGAGTTCGCCTCGTTCCACCAGGGACTGCAGCGTGCGCACCACGATGGACGGCCCGTCGATCTTGAAGAAGCGGCGCGCGGCGGCCCTGGTGTCCGAGAACCCGAATCCGTCGGCACCCAGCGTCGCAAAGTCGCCTGGGACGAACTGGCGAATCTGGTCGGGCACGGCGTGCATGTAGTCGGAGACCGCCACGAAGGGTCCGGGTGCCTGCGACAGCTTCTCGCGCAGGTACGGCACCTGGCTGGGCTCGCCCGGGTTCAGGAAATTGTGCTCGTTCGCCTTCAGACCGTCGCGGCGCAGCTCGCTCCATGAGGTGACCGACCAGACATCAGCCGACACGCCCCAGTCCTGGGCCAGCAGCTCCTGGGCTTCGAGGGCCCACGGTACGGCGACGCCGGATGCCATCAGTTGCGCCTTGAGGTTTCCTTCCCCGCCGGCCTTCAGCTGGTAGATCCCGCGCAGCACGCCTTCGGCGTCCAGGTTCTCCGGCTCAACCGGCTGAACGTAGGGCTCGTTATAGATGGTCACGTAATACATGACATCGGGGTCTGGGTGGTTGCCGCCGTACATCCGGTCGAGCCCTGCGCGCACGATGAGTCCGAGTTCGTAACCGTAGGCCGGGTCGTAGGACACCACAGAGGGGTTCGTCGACGCCAGCAGCGGGGAGTGCCCGTCGGCGTGCTGCAACCCTTCACCGGTCAGCGTGGTGCGTCCGGCGGTGGCGCCCATGATGAATCCGCGCGCCATCTGGTCGCCGGCGGCCCACATCGCGTCGCCGGTGCGCTGGAACCCGAACATCGAGTAGAAGACGTAGAACGGGATCAGCGGTTCACCATGAGTGGAGTAGGCAGTTCCGGCAGCAGTGAAACCGGCAACGGCACCGGCCTCGTTGATACCGACGTGGAGAATCTGCCCCTGGACGCTCTCCTTGTAGGCGAGCAGCAGCTCCCGGTCGACCGAGGTGTAGTGCATGCCGTTCGGGTTGTAGATCTTCGCCGTCGGGAAGTACGCGTCCATGCCGAAGGTGCGCGCCTCATCCGGGATGATCGGTACGATGCGGTTGCCGAACTCCTTGGAGCGCAGCAGGTCTTTCAGTAGACGGGCGAACGCCATGGTGGTGGCGATCTCCTGCTTGCCGGAGCCCTTCTTCACGATGTCGTAGGTCGCCGCGTCCGGCAGGCTCACCTGGGTGTACTTGGAGCGACGCTCCGGCAGGTAACCACCGAGCGCCCGCCGACGCTCGTGCATGTACTGGATGGCCTCGTCGTTTTCGCCCGGGTGGTAGAACGGCGGGCTGTACGGGTCGGCCTCGAGCTGGGCATCCGTGATCGGGACGCGCATCTCGTCACGGAACGTCTTCAGGTTGTCGAGGGTCAGCTTCTTCATCTGGTGGGTCGCGTTGCGCCCCTCGAACGACGTGCCGAGCCCGTAGCCCTTGACCGTCTTGGCCAGGATGACGGTCGGCTGGCCCTTGTGCTCGTTGGCGGCCTTGAACGCGGCGTAGACCTTGCGGTAGTCGTGCCCGCCGCGCCGCAGGCCCCAGACCTGGTCATCACTGAGGTGCTTGACCATCTCGAGCGTGCGCGGGTCGCGGCCGAAGAAATTCTCACGCACGTAGGCGCCGCTCTCGGCCTTGTAGGTCTGGTAGTCGCCGTCCGGGGTGCGGTTCATCAGGTTGACCAGGGCGCCATCGGTGTCCTGGGCGAGAAGGGCGTCCCATTCGCGGCCCCACACCACCTTGATGACATTCCAGCCGGCGCCGCGGAAGAAGCTCTCCAGCTCCTGGATGATCTTGCCGTTGCCGCGTACCGGGCCGTCGAGGCGCTGCAGGTTGCAGTTGATCACGAAGGTGAGGTTGTCGAGGGAATCGTTGGCGGCCAGCTGGAGCGCGCCGCGGCTCTCGACCTCATCCATTTCGCCGTCACCGAGGAACGCCCAGACGTTGCTGTCCGAGGCGTCCTTGATGCCGCGGTTGGTGAGGTACTTGTTCATCTGCGCCTGGTGAATGGCGTTCAGCGGGCCAAGACCCATCGACACAGTGGGGAACTGCCAGTAATCCTTCATCAGGTGCGGGTGCGGGTACGACGGGATGCCCGTCGGCGCGTGCGACTTCTCCTGGCGGAAACCGCTCAACTGGTCTTCGGAGAGTCGACCTTCGAGGAAAGAGCGCGCATACATGCCGGGGGAGGCGTGGCCCTGGTAGAAGATCTGGTCTCCGCCACCATCATGGTCCTGGCCGCGGAAGAAGTAGTTGTGGCCGACCTCGTACAACGACGCCGATGATGCGTAGGTGGAGATGTGTCCGCCGACACCGATCTCCGGACGCTGTGCGCGGTGCACCGTGATGGCGGCGTTCCAGCGGATCCACCGGCGATACCGTCGCTCGATCTCCTCGTCGCCGGGAAACTCCGGCTCATTCTCCACCGGGACGGTGTTGATGTAGTCCGTGGTCGGAACCATCGGCACACTCACCTGCAGCTCTTTGGAGCGCTTCAGCAGGCTCAGCATGATTTCCCGGGCCCTGGCCCTCCCGTGGGTTTGCACGAGCCCGTCGAGGGACTCGTTCCACTCGGCAGTTTCCTGGGGGTCGGAATCGGTGTGGTTCACCGAGTACGGGTCCTGATCGTGAATCGTCACCCTAACCTCGTTCTAATTCGTGGACAGACACAGTCCTGGATAGACACAGTCCTGGATAGACACAGTCCTGCTTGGCAGCACAGTCGGGTTGCGACCGCGCGCCGCTTCTCTAGGCTGAACAAGCTTAGTTTGTATTGGAAACCGTAGGCGCCGGATGCCGGTGGCCGGCGTCGAGAGGAGCCACCAGATGGCAGACGTAGACACCCCAGCACCCGATTTCGAGTTGCTGAACCAGTTTGGCGAGCCGGTGCGGCTGTCCCGATTCCAGGGCGTCAAGCCCGTGGTGCTGGTCTTCTATCCGCTGGCGTTCACCGGGATCTGCACCGGGGAGCTCTGCGAGCTGCGCGACAACTTCGCGTTGTTCCAGCGGCAGGGTGTGGAGTTGCTGGCCGTCTCCGTCGACTCGAAGGCCACGCTGCGGGTATTCGCCGAGCAGGAGGGCTACCAGTTCTCCCTGCTGGCTGATTTTTGGCCGCATGGTGAGGTTGCGCGCGACTATGGGGTGTTCCTGGAGAATCGCGGCACTGCAGCCAGGGGGACCTTCGTGATCGACCAGAGCGGCATCATCCGCTCACGTTTCATCGCTGAGTCGGGAACCGCTCGCTCGCTGGACGCGTACCGCGCGGCGCTGGACATCCTGGCGCCGGCCGCCTGAACCTCCTTGGCGGTGACCAACTGGATGATCAGGTGCACCAACGCGGGCGATTCTATGTCGGCCCGAGTCTGCCTGTACTATTGACATTCGTCGCCCGGCACGCCGGGCTGACGGGCCTTTAGCTCAGCTGGTAGAGCGCCACGTTTACACCGTGGATGTCATCGGTTCGATCCCGGTAGGGCCCACAGGGGCGCGAAGTTATACTCGGCAGATGTCCGAACCAGCCGCATCCGCGTCATCCGCACGGTCCACCACAACCCGTTCGGGCGCGCGTGCCGCGAGCAGTGCCGTGCACGCCCTCGATCGGCGTGGTGCGCGCATCGACTGGATGGACCTGCTACGCGGGCTCGCCATCCTGCTGGTCATCCTGCACCACAGCACGCAGATCGTCTCCGCCCGCATCGACGAGGTGCCGGAATCCCTGACCTTCCTCAGCAACTTCTTCGCACCGTTCCGGATGCCGACGCTGATGTTCCTCTCCGGGCTGCTGGTCGCCACCTCCCTCAAGCGTCCGGCCGGCACGTACATCTGGGGCAAGGTGCGCCGCATCGGATGGCCGATTCTGGTGTGGACCATCATCTACGTGACGGCGAGTGGTGGAAGCGACTTTGCCTGGTACGAGCCCAGCTTCTGGGCTACCTACCTCTGGTTCCTGCAGTTCATTGCCGCCTACTACCTGATCGCGCTGCTCACCCGCTGGGTCCCGGTGTGGGCGTTCGTCGTGCTGCCCTTCATCGGCATGTTCCTGCTGCCCATGGACTCCCTGGAGCAACGCTTCCTCTATTTGATGCCGTTCTTCTTCCTGGGGGCGCTGATCGAGCGCTATTGGGCGCAGTACGCCGGGATCTTGAGTACCCGCTGGGCTGCCGTGCTGGCGATCGTCCCGATCGCGGTGGCCGTCTATTCCGGGGTGGTCACTCCGTTGTGGTACCACCCGTTGGCAGCAGTTCCGGCGATGGTGGGCATCCTGATCCTGGTCAGGCTGGCGTCCGTGATTCCCGAAGTGGGTTGGTTGAGGCCCATCCGTTTCATCGGCAAGTACTCACTGATCTTCTACTGCGTGCATTACCCGGTGTTCGCTGGTCTCGGACGGCTGGCTGAACGCGCGGGTGTCACCGATCCTCTCGTCGGCCTCGTCGGCATTTTTACCCTCACCCTGTTGGTCTGTTTCGGGTTCGCCTACGTCGGCCGCCGACTGCCGTTCAGCCTGCTGTTCGAACTTCCCCGACGGCGTAGCGGAACCAGTTGACCAGGCGATAGCCGCCTGACACAGTCTGGAATGGGCGTGCTGCGGCGATCACCACCTCCGAGAATTCGGCGACCGTTTCAGCACTCTCGCCGAGGAGCACTCCGGCGACAAGGGTCTCGTCGTCCGGCGCGTCCCACGGCACCTCGACCAGTCCCGAGGTGACCACGTCCAGGCCCCCGTGCTGGAGCAGGGACTCGAGTCCGCCTGCCGAGCGGAGGTTCCCATCCGGCGACAGTTCTTCGCCGTCAGCATCCGCGACCGCCGCCTCCAGCACGCTCAGATCGTTGAGCTCACCCTCTGCCCAGTTCGCCACGGCAATCAAACCTCCGGGTGTGACCACGCGTGCAGCCTCGGCGAGCGCCGCAAGGGTGTTGTCGGCGAACTGCAGGGAGTTGACGGCGGTGACCACATCGAACGAGTCATCAGGCCAGGGGAGTGCTTCCGCAGTTCCCGGCCGGATGTCAGCGGCCGGAGCGCGGAGCCGGGCCAACTCCACCATCCCCGACGCAGGGTCAACGCCTGCGGTGACCGCTCCAACGCCGCTGAGGAGGGTCAGGAACTCGCCGCTGCCGGAACCGATGTCGAGTACGCGCGAGCCCGGGCCGAGCCCGGTCGCCGATATCAAGGCATGCCGAGCCGGGTCTGAGAATTTTCCCCAGAGGCAAGCCCAGTCTTCGGCGACGTCTGACCAGGTGTCTCCGTCAGCATCGTCCATGGTGCCCTTCTCTCTCGTTTTCCGATCCCGTCGAGGATATTCTGCGAATAGCCTGAAAACTCGGTGCGCCTGACGCGGCCAGTCACCATACCCTTCGCTCCCATGCCAGATAGCATGTGGCGCATGGAGCAGGACGACGGCGTAGACAGCGCAGCCTCGCCCGGTGGCGAAGAACCCGGCCCACGTCGGTCGACGTTCACCCCGCCGACAGCGGATGCCTACGCCCAGTTCGCCGTCGCCGGGATCACCTCCACACCGGTACCCGCTGATGCGCCGCCGCCCAACCCCGCGACGGTGGTCACCCCGCCGCCTGGGTCCGCTCTGCCGCGCCCACCAGAGCGCAGGTCACTTGATGACGCAGAACTAGTGTCCACCCTCGACAGGAAAGGGTCGCGCGACGGGGGAGCGCTGGCTGCCATCGAGAAGCTGCAGGCCCAACTGCGTATCCGGGAGCAGGATGCCCGTGAGTTCCGCAACTGGGAGAGCTCGATGCTCGCCATCGGGACACCGGAAGCCCTCGAGGTGGTGGAAGAGACCCGCGTCACCTTCACCGGGGCGCTTCAGATCATCCCGCCCGCTTCGGCAGCGGAGCCGGCGGATTCTGCCCCAGAGCCTCAGCTTGAATCGCAGCGTGAGTCGGCGTCTGAGCCGGTTGTCTACGACCTGATCGAGCCTGAGCAGCCACCCAGGACTACAGGATCGAACATCGTGCTGCCCGAGGCAGCCGCTGGCCTGCCGGAGACGGTGGCGCCGCTGGACGTGGACATCGCTGTGATGCCCCCGGTGCTGCCGGTGGAAAGCTCGCGCACTGAGTCTGGAGGCGTCACCATCCTTCCGGAAGTTGCCGGGGTCGTCGAGAGAGCGTTCAGTCCGGAGAGCAGCGGCATAGAGCCCACACTGCCCGAGCAGCGCACCGGCCAGGCGTTACGGCTGTTCTGGCTGTGGTTCGCGGCAAATTCCACCGTGCTGAGCGTGGTCTTCGGCGCAATGCTGCTCTCCCTGGGCATGAGTCTCCGCCAGGCCATCGTGGCCGTGCTCGCCGGAGTCGCCCTGTCGTTCCTGCCGGTCGGCCTCGGCACCCTCGCGGGCAAATGGAACGGGCAGCCGACGATGGTCGCCTCCCGGGCCAGTTTCGGACTGATCGGCAACATCCTCCCCGCCATTCTCTCCGTGGTGACCCGGTTGCTCTGGGGAGCCGTGCTGCTGTGGCTGCTCGCCTCCACTACCGCCCGGCTCCTCGTCGCGGCGGAAGCAGACGGCGGGCTGAGCCTCACGCAGCTGACCATCGCAGCCGCCGGGGTCGGCTTCCTCCTCGCCCTCGTGGTGGCATTCTTCGGATATCGCCTGCTTAGGCACGTGCAACTGGTGCTGAGCGTGGCGTCCGGAATTCTGGTGATCCTGCTGATCGCGGTCAGCTGGCCTCTCGTCGACATCGCTGCCGCCCTCACCATTGGTGATGGACCGTGGGTGATTGTGCTCACCGGGCTCATCCTGGTGTTCAGCTTCGTCGGACTGATCTGGTCCACCTCAGCAGGCGACCTCGCCCGATACCAGCGCCCGGCCGGATCCGGTGCAGGGTCGATGCTGACCGCCTCGTTCGGGAACGCTCTGCCGGCATTCGTGCTGATCGCCTATGGGGCGCTGCTGGCGGCATCCGACCCGGCGCTGGCCTCCGGGCTGGTGGAAGACCCGGTGGGCACCCTCACCGCTATCGTCCCGACCTGGTTCCTGATGCCGCTCATTGCCGCCGTCGGGATCGGGCTGATCTCCGGAGTCACCCTCTCCATCTACTCGGGCGGATTCGCACTGCTTGCCATCGCACCGATCCGGCGCGACCTGGCTGTGCTGGTGGTCGGAGTGGTGCTGGGCGGTCTCGCCGTGGCGCTCGCACTGCTCACTGTCGACTTCGCCGACATCTTCCGCGACCTCGGTACCACCCTGGCCGTACCCACCGCAGCCTGGCTCGGTATCTTCGCCGCCGAGATCATGATCCGCAACCGCCGGTTCAACACGCGATCGCTCGTGCAGCGTGGTGGCGTGTACCCGGACGTCAACTGGGTCAACGTCATTCTCCTGATCGCCGCCAGCGGGATCGGCTACGGACTCACCTCCGCATCGGCAGCCTGGCTCGCCTGGCAGGGCTACCTGCTCGAACTGGTCGGTATTCCCGTCGGGAGCGACCTGGCGCAGGCCGACGCCGGTGTTCTGGTTGCGCTCGTCATCGGGCTGCTGGTGCCGATTCTGGTCGGGGTCCGCACTATCCGGCGGCAGGAAGAAGCCCGCAGCTAGCGCCGTCCCCGTCGAACATCGCTGGCGCGCCGGTAGACTGTCGAGGTGTCAGCAACCGTCGCCGAAGTCAACGCCGTCATCGAGCGGTTGTGGCCACTCACCGGTGCGGAAGACTGGGACGCCCCCGGGTTCCTGGTCGGTACCCCGGACGCGACCGTCGACACCATTCACCTCGCGGTGGACGCTGTCGCCGAATCGATCGACGAAGCCATCGAGCTGCGCGCCGACCTCCTTCTGGTGCACCACCCGCTGCTGCTGCGCGGTGTGACTACCGTCGCCGAAGACCGTTACAAGGGCGCAATGGTGGCCAAGCTCATTCGCGCGGACTGCGCTCTCGTTGCCGCCCACACCAACGCGGATGTGGTCGAGACCGGGACATCCGGAGTATTCGCCTCGCTACTCGGGCTCGTCGAGGTAGAGCCGATCGCCCCATCGGCAGACCCGGCGCGTGGGATCGGCCGCATTGGCAGTCTTCCCGAGCAGACCACCCTCGGCCACCTTGCCCGCCGGCTCGGCGAGTTGCTGCCGGCGACCGCCTCCGGAATCCGGGTGGCAGGCGACTATAACCAGCCGGTCCAGCGTGTTGCCCTCTGTGGCGGCGCCGGCGACTCACTCCTGAGTTCGCCGGTTGTGCTCGGCGCGGATGTCTACATCACCTCCGACCTGCGCCACCACCCGGCTTCAGAATCCCGAGCCAACGCCGCCGTCTCCGGCGGTCCCGCCCTGATCGACGTGTCACACTGGGCCAGCGAGTGGCTGTGGCTCGAGACTGCAGCTGCCGAACTGCGTGAGGCTCTGCCACAGGTCACCATCACCGTCAGCGACCTGCGCACCGACCCCTGGGACTTCACGATTGTGCAATAGAGCTGCAACCCATCACGACCCACGGAAAGCCTGAGGCGACCATGCCCCTGAAAGCCAGCCCAGACATCCAGAAGCACCTGCTCGACCTGCAGGCGCTGGACACCAAACTGCAGCAACTCGGCCACCAGGCGAAGAGCCTGCCCGAGCTTGCCGTGATCGCGCTGTTGAGCGCCGAAGCCGAGACCACCCGCGCGAAGCTTCGAACCGAGTCCGGCACCGCAGAAGACGCGCGCCTGGAGCTTGGACGCATCGAAGCGGATGTCGCCGTCGTCGAAGCGCGGATCAAGCGCGACACCGAGCGAATGGATACGGCGACCTCGGTGAAGGACATTGCCGGCCTCGAGCACGAGCTAGCTGCGCTGCGCAAGCGGCGAGACGACCTGGAAGAGATCGAGCTGGGCGTCATGGAGGCTCTGGAGGAGCGGGAGCAGGCCGTTGCCAGGACGCAGGCCGCGCTCGCCGACCTGGAAGCGCAGATCGCGGCCAGGGAGCAGGAGCGCGACGCCTCCCTTGCCGGGGTCAATTCCGAACGCGGCCACACTGAGGCAAACCGTGCGATCATCGCCGGCAAGCTTCCCGACGACCTGCTGGCCCTCTACGAGCGCCAGCGGGACCGTTACGGCTTCGGCGCATCCCTCTTGCAGGGGGGAGTCTCGCTGGCCAGCGGCGTGAAGCTCAACGCCAGCGACCTGAGCGCCATCCGCACCGCAGCCCCCGATGACGTGCTGATCTGCCCGGACAGCCAGGCCATCCTGGTGCGAACATCGGAATCGGGGCTGTAGCGGCCGGTAGACTGGCTGCGAATGGGTCGGCAAGACGGCCGCGTCACTCCTTCGGGGGTGCCGAGGAACGTCCGGGCTCCACAGAGCAGAACGGTGGGTAACACCCACCCGGGGCAACCCGCGAGAAAGTGCAACAGAAAGTAGACCGCCACGGGCCGCAAGGCCCGGGGTAAGGGTGAAACGGTGGTGTAAGAGACCACCAGCGGCCGGGGTGACCCGGTCGGCTAGGTAAACCTCGTTCGGAGCAAGGTCAGACAGGGAACGCTACAGGCTGCTCGCCCAGTTCCCGGGTAGACCGCAAGAGGGCTGCGGCAACGTAGTCCCGAGATAGATGGCCGTCCAGCATCGCAAGGTGGGGACAGAACCCGGCGTACCAGCCGGCCCATTCACCAATCGTCCCCAGCCAAAGTGCCCGTTCCGGTCGAAAGTGCCCGTT
>JBBDSS010000019.1:0-88473 GCA_040904805.1 Homoserinimonas sp. | reverse complement strand
CGACCGGAACGGGCACTTTCAGAGGTCGCGCACCGCGAGGGCCGCCGCGCCGAGGATGCCCGCGTTGTTGCGCAGCTGCGCGGGCACGATGGGCGTCTTCAGTGCCAACAGCGGCAGGAATTCCTCGTTGCTCTTCGACACGCCGCCACCGACGATGAACAGGGCAGGGGAGAACAGCAGCTCCAGGTGACTGTAGTAGCGCTGCAGGCGCTCCGCCCACGCCTCCCAGCTCAGGTTTTCCGCCTCCCGGGCGCTGTTGGCAGCGCGGTCCTCGGCGTCCATCCCGTCCAGTTCGAGGTGCCCGAGCTCTGAGTTCGGAATCAACACCCCGTTGTAGATGAGCGCTGAGCCGATCCCGGTGCCGAGAGTGGTCACGATGGTCAGCCCGGGGCGACCGGCGGCGGCGCCGTAACGCACCTCGGCAACGCCGGCGGCATCCGCATCGTTCACGAAGTGGATATCCCGCTTCAGTCGACGTTCGAACAGGGCTTCCGCTTCCAGCCCGATCCATTCGTCACTGATGTTAGCGGCCGACATGGTCTTGCCGTCAAGGATGATCGCCGGAAAGCAGACCCCGACCGGAATAGCCAGGTCGTCATCGATCCCCAGCTCAGCGACCAGCTCGACGACGGCATCGATGATGCCATCCGGCGACCCTCCCTCGGGAGTGGAGACCTTGAGCCGTTCAGATTCCAGAACCCCGTCCTCAAGATTGACTATTGCGCCCTTGATACCGGTTCCACCGATGTCAATTCCAACCGCACGGGTCATGCGTATCGCCTCTCGGTTCAGGGAATGGTGAGCACGTCGGCACCACGCTCGGTGACGACGAGGGTGTGCTCGAACTGGGCGGTAATGCTCTTGTCCTTAGTGGTGACCGTCCAGTCATCCGCCCAGATGTCCCACTCGTGGGTGCCCAGGGTGAGCATCGGCTCGATGGTGAAGACCATGCCGACCTCCATGACAGTGTCGAACTGCGGCGCGGAGTCGTAGTGCGGGATGATCAGGCCGGAGTGAAATGCTTCGCCGACACCGTGGCCGGTGAAGTCGCGAACCACCCCGTAGCCGAACCGCCGGGCGTACGACTCGATGGCGCGGCCGATGACGTTCACCTGGCGTCCTGGAGCGACAGCCTTGATCCCGCGGTTCATCGCCTCGCGGGTGCGCTCGACCAGGTCGGTGATCTCGGGGGAGGCAGTGCCGACGATGAACGTCGCGTTGCTGTCGCCGTGCAGCCCATTCTTGTATGCGGTGATGTCGATGTTCACGATGTCGCCGTCTTCCAGCACGGTGTCATCGGGTATGCCATGACAGATCACCTCGTTCACCGAACTGCACACCGACTTCGGGAAGCCGCGGTAGCCGAGCGTCGACGGGTACGATCCCCGTGCAACCAGGAACTGGTGGGCGATCGCGTCCAGCGCATCTGTCGTGATGCCGGGGCGGATGCTGTCGCCGACCAGTTGGATCGCCTCAGCCGCAATCCTGCCTGATTCCCGGATCAGCTCCACCTTCTCTGGCGGGTAGATATCCGATCCGGTGAACCGGTTCGGGGCTGCCTTGCCCACATACTCCGGCCGGACGATGTCGGCCGGGACCGGTCGCAGTGGGGACTGCGTCCCGGGTATCAGGTGTCCGTTCGCGTCTTTCGGCATACGATCAATGTTAGGTTCACGATGGGAGTCTCCATGACCGAGTGGTGGTACAACCGGATTACCGGGCAAGTCGAGGAGGGCCCGCTTTCGCTGGGATCCGAACGAGATGGCCCGTTCAGGACTCGGGAAGACGCCGCACGGGCACCCGAGATCATCGCCGAGCGTGCCCGCAAATGGGCCGAGGACGACGCGGCAGAGGGTCGCTGATGTCAACCAGGCCACGGCTGCTGGTCAGATCAGGCCCTGCGCGAGCATGGCGTCGGCAACTGTCTTGAACGCGGCGATGTTGGCACCGACGACGTAATCGCCCGGGTGGCCGTAGAGTTCGGCAGCATCACGCGCCGACGAGTGAACCGTTCCCATGATGGTTCGAAGCCGCTCTTCGCTGGTGTCGAAGTCCCAGCGCTGGCGAGCCGCGTTCTGGCTCATCTCCAATGCCGAGGTTGCCACGCCACCGGCGTTGGCCGCCTTGCCTGGTCCGAACAGCACTCCGGCCTTCTGGAAGAGGTGCACGGCGTCCGTCGTGGCCGGCATGTTCGCCCCCTCAGCGACGGCGATCACACCGTTGCGGACCAGCGTTTCGGCGTCGCGCTCGGCCAGCTCGTTCTGCGTGGCCGAGGGGATCGCGAGTTGGCCGGGCACGTCCCACACGCTGCCGTCGGCGATGAAGCGGGAACCGGGCTTTCGCTCGGCATACTCCGAGATCCGGGCGCGCTCCACCTCTTTGAGCTGCTTGAGCAGGCTGACGTCGACCCCCGCCTCATCGACGATGTAGCCGGAAGAGTCGGATGCCGTGATCGCCTTGCCGCCGAGCTGCGCCACTTTCTCGATGGCGTAGATCGCGACGTTTCCCGAGCCGGAGACGATGGCCGTCTTGCCGTCCACGCTGTCGTGCCGAGTCGCGAGCATCTCCTCGGCGAAGAACACGGCGCCGTATCCGGTGGCCTCGGTTCGCACCTGGGCGCCGCCCCACTGCACGCCCTTGCCAGTGAACATTCCCGACTCGTGGCGGTTGGTCAGTCGGCGGTACTGCCCGAACAGGTAGCCGATTTCGCGTCCTCCGACTCCGATGTCGCCGGCCGGAATGTCAGTGTGCTCCCCGAGATGGCGGTAGAGCTCGCTCATGAAGCTCTGGCAGAACCGCATCACCTCGCCGTCGCTTCTGCCATGAGGGTCGAAGTCAGAACCTCCCTTGCCGCCGCCGATTCCCTGGCCGGTGAGCGCGTTCTTGAAGATCTGCTCGAAACCGAGGAATTTGACGATTCCGAGGTTGACGCTCGGGTGGAAACGCAACCCGCCCTTGTACGGACCGAGGGCCGAGTTGAACTGCACCCGGAACCCGCGGTTCACCTGCACTGTGCCGGCGTCGTCGACCCACGGCACCCGGAAGATGATCTGCCGTTCCGGTTCGACGATGCGGTCCAGGATGCCGGCTTCGAGGTACTCCGGGTGTTTGGCGATCAACGGAACGATCGACTCGAGCACTTCGCGCACTGCCTGGTGGAACTCGGGTTCTCCCGCGTTGCGGGTGGTGGTCCGTTCGTAGATATCGTGAATGGTCGCGGTCGTAGAAGGTTGCATGGTTTTCGGGTCACTCGTAGCTGTGCTCGGGGGCAGGGTAGGCCCCGTCTGCCACGTCTGCCCTGTAGGCGGTCGCCGCATCCGTGAGGATCCCCTTGAGGTCCGCATACTGGCGAACGAACTTGGGGATGCGCCCAGTAGAGAACCCGGCCCAATCCGTCCACACCAGCAGCTGGCCATCGACATCCGGGCCGGCCCCGACGCCGATCGTCGGGATGCGCAGCTCGGAGGTGACCTGGGCCGCAGCCCCGGCCGGGACCATCTCCAGCACCACGGCGAACGCACCGGCGTCTTCAACTGCGTGCGCGTCCGCGAGCAATTGCTCAAGGCCGTCTCCACGCCCCTGGATCATATGGCCGCCCAGGCCGTGCTCACTCTGCGGGGTAAATCCGATGTGCGCCATGACTGGGATCCCTGCCGATACGACCCGGCGGATCTGCTCCGCGCTGCGCACCCCGCCCTCCAGCTTGACCGCGTGGGCGTGGGTCTCCTTCATGAACCGGAATGCCGTGTGCAGCGCACTTTCCGGGCTCGATTCGTAGGAGCCGAACGGCATGTCGGCGACGATGAATGCCCGTGTGACGGCACCGGCGACCGCACGAGTGAGGGGGATCAACTCATCGACAGTCACCGGAAGGGTGGTGTCGAAGCCGAACACCGTGTTGCCGGCGGAGTCACCGACCAGCAGGAAGTCGATGCCCGCCTTGTCGAAGATCTCGGCACTCAGCTGGTCGTAACTGGTGAGCCCGGTGATCTTGATCCCGTTCTCCTTCGCCGACTGGAAGTGGCGAGTTCGAACCCGTTTAAGTCCCGCCTGCGCGGCTGCCTTTGCTGGATCAGTCATGGGGCCACTCTATTCCGAAGATATTGGCTATTCCGTTCCGTGTTGGGGCTTCTCGGTCGCTGACGCTCGGGCGATAGGTGATCGGCAGGCGGCGATCCCTGCCGAACGCCATCCCGGAGATTTTCGGGCCGATGGCGCCCTGCCTTCGCTTCCACTCCGCGCGGTCGACCAGGGTGGTCACCTCGTCAACGGTTTCGGCGTCGAAGCCGAGCGCGACGACATCCGACGCCCCCAACTTCCTGGTGACATAGGCGTCGAGGATGCCGTCGAGAACGTCATACGGCGGAAGGGAGTCTTCATCCTTCTGGTCGGGCCTCAGCTCGGCCGACGGTGCCTTCTCGATCGAGTTCTCCGGGATGGGCGGTGTCTCGCCCCGACGCGTGGCTTCCTCGTTGCGCCAGCGTGCGAGCTCCCAGACGAGCGTCTTGGGGACATCCTTGATGGGCGCGAAACCACCGACTGAATCGCCGTAGATGGTGGAGTAGCCGACCGCGAGCTCCGACTTGTTGCCCGTCGTGAGCACCAGATGGCCGTGAGTGTTCGACAGGCCCATCAAAATGAGTGCCCGAACCCTGGCCTGGACGTTCTCGGCGGCGATACCGGTCAGCTCGAGCTGCTCCTCGACCGGGGAGACCAGGTCCGCCACCGGCTCCACCCGGTAGTTCAGCCCGACCCGGTCGGCGAGATCCCGGGCATCCGACTTCGAATGGCCGGACGAGTACCGGCTGGGCATCGACACGCAGTGCACAGCTTCCGGGCCGATCGCGTCGGCAGCGAGCACCGCGCAGACGGCGGAGTCGATACCGCCGGACAGTCCGAGGATGACCGACCGGAATCCGTTCTTGCGCACGTAATCGCCGACGCCCAGGACGAGTGCCTTCCACAGCTGTTCGCGATCGTCGCCCGGCTCGGCGACCTGAGTGGTGAGGTCCGGCTGCAGCCCGGTGGTCGTCTCCAGCGCGACACGGTTGATGTCGGATGCCGGTGCGCCATCCGTTGCCGGTTCCGCATCCAGGTCGACGACCAACAGGTGTTCCTCGAACTGCGGCGCCCGCGCAAGGATCGCCCCGGTTCCGTCGACCACCAGACTGTCGCCGTCGAAGACCAGGTCGTCCTGCCCGCCGACGATGTTCACGTAGGCGACGATCGTGTCGCTCTCCACCGCCCTGCGGGTCACCAGCGGCAACCTGACCTCGTCCTTGTCACGTTCGAACGGGGACGCGTTGATGGTGAGCAGGATGCCGGCATCCGCGTCGAGTACGCGGCTGACCGGCCCGCTGTCGCGCCACAGGTCTTCACAGATGATCACGGCGATATCGACGTCCTTGACTCGCACCACGAGCAGGTCGTCACCTGGGATGAACACGCGGTACTCGTCGAAGACCGAGTAGTTCGGCAGGTGGTGCTTGGCGTAGGTCGCCTTCACGTGCCCGTGGTGCAGCACACTGGCGCTGTTGCGAGCGATGGCGGTCGGCGCGTTGCTGGTGTCTAGCGCGCGGGCCTCGAACGGGCCGTCCGGATGGCCGACGATGACCGGCAGATCGCCGAGGCCGGCATCCTGCAGCGCCTTCGCCAGCTGGCGGACTTCGCGGTGCGCCGCCCGAAGGAAGCTGGGCCGCGAGGCGAGGTCTTCGACCGGATACCCGGAGAGAGCCATTTCGCCGGTGGCGAGCAGATCGGCTCCCAGGGCGGCGGCATTGCGCGCGGCTTCGAGTATCTGCTCGGAGTTGCCGGCCAGATCGCCGACGACAGGGTTGCTTTGGGCCAGCGCCAAGCGAATTCTGGGCATAGCCACTACCCTAATGGTGGGCGGCCGACTGGCGAGATTCCGGGTATCGCAACGCAAGAAGAGGAGCCAATGGACAAGCAGCGCGACTTTGTTCTTCGCACCATCGAAGAGCGGGGGATCAAGTTCATCCGCCTGTGGTTCACCGATGTGGTCGGCACCCTGAAGTCGGTGGCGATCGCGCCCGCCGAGGTCGAGGGCGCATTCGCCGAGGGCATTGGCTTCGACGGCTCCGCGATCGAAGGCCTCACCAGGACCCACGAGGCGGATGTGTTGGCCTACCCAGACCCGGCGACCTTCCAGATCCTGCCCTGGCGTGGCGAGATCGACCCGACCGCGCGCATGTTCTGCGACATCATGACTCCGGACGGGCAACCGGCGATCGCCGACCCGCGCAACGTTCTCAAACGCACCTTGGCCAAGGCCGCGGATGCCGGTTTCACCTTCTACACGCATCCGGAGGTCGAGTTCTACCTGCTCAAGAGTTCGAAGTTCGGGCCCAAGGGACCGAAACCGGTCGACTCGGCCGGCTATTTCGACAACGTGCCGGGGGGTACCGCCCACGACTTCCGTCGCCGCTCAGTGCGGATGCTCGAAGACCTCGGGATCTCCGTCGAGTTCAGCCACCATGAGGGTGGTCCTGGTCAGAACGAGATCGACCTGCGGTATGCGGATGCGCTCACCACTGCGGACAACATCATGACATTCCGAACCGTGGTGAAGGAGGTGGCGATCGAGCAGGGTGTCTACGCCACGTTCATGCCGAAGCCGCTGACCGATCACCCGGGTTCCGGAATGCACACCCACGTCTCCCTGTTCGAGGGGGACACCAACGCGTTCTACGAGGCGGGCGCCCAGTACCAGCTGTCGAAGACCGGTCGCCAGTTCATTGCCGGCCTGCTGCGGCACGCGCCGGAGATCACGGCCGTCACCAACCAGTTCGTCAACTCCTACAAGCGCCTCTGGGGCGGCGACGAGGCCCCGAGCTTCGTGACCTGGGGGCACAACAACAGGTCGGCTTTGGTGCGCGTGCCGCTCTACAAGCCGAACAAGGGGCAGAGCGCTCGCGTCGAGTACCGCGCCATCGACTCGGCGGCGAATCCGTACCTGTCGTTCTCACTCATGCTCGCGGCCGGCCTGAAGGGTATCCAGGAAGGATACGAGCTTCCGCCGGAAGCAGAGGACAACGTGTGGACGCTCAGCGACTCTGAGCGTCGTGCGCTCGGGTACAGCCCGCTGCCGGCCAGTCTCGACCACGCCGTCTCACTGATGGAGAACTCCGAACTGGTGGCCGAGACGCTGGGCGAGCAGGTGTTCAACTACGTGCTGCTGAACAAGCGTCAGGAGTGGAAGGAATACCGAGCCCAGGTCACGCCGTTCGAGTTGGAACGCAACCTGAAGATGCTCTGATCGGCGCCGATGTCCCGACCGAGTAGCAGTCTCACGGCGCTGGCGCGCCTGGGGTTCGCTTCGCTCGAACGCGCATCCACCCTGATCGACGAGGCGTCACGGCTGCATCCGATCGACTCGTTGCTGCCGGCGTTCTCCCGCGCCGCCGACCCGGATCAGGCCCTGACCAGGTTGATCGACCTGCTGCACACCTCCACAGCCGACCTGGAGGCGATCCTGGCGGAGCCGGAGGGCGCGAAGCGGCTCATCACTGTGCTCGGGGCATCCAATGGCCTGGCAGAGTTCTTCCTGCGCCAGCCTGCCGAGCTGGCAGTGCTGGCCAACCCGTTGGCAGCGCTGCCCGAAGCCGACGAATACCGGCGGGTGCTGCTGAGCTCGGTCGCCGAGGTGGCGGAGGAGGAGGATGCCTGGGACGCCCTGCGCATCCGCTATCGGAGCGAGCTCGCCAGGCTCACCGCCTATGATTTAGCCCAGCCCGACCCGGTGGGTTCGATCGACGAGGTGACGCGGGCGCTGTCCGACCTGGCCGCTGCGGCCCTCGACGCCTCCCTGGCCGTGGCTCGCCGGCAGGTGTCGTTTCCTCCGGAAGAGGTGGCTGCGACCCGGCTGGCCGTGATCGGAATGGGCAAGGCCGGAGCCCGTGAGCTGAACTATGTGAGCGACGTTGACGTGATCTTCGTCGTCGATGCGGGCGACGGCGTCGAAGTGGAGCGCGTGGTGCAGATCGGCACCGCCCTCGCTATGCAGACAATGCGCGGGGTGCACGGCATGAGTCAGGAGCCACCTCTGTGGGAGGTTGACGCCAACCTGCGCCCGGAAGGCAAGGACGGCGCATTGGTTCGCACGCTCGATTCCCATCTGGCCTATTACGAGCGGTGGGCCAAGAGCTGGGAGTTCCAGGCCATGATCAAGGCCCGCCCGCTCTCCGGCGATCGTGAGCTCGGCGACCGCTACGTCGCCGGACTCGAGCCGAAAATCTGGTCGAGCGCATCTCGCGACGGATTCGTCGAAGGCGTGCAGCGGATGCGGGAACGCGTCACTGAGAACATCCCGGCTGACGAGGTCGACGTGCAGCTGAAGCTGGGACCGGGTGGACTGCGCGACATCGAGTTCACCATCCAGTTGCTCCAGCTCGTGCACGGGCAGACCGATGACGCGGTGCACCAGCGCGGGACCCTGCCGGCGCTCGACGCCTTGGCCGGCCAGGGATACATCGGGCGCACCGAGTCGGCAGCGTTCTCCGAGCACTACCGGTTCCTCCGGCTGCTGGAACACCGGCTGCAGCTGGCGCAGCTGCAGCGGACCCATCACATGCCACGCGACCGCGATGAGCTGAGGGTGCTCGCTCGTGCGGTCGGCATCACGGCAGGCTCTGACGCCCTCGTCGCACGCTGGCAGGAGACCAAGCGCGCCGTTCGCAGCCTGCACGAGCGCCTGTTCTACCGCCCATTGTTGTCGGCTGTCGCTTCGCTCCCAGAGGAAGATTTCGCGCTGACCAGCGACCAGGCATCCGCCCGGCTGGCCGCCATCGGATTCGTCGATGCGAAAGGCGCCCTCGGCCACATCCGTGCCATGATTTCCGGCGTCTCGCGCCGGGCCCAGATTCAGCGCACGCTCCTGCCGGTGATTCTCCAATGGCTTGCGGAGGGCGCAGACCCCGACTACGGGCTGATCACCTTCCGCCGGCTCAGCGAAGACCTGGGGGAGTCGCACTGGTTCCTGCGAATGCTGCGTGACTCCTCCGGGGCGGCGAAACGGTTGACCAGGGTGCTCTCCGGCTCGCGCTACATCGGTGGACTGCTCGAGGTGATTCCGGAAGGGGCGGCCTGGCTCGAGTACGAGGCCGAACTCCGCCCGCGCTCGGCCGCCTCCCTAGCCGAGGAGGCGAGGTCCACGGTGGCTCGCTACGACAGTGCGGATGCCGCCGCTACCCTGTTGAAGACGGCCAGACGCCGGGAGGTGCTGCGGCTGGCACTCGGCTGGATGCTCGGATTCATCGACTCTCCCAGGCTCGGCCACGCGCTCTCCGATGTCACCACGACTCTCCTCAACGGCCTCCTGTCAGCGCTCCGCCGCGACGACGACGGCATCGAGTTCGCCATCATCGGGATGGGTCGCTACGGCGGCAGCGAGCTCGGCTTCGGCTCTGATACGGATGTCATGTACGTGTATCGGGCTACGACTGCCGAACCCGGCGACGCCCAGAAGCGGGCGGAGCACCTGGTGGCCGAGCTGCTCAGGCTGTCAGATGACCTGAAGCTCACGCTCGACCTCGACATCAACCTGCGCCCTGAGGGGAAGAACGGGGCCGTGGCCCGCTCGCTCGACTCTTATCGGGCCTACTACCGGCGCTGGTCTCTCACCTGGGAGGCGCAGGCGCTGCTCAGGGCGCGGGGCCTGGTCGGTGATGAGGCTCTTCGACGCGAGTTCGACGCGCTGGCCGACGAAGTGCGGTTCCCCCAGGCGATCACCGACCAGCAGGTGCGCGAGGTCAAGCGGATCAAGGCGCGAGTGGAGTCTGAACGGCTGCCGCAGGGCGCAGATCCGAACCGTCACCTCAAGCTCGGCCGTGGATCACTCAGTGACGTGGAGTGGTTCGTGCAGCTGCTACAGCTTCAGCACGGTGCGGCCGTCGACGAATTGCGGACGACATCCACCCTGGACGCCCTGGACGCCTCGGTGAAGCATGGCCTGGTCGACGAGGAGGACGCCGAGAAGTTGCGCAACGCCTGGACCTTCGCCGCCAGGGCACGATCTGCGATGACCTTGTGGAGCGCCAAGACCTCTGACGTGCTGCCGCGGGACAGGCAGCAACTCGACGGCGTTGCCAGGTTGATGGGATATCCGCCGGGGTCGGCCAGTCAGTTCGAGGACGACTACCTGCGGGTCACCCGCCTCGCCCGCGTGGTGTTCGAGCGGCACTTCTACGGGATCACCGACGACTTCGAGCCCAGCATCGGCTAGCCGTTGACTCGGTCGAGCCCGTCGAGACCCCGGCTATGAGGATCTCGACGAGCTCGATCGGCACGAGGGCTAGACCCCGAAGTACAGCTCGTACTCGATCGGTGTCGGGCGCTGGGCGGCCGGCATGATCTCCTTGTCGCGCTTGTACGCGATCCAGGTCTCGATCAGGTCGGTGCTGAAAACGCCGCCAGCGGTGAGGAAGTCGTGGTCGGCTTCCAGCGCATCCAGGGCAGCTTCCAACGACGCCGGAAGCTGCGGAATGTTCTTCGCCTCCTCCGGGGGAAGCTCGTACAGGTCTTTGTCGACCGGCTCGTGGGGCTCGATGCGGTTCTTGATGCCGTCGAGGCCCGCCATCAGCTGCGCGGCGAATGCCAGGTACGGGTTGCCGGAGGCATCCGGTGCCCGGAACTCGATGCGCTTGGCCTTCGGGTTGGTGCCGGTGATCGGGATTCGGATGGCCGCCGAGCGGTTTCCGGCCGAGTAGACCAGGTTGACCGGCGCCTCGAACCCGGGGACCAGCCTGCGGAAGGAGTTCAGCGTCGGGTTGGTGAAGGCGAGTACAGCCGGTGCATGCTTCAGCAGGCCGCCGATGTACCAGCGGGCGACGTCGCTGAGGCCGCCGTATCCGCTCTCGTCGTAGAACAGCGGCTTGCCATCGCTCCAGAGGGACTGGTGGGTGTGCATGCCGGAGCCGTTGTCGCCGAACAACGGTTTCGGCATGAAGGTGGCCGTCTTGCCCCACTCGTTGGCGGTGTTCTTGACGATGTACTTGAACTTCAGGATGTCGTCGGCGGCAGCGACCATGGTGTCGAAGCGATAGTTGATCTCGGCCTGTCCTCCGCTGCCCACCTCGTGGTGCGCGCGCTCGAGGATGAGTCCGGCGTCGATCAGCTTGAGGCTGATGTCGTCGCGAATGTCAGCCTGCTTGTCGACCGGGCTGACCGGGAAGTAGCCACCCTTGAACGGGGTCTTGTTGCCGAGGTTGCCGCCTTCCTCGGCACGACCGGTGTTCCAGGCGCCTTCTTCGGAGTCCACCGAGAAGAAGCTCGAGTTCTGAGTGGTCTCGTAGCGCACATCGTCGAAGATGTAGAACTCGGCCTCCGGGGCGAAGAACGCGGTGTCGGCGATGCCGGTGGATGAGAGGTATTTCTCGGCCTTCTTGGCCACCTGGCGCGGGTCGCGGGCGTAGATCTCGCCGTTACGCGGGTTGTAGATGTCAAAGACCATGATGAGCGTGGTCTCGACTCGGAACGGGTCGAGGTAGGCGGTCGTGACATCCGGAATCAGCTGCATGTCCGACTCGTGGATCGAGGCGAAACCACGGATGGACGACCCATCGAATAGTTGGCCGACGGTGAAGAACTCTTCGTCGACCGTGGATGCCGGAATGTTGAAGTGCTGCTGCACCCCCGGTAGGTCGGTAAAGCGGATGTCGAGGAACTTCACATCGTTGTCCTTGATGAACTCAAGCACCTCGGCTGAATCTGTGAACATGTAGTTGAACTCCAACTGGTCCTGGTAATCGACGCGACTGCGTTCGCAGCCTCTTGGGAGATTAGCCCGGGGGCGTTTCCCCGCGGTGTCGCAATTGTTTCGACCGTGTTACGTACGGTCACCCTCGTAAGATTGACGAATGCCCACCGCGACTACCCAGCCTACCGGCGCGACTCCCCGCTGGCCGGGTGAACGTTTCGGCCTGCCTCAATCCGGTCCGCGCTCTGTTGCCAGACCGGGGCGCAGGATCGCCGCGCTGGCGATCGACTTCCTGCTGGCCGCGCTGCTGTCTGCGGCGTTCTTCCAGTACAGCGGCATTGCGTCCACGATCATCTTCGCGGTCACCCAGGTCGTCTTCATCACCCTGGTGGCCGGCGGCATCGGCCACTTGATCGTCGGCCTGCGTGTCGTGCCTATCGCAGGCGGGTGGATCGGCTGGTGGCGCCCCGTGGTGCGCACGCTGTTGATCTGCGCCGTCGTCCCCCCGCTGATCTGGGATTCAGATCAGCGCGGGCTGCACGACAAGCTTGCCGGAACTGTCCTGGTGAGGCGCTGACGCGGCCGTTCTAGCGTGGGCGGGGTGCTCGCGCCTTGAACGGGTCAACGCCCTTCGGGATGGGCAGGCTGCCCTTGGTGAGGGACGACATCCGGTTGCTGACGGCGTAGATCTCTGCCTTGTTCAGCGATTTCTTGTAGCCACCGAGCGTCTTGGGGATCTTGTGCAGGGGCACCGAGCCTGCATCCGGGCCGACGTGCAGATAGTGTACGGCCACGTTGGGGAGGATGCGGGCCACCTTGCGGCGTTCCTCGTCGAGCATCTTGGTCGTGCGTGATTTCGGACCTTCGGCGATCAGCACGACGCCACCTCGGCCGACAGCCCGGTACACGGCGTCCTGGGTCTTAGGGCTGACGGCGACGGGGAGCTCGCTCGCGGTCCAGCCACGGCGCAGTGAGCTCTTGAGCACGGCGCCGACTGCGCCAGGCTGGCCTTCGATCTGGGAGTACGCTGCCTTCTCGGCACGTCGGCCGAGGATGATCAGGAAGGCCAGGATGCCGACCATGAGGCCGGAAACAATCCACAGGATGAGCGGGAACACCGCTCCGCCGGTGAGCAGGATGCCCAGCACGAGCCCGAAGATCACGGGGAGCGCGAATCCGGCTGCCATCCACCACACCGAGTTGGGGTCGTAGCGGCGGGTCATCTGGAAGACCCGGTACATCTGCTTCAGACGACCGTCTTCCTTGGGCGGCTTGGGAGCCTTGTCTTTAGTGCGGGCCATACCCATAAGGATAGGGCCTCGGGCGCACTCCTCTCCTCACTGCGCAGCCCCGGTTCAGGAATCTCACCGATAGCCCGAATGGTGCGCGGTCCGGGGTGGCAGGCCAGATGCTGGCCTAGTGGAATCGATTGGCGGCTATCGCATCATCCGGAGGCTCGGCTCGGGGAGCCGGGGTGATGTGTTCCTCGGGCATGCCGGGCTCCTGCCCGGAGGCGAACCGCAGGTGGCCGCGATCAAGCTGTTCCACCCTCACGTGTCCGAGTCCAGCATCGCCGCGGAGATCAGCGCGCTGAGCGTCCTGCGCCATGCGCACATCCTCAGGCTTCTCGACCTCGCAACCGGGCCACGGAACGCCCCCTGCCTGATCCTGCAGCGGCTGGAGCCGGGCGGCCTGCCGCGGCTGGTCGCCGAGCGCCAGGAACTGGAGCCGGGGGAGGCAGTGACCATCCTCGCCCCGCTGGTGGATGCTGTTGCCGCCATGCACCGGGCGGGGGTGTTCCATGGCAGGCTCGGGGCCCAGGCGGTGCTGTTCGACAGTTCGGGCGCCCCGGTACTGGGCGGGTTCGGCGTAGCCGGCTCGATCGCCTCCGGCGACCGCCCTGTGACACCGGCGCTGCGGGACGCCGACACCAGAATGGCCGGTGATCGTGATGCCCTTGTCGCCCTGGTGGGTTCCGTGCTGGGCCGAGTGCGCGGCGCCAGCGCCCTGGCCGACGACTTCGTCCGGTGGCTGGGGGAGAAGCCATGCGGTGATCACGACCTGGTGGACCTCGAGCTCCGCCTGTTCGAGCTCGCGCCACCGGTGCCGGTCCGGTTCGACACCGACGCACGGTTGCCCGCAGTACCGCATCGGCTTGACGGGGCCCCGCACGGTACGGCGCCGGAAGTCCGCACGCGGCCAGCGGGCCCGCCACTGTTCGATGGGGGACTCGATCGAGACGGATGGCGCGGCGTGGCGGCCTTGCCTCCGGAGATCGTTGGACGGCTGGCGAGCCTGCGGACACAGGCATATGCGAACGCGCCGGACTGGCTGCTGTCCGCCTGGGCCGCCCTGCGCGCCTTCGCCGGGCCGGTACGACGGAGGGTGTGGATCGTGGGAGGGATCGGGTTCGTGGCAATCGCATCCGCGCTCGTCGTCGCGCAACTACCGACCCCCGGCGAGGCGAGCGGTGCCGCACCATCGGCGGGTGAACCGACCCTGGCCCCACCGGCACCCCCCGCTGCCGTCGGTCCCCGTGACCCGATCATGGCAGCCAGGCAATTGATTGAGCTTCGGGCGAAATGCCTGAATGACCGATCGATCAGCTGCCTCGATGCAGTGCACGCGCCAGCATCTCCCGCGTGGCAGGCGGACGCCGCTCGCATTCACGGTGTTCAGAGCGGTGCGGAGCTCATGCCGGATTCATTCGGCCCGACCAGCAGCTTCATCCTCATCGACCGGATGGGCGACACAGTGTTGCTCGGGCTCGCGCCGCTCCCCCCAGAAACCGCCACAGCCTCGGTCCTGATGATCAAGACCGAGGCTGGTTGGCGTTTCAGAAGCCTTCTCGACGGCTCCTCGCCGCCCGACGGCTAAATGCCGAGGTTGGCTGCGAAGTTGCCTTCTTCCAGGCGATTCTTCATCTGGACCAGGAAGCGCGACGCATCCGCTCCGTCGACGATGCGGTGGTCGTACGACAGTGCCAGGTAAACCATTGACCGGATCGCGATCGCGTCGCTTCCGTCGTTGGTCACGACCACGGGGCGCTTGGTGACGATACCGGTGCCGAGGATGGCCGACTGGGGAAGGAACACCACCGGGGTGTCGAACAGGGCACCGCGGGAGCCGGTGTTAGTCAGCGTGAACGTTCCACCACTCAGTTCGTCCGGAGTGAGCTTGTTGTCCCTCGTACGAGCGGCGAGATCCGCGATCGCACCGGCCAGGCCGGCCAGGTCGAGGGAACCGGCGTCACTGATAACCGGCGTGAGCAGGCCGCGCTCGGTATCGACTGCGATGCTCATGTTCTCCTGCGGCGGGTACACTATGCTGTCACCATCGATCGTTGCGTTGACGATCGGGTACGACTTGAGGGCTTCGGCGGCGGCAAGCGCGAAGAACGGCAGGAACGACAACTTGTTGCCGGTCTTCTCCTGGAAGTCCTTCTTGACCTGGTCGCGGTAGGCGGCCACCTTGGTGACGTCGACCTCGACCACAGAAGTGAGCTGGGCGGACGCCTGCATAGAGGCAACTGCACGCTCCGCGATGATCTTGCGCAGGCGGGACATCGGAACTGTGGTGCCGCGAAGTTCGGACACCTCAGCGGATGCCGCTGGTGCCTCAGCCGTGGGTGGCGCCTCTCCGGCGGCGGGGGCGAGGTCTTCTTTGCGAATGCGTCCACCGACTCCGGAGCCGGTCACTGTGCTGAGGTCGATACCCCGCTCATTGGCCAGCTTTCGCACCAGCGGTGTGACGTAGCCGGCATTGGCCACGACTGCCGGCTCGGACGGAGCCTCCGGCTCTTCGGGCTGGACAGGTGCGTCATTCGACGGCACGGCTGACGGGACGGACGTCGGCAGGTACTCCTGCACCGGAGCCTGTGCCTGGGCAGCGGGTGCCTGGGCGGCGGGTGCCTGGGCGGCAGGTGCCTGGGCAGCGGGGGCCTGTTCGGCCGGTGCGGCCTCGGCCGGCGCAGTTTCCTGGGCCGGTGCTCCCTGGGCCGGTGCTTCCTGGGCGGGGGCCGGTGCTTCCTGGGCCGGCGCGGCCTCCTCGGTGGGCGCCTCCTGGGGAGCAGGCTCCTCGGCGGGTGCTTCCGCCGTAGCAGGGGCCTCCTCGGCGGGCGCCGCTGGGGCCTCCTCAGCGCCGCCGGAGCTTCCGTCACCGATGTTGACCAACGCCGTGCCGACCTCGACGGTCTCGTCCTCCTGAACGAGGATCTCCTCGATCACCCCGGCGATGGGGGAAGGAATCTCAGTGTCGACCTTGTCGGTCGACACCTCGACTAGTGGTTCGTCGACCTCGACGTGGTCGCCCACGTTCTTCAGCCAGCGCGTTACCGTGCCCTCAGTGACACTCTCTCCGAGTGCCGGGAGGTTGACGGATTGGCTCATCAGTGTTGCTCCTTATACCAGTGTGGTTGTGTTCAGCTTAGTTTGACTGCGTCCGGCTGGCAGGAATCGAGCGGAGATTCGGTCACCAATTGACGTGTCCCCTCCAAACGTGCCGCCGCGCGCTACATGGCGTGCAGTGGCTTTCCGGCCAGGGCGAGGAAAGCCTCGCCCAGGGCTTCGTGCTGCGTCGGGTGGGCGTGGATCAGCGGAGCGATGTCTTCCGGGTACGCCTCCCAGTTCACCGCAAGCTGCGCTTCACTGATCAGTTCTCCGACGCGGGCGCCGATCATGTGGACGCCGACGACCGGGCCGTCGTTCACGCGGACCACTTTGACCAGGCCAGCGGTGCCGAGGATGTGGCTCTTGCCGTTCCCGGCGAGGTTGTAGTCGTAACTCGACACCTTGTCGGCCCCGTGCGCTTCCTTCGCCTTCGCCTCGGTGAGGCCGATCGATGCGACCTCCGGGTCGGAATAGGTGACCTTCGGGATGTTGACGTCGGAGATGACCTGGGGCTTCAGGCCCGCGATCTCCTCGGCGACGAAGATTCCCTGCTGGAAGCCGCGGTGGGCAAGCTGCAGGCCGGGCACGATGTCTCCGACAGCGTAGACACCGGGCAGGTTGGTGGCCAGGCGCTCGTTGGTGGGGACGAAGCCGCGGTCCATCTCGACGCCGACCTCTTCAAATCCGATGCCGGCAGTGGATGGTCCACGACCGACGGCGACCAGGAGCAGCTCAGCCTCGATGGTCTTGCCATCTTCCAGGGTGACAACCACGCCCTTCTCGTCCTGCGTGACGCTCTGGAAGCGCACGCCGAGCGAGTACTCGATGCCGCGCTTGCGGAAGGCACGCTCGAACTGCTTGCTGATCGCCTCGTCCTCGTTGGGAACCAGGTGCGGCAACGCCTCGATGATGCTGACCTCGGCGCCCCAGGACTTCCACACGCTGGAGAACTCGACGCCGATGACGCCGCCGCCGAGCACGGCGACCTTCTTCGGGATGAAGTCGAGCTCGAGAGCCTGTTCGGAGGTGATCACCCGGCCGCCGATCTCAAGGCCGGGGAGCGACCGGGAGTATGAGCCGGTCGCGAGGATGACGTTCTTGCCGGTGTAGCGGGTGCCTGCCACCTCGACGGTCTTCGGCTCGACCAGCTTGCCTTCGCCCTCGATGACGGTGATGCCGCGGGCCTTGATCAGGCCGCCGAGCCCCTTGAACTTGCTGGCGACCACTTCTTCGCGGTACGCGGTCACGGCAGCGATGTCGACGCCCTCGAATGTCGATTTGACGCCGTACTTCCCGGACTCGCGGGCGACATCCGCCACCTCCGCGGAGTGCAGCAGGGCCTTGGTCGGGATGCAGCCGACGTGCAGGCAGGTTCCGCCGAGCTTGTTCTTCTCGACCAGGCCGACAGTGAAGCCGAGCTGAACCGCTCGGAGGGCAGCAGCATATCCGCCGCTTCCGCCGCCGAGTACTAGTACGTCAAAATTCTGTTCGGACACCCGGCAACTCCTTGTGGTTCAGGTTTCTGCGTGGCCCGACGGCTGATCTGCCCGGGCCTGATTCTGGGAAGTTTCGTACCCAAAAAACCTTACTACGCCCGCGAAATTTCCTCTGCCACGCCGAGAAGCGTCCGCACCGCGACGGCGGTCGGGCCTTTGCCGGTGAATCCGTAACCGCCAGCCCCGTTGTTCGACGGGCCGGCGATGTCCAGGTGAGCCCAGGGAATGCGGTCGGTCGAGTCGTCGGAGACGGTGCCGACGAACTCCTGCAGGAACACGCCGGCGAGCAGCATTCCGCCCGCGGTGCTTCCGATCTTGGCGTTCGCAATGTCAGCGACATCGGTGTTCAGCAGCGGACGCAGCTCCTCGGGGAGCGGCATGGCCCACATCGGTTCGGCAGCGTCCGTCGCCGCGCTGATGACCCGGGCGACCAGCTCGTCCTGTCCCATCACCCCGGAATAGCGGTTGCCGAGCGCCACAACGGCGGCACCGGTCAGCGTGGCAACGTCGATGATCGCATCCGGATGCTCCTCACCGGCAGCGATCAGGCCGTCTGCGAGCACGAGGCGGCCCTCCGCATCGGTGTTGAGCACTTCGACAGTCTTGCCGCCGCGGATCCGCAGCACGTCGTTGGGCCTGATCGCAGTGCCCGAGGGCATATTCTCGGCCAGGCACAGCCATCCGGTGATACGAAGCGGCAATGCGAGGCGTGCAGCGGCCAGCACCACGGCCATGACGGTCGCAGCGCCGGTCATGTCGTATTTCATTCCCACCATCGAGGCCGGTGGTTTCAGGGAAAGTCCTCCACTGTCGAAGGTGATGCCTTTTCCGACCAGCGCCAGGTGCTTGGACGCCCCGGCCGGCTGGTAGCTGATCTTGACCAGGCGCGGCCCGCGCGGTGAGCCGGAGCCCACCCCGAGCAGCCCGCCGAAGCCTCCGGCGACCAGCTCGTCCTGGCAGAGTACTTCGACCTCCACGGGATGGCCATCCGCATACTCGACGACGGCGTCGGCAAAGGTCTCCGGGTAGAGGTCGAGCGGTGGGGTGTTCACCAGGTCGCGCACCTGGTGCGTGGCCTCGGCCACCGCTCGCGCGCGCTCGACGAGAGCGTCATCCACAGCGGTCGCCGAGTACACGGTGACCGCTGTGGCGGGAACCCTGATCTTCTCTTTCGAGGAGTGACGGTACCGGGTGAAGGCGTAGGCGCCAATGCCCGCACCTTCCAGGAGGGCGAGAACGTGGGCGTCGGAGCCGGACGGCAGGGCGATGGCGATGGAGTCGACGCCGACGAGCTGGCGTGCCGCGGAGCCGGCAGCGTAGCGCAGGGTCGACGGGGAGAGCTCGCCCGACCCCAGGCCGATGAGGGCGACACTCTGAGCCGAGCCGACACCGGGAAGGCGCGTGAGTTCGTCCTTGCCCCCGGAGACGCCCATTCCGGCCAACTGGTCGGCCAGCTGCGAGAGTTCCGGAAGGTCGCTCGCCAGGCGGGGGCCGTCATCCGTGGCAAACACGCCGACGACCAGGACGTCGGTGCTGATGGCGGTGGGGGATTGGGTGGCGACGGAGAGAGCAGGGACAGTCATGACGGCCATGTTACGGCTGTTCGCTGTCGGCGTTCCGCAGCAGCCGGAGTGCCCGACTGCCCGCGGTTAGAGTGAGTGCATGCTTACTCCAGAAGGCCTGTTCGAATGGGAGGACGAAGGTTTCGTGGTCCCTGAGGGGCTTCCGCTCGTCGCCGGCCTGACCGGTTTTGCCGACGCGGGATCGGCGGTGACCCAGTTCACCGAGTACCTGACCGACACCCTCGACTATCGACTGGTCGCCGTGTTCGACAACGATTCGCTGCTCGACTATCGCGCGCGTCGCCCCACCATCTATTTCGATCAGGACCACCTGACCAACTATCGGCCGGCCAGGCTGGCGCTGTACCTGGTCAAGGACGAGATCGGGCAACAGTTCCTGTTGCTCTCCGGCTACGAACCGGATTTCCAATGGGAGCGGTTCACCTCGGCCGTCCTCGGGCTCATCGACGGATTGAACGTCACCTCGGCCACCTGGGTTCATGCGATTCCGATGCCGGTACCGCACACCCGTTCCATCGGCGTCACGGTGAGCGGGAACCGCAGCGAGCTGATCGATTCGATGTCGGTGTGGAAGCCGCACACCCAGGTTCCGTCCAACGCCATGCACCTCGTGGAGTACCGCCTCCAGGACACCGAGCTTCCCACCGCAGGGATAGTCCTTCTGATCCCGCACTACCTCGCGGATACCGAGTATCCGGATGCGGCGGTCGCGGCGCTGAACGGCGTTTCGGCCGCCACCGGCCTGCTCTTTCCGACCGACCAGCTCCGGGAGGATGGTCGCGAGTTCGTCTCGAAGATCGATGCCCAGGTGGACGGCAATCCGGAACTGGCCAAACTGGTGGGCGCCCTCGAGGAACGCCACGATTCATATATGGCCGGAAACCCGATGCGTTCTCCGCTGACCGATGAAGACGGCGAACTGCCATCGGCCGACGAGATCGCCGCCGAGCTCGAGAAGTTCCTGGCGGCCAGGAGGCACGGCGAAGACAACGGCAACCCGAACGGCCACCTCTAAGGCGGTTGGGCGACACTCCGCCCGCGGCTGTTCACCTAGGCTTTGACGGTGAACTCATCGCGATCGTGGGTGGTCTGGGGTGCAGCCGTCGCCGCCTACATGGTGGCCGTTCTGCAACGTTCGACGCTCGGCGTCGCCGGAGTGGAGGCCGCACAGCGCTTCGAGATCTCGGCGTCGCAGCTTTCATCGCTGGGCGTCGTTCAGATCATCGTGTACGCATTGCTGCAGGTTCCGGTGGGGATGCTTGTCGACCGTGTCGGACCGAAAGCGTTGATCACCGCCGGAGCGGGCCTCATGCTCGCAGGCCAGCTCCTTCTGGCATTCACCCCTGAGTTGGGATTCGCGCTGCTTGGTCGTGTGTTGGTGGGAGCCGGCGACGCCATGACCTTCATCTCGGTGCTCAGGCTTCTCTCGTTCTGGTTCTCCGGGAGAATCCTGCCGCAGGCATCCCAATGGACGGGAAATATCGGTCAACTGGGTCAGGTCCTGTCTGTCGTGCCGTTCTCCTGGCTCCTGCAGGACTTCGGCTGGTCAACCGCCTTCGTGAGCGCTGGGGTGGCATCCGCCATCATCCTGGTCTTGGTGCTCTTGCTGGTGGTGAACAGCCCACAGGGGGTGGACCCGCCAGAGCGCTCACGCGGCCTCCGGCATTCACTGCGCCAGCTGAGGGACGCCTTTCGCCGGCCCGGTACCCAACTCGGCTTCTGGTCGCATTTCATCACCCAGTCTCCTGGAACCGTGTTCGCCCTCCTCTGGGGGTTCCCCTTCATGGTCGCCGCGCTCGGCTACTCGCATGGACTTGCGGCCGGGATGCTGGCACTGCTGGTGGTCGCGGGCCTCATCGCCGGCCCTATTCTCGGGCTTCTCTCAGCGCTCTTCCCCTTGCGCCGGTCCAACCTGGTGCTGACGGCCGTCACCGTGATTCTCGGTATTTGGGCTGTCGTCCTGTCCTGGCCGACTGAACCGCCGTTCTGGCTCATCGCAGTTCTGATCTTCGCTATGGGTGTCGGCGGCCCCGGGTCGCTGATCGGGTTCGACTTCGCCCGGCAGTTCAATCAACTCCGCAATCTGGGGTCGGCTACCGGAATCGTCAACGTCGGCGGATTCCTCGCGACCTTCACCATCATGTTCCTGATGGGGATAGTGCTCGACCTCGTGAACCAGTGGCGGATAGCGAACGGAATGCCGGATGAACTGTTCTCCTGGGAGGGCTTCCGGGTGGCGTTCCTGGTGCAGTTCGTGGTGGTGGGTACCGGCATCGCTGCCATGCTGCACGCCAGGCGCCGCACCCGTCGGCTCCTGCACGAGGAGGAGGGAATACAGGTGGCCCCTTTGTGGGTTGTTTGGGTAAGAGAATGGAAACGTCGGCGCAGTGGCGAGAAGCCCGGTCAAAGCATGCAATAATTGGTGGTAAGACCCGTTCGACGGTCTTGGCGTGACGGCACACGAAGTGCGCGCATGTCCAGGACTTGACATGGGTCTTAGTGCTGTCAAAAAACGGTGCTGTCAACAGAAGTGATGTCACATTGTGGGCTGCCACTAGCCCGCCATTGCGGCGTTGCGCCAGTGCTGCGCGGATGACCCGGCGCTTCGACCCGAATGAAAGGTAACCGTATGGCTGCCCGAACCAAGACCAAGACCGACACCACGGCGGAGACGGCCGAGGAGACGACCCCCAAGAAGGCAGCGGCCAAGGCCGCGCCCAAGAAGGCTGCGAGCAAGGCTGCTCCTGCTGCCAAGACTGCTGCTCCGAAGGTGGCCGCCAAAGCGACCGCGGCCAAGAGCACGAGAGCGGCGAAGACGACGCCAGACGCTGAGGAGCCTACTGACGCGGCGGCGCCCGCGAAGAAGAAGGCACCAGCCAAGCGCGGGCCCAAGGCCAAGGCCTCCGCTGGCACTGAAGATCACGATGACAACTCGAAGGCCGCAGGCGAGCACGAAGGCGACGAGACGGACGAGGCCGACGAAACCAAGTCGACGGCTAAGGACGAAGCGCTTCCGACCGGTGCCCTGGTGCTGTCGCTCGTCGACGACGAGGATGAAGTACCGGTCTACTCCGCCGCCATCACCGGTGCCACGGCCGACCCGGTCAAGGACTACTTGAAGCAGATCGGTAAAGTGGCCCTGCTGAACGCCGCAGAGGAAGTCGAACTCGCGATGCGGATTGAGGCCGGCCTGTTCGCTGAGGACAAGCTGGCGAACGAGGCCGACAAGCTGGCGCCGGCTGCCCGCCGCGAGCTGCAGTGGGTTGCCAAAGACGGGCAGCGGGCCAAAAGCCACTTGCTCGGTGCCAACCTGCGGTTGGTCGTATCGCTGGCCAAGCGCTACACCGGTCGCGGCATGCAGTTCCTCGACCTGATCCAGGAAGGCAACCTGGGGCTCATCCGTGCCGTCGAGAAGTTCGACTACACCAAGGGCTTCAAGTTCTCGACCTACGCCACCTGGTGGATCCGCCAGGCGATCACCAGGGCGATGGCCGACCAGGCGCGCACCATCCGCATCCCAGTGCACATGGTGGAAGTCATCAACAAGCTCGCCCGCGTGCAGCGCCAGATGCTCCAGGATCTCGGACGCGAGCCGACCCCGGAAGAGCTCTCCCGCGAACTCGACATGACCCCAGAGAAGGTCGTCGAGGTGCAGAAGTACGGCCGTGAGCCGATTTCGCTGCACACCCCGCTGGGTGAAGACGGCGATAGCGAGTTCGGGGACCTGATCGAGGACACCGAGGCCGTGGTTCCGGCGGATGCAGTCGGCTTCACCATGCTGCAAAAGCAGCTGGAGTCGCTGCTCGATTCACTTTCAGAGCGCGAAGCCGGTGTGATCCGGATGCGTTTCGGGCTGGGAGACGGCATGCCGAAGACCCTCGACCAGATCGGCGACACCTTCGGTGTGACGCGCGAACGCATCCGTCAGATCGAGTCGAAGACGATGGCGAAGCTTCGTCACCCGTCCCGTTCGCAGTCGCTACGCGACTACCTGGAGTAGGCAGAACCGGTGTGAACGGCCACGAGAGGGGTGCGTCATCATGACCGATGAGGCGAACGCGGGCAAGCAGCTGGAGGCAGTACTCGACGGCGTGCGCTACCTTCGCATCCCGATCAAGACCAAGCTGGTGATGAGTACCGACGACATCACGGAAGTCGTCACCACCTTCGTGGGCGATCGCCTGCACGACGGTGATGTGCTCTTCGTGACCGAGAAGATCGTCGCCATCACCCAGGGCCGTTCGTATCCGACGGAGTCGATCGCGCCTCGAAAGCTGGCCACGTGGTTGTCGAACCACGTCACGAAGACCCCGAACGGCATCGGCCTCGGACTTCCGCAGACGATGGAGATGGCGCTGCGGGAGTGCGGAGCGCCGCGCATCCTGCTGGCCGCCGGCGTGGCCGCCGTCAGCAAGCTGTTCGGCCGAAAGGGAGACTTCTACCGGGTGGCCGGCCCGAAGGCGCGGGGGATCGATGGTCCGACCAGCGGCACCATCCCGCCGTACAACTCGCACGTCGTGCTCGCTCCCGACCGCCCCGGCGACGTTGCACAGCAGCTGCGTGCGGCGGTCGGTAAGGACGTCGAGGTGCTCATCGTGGATATCAACGACCTGGGCGGAAATGTGCTGGGCTCGACGATGGATCGTGCCGGTACCCGTGCCATGGAGCGCGTGCTGCTCGACAACCCGCTCGGCCAGGGTCGCGAGAGCACGCCGATGGGCATCATCCGCCGCATCGCCTAGCGTGCTGGCGGGTGAACGTCCGCCCGGCGGCAGATAGCACCTGGGCGAGCTTCACAACGGGGGTCTTTACATCCGGTGCCGACAGGACGACGATGTACTGGAAGCCGCTTCGGGTGCACATCCTGCGGAATGGACACCGGTCACGACTCGAACTTAAGCAGCGCAATAGCGCACGCACTAAGGAGAGTGGCGGATGCTTGACGACGATGACGCAGCCGGCAGCCTGGAATCCGACGATCTTGTCCGGAAACTGATTCCGGATCCAGCGCACGCTGCACCCAACATCACAGTTCTCACCGGATGGATCGGACAATCAACCCGCGAAGGATACGTTCGGATGTATCTGGTCGCGGACCTCTCGGAGTACGTGGTGTTTCGCGAGGAAGACGTCGTGCATCACGAGAAAGTGCCAGCGGAGCGCGCCGGACTCGCGGCGACGCGTGTCTGGCTTCGCGACACCGCAGAGCTGCAGCACACGCGAAGGCTCCCGCAGGCCGGGCAACGCCAGTTCCTGGGTGGTACGGTCGCGGCAGCCTTTCTTTCCAGGTTTCCTCGCCCTGGCATGCACGGCGGCGGGTTCCATGCTGGTGGCGGAGCCCTGGTGAGCGTTCCTCCACAGGCAAGCGTCTGCTTCTCATGCCCGACAGAGGGTGGTGAAGACACCTGCGTGCCGGCGACCTGCACCCTGTCGACCAGCTGTCAGACCCAGTTTCTCTGCCTATAGGCCGACGTCATGCCTGCAGGGGTCTCGTCGGCGGAAACTCTCATTGCCAACCCGGTGGATTGGTCCGCTGGGGGAGGCGAACGCGAGGCCGTCGACCTTCTGCGGCGCCTGGGTCTCATCGATACGGATTCCATCGTCAACGGAGACCTGATGGTGGTCGACGTATCGAGGAGGAACCGGAATTTTGCCGCACTTCGTTCGGACGGGCCGCAATACCTGGTCAAAACCGCCGAGAATCCCGATCGTACGGCCACGCTCACGCACGAGGCAGCGGTCTACGCCTGGCTGTTGTCGCAACATCCGGCCGTGGCGGAGCACCTTGTGCCATTCGCGGCGGCCGGGCAGGGCTACCTGGTCGTCGAGTGGCGCCCAGGAAGCAGGAATCTGCGCGAGGTTCACCTGGGGCGCGCGGGTTTCAGTCGCCGATGCGCTTCGGAAGTGGGACGAGTGCTGGCGACGCTGCATTCGATTCCGCTCACCAGCGGCGATCGGCTACCGGATGGGCCGGCGGCACATGGCACACCTCCATGGATCCTGTCGCTCGATGCCGTGCCACTCCGCATCCTCCGAGAGCTGAGCCTGGCCAACCATGAGCACATCAGGATGATTCAGGCGTCGGCTGGAACCGCTGGACTCCTGGACGGGGTCGCGTCGAGTTGGGAGCCGACGGCCCTCTGCCATAACGATGTCCGCTGGGACAACTGTGTCATCACCCCAGCCCCAGGATCGCTCCGAACGCGGCGGCTCAGCATCGTCGATTGGGAACTCGCGTCGGTCGGGGACAGCTGCTGGGATGTGGGCTGCTTCTTCGCGGAGTACATCGCGTTCTGGGCGTCGAGCCTTGCCCCGCCCAGCGCGGCGGAAGCCGAACCGGACATCGTGGGCGTGCCGTCGGTTCCCATTGAGTCGATGCAGCCCGCCATCGGCAACTTCTGGAGGTCGTACGCCCGGCACAACGGTGCGGTGGCTACTCGACCGCGGATGCTCGTTCAGGCTGTTCAGATGATGGGAGTGCGCCTGCTCCAGACAGCCCTTGAGCAAGGTCAACGCACTACTCAGCCGACCGGGGTTAGCGTCACGCTGGTGCAGCTCGGACTGAACGTCCTGGAGAGCCCGGAGGAGTCTGCACGCGGTCTGCTGGGTTTGGACCCTTATGCCTGACACAGCGGGAGCCATCTACCTGGATTCGATTCGCACAGTGCTGGGCGCCGTCGACATCCGACTCCCGGCGAGCTATCGATGGCTGGGAACGCGGCGCTCTGCGGGGCGTCGTTCGAACGGGATGACCCGAGACGACCGGCAGTCACAGCTGGCGGCGGACCTCCAGTGGAACCTGTACCGCAATTTTTATGCCACGGGCGGGGCGATCGTACCCATCACCGATTCCAGCGACTCCCCACGCGGCTCGTCGAGTCTGGTGACGGCGTTATCCGAAGCCAACGGGGGCACCGGCCACTGGCAGGATGGCTGGGCCGCTGCTGCAACGACTGCCGCAAGCGCTGTCCTGGTGCGGGCAGGGCTTCGAACGCTGGTCGACCCTGCTGATTGGCGCCCGGACGCCAGACCTGCAGGCCTTCAGGGTGCGGTCCTTCAGGTGAGAGTGCCCAAGGAGTTGCGAAATGCCACGCCCGGTTTCTACCTCGCCGTCGGCGACGCCGGCAGTGGGGCAGGCCCGGGCAGCGGCGTCCTCCGATGGTACTGGAATGCCACGGCGCTGGCTGCGGTGGATCTCATGCGGCTGGTGACCGGTCGGCTGAACGCTGCAGGTATTCCGTTCCAGATCAAGGCCCTCAGCGATCCCGTCGACTACCGACGCTGCGACTCCGTCGTGCTGTACACCCGGGCGGACCAGTACGCGGCGGTCGCCCCGATCGTGGCCAGCATCTACGAGTCAGTATCAGCACGACTGGCTGAGCTGACGCCTCCTTTCGCGAAACCGCTCGCACCGGGGCTGGCCATTGCCGAGGACCCGGGTCACGGCGAGAGCTTCGGGGCACACCGGTGCCGCTTGCTTGCCGAAGGTCTGGTCGCGGCAGAACAACAAGCACGACGTACCGAGTCCGGACGTCTCGAAGCCGTCGCCGAGCACATGGTTGACTCAGGCGTCGACCTGACCCGCCCATTCCTCTCGGAGAGTGGGCCGGATCGTTACGCCGTCCTTGACGTGCCATCGCGCCAACGCCAGACCGCGACCGCTGCGACGGCGTTTCCCTTGGACTACAGGGATAGTTCACTGCGTCACGCAACCGCCATCGCCGGGCGGTTGATCGACAGCGCCGTCTGGCATGCGGACCGGTGCACCTGGTTCGGGGTTCGCCGCGGCATTGCTAACCCCATCGGCGGGCGGCGGGCCACCGCCTGGGGCGTGCTCGGTCCAACGCTCTACTCAGGAACGAGCGGCATCGCCCTGTTCCTGGCGGAATTCGCGGCGGCGACCGGCATGCAGCTTGCGGCGGATACGGCTGGCGGCGCGATCAGGAGCGGCCTCGCAGGTGCGGAGTCCGTCGACTCGTCGATGCGTCTCGGCTTGTTCTCGGGTTGCACCGGAATCGCCTATGCGGCGACGCGGGTGGGGGTCCTCCTCGGCGACGACCAACTGGTGCGGGAGGGCGAAGCCCTCATCGTTCGCTGCGCCGATTCTGCGACCCCGGAGAGCGAATTCGACATCATCGGTGGCAGCGCAGGCGGAATCCTGGCCTGTCTCGCCGTCCACGCCCTCACCGGCAAGCAGATACTGCTCGATATCGCGTCGACACTGGGTGAGTCCCTGCTGGCTGCGGCTGTGGTCTCCGCCAGGGGGATCGCGTGGCGGCCACCCGGGAGAGGCCGGCAGAGACCGCTCACCGGGCTCGCACACGGGACATCCGGCGCTGCACTGGCCCTGACCGAGTTATACGGCGTCACCGGAGACGCGCGCTACCGGTCAGGCGCGAATGCCGCCTTCGACTATGAGCGCGCCTGGTTCGATCCGGCGGCGGGCAACTGGCCGGACTTCAGGTGGGGAGCCGGAAGCGCGAAGCACCGGATATTCGCAACATCGTGGTGTCATGGTGCGCCTGGGATGGCCCTGGCGCGGGCCCGGGCCTGGTCTGTAACGGCGGATCCCGGGTACAGAGCTGAAGCGGAAGTTGCGTTGGCAACCACGACAACGGCGATCTCGGCCGCCCTCGGCCAGGAGGCTACGACCTGGTCACTCTGTCACGGCGTGATCGGAAACATCGACATCGTGAAATTGGCGGCCGATGCGCTGGGCGCGCAAGGTGCGAGCTACCGGGAAGTTGCCGAAGCCGATTCCGCACGGCTGTGCCTGGGCCGCTCGCCAGAGTGGTGGTCGTCGGGTGGCAGCGAACCCTTGCCCGATCCGAGCCTGATGGTTGGCCTGGCCGGCGCCGGCATGTTCTTCCTCACCCACGCCCGCGAGAACGTCGCACCGGTGCTGCTGCTGTCGATAACAGGAGCCAGATAACAGGAGGTTGACATGGCAAGAGACGATCTATTCACCCGGCTGGAACTGACGCGCATCCACTGCCACGATGAGGGCGATGGCCCGGGCTCTGCTGAGCCGTACTTGTGGGCCGTGTACTTCGCAGTCGGCGGGTCCACTGTCACCGTGAGCCCTTCACTGACGCTGGCGGGGGAGGCGATAACCCAATTCACGCCCGGCAGTCACGGGAACCTGGTGAACACTGATGTCGACGATGGTGAGGACATCCCGATCCCCTCACCGATCGGTGACTGGCAGACGGTGTTGAAGCCGATTCCGGTGCCTGATTCCCTGTCCGGCGCGGTCGACGACGTCGGCGGTGTCGTCGGCGTGGTCGTTGTGCTCATGGAGGAGGACAACGTCACCGATGGCGGCGCGGAGTCCGGGCACGAAGCGTTCAACGACGCAGTGCGCGACGCGATAAACCAAGTGGTGGCTACGCGAACCGTGTCTAATCAGGACATCAGCGATGAGGAGCTGGCCGCGTTCGAAGACCAGGTTGCCGATGCCGTCGCGGATGCGGTTGCGTCACAGCAGAACGTGTTCGAGAACATCTGGTCCTGGTTGAACGCTGACGACACGATTGGTTTCAAGGCGTTCATCTTCCCGCACGACGATATCGCGGACCAAGGCACCATCGAATTCTCGCATCGCTGGCGGAACGAGGGAGACTGGGAAATCTCCGGGGCGGTGACGGCAACTCGGATCTGCGCCGCTGAGGCCCTCCAAGGCGTGTTCGACGCCCTGTTCCCCAAAGCCAAGTCCAGCAGTCTCAACAGTCTCCGCAAATTCCGCGACGGGTCGTTCCGCGAATTCGAGGGCCTGCTGCCGTGGTGGAGAATCCTCGAGCGCAACACGCCGGCAATCGCCCTCTTGCTGCGGCGCGAGCCCGAACTGCGCGAGAGCGGCAGGGACCTGTTCAGATTCGTGGCGACGGCGGCAGAGGACTTGGACGCGCCGCTCGACGCATCGACCATTGACGACGCGGCGCGCTTTGCCCGGGAGATCTCCCGCCGAACGGGCAGCCGACGACTCCGGATCGACGCAGGAAGACTCGCTGACATCCTTCCCACGGTCAGGGGAGAAACCATCGGAAAGGGTATCGAGTCGCTGGCCGCCGTTGAGCCGGCCCGCAACATTCGTGGTCAGAAGAAATGAGCATCACCACCGAGGCGTGAGGAGAAAGAGAATGAAGAAGGACAAGCGGAATGCCGAGCTGCTGCTTCAGGATTCCGATGATCTGCAGGAACTGCTCCGGAACCCATACGAGTGGCTGGAACGCCATGG
Organism: Homoserinimonas sp.; assembly: GCA_040904805.1. Lineage (GTDB taxonomy): Bacteria > Actinomycetota > Actinomycetes > Actinomycetales > Microbacteriaceae > RYN-87. Next base: position 59,056 of record JBBDSS010000019.1, on the reverse strand, counting down.
GTTGACGCAACAGGATGTCGAATGCACCGACACTGCGCACGACGCTCTCGAACGGGCTGAGGAGGTTGCCAGGAAAGCGAACGAGCTTGCGGAGCTGCCACTTCTGGAGGCGCTTCCCCGCCTGCATGAGTTGGCAACGAGGGTCTGGAGTGATGACCTGGAGGTCAGCCGGATTCCTTTCGGCGTGAGCCTGGCCGAGCGTCCGATCCGGCCAGGCCCGATAATCGACGATAACCCGAGCGCGACGACCGGTACGGGATCCATTCGCTGCACGTTCGGGCTGAAATGCAAGGCGGACGTAGATCGGTGACCGTCGACGGGTCGCCGGCGGATGCCGTGGCGATAGTGGGCCAAAGCCGTGATCAACACGTGGCAATCGTGCGTGAGAAAGTCGAGGCCCTCGGTGTCCGCTGCCTGATGCTCGATGAGGAGCTGGAAGGTTTTCGCCTGACCTATGCCGACTCGGCCGTGACCGTCGAAACGCAGATCGATGGCACCTGGGTCCGCCTGAATACGGTGCGCGCCGTGTGGTGGTGGCGCAAGGAAACTACGCTTGTGCACTCCAGGTCCGACGACTTCACCACAGACTTCGCACTGCGGGAGCACCGGGAACTCCTTGAGTCGCTGGAAGGGCTGATTCCGACCGCAGCGTGGCCGATCCGTCCCTCCGCCGTACGAACGGCAAGCTTGAAGGCGTACCAGTTGGCGTTGGCCCAGCAGCTCGGGTTCGCCATCCCGACAACAATCATCACGAATGACGCGGACAGCGTCGCCCAGTTCGTTGAAGCCGAACCGGGCACCTTCCCGGGACAGCGGCTGCTGTACAAGCCGCTGACCTGGTATGTGGGGCGGCCAGACAAGTTCCTGTACGCCAACCTCGTCACGCTCGATGACGTGACATCGTCGTCTCTCTCTGTTGCCGCGGCCCCGTGCCAGTTCCAGGAGTATGTCGATAAGGACTATGAGTTGCGGGTCACCGTGGTGGGGAACCAGTGCTTTCCGGTACGCGTCAACTCGCAGTCACAGCTGGAGACGATGGTCGACTTCCGCAGGAGCCAGGAGCTGGTGTCCTACGAGCTATGGGAACTCTCCGCCGACCTGACGGCCCGACTCCTGCTTTTCCTCCACCGGTGCGGCCTGGACTTTGGGGCGTTCGACCTGATCGTCAAACCGGATGGCAGCGTCGTTTTCCTGGAGTTGAATCCGGTCGGTCAATGGTTGTGGCTCGAGCACAAGCTTGGCATCGACATCTCCGGCGCCGTCGCGCGCCTGCTGGTGACCGAGTCGACCGAGGCAGCGCTGAGATGACAGCGATGATGCGGTGCGGCTAGAAGCCGATCAGCTCGCGGAAACGGGGGAGACTGCCGGTGCGGATGCCCGTGACGCTCGGCTTGTTCTCGTAAACGCCGGCCGCCCAATTGCCCTCGACCAGGATCGGCCTGGTCTCGCCGATGACGACATCCCAGCCGATGTACTGCATCTGGGGCACCACCCGGGCGACCTGGTCGATGAACTCGAGCAGCTCATCGACCATCGGCAGCTGGAAGCCGGGAATGGACACCCCAGACTCCGGATGCACCTCGTGCACGCTGTCGTGCGAATCGTAGCCGCGCCCCCGCGATGAGCCGTCGAGGTTCAGCATCGTGTAGAAACCGCCGTAGGTCTGCTGGTCGCTGGCCTCGCCACGACCGAACTTCTGGGCGATCGAGAGAACGTGGGTCGTGGTGCCGTCGAAGAAGGTGGTGATCCGCGTCGTGTTCGCCGTACCTGGGCAGACGGCAGCGAGGGTGGGGTGCTGCTTGATGTACTCCTCGAGGAGGGTCTGCCCCTTGGCGATCAACTCGCTCCGGAACGTCTCCCAGTCGCTGATCTCGTCCGCCTCGTAACGGGACACGCCGTGACCGGAGTCGCTGACCGGCACCTTCCCCATCACGCGCCCGTGACGTTGCGTGAACGCGCGCACCTCGTCAGCGGATGCGGAACTCACGTCGAGCCACTCCCGGCCGAGGTGGGCGTCGAATGCGCGGTTGAACGCGATTTTGTCGTGGAAAATCTCGCGGTAGTCGGGGTGGTCGTATTTCATCGCGATGTGATTCGAGATGGAGTGGGTCATGAAGGTAGCCCGCTCGGAACGCTTCAGCATCGCGAAGTCGTAGTCGACGTAGTCCTGGAATGCGACGTCGCGAAACACGGCCGACCACAGCATGTCGGCGAAAATGACCGGCGTCGGTTTCCCATAGGCGGCAGCCACCGCGCGGGCGCGGGACGTCACAGAAGCGGCGTCGAAGCCACGAGCTCGACGCCATAGGTATTCCAGGCGATGCTTCACACCAAGACTCTTCGACTTCACAGCGGTGTGTCTCCCCTCGGCCACCAGAACGTGCCCCCCAATCATACGGGGCAGTAGAGTGGGGGAGTCTGGACAGTAGGTGGGATGGGGTGATCGTGAGCTTCTCCGCCCGCACCCTCCATCTTTCCGCCGGGCAATTCGATCTGCTGGCTTCCGGCCGGGCCGACGACCAGATCGTTGCGAACCTGCTGCAGTCCCTGCCGACCAGCCCCCCTCGGCTGGAGGCCGAGGTCCTGGCCACCAAGCGGGTGGGAGCTGGGGCCGGGGTGTCGTACGGGCACACCTACCGGACCTCGACAGCCACCACACTTGCCCTGGTGGCGATTGGTTACGGACACGGACTTCCGCGGAAGGCCGGGAACCGGGCATCCGTCACCTGGGCTGGTCAGCGGCTGCCCATCGTTGGCCGCGTCGCGATGGATGTGCTCGTCGTGGACGCAGGCCAGACACCGGTGACTGCTGGCACAACGGTGGTCTTCTTCGGTGACCCGGCAGCTGGCGAACTTTCGCTGGCCGAATGGTCGAAGTCGGTCGGAGAGCATCCGTTCAGCCTTCTCGCCTGCTTCGACGACCGGGTGGCCAGGGTGGTGACACGGTGAGCACTCCTGAAGCGACGGCATTCGTGTCCACAGCGGCGCTGCGACACAACGCGCGTCTGATTCGTGATCGGGTTGCGACGGCGGCGTTGCTCGCCGTAGTCAAGGACGACGCCTACGGGCATGGTCGTGCTGCGGTCATCGACGTGCTGCTCGATGAAGGCGTGAGCGCCTTTGGGGCCCTCGACCTTCCGGGAGCGATCGACGTGCGCCGGCTGGCGCCGACTGCGATGGTCTTCGCCTGGGTCTTCGACAGCGGCGATGACCTCAGCGAGGCGATTCGGGGGCGGATCGACATCGGGGTTACGGATGCGGCTGTCCTGGAGCGCGTCGCCTTGGCCAGTGCGAAAACCGGGGTCCAGGCGAGCATCCACCTGAAACTGGATACCGGGCTGCACCGGGCCGGAGCGCTTCCCGATGAGTGGGATCGGTTCATTGGACGCGCCGCTGAACTGGAACAGTCCGGGCGGGTGATCGTGGCCGGTCTCTGGACGCACCTGGCCGAGGAATCCGATGAGGACGACAGCCGGTCGATCGCGGAGCACCTGGCGGGAGTGTCGACGGCCGAAGCCTACGGGATCCGTGCTGCCATGGTTCATGTCGCAGCCAGTGCCGCCTCCTATGCCAGGGCCGACGCGCGTTTCGACCTGGTGCGGGTGGGGGCGTTCTTGTATGGCATCGCCCCGGGCAGTGGGGTGGGTCCGGCGGAGGTGGGCCTTCGACCTGTCATGACGCTGCGTGCGCCGATCAGGGGCCTCCGACAGCAGTCCGGACGGACGCTGGCCGAGTTGCCGGTCGGCGGAGCATCCGGGATCCTGGCAGACGCCGCCGGCAACGTGACGGTGGCGGTCGGCGGCAGCCGCGTCCCGGTGATCGCAGTCGGGCCGGCGCGCATGCTCGTCGATGTCACAGGACGGGATGCTGCTGCTGGCGACACCGTGACGCTGTTCGGTGACGGCTCGGCCGGTGAACCCACACTTCAGGAGTGGGCGGACGCCATGGGCACTATTGGCGAAGAGATCGTCACGCGATTAGCCGTGTCGATCCCGCGGATCGTCACAGATTGAGACGAGTACTTAGCCGCGCGCCTCAGTGAGCAGTCGAGCGGACTCGTCGTGCCATTCGGTGGCGATCGCAGCCAGCTTCTCCTGGTGCTTCTTGCCGTGGTGGGCGCAGAAGAGCAGTTCGCTGTCTCCAATGGACACGCGAATGTAGGCCTGGGCTCCACAACTGTCACAGCGGTCTGAAGCCGTGAGCTCGTGTGCGGAGGCCAGTTCGTCTACCGCTGTGGTTCCGGGTGCAATGTGGGACACGTTGCTCCTCCAATTTCTTTGACGACTAACTTCCGTGTAACTATCCAAGCACGCCTCGGCCGTGTATTGGTGAGGTGAGGGGTGCATTTCGCTGACCGCGTAGGAAACACTCAGCCGCCGGGTGTCGGATGCGGGTGCTGCCGGTCGGGCTCACTAGTCTTAACACCGCCCGTCCAACCGCCATTCCCATTGGCGGGACGCGGGACGTACATCGGGTGCACTAAGGAGAACCAGTGGCAGCGTCGGACTATTCCGCGAGACATCTTTCTGTTCTGGAGGGTCTCGAGGCCGTTCGCAAACGGCCAGGAATGTACATCGGTTCGACAGACTCCCGCGGTCTCATGCACTGCCTCTGGGAGATCATCGACAACTCGGTCGATGAGGCACTCGGCGGACACGGCGACAAGATCGACGTGATTCTGCACCCCGACGGCAGCGTGGAAGTTCGTGACCGGGCCAGGGGTATCCCGGTCGACGCCGAGCCGAAGACAGGCCTGTCCGGGGTTGAGGTGGTACTGACCAAACTTCACGCCGGCGGTAAGTTCGGAACCGGATCGTATGCGGCATCCGGTGGCCTCCACGGTGTTGGAGCATCCGTCGTCAACGCCCTGTCGGCCAGGCTCGACGTCGAAGTCGACCGCGGTGGCAAGACCTGGGCGATGTCGTTCCATCGTGGCGAGCCGGGAGTTTTCGCCGATGCGGGGGAGCCCGGCCCGGACTCCCCGTTCACGCCGTTCGAGAAGCAGAGCGAACTGCGGGTGGTCGGCAAGGTGGCCAAGGGCGTCACCGGTACCCGGGTGCGTTACTGGGCCGATCCGCAGATCTTCACCAAGGGCGCGACATTCCAAACCGAGGAGCTGGTTGCCAGGGCGCGCCAGACCGCGTTCCTGGTCAAGGGTCTGGGGCTCGAGATCACCGACAACCGCGAAGAGCCGGCGACCCACGAGGCGTTCCGCTACGACGGCGGGATCTCCGAGTACGTGGAGTTCCTCTCCAAGGATCCGGCTCTGACCGGCATTTGGCGGCTCACCGGTACCGGAAAGTACACCGAGACGGTTCCGGTGCTCGACGACAAGGGCCACATGGTCCCGACCGAACTGCATCGCGAGTGCGAGGTGGACATCGCGCTGCGGTGGGGCACCGGCTACGACACCGTCTTCCGCAGCTACGTGAACATCATCGCGACGCCCAAGGGTGGGACCCATCAGGCCGGTTTCGAGGCAGGGATGCTGAAGTTCCTGCGAAACCAGCTGGAGTTGAACGCGAGACGCCTCAAGGTCGGCAACGACAAGCTGGAGAAGGACGACATCCTGGCCGGGCTCACTGCGGTACTCACGGTGCGTATTCCGGAACCACAGTTCGAAGGGCAGACGAAGGAAATCCTGGGGACGCCCGCGGTCCGCAACATCGTCACCAGCGTCGTATCCAAGGCGCTTGCCGAGAAGTTCGGCTCCAGCAAGCGCGATGACAAGACCCAGGCATCCCTCGTGCTCGACAAGGTCGTCGCCGAAATGAAGTCACGGGTATCGGCCAGGGCTCACAAGGAGACCCAGCGGCGGAAGAACGCGCTGGAGAACTCATCGCTGCCTGCCAAGCTGGTGGACTGCCGCAGTAGCGACGTGGCCAATAGCGAGCTGTTCATCGTCGAGGGGGACTCCGCTCTGGGCACGGCCAAGCTGGCCAGGGACAGCGAGTACCAGGCACTGCTGCCCATCCGCGGCAAGATTCTCAACGTGCAGAAGGCGTCCATTTCGGACATGTTGTCGAACACGGAGTGCGCGTCGATCATCCAGGTCATCGGGGCCGGGTCCGGCCGCAGTTTCGACCTGTCGGCCGCGCGTTACGGCAAGATTATCATCATGAGCGACGCGGATGTCGATGGGGCGCACATCCGCACCCTTCTGCTCACCCTGTTCTTCCGCTACATGCCGGACATGATTCGGGATGGACGCGTGTATGCAGCCGTACCACCGCTGCATCGGGTGGTGGTGATGAACCCGGGCACCAAGGCCAATGAGACGATCTACACCTATTCGGAGACGGAGCTGACCGGAGTGCTGGCCGCCCTGAAGAAGTCGGGCAAGCGCTACCAGGATCCGATTCAGCGGTACAAGGGGCTGGGCGAGATGGACGCGGACCAGTTGGCGACCACCACTATGGATCGCAGCCACCGCGCGCTCAGGCGGGTACAGATCACGGATGCCGAACGGTCGGAGAAGGTCTTCGAACTGCTGATGGGCAACGACGTTGCCCCCCGCAAGGAGTTCATCGTCGCCGGTTCAGAGGACCTGTCGCGCGAACGCATCGACGTCTAGCTGTATTGCCTCTGACCCTGCCGGTCGAGCGTGAGGCGGTTGAGTCAGAGCTCGCGACCGATCGAGCCGACCACCGCATCCAGTGGTGTGCCGGATGCGTCGCGCCGGGCACCAGCCTCCGGCAGCGCCCTCGAAGCACCATCTGCGCCCACGGCCAAGGCAGGCGCGCGGCCGGCCCAGGCGACCGAGAGCAAATCCTCGCCCTTCAGGAAGGAGTGAGCCCGCACACCACCAGTGGCGCGGCCCTTCGCAGGGAACTCCGTCAGGAGCGACACCTTGGCGCGCCCCGGATCGGTACCCGCGATGGTGGCAGCAGAGGTAGAGATCGTCACGACGACCGAGTCTTCGGCCGGGGAAGCCGTTCCGAAGAAGATGACTTCAGCAGAGGCCGAGAGCTTGATCCCGGCCATGCCGCCGGCACTCCGTCCCTGCGGGCGCACGGATGACCCCGGGAACCGCAGCAACTGAGCCTCAGACGTGATGAAGATCAACTCAGCGTCCTCAGGGGAGGAGCAAGCCCCGACAACCTCGTCACCCGGCTTGAGTGCGATGATCTCGAACTCGGGCCGCTGCGGAGCGTCCGCCAGGGACACCCGCTTCACCACTCCCTGCGTGGTGCCGAGCGCCATCGGCTCCTCAGCCGTGAGCGACACCAGCGTCACAACCCGTTCCTTCTTGGGATCAATAGCCAGATACTCGCTGATCTTCACACCGGCAGCAAGCTGAATCGAGTTGTCCGGCACTACCGGGAGGTCCATCGGCGACAACCGAACCAGACGACCGGTCGAGGTGACAGCTCCAATCTCGGTGCGGCTGGTGGTGAGAACTGTGGCGCTGATCGCGTCATGCTTGTTCCGTCTGGACGCCCGCGGCGGAGCATCCGCATCGTCGGTCAGGTCGACGCGGATGACGCGTCCGGTGGTCGACAGGATCACCCGGCACGGCACGTCCACATGTTCCAGCACCGGAGCCTGCTTCTTCGACGAATTGGCCGTGGCGATACTGGGACGTGCGTGCGTCAGCATGGTCCGCCGCGGCGTTCCGTACTTCTCGGCGACCTCTTCGAGTTCGTGGGAGACCAGAAGGCGAACGCGCACCGGGTCGCTGAGCAGCAGCTCGAGCTCGGCGATCTCAGTACGCAACTGATCACGCTCCGCCTCGAGCTCGATGCGGGAAAACTTCGTCAACCGACGCAGGCGCAACTCGAGGATGTACTCTGCCTGCACCTGGCTGAGGTCGAAGACGTCGATCAGCCGGGTGCGGGCCTGCTCAGAGTCATCACTGGTACGGATGACCTGGATGACCTCGTCAATATCGAGGATCGCCACCAGGAGCCCCTCGACCAGGTGAAGCCGTTCCTGCTTCCTCGCCAGCCGGAAACGGCTACGCCGAGTGGTCACCTCGATCCGGTGATCCAGGTAGACCTGCAGCATCTCCCGCAATCCGAGGGTCCTGGGCCCGCCGTTCACGAGTGCGACGTTATTGAAGTTGAACTGGTCCTCAAGCGGCGTGTACTTGTACAGCTGCTCGAGCACGGCCTCCGGGTTGAACCCGGTCTTGATGCCGATCACCAGGCGCAGGCCACGGGTGCGGTCAGTCAGGTCCGTCACATCCGAGATGCCGCTCAGCTTCTTTGACCCGACGCCATCCTTGATCTTCTCGATGATCTTCTCGGCGCCCACCATGAACGGCAGTTCGGTGACGATCAGGCCGGTCTTGCGGGCGGTCACCGGCTCGATGGACACCTTCGCGCGGGTCTTGAAACTGCCACGACCGGTCTGGTAGGCGTCACGGATGCCGTCCAGTCCGCTGATCGTGCCACCGGTCGGCAGGTCCGGCCCAGGTACGAAGCTCATCAGGTCGTCGAGGGAGGCATCCGGATTCTCCAACAGGTGCCTGGCCGCGCCGACCACCTCGATGAGGTTGTGCGGCGCCATGTTGGTTGCCATACCGACCGCAATACCGCTCGCCCCGTTGACCAGCAGGTTGGGGAATGCGGCCGGCAGCACTTCCGGCTGGGTGAGCTGGTTGTCGTAGTTGGGCACGAAGTTGACGACGTCTTCGTCGAGGTCCGCGGTCATCGCCAGCGCGGCCGGGGTCAGGCGGGCCTCGGTGTAGCGCGGCGCTGCCGGCCCGTCATCCAGGGACCCGAAGTTGCCGTGTCCGTCGATGAGCGGAACCCGCATGATGAACGGCTGGTTGAGACGCACCATGGCGTCGTAGATCGACGCGTCACCGTGCGGGTGCAGCTTGCCCATCACGTCGCCGACGACGCGGGCGGATTTGACGTGACCGCGATCGGGCCGCAAGCCCATCTCGGTCATCTGGTACAGGATGCGCCGTTGGACCGGTTTCAGGCCGTCGCGCGCGTCAGGGAGTGCCCGCGAGTAGATGACCGAGTACGCGTATTCAAGGAACGAGCCCTCCATTTCAGAGGCGACATCGACGATGTCGATGCGTTCGCTGGAGGCTTCGGGGGTGGTGGCTGCAGGTGTAGTCATAGGATTGCCTTCATGCTATCGGCCAGTAAATCAGCGCGGTTTAGCCTTGCCGATGTTCTGCCAAGTTGCCTGGCTACCATCGAGGGCGCACCGAACGCCCTCTCGCTTCCGCCGGCCGATAAGGCGGTGGTGCTGCTGGTCGACGGTCTCGGTGCTACCGCGCTGAAGGCGTCGGCCGGGCACGCCAGAACCCTCGCCCCGCTATTGGGCCGGACCACCACCGCGGTGTCCGGCTTTCCCACCACGACGGCGTCCGCCCTGGCCACCCTGACGACAGGCGTTGCCGCTGGCGAGCACGGGCTGGTCGGCTACTCGGCGCTCGATCCGGCCCATGATCGAGTGGTCAACCAGTTGAACGGGTGGGACGAACGCCTGGATCCCTCAACCTGGCAGCGTAACCGCACAGTGTTCGAGCTGGCCACGGATGCCGGCGTGCCAGCCTTCGCTGTCGGCGTCGAGCGCTACCGCAGTACCGGCTTCACCCAGGCTGTACTTCGCGGCGCCGAGTATCGTGCTGCCAGCTCCATGGCGGAGCGCCTCGCTGAGGCGCGGAACATCCTCGACTCTTCCGACCGTGCGCTGGTCTATGTGTACGTTCCAGAACTGGACCAGGCCGGGCACAAATACGGCTGGCAGTCCGGGGCCTGGACCGACCGGCTGGATGAGCTGGATTCAGCAGTTCGCACCTTCGCCGACACCCTGGGCAAACGAGACGGCCTAATCCTCACGGCAGATCACGGAATCGTCGATGTGGCCGCACACAACCATGTGTTCTTCGACTTCGATCCCCGGATGCTGGACGGCATCCGTCATGTGGCCGGCGAGCCCCGGTGCCTGCAGCTTCATTTCGAGGCGGATGCCTCCGAATCCCTTCGTGAGACGGTCACCGCCCGCTGGCGGGAGTCGGAGTCGGCCAGGTCATGGGTCGTCACCCGCGCCGAAGCGATTTCCGACGGCTGGTTCGGCCCCTCCGTGCACCCGGAGGTGGAGCCGAGGATCGGCGACCTCCTGGTGGCCGCCCGCAAGTCGATCGCCTACTACGACGGCAGGGACGAGCAACTCTCCGGCCGCAACATGGTTGGGCAGCACGGTTCGATGTCCCGCGAGGAGCTTCTCGTGCCGGTGCTCCGGTTCGGCGCGTTCGCCTGAGCTGAGGCTTGTTGCCTAGAGGTCGTCGTCGGATTTGGCGCCGAAAACGATATCGTCCCAACTCGGCATGGTCGCCCGGCCCTTCTTGCCTGACTTCGACAGCGAGGCTACCGGCGTCGACTGGTCGTTTCGCACCGGTCCGGCGTGGGCTGCTGGTGCGTCGCTCCTGGCAACCGGGGGAGTTGGTGAATCGTCGCCCATCGCCGAAGCGCCACCTGAAGGCTCGTCGGAGAAGTTGTCCAGAGGAACATCGATGATGCGGATGTTCCCGGTGGATGGGTGCGCGGCGCGCGCATCGTCATCGTCGAAGGAAGCGGCCTCGCGCTCACCGCGACGCCTCCGAAGGGCTTCCAGCAGGTCGGCGGTGTGGCCGAGTTCGCCCTCCTCACCGCCTGCGTCCCTGGTCGGGCCGGAGTTGCGGGTCGGGCCGGAGTTGATGGCGGCCGGGGAAACGGACGACTGCCCGGCACGGTTGAACGGGAGGGGATCAACCCAGGGGGCGGTGTCCTGCTGGGAGAGTTCCTCGTCGGTGAACGCGCCGCTGTCGAATCGTGATGTGTCGGGAACGCGGTCCTCGGTGTTGACTGCGCGCAGTCGCGGGATCAGCGCACCAGCCAATTCGCCCTGCTGGGAGAGCGTAACTGCATCGCTGTTCAGGGGCGCCAACGCGGTCTTCTTCGGGTCGAACTGCCACCGGGCGTCATGCTCCACCTGCTCGGCCGTGAAGGCCAGCTTGACGACCCAGCCGCCACCCTGCTCCTTCCAGCTCGCCCAGCGCTCACCAGCAGCTCCGAGGTCATGCAGGCGCTCCCGGATGACGGTTCCGAACGTTGAGCCTTCACCCAGCGGGTCGGTCTCCATCGCGGTATGCACCGGGACACTGAGTGCGGCGGTGACGACGTACTCGCGCTCTGCGAGCACCGGCCCCTCGAACTTCTGGATGTACTCGAGCGACGCCCCGGTGATCGAGGCCACATCCTCTGCCGACATGCCGCTGCGAATGTGCGCCTGGATCTCGCGGGGCGCCAACTTCCGTCCGGTTCCGGGGTCGGGCGTGGCCTGGCGGATCTTGGACTGCAGCATCTCATCGATGGGAATGCGGAATCGCTCGCCGTCGTCAGACGTCGCCAGGAGTACGCCGTTCTCCACTCCGGTGACTCGCAGTTCTTGCATACTGATCGCCTCTCAGGCTGTCATGTTCCGGCTCTAGGTTGACACGAGAACCATCATCCGGGCGGGAATAACTCGGGCGTGCCGCAAGTTCGGTTGATTGCGGTACTCACGGCAGAGTCACAGTGGTTTGCAATTCACTACCGGATGATGCAAACTATCGCCGCCGAACACGAATTTCGGCACGAATCAGAACTGGATGGGCATGGCAACCGACTACGACGCACCTCGTAAGACCGACGATGACTCCGAAAGCATCGAGGCACTGAAGGAGCGCGTCCCAGACAAGATGTCCGGGGTGGTCGACGCAGATGATGCTGACAACCCGGGCGGCTTCGAATTACCCGGGGCCGACCTCTCCGATATGGACCTCGACGTCGTCGTTCTTCCTCCGCAGGCTGACGAGTTCACCTGCATCAGCTGTTTCCTGGTCAAGCACCGTTCCCAGATCGACCACCAGGAGAAGCTGGGCGCGATCTGCCTGGAGTGCGCGGCCTAAGACGGTCACGCCTAAGACGGTCACAGTGGCGACGTCGCGCCTTGCGCCGTCGTCACAGCGGCAATGAGTCCTTCCGGATTGCGGGTCGACACCAGCCAATAGGGTGTCGGATCAGTGTCATCCGCGACTGTGACCCTGATGACCGGCGCAACCCAGCCCCTGATGAGCAGCCACGCGCGCGCGTCCAGGCGCTGACCGCGTTCGAGAGTGGCTTCTGTGCCGTCGAAGCCGGCAAGCTCACCGACCAGGCTGAGCGGCAGTGACGCCCGTCCAGCGACGAGCTCATGCTCGGTCACCTGGATGATCGGGGCCGTCGCCGTCAGCAGGCCGACGATGCCGACATACAGGGTTACCCCGGTGACGATGCCGACGACCTGGTTGATCGGCATGAAGACAAGCACCGAGGCTGGGATGACCAGCGCGATCGAGACGTAGATCCACGCGGAAGGCCAGAGACGTTCTCGGTAATAGGTCATGCCCCTATTGGACCAGAATTTCACGGTGCACCGCAGGTGGGACTGGGTCGTCGTTCTGCACTACCCTCGTCTCGTGGTAGAAACCGTCGAAGTACTCATAGCCAGCGGAACGCTCCCGGTGTATTCGCACCCGGGTGACGCCGGTGCCGACCTGGTAGCGGCGGAGGCTGTCGAGCTGGGGCCGGGGGAGCGGGCGACTGTCGGGACCGGCGTCTCGATAGCCCTTCCCGACGGATACGCGGCTTTCGTAGTTCCGCGCAGCGGCCTGGCCGCCAAGCACGGCATCACCATCGTCAACAGTCCAGGCACCGTGGACGCCGGATACCGGGGTGAGATCAGGGTGACCCTGTTGAATACCGACCGCAGCGAGTCGTATGCGATCGCCGTCGGTGACCGTATCGCGCAATTGATTGTTTCCCCGGTCTTCCGGGCGCATTTCATCCCGGTCGAGTCGCTCCCCGGCAGCCAACGCGGCCAGGCGGGATTCGGTTCCACCGGGTACCGTGAACCTATGCAAGGAGAACAGGCGTGAGCGACAACACTGACGACAGCATCGTCGACAACATCGACGATCAGGACGCGGCCGCGCGCCAGGCGAAGTCGGCACCAGCCGACCGCGCTGACGCCGGTCCCCTCGATGAGGGTGAAGCCAACGCCGTGCGGCCGTACGTCGACCTCGGCGGGGTCAAGATTGTTCCTCGGGAAGGCCTCCAGCTGCGCCTCGAGGTCGAAGAGGGAAGCAAGCGCGTCGTGGCGGTCGGGTTGGACTACGCGGGTTCGACCCTGCAGGTGCAGCCGTTCGCGGCCCCGCGCTCGACTGGGCTGTGGCACGAGATCCGTCAGCAGATCAGCGACCAGATTGCCAAGCAGGGCGGTACCACCACGCCCACCGCCGGCCCATTCGGCCCGGAGCTACTGGCCGAGATCCCGGCCGCTGCCGCCGGACAGCCCGGCGCGAAACGCCTCGCCCGCTTCATCGGAGTCGACGGGCCGCGCTGGTTCCTGCGCGGCGTCATCGCCGGGGACGGCGCAACCAAGCCGGAAGCGGCCGCGAAGATCGAAGAGCTGTTCCGAAGCATCGTGGTGGTGCGCGGCAATACGCCGATGCCACCGCGCGACCTCATTCCGCTGCACCTGCCGAAGACCGGCGGCGCACCGGACCAGGTTGCCCCGGTGACTAATCTGTGAGCGACCGTGAATGACCAGCCAGTGGGCAATGGCCAACCAGTGAGCGACGAGCCTGGCACGGAAGCACCGGAATCCGCGAGGGCTGCGTTCCGGGCCGGCCTGGAAGGGGCCGTTCGAAGTTCGGCCATCGGACATCTGGCACCGGGAGAAGTTCCGCGGGCCTCGGCCCTGCTGAAGGCGATCGGCGGCGTTCGTGGACTGACCGAGTCGATCCTTCCCGGGCTCGGTTTTCTCGTGGTCTACACGATCACGCGCGAACTCGTGCTGTCCGTTCTGGCTCCGGTGGCGGTGGCCATCTGCTTCGTCGCCATCCGCCTGATTTCGCGCACGCCGGCTTCGCTGGCGTTCGCTGGTCTCTTCGGCGTCGGAGTCTCCGCAATCCTGGCCATGATGACCGGGCGCACGGAGGACAACTTCCTCCCCGGCCTCATCATCAACGTCGTCTCAGTGGTGGTGCTGGTGACCAGTATCGCCATCAAATGGCCGTTCATCGGCATCATCGTCGGGTTCTTGTCCAGCGAGGGAACGGCCTGGCGTGAGAATCAACAGAAGCGGCGCGTTCTGATGCTCGCCACCTGGCTGTGGGTCGGGCTGTTCTCCGCCCGTCTGCTGGTTCAGGCCCCGCTCTACCTGTCGAGCCAAACTGACTGGCTCGCCGCCATGAAGCTCATCATGGGAGTCCCGCTGTACGCGGCGATGGTCTGGGTGACCTGGCTCCTGGTGCGGACTGTGTATCCGCGTCCGGTTGCCCACCACGACACGGCATCCTGACCGGCAAGCCCAACTCCGGGCAGGTGGTATATTTATCTTGACGTCAAGATACTTTTGACGGACTGCACCGCCCAGAGCAGCATTGGCCCAAAGCACCGCACTGTCTTAGGCTTGCAGCCATCACGTTCAGCAAGGGAGTCGACAGATGTCGTCAGTCAACAGTTTCGGATCGAAAGACACACTGACAGTCGGTTCGACCGACTACGAGATCTTCCGGCTCGATGCCGTACCAGGGGTGGAGAAGCTGCCGTACAGCCTCAAGGTGCTGCTGGAGAACCTGCTGCGCACGGAGGATGGCAAGAACATCACCAGGCAGCAGATCGAGGCGGTGGTGTCATGGGTCCCCACGGCCGAGCCCGACACTGAGATCCAGTACACGCCTGCACGCGTGATCATGCAGGACTTCACCGGTGTTCCCTGCATCGTCGACCTGGCGGCGATGCGTGAGGCGATGACCGAACTCGGTGGAGACGCGACGAAGATCAACCCGCTCGCACCGGCCGAACTGGTCATCGACCACTCCGTCATCGCCGACCTGTTCGGTAGCGAGAACGCGCTGGAGCGCAACGTCGAACTGGAGTACGAGCGCAACGGCGAGCGCTACCAGTTCCTGCGCTGGGGACAGACCGCATTCGAGGACTTCAAAGTGGTTCCGCCCGGAACCGGCATCGTGCACCAGGTGAACATCGAGTACCTGGCGCGCGTGACCTACACCCGTACCGTGGACGGGACCCTCCAGGCGTACCCGGACACGCTCGTCGGGACCGACTCCCACACCACTATGGTCAACGGCCTCGGTGTTCTCGGCTGGGGCGTCGGAGGCATCGAAGCCGAGGCGGCAATGCTCGGCCAGCCCGTATCAATGCTGATCCCGAAGGTGGTCGGCTTCAAGCTGAGCGGATCCATCCCGCCCGGAGTCACAGCGACGGATGTCGTGCTCACCATCACCGACATGCTTCGGAAGCACGGAGTGGTCGGCAAGTTCGTCGAGTTCTACGGCGAGGGTGTCGCCCAGGTTCCGCTGGCCAACCGCGCCACCATCGGCAATATGAGCCCGGAGTTCGGTTCGACCGCTGCGATGTTCCCGATCGACGAGGTGACCCTCGACTACCTCCGACTGACCGGCCGCAGCGACGAGCAGGTGCAGTTGGTCGAGGCCTACTCGAAGGAGCAGGGCCTGTGGCACGACCCGTCGATCGAGCCCGCCTTCAGCGAGTACCTGGAACTCGATCTGGCCACTGTTGTTCCGTCGATTGCCGGTCCGAAGCGCCCGCAGGACCGCGTTGAACTGACTGCAGCGAAGTCACAGTTCGAGAAGGACCTCAACAACTACGCCTCCGTTGAGCACGATCTGGTCGACCTGGAGGTCTCGGAGTCGTTCCCGGCTTCCGACCCTCCTGGGAACACTCCGGAGAGCGAGCACAATAACCACCACCACACGCACGCCAGCCACGCCCCGTCGACGGTGTCGAAGCCGGCCACCGTGTCGGTGGACGGCGGAGAGTCCTTCATCATCGACCACGGCGCCGTCACCATCGCGGCAATCACCTCGTGCACCAACACCTCGAACCCGTCGGTCATGCTGGCCGCGGGCCTACTGGCGCGGAACGCGGCCAAGAAGGGCCTGAAGACCAAGCCCTGGGTCAAGACCACCCTGGCTCCCGGGTCGAAGGTCGTCACGGAGTACTACGCCAAGTCGGGCCTGGACCGCGACCTGGAGACCCTCGGCTTTTATACCGTCGGCTATGGCTGCACCACCTGTATCGGAAACTCGGGCCCGCTGGCTGATGAGATCTCGGCGGCCATCAACGAGAACGACCTTGCCGTGACCGCTGTCCTCTCCGGCAACCGCAACTTCGAGGGGCGCATCAACCCCGACGTGAAGATGAACTACCTGGCCAGCCCTCCGCTGGTGATCGCCTACGCCCTCGCCGGGTCGATGAACTTCGACTTCGAGACGGATGCGCTCGGCCAGGACCAGGAGGGCAACGATGTGTTCCTGAAGGACATCTGGCCTGAGGCCGCCGAAGTGCAGCGCACCATCGACACCTCGATCGACTCCGCGATGTTCACCCGTGAATACGCCGGCGTCTTCGAGGGAGATGAGCGCTGGCGTTCGCTTCCCACCCCGGCCGGCGGCATCTTCGAATGGGATGAGGCGTCCACCTACGTGCGGAAGCCCCCGTACTTCGACGGCATGGAACTCGACGTCACGCCGGTCACCGATATCTCCGGCGCCCGGGTGCTCGCCAAGCTGGGCGACTCTGTCACCACAGACCACATCAGCCCGGCCGGGTCGATCAAGGGCGACAGCCCCGCAGGCCGCTACCTCAACGAGCACGGCATCGACCGCAAGGACTACAACTCCTACGGCTCGCGTCGCGGCAACCACGAGGTGATGATTCGCGGCACTTTCGCCAACATCCGCCTGCGCAACCAGTTGCTGGACGGCGTCGAGGGCGGGTACACCCGCGACTTCACGAAGCCGGATGCCCCGCAGTCGTTCATCTACGACGCCAGTGAGCACTACCAGGCTGCCGGCGTCCCGCTGGTCGTCCTGGCAGGCAAGGAGTACGGTTCAGGCTCGTCCCGTGACTGGGCGGCCAAGGGCACGAGCCTGCTAGGGGTCAAGGCGGTCATCACCGAGAGTTTCGAGCGGATCCACCGGTCGAACCTGATCGGCATGGGCGTCGTTCCGCTGCAGTTCCCGGCCGGAGAAAGCTGGGAGAGCCTCGGGCTCGATGGCACCGAGCAGATCAGCATCTCCGGGCTCACCGAACTGAACGAAGGCCGCACCCCGAAGTCCGTTCACGTGGTCGCTGAGGCGACCGAGCACTCGCCTGAGGGCAAGGGCACGGTCGAATTCGACGCCGTGGTGCGGATCGACACCCCTGGTGAGGCGGATTACTACCGGCACGGTGGGATCCTCCAGTATGTTTTGAGGTCGCTGGTCTAGGCTCGCAAGATCATGGGCATACTAGAAACAATTCACGGCCCACGCGACTTAGACGCCCTCACCAGGGACCAGCTTGTCGAGCTCGCCGGTGAGATCAGGCGATTCCTCATCACCGAAGTTTCGAAGACCGGTGGACATCTGGGCCCGAACCTCGGCGTGGTGGAACTGACCCTGGCGATCCACCGTGTGTTCGACTCCCCGGGTGACCCGATCATCTTCGATACCGGTCACCAGTCGTATGTGCACAAGCTGCTCACCGGCCGGCAGGATTTCAGTCGACTGCGACTGAAGGGCGGCCTGGCCGGATATCCGCAGCGCTCCGAATCGGTGCACGATGTGGTCGAAAGCTCCCACGCCTCGAGTTCACTGTCCTGGGCGGACGGGATCTCCCGCGCACTCGAGATGACAGGCCAGCAGGACCGCCATGTGGTCGCCGTCGTCGGCGATGGCGCTCTCACCGGCGGAATGACTTGGGAAGCGCTCAATAACATCACCGACGACAACAGCCGCAACCTGGTGATCATCGTCAACGACAACGGGCGTTCTTACGCGCCGACCATCGGGGGGATGGCGCGTTTCCTCAACGACATCAGGACGCGGCGCACCTACCGTGACCTGCACCTGTCCAGCCGCAAACTGTTCGACCGCCTCGGAGCCCCGGGGCGAGCGGTGTATCGCGGCGTACGCGGAGGACTGCACGGCTTCCTGAGCCGGTTCACCAATAACTCCGCGCTCTACTCCAACCTCGACATCAAGTACCTGGGCCCGATCGACGGCCACGACCTTCACGCGCTGGAAGCCGCGCTGACCCAGGCCAAGACGTACTCGGCACCGATCATCGTGCACGTCATCACCCAGAAGGGCAAGGGCTACCAGCCGGCCATGCTGGACGAGGCCGACCAGTTCCACGCTGTCGGCCAGATCGACCCGGATACGGGAGAGTCGCTGGATGCCCCCGGGAGGGAATCCTGGACCTCCGTTTTCGCCGACGAACTGGTGCGGCTCGCCGATCGCGACGAGAAGATCGTCGGCATCACCGCCGCCATGCTGAGGCCAACCGGCCTGCACCGATTGGCCGCCAAGCACCCGGAGCGGGTCTTCGACGTCGGAATCGCCGAACAGCACGCCGTCACCTCTGCCGCCGGCCTTGCCTTCGGCGGGTTGCACCCGGTGGTGGCCATGTACGCCACCTTCGTGAACCGCGCCTTCGACCAGGTGCTGATGGATGTCGCCCTGCACAAGGCCGGTGTCACTTTCGTGCTCGACCGCGCTGGCGTGACCGGCCCGGACGGACCCAGCCACCACGGTATGTGGGACCTGGCGATCCTGCAGGTGGTTCCCGGCATCAAGCTGGCTGCCCCCCGGGACGCCCCGCGACTGCGCGAGGAGCTCGGCGAGGCGGTCTCCGTCGACGACGGGCCGACGGTGGTGCGCTTCTCCAAGGGAAGTGTTGGCAAGCAGTTCGATGCCGTGCGGCGCACCGAGGACGGCGTGGATGTGCTTCGGGAGGCTCCGCACAAAGACGTCCTGATCGTCACGGTCGGACCGATGGCGGAACTCGGCCTCGACGTGGCCGAACGGCTGGCCGCCCAGGGCATCGGCGCGACAGTGGTTGACCCCCGCTGGGTGGTGCCGGTGCCGAAGAGCATCATCGAGTTCGCCGCCGACCATCGCATCGTCGTCAGTATCGAGGACGGCGTGCGCGTCGGCGGTGTCGGCACCCGAATCAGGCAGGACCTGCGCGCGGCGGGCGTCGACACGGCTGTCACCGAGCTGGGGCTGCCCGATGCGTTCCTCGACCACGCCTCACGCGCGGAGATCCTCAGCGAGGTCGGGCTCACCCCGCAGGCGATCGCCCGCGACGTAGTCGCCCAGGTACTCGGAAGCAAGATCCCGATAGCCAGGGCGCTTCCGAATGTGATCGCTGTCGACCAGCACGGCACACCCGGAAGCTGAGCCTGACTAGCCGCTGACCCCGCTGACGGTCGGGGTGTGGAACGTGGAACCGAACGCTCGCTCCGACGCGCCCACCCGGTCGAGGTACGGCGTGGCCCCACCCATCTGGAATGGCCAGCCGGCGCCCAGGATCAGGCAGAGGTCGATGTCCTCAGGCGCAGAAACAACCCCGTCGTCGAGCATCCGGCGGATCTCATCGGCCAGGCCGTCCTCGACCCGGCGCAGGATCTCCTCGCCGGTCATGGCTGCACCTTTCCCGGCACTGGTTCCTCCGGCCACGATCTTCTCGGCCTTCTTGTCGTAGCCCTTCACCTTGCCTTTGCTGTCGCGGTCGAAGATTTTCCCGTGCTCAGCCAGGCGGTGCAGGTTCTCGCTTTCGAAGAAACGGTCAGGGAAGGCGGCGTGGTGGGTGTCGAGCACGTGCGCACCGACCTTGAGCCCGACCAGTTCGAGCAGCTCGAACGGGGTCATCGGCAGGCCGAACGGCTTGATCGCGTTGTCGACGACTGAGAACGGCGTGCCGGTGTCGACGGCATGCATCGCCTCGCCCAGCAGTTTCGCCAGGATGCGGTTCACCACGAAACCGGGGGTGTCCGCCGTGATGACAGCGTTCTTGTACAGCTTCGCCGCCGTCACCATCGCGGTGCTCAGGGTCTCATCGTCGGTCTTCGGCGTCTTGACGACCTCGATGAGGGGCATGACGGCCACCGGGTTGAAGAAGTGGAAGCCGACCAGGCGCTCCGGGTGGGCGAGTTTCGCCCCGATCTGCTCGACCGACAACGACGAGGTGTTCGTTGCCAGCACCGCGGTGGCCGAGATGTGATTCTCGACATCGGCGAACACGTTCTGCTTGGCCTCGAGTTCTTCGAAGATGGCCTCGATCACCCAGTCGCAATTGGCGAAATCCGCCTTGTCGGTGGTGCCGGTGACCAGCGCTTTCAGCCTGTTGGAGTCGTCGGGGGAGAGCTTGCCCTTCTCCAGCAGGGCATCGACCTCACCGTGGATGTAGGCGATGCCGGCGTCAACCCGCTTCTGGTCCAGGTCGGTGATGACGACCGGGACCTTCAGCCGCCTCACGAAGAGCAGCGCGAACTGCTGGGCCATCAGGCCGGCGCCGATGACGCCGATCTTCGTGACCGGCTTCGCAATCGACTTGTCCGGGGCTCCGGCCGGCTTCCTGGCCCGTCTCTGCACCAGGTTGAAGGCGTAGATGCTCGCGGCGAACTGGTCGCCGGAAATGAGTTCGGCGAGCACGTCGTCCTCCCGGGCGAATGCCGCAGCCTGGTCGACCTTCTTGGCCGCCTGCAACAGGTCCAGCGCCGCGTACGGCGACTTCGCCACCGTGCCGATCTTGCTCTCCAACATCTTGCGGGCGATACCGATGGCAACATCCCACTTCACTGCCCGCTCGATCTTGCCCGGCTCGTTCTGCCGCTTGACCGTGATCGAATCGGACACCACCCCGTCGGCCCAGGCGATGGAGCGCTCGAGGAAGTTCGCCGAATCGAAGATGGCATCCGCGATGCCGAGCTCGAAGGCCTCCGTTGGCTTGAGCATCTTGTTGTTCTTCAGCGGGTTCTCGATCACGACCTTGAGGGCGTTCTCGATGCCGATCAGGTTCGGCAGCAGGTAGGCGCCTCCCCAGCCGGGGATGATCCCGAGGAACACCTCTGGAAGGGCGATGCCCGGGCCGGTGCTGTCCACCGTGCGATAGTTCGCGTTCAGGGCGATCTCGAGACCTCCACCGAGCGCCAGGCCGTTAATGAAGACGAACGAGGGCACACCGAGCGTGCCCAATTTGCCGAGCGCGTAGTGGCCCAGCTGCGCCATCTTCCTGGCGGTGTCCATACTCGGGATATCGCCCACCTTGCTCAGGTCGGCTCCGGCGGCGAGAAAGTACGGTTTGCCGGTCACCGCGACGGCGGCGATCTCCCCATTGCCCGCGCGCACCTTCTGGGCGTCCAGGACGTCCGCCAGCTCGAGCAGCGTGACCGGGCCGAGGGTGGTCGGGCGGGTGTGGTCACGACCGTTGTCCAGGGTGACGAGCGCGAGGGTCTTGCCTCCGGAGAGCGGCACATCACGCACGAACGAGTGGGTCACAACCTCGTCGGACGAAAGTGATCGCAATACCTCGAATGGCGCTGTGGTGGTGTCGGTTGTCATTTGCGCTTCTTCTTTCCGTCGAAGTGGGGGTTCTCCCAGATAACAGATCCGCCCTGGCCGAGACCGACGCACATGGCGGTGAGCCCGTAGCGCACTTCAGGGTGCTCCTCGAAGTGGCGGGCCAACTGGATCATCAGGCGCACGCCGGATGAGGCAAGCGGATGCCCGATGGCGATCGCGCCGCCCCAGGGGTTCACCCGCGGGTCGTCGTCGCTGATGCCGAAGTGGTCGAGCAGTGACAACACCTGCACGGCGAAGGCCTCGTTCAGCTCGAACAGCCCGATGTCGTCGATGGTCAGCCCGGCTTTCCTGAGCGCCTTCTCGGTGGACGGCACCGGTCCGATTCCCATGATCTCCGGCTCAACGCCTGCGTAGGCGAAACTGACCAGTTTCATCTTCGCGCTGAGCCCAAGCTCACTGGCCGCGGACTCGCTGGCGAGCAGGCTCACAGTGGCACCGTCGTTCAACCCGGAGGAGTTCCCCGCCGTGACGCGACCGTGGGGGCGGAACGGCGTCTTCAACCCGGCCAGCCCCTCCATGGTGGTCTCGGGGCGCGGAGCCTCGTCCCGGGTGGCCAGCCCCCAACCGTCCTCGCTGCGGATGGCCACCGGAATCAGGTCCGGCTGGACCTTGCCCGCGTCGTACGCGGCCGCGAGCTTCTGCTGGCTGCCCAGCGCGAAGCGGTCTGAGCGCTCCTTGGTGAGCTCGGGGAAGCGGTCATGGATCTTCTCGGCCGTGTTGCCCATGTTGAGAGCCTCGGCGTTCACGAGCTTCTCGGCGACGAAGCGCGGGTTCGGGTCGACCCCTGAGCCCATCGGGTGGTGCCCCATGTGCTCGACTCCGCCGGCGATCGCCACGTCGTAGGCGCCGAACGCAATACCACCGGAGAGCGTGGTCACCGACGTCATCGCGCCGGCACACATCCGATCGATGGCGAAGCCCGGCACCGAGAGGGGCAGGCCGGCGAGGATGGCTGTGGTGCGACCGAGGGTGAGGCCCTGATCGCCCTGCTGGGTCGTGGCGGCGATGGCCACGTCATCAACCCGTTCGGGAGGCAGGCTGGAGTTCCGCTCAAGCAGGCCGGTCATCGCCTTGACGACGAGATCGTCGGCCCGGGTCTGCCAGTATATTCCTTTTTCGCCCGCTCGGCCGAATGGGGTGCGGACCCCGTCGACGAACACGACTTCATGTCTCTCGGCCACAATGCCTCCTAGGTATCTGGTCAGTTCCGATCCTAGGCTGGCCGATTTTGGCCACAGAATCCTTTGACTGTTCCTACGAATCTGCTTCCGCAGGGAGTTCGGTCGTTTGGCTTGCATCCACAAAGGCTTCCGCGATCAGCTGTGCGGTTGCGTCAACCTGCCACGGTCTGGCGCCCAGTCCGGCAAGCTCAGCGCCGACGGCGGATGCGTCGACCGGCTCGGGAGGGCTCCAGGCCACTCGCCTCAGCACATCGGGGGTGAGCATGTTCTCCACCGGGATGTTCAGTTCGGTCGACAGCTCGGTGAGGCGAGCCCGCGCGAGCTTCAGCCGAGCATCCGCCTCCGGGTTGCGGTTCGACCAGGCGCGGGGTGGCGGCAGGCTGTCGCCATTGCCGCGCAGTTGCGGAACATCGGTGCTGGCACTGCCCACTTCGATCGCGGCCCACCACCGGTCCAGCTCAGACCTGGAGGCCCGGCCGCTGAACTCCCTGAGCGATGCCAGCTCCCGTTTGGTGGAGGGCATCGTCTTGGCCGCGGCGACCAGCGAGGAGTCCGGGACTAGGCGTCCTGGCGCCGTGTCGATCTCCTGGGCATAGCGATCGCGGGCTTCCCACAACTCTCGTGCCACCGCCAAATTCTTCGCCCCCTTGATCGAACTGACGCCGGACAGGCGCCTCCAGCCTTCGCCTCGGGACCCCGGCCGGGGCTCGCGATGCAGGACGGTGTCGAATTCTTCGGCGGCGATCTCTGACTTGCCCTGCTCATCGAGCAGTCCGGCCACCGCGTCCCGCAGGTCCACCAGCAACTCGACGTCCAGGGCGGCGTAGATGAGCCAGGCGGATGGGAGCGGTCTGGTCGACCAGTCTGCTGCGGAATGCTCCTTCGCCAAATGAATTCCGAGGAGCGACTCGACGACGGTTCCGAGGCCGACACGCGGCAGCCCGGCCAGCCGGGCGCCCAGCTCCGTGTCGAAGATCCTGGTCGGGTTCAGTCCGACCTCACGCAGGCAGGCCAGGTCCTGGCTGGCCGCGTGGAGCACCCATTCGAGGTCGCCGATGGCGTTGTTCAGTTCGCTGAAGTCGCCGATGGCTGGCGGATCGAACAGGAAGGTGCCAGCGCCGCGTCGGAAGATCTGGATGAGGTAGGCGCGCTGGGAGTAGCGAAAGCCGGAAGCCCGCTCCGCGTCGATCGCGATCGGGCCGGTGCCTGCCGCGACGGCGGCGACAGCTTCCAGGTAACCCTCGCGGGTCTCGATCGGACTGGAGACAGCGTGGTCGCGTGGAGGCGTCGATGCTGGGTGGGCGTTACTCACGTCCGGCTCTTCGAGCAGATAGCGAACTCACTCCTTCAGCGGGCGGAAGCCCGGCCAGCATGCACAACAACTCGCCCCAGCCTTCCACATGCGCGGTGAGGTTGGAATCCGTTGGTGTCCAGGAGGCGCGCACCTCGATTTGGGCTCCGTCACCCTGGTCGGCCAGTTCGCCGTATCCGGTCGAGATGATCTTGGTCGCGGTGCCGGAAGCCGCGGTGTACTGGGCGCCCTTCGCCTCGAGCGCGTCCACCAGCCAGGACCAGGCGACATCCGCCAGGAACGGGTCGACGCCGATGTCCGTCTCCAGAGGAGCCTGGACGAAGCAGACCACGCGGTAGATCCCTCCCCAGGCCTCGGGTGCTGACGGATCGTAGAGCAGGATGAACCTGCCAGTTCCGAGGTCGGAGTCCGATCCGTGCCGGGCGGGCGAGACATCTGCGGCCAGGGCAATCGAGTACGGGGCCAAATTTCCGGGTGCCGGAATCTCCGTGGCGTTCAGCTCCTGCCGCAGCGTCGCTCGGCGTACGGAAGCGGACGCTTCGGCGAAGGGTGCGGGTACGGGTGGCCCTGCAACGGTATCGGACACCTGAGAAGACTAAAGTTTCACCGTGGATCTTTTGCGCAGGCACGCCGTCAGGCGCCCGGGATGGTGGCTTGCCCCACTGGCCATCCTCGGTGCGGCCCTCATTTCTGTCTTCACCTGGGCCGTTGTGGTCACACTGCGCGTTGCCCGGCTGGTGATCGTCCCGGTCAGGTGGAAGGCAGAAGACATCGTGGTGCGGCGGGTCGACCGGCGCGCGGGAACGGTGACCCTCAGCGACCATCCTGACGCCGTCGTGCCTGGCGTCTACTCGCTGTACTTCTCCGGCGACCGCGGATACGCCAAAGTTGGCGAGATCGTCGCCATCGCGCCGCAAACGGTGACCAGGCGCCTGATATCAGAGGAGCGGGGGACCCTGCGTGCCGGACTGAAGGCGCGAATCAGCGGTTTCTACTATGAGTCCCCGGCGGAACTGGGTGTCGCGTTCGAGGACGTCTCGGTGGACACCGAACTGGGCGTGGCTCCGGCGTGGCTGGTCCCCGCGGGGGAACCGACGAATCGCTGGGTGATCCAGGTACACGGGCGCGGTGTGGACCGACGCGAGTCGATCCGGGCCGTCTCGGTGTTCCGGGACGCCGGCTACACCTCCCTGTTGATCTCTTACCGCAACGATGGGGTCGCCCCGGAAAGCCCGGACGGTCGCTACGCGCTCGGCGACACAGAGTGGGAAGACGTCGAAGCGGCCATCCGATTCGCCCTGGACCGGGGGGCACGCGAAATCGTCTTGATGGGATTGTCGATGGGGGGTGCGCTCGTCTTGCAGTGCGTCACCAGGTCGCCGCTGTCCCGCGCGATTCGCGGCATCATCCTCGATTCACCGGTCATCGACTGGATTCGGGTTCTCGACCACCAGGCCGGTACGTTGCGGGTTCCCGGCCCCATCCGCCTGGCGGCATACCGGATCATCGGTTCCCGCTGGGGGCGACGCCTGACCGGACAGGCGGCGGCAATCAACCTGGCCAGGCTCGATTTCGTGGCGCGGGCGGCAGAGCTGGAGTTGCCGACTCTGCTCATGCACAGCGACTCCGACACCTTCGTGCCATCTCACGGGTCGCGGGTGCTCTCCAGCCTCCGCCCGGATATCGTCACTTTCGTTCCATTCTCCGGCGCCGGACATTCGCGCCTCTGGAACTACGACAGCGAGCGGTGGGGGAGAGCAATCACGACCTGGCTGGCGGATGCGGACAGGCTCAGGCCGCCTTCTTCTCCCTGACCTGGCGTTTGGTGCGGCCGAGCAGGGCAGACATGCCACGAAGCCGCAATGGGCTGACTGCAGCGGTGAGGCCGATGGTGTTCGGATAGTCCTCCGGGACCGCGAGCACTTCCTCGTCGCTGAGACCCTCGAGGCCCTGCGCCAGGATTGAGGCGAACCCACGGGTGGTGGGAGATTCGCGCGGAGCCGTGACATAGAGATGCACCACCCGGTCGTCATCGATCTCGACGAACATGTAGACCGGGGACTGGCACTCGACAACGCGCTCGAGCAGGTCCGGATGGTCGCGGTACCGCTCCGGGAGATCCGGCAGTTCATTCGCGAATTCGAGCAGTAGCGTGAGTCGGTCAGGCTGTTCGAGCGCCAGGAACTCGTCGCGGATCTCCGCCAGGGCGCGGGGGAGTGGGTCGGTGCTTGATTCTGGGTTCACCATGGTGAACCCATTATCCCCCTCACGCCGATCGACTACCTGGACGGAACTTCCCCCGGCTCGGATCCGACCACGATTGGCACACGCACGGCAGCGCCCCATTCCGTCCACGATCCGTCGTAGTTGCGCACGTTCTCGAAGCCGAGCAGATGCGTGAGGGCGAACCAGGTGTGGGCTGACCGCTCGCCGATGCGGCAGTATGCGATCACCTCGTCGCCGTCTCTCAGGCCGGCGCCATCGCGGTACAGGGCGTTCAGCTCGCCGAGGGTGCGGTAGGTTCCATCTTCGGCGGCTGCCTTGCCCCAGGGGATGTTGTTCGCTGTCGGGATATGTCCACCGCGAAGGGTCGCCTCTTCCGGATACCCGGGACCGGTGGTGCGATCGCCGACAAACTCCTCTGGGGAGCGCACATCGATGAGCGGATTGCCGAAGTGCGCGAGCACGTCGTCCCGGAAGGCGCGGATGGTCGAGTCATCGCGTTCCACGACCGGGTACTCCGTCGGAGCCGGGGAGGGAACCTCGGTGGTGTACTCTCGGCCCTCCGCCTCCCACTTGAGACGTCCTCCGTCGAGGAGTCGCACGTCCTGGTGGCCGAAGAGGGAGAACACCCACAGTGCGTAGGCAGCCCACCAGTTGTTCTTGTCGCCGTAGATGACGACAGTGCTGTCGCGGCTGATCCCCTTGGAACTCAGCAGGGCGGCGAAGCCTTCGCCGTCGATGTAGTCGCGCTGCACCGGGTCGTTGAGGTCGGTGTGCCAATCGACCTTGACAGCTCCGGGAATATGACCGGTTTCGTAGAGGAGCACATCTTCATCCGATTCGACGATGACGAGCCCAGGCGTTTTCAGGTGGGATGCGAGCCACTCGGTTGTTACCAGACGTTCCGGGTGGGCGTACTCCGCGAACTTCGCGGACGAGTCGGCCTCGATGGTCATCTTGTTCCTCCTGTGCACACGAATGCATGCGGATCAGTGCGTTGATTTGTCGGGTTAAGCTGGAACGAAACCCATAGCTTCGACTTTATGCGTTCTGCCTGCCCGTTACACGGACAGTGACAGGTTGTGACATGGAGCCAGTGGCCGGATCGTCCAATTTCGAGAATCCGGCATCCGAAACCCCGAGAGACAAGGCCACACGTGACCGCTGACATGTCCGGGGCGCCCGCGAGCATCCTCGATCGTAGCCCTCAGCTTAGCGGCGCTGAGATGGTCGCCCATCTGACCCCGCCCCGCCAGTTCCAGACGGCGACCCTGGAGAGTTACCGGCCGGATCGCGACTATCCGTCGCAGGGCGCCGCTGTCGCCGCGATGCGCAATTTCGCCGCAGCCGCGACCAGCTCGGGGAAGGGCTTTTTCTCGCGGAGGAAAGCACCCGAAATCAAGCCGGGGATCTACCTCGATGGAGGCTTCGGCGTCGGCAAGACCCACCTTCTCGCCGCCCTGTGGCATCTGGCCAGGGGACGCAAGTACTTCGGCACATTCATCGAGTACACCGCACTGGTCGGTGCTCTCGGCTATGCCGAAACGGTGAAGACGCTCCGCGGTGCATCCTTGATCTGCATCGACGAGTTCGAGCTCGACGACCCGGGGGACACCCGGCTGATGACCCGGCTGCTGTCCGAGCTGATCGGCAGCGGAACCCGGGTGGCCGCCACATCCAACACACCGCCGAACGCACTCGGCGAGGGACGATTCGCCGCTGTTGACTTCCTCCGCGAGATCGACGCCATGTCGGCACAATTCACCACGCTGCGGGTGGACGGCGTCGACTACCGCCACCGCGATCGCACCGGGAACGCCGTGACGCTCGACGACGAGCAGTTCGCCGCTGCTGTCGCCGACAAAGACGGACAGGTCACCGTCGACCCGTTCGACGCGGTTCTCAAGCACCTCGCCACAGTGCATCCGTCGCGTTATGTGAAGCTGGTCCACGGGCTGTCGGCTGTCGGCTTCCGTGACGTGCATGTGCTCCACAACCAGACGGATGCCCTGCGCCTGGTCGCATTCGTCGACCGCCTGTACGACGCTCAGGTGCGCATCATCACCACGGGCCTGCCGCTCGACCAGGTGTTCGCCGAGGACATGCTCTCCGGTGGGTACCGCAAGAAATACCTGCGTGCAGTCTCACGGATTATCGCCCTGACCTCGGACGAAGTCGAATAACCAGCCACCCAGGGCTGTCTCCGACCAGCTCAGAAACATGCTGTTAACGCTCAGCGATTCCTTGTAACAGCGGGGAAACGTGCGCGCGCATTGCGTGAAACGTCGCGGTCGCACAATTAGTGCACGAAACGACGAAAGGCTGCACAACATGGATTCTGGCGAACTTTCCTGGGCGATAACGGCTACGGCCCTGGTGCTATTGATGACGCCCGGGCTTGCCTTCTTCTACGGCGGTCTGGTGAAGGCGAAGAGCGTGGTCAGCATGATGATGATGAGCTTCGGCTCTCTCGCCCTGGTAGGGGTGCTGTGGGTGCTCTACGGCTACAACATGTCGGCGGTGGCGAATGTCGCTGACTTCTCCGGGAACCCGTTCAGCGACTTCGGTCTTGCCCTGGCCGATAACGAGACACTGGTCGGCGCGGCCTTCGGTGCGACATTCGCCATCATCACGGTCGCCCTGATCTCCGGGGCGATCGCCGACCGGGCGAAGTTCGGGGCGTGGATGCTCTTCGCCGGGTTGTTCGCGACCCTGGTGTACTTCCCGGTGGCCGCCTGGGTCTGGGGTGGAGGCTGGATCCTCAACCTCGGCGAAACACTCGGGCTTCCGGCGGTGATTGACTACGCGGGTGGTACCGCGGTGCACATCAACGCTGGTGCGGCCGCGCTGGCGCTGGCGCTGGTACTCGGCCGCCGTGTCGTCTTCGAGAAGGGCGCCCACAAGCCCCACAACGTTCCGCTGGTGCTTCTCGGCGCGGCAATCCTCTGGTTCGGCTGGTTCGGCTTCAACGCGGGGGCCGAATTCGCGAACGGTCTGGCCGGCGTCGGCCTCATCGTCGTCAACACGCTGGGCGCCACCGCTGCTGCCATCCTCGGGTGGCTCCTCGTCGAGAAACTCAAAGATGGCAAGCCGACATCCGTCGGTGCCGCGTCGGGCGCTGTCGCCGGGCTGGTGGCAATCACCCCGGCCTGTGCCAACCTGACGCCCGGCTGGGCCCTCCTGCTGGGCGCGGTCGCCGGGACGCTCTGCGCACTGGCGGTGGAACTCAAGTTCAGGTTCAAGTTCGATGACTCTCTCGACGTGGTGGGCATCCACCTGGTTGGAGGCCTTGTCGGCACGCTGTATCTCGGCTTCTTCGCCACCGGCACCGGTCTCCTCACCGGAGGAGACCTGGGCCAGCTGACGGTTCAGCTGATCGCGGTGTTGGCAGTGCTGCTCTACTCGTTCGTCGTGGCATTCATCCTCGGCTTCGCCATTGAGAAGACCATGGGATTCCGGGTGAAGAACGAAGACGAACTCGCCGGGATCGACACCGTCATCCACGGGGAGGCCGGATACGCCATCCAGGACGCCTGAGTCAGCCCCTCAGTGGGTCGCCGCCGCCGTGCCTGTGCATGGCGGCGGCGATCATTCGCTAGTCTTCAGGCGGATTCACCTGGAGAGGTAACGCATGGCATCGGGCACGTCGCTGTTGATCACGGTTCTCATACTGGCTGGTGCGGTGGCGACGCTTGCCATGGCCGCCGCGGTAATCGAGCGGGGCGGCAGCCGCTCATCCGCCGCCGCGTTCGCCTGCGGCTGGTTGCTGCTGGTGTTCATCCCGGTGGCGTGGGGGATCTTCGGGGGGCGCACCGCCTGGTACGTGCAGGCGGTGGGAGCCTACGACTTCGCCGGCGCGATCCCCTTCCATCTCGGGGGCGGAGTGGGAGCAGTGGCGATCGTGCTGTTCATCCAGCGGAGAAACGAGGATGTTGCCCGGCCGCGACAGCTGAGCTCGTTGCAGACCGCGCTGGCAATGGTCGCCATCACCGTGCTCTGGATCGCCTGGCTGATGCTCATGGAGCTCGACCTGAACCGGTACACATCGACCATCGTCACCAACAGCGCCATCCTGGCCGGAACGTCGCTGGCGGCATCCCTGGCAATCGAGCGGCTCGTGAATCGGAGGAACACCCCAACCGGAGCATTGATCGGGCTGATCACCGGCCTGGCAGCGGCGACAGCGAGCTGTGCATTCCTCGAGCCCGCGACAGCCGCAGTGACCGGTGTGCTCGCCGGCACCATCGCTGGCGGGTTTGCCTTCCGGAAGCGCCTGGAGAACCTGTCGCTGGCCGGGGTGATCGCCGTGACGAACCTGGTCGGCGGCACAACCGGGCTGCTCATGGTCGGTGTTCTCGAGCCAGGACGCGGCTTCTTCTACAGCGGATCGATCGCGCTTCCGGTCGCCCAGATCACCGCGGTGGCCGTCTGCATCGTGTACTGCACCCTGGTGTCAGTGCCGCTCGGTCTGATCGTCGGCGGACGACAGAAGAAAAGCAACTCAGAGTGGGCGATACCGGACTCGAACCGATGACCTCTTCCGTGTGAAGGAAGCGCGCTACCAACTGCGCCAATCGCCCGCGACCATAATCTTGCCACAGGTTTTGGGCGACACCCGTCACGGTTTGGCGATGGTCGAAAGAATCGGCTAGAGTCATGCAGCACGCAGAAATGCGAGCGGTTTGCGGATGTGGCGCAGTGGTAGCGCACAACCTTGCCAAGGTTGGGGTCGCGAGTTCGAATCTCGTCATCCGCTCGAGTGAAGTATCACACAGCGAAAGAAAAGGTAGTGAAACCAAGCGACGTGTGAGAACCCACCATGGTGGCGTGGCCGAGAGGCGAGGCAGCGGCCTGCAAAGCCGTCCACACGGGTTCGAATCCCGTCGCCACCTCCACTCAGAATAGCCCCGGGCGATTGGCGCAGCGGTAGCGCGCTTCCCTGACACGGAAGAGGTCACTGGTTCGATCCCAGTATCGCCCACAGAGAAACCCCCGAGGAATCGGGGGTTTTCTGCTGTCCGACGGCCAGAACACCGCTGGTGCCCAACTGGCAGAATGATCACGTCGTGATGAACTCTCAGATTAGGCAGGTAGATTATTGATTTACTAGCCTGAAACGGTGGTCTGACTGGCTACGGTCATTCTCAGGATCGCCGCTTCCGGGTATTTCATCGGGACCAGTCGGGGTATGGGGCGGGTGTTTTCTCATTAGATTTTCAGCGACGACGAGTCCGCCGAGATCGGTGGCTTCTTCGTTGGTTGCGGTGCTTCTCTGGCTGACCCGACCGTTGCTCCGGCTCCACCTCGCCCATTACAAAAGAGACGTCAAAGGTGCGATCTTCCCCACGGATGACCCCGAGCTGTCAGTTCCTGGCCCAGATCCCGACAAGCTCCTCTATATAGGAGATGTGGCAGTCGCTGGATATGGGGTACTTCACCACGGGATGACCGTGACATCCCAAACGGCACGGTTGATCGCTCATGCTCGAGGTAAAGGTTGCCTGTGGCGGACAACGGCCGCTACCGACCTCACCGCTAAGCAGGCAACAAGAAAACTGGATGCCACCATGCTCGACGCGGCCATTCTCATGATCGGCGTCCCCGATGTGCTCCTGGCCACCAGCGCAACGTCCTGGACCGCAAGCCTCAGCTCCATTGCAGAAGCGATCCGGGGCCAATCGGGACCTGAGTGCTGCCTCATTTTTTCCGCCATCCCACCAATGGACCAATTCCGTCCCATCCCGCCGCTGGCCCGCAAGTTGCTGACACTGCAGATTCGCCGACTCGATCGTGCTACGCAGAGGATCGCAACTCAATTACCGAACACGCGCTTCCTGCCATTCCCCGACTTGCAAAATGGAAACGGCTATGCGGAGGAACTTTTCCCGTGGAAATCCCTACACAAGATTTGGGCCGAGACCATAGCCCACGCAACGGCAAATGCGATGGAAGAGACAGAGAAGCGGGACCTTCCCTGACGTTCGGCGAAACCAAGAGTGCGGAATGCGGAAACCATCGTCGGGCCGCGGCTGGATCGCGAGCGTGTGGCAGACCCTCAGTGTCATCCTGGGGGCCATCTTCTTCGGCACCGGGCTCACCTCGCTGATCATCGGCACGAATAAGCGCAGGAAGTTCGGCAGGCGGTAGCCGGGGTTGCCGCAGTGAGGCTCGATGCCGACAGCGTGACGTCGTTCGCGCCACTAAAGTTGGAGGAATGAGCAGCCAGCAAAGCGGATTCGACCTATTCACCGACCGCGACATCGTCGCGATACGCGTCAACGGGGAGCTCCGGGACCTGGCAACCACCGTAACCGAGACCGATGCCGTCGAGCCGGTCACCATCAACTCAGCAGACGGACTGAGCATCCTGCGCCACTCCGCAGCCCACGTCGCAGCCCAGGCGGTACAGAGCATCAACCCGGAGGCGAAGCTCGGCATCGGCCCGCCGATCGCTGACGGCTTCTACTACGACTTCGACGTCGAAGTGCCGTTCACCCCGGAAGACCTGAAGGCCGTCGACAAGGCCATGCAGCGAATCATCAAGCAGGGCCAGCGCTTCCAGCGGCGCGTGGTCACCGAAGAAGAGGCGCGAACCGAACTCGCGAACGAGCCGTACAAGCTCGAACTGATCGGCCTCAAGAGGGAGCAGACGAGTTCGACGAGCACTCTGGACGACGGCGAATCGGTCGAGGTCGGAGGTGGCGAACTCACGATCTACGACAACGTCGACCCGAGGACGGGGGAGACCGTCTGGAAGGACCTCTGCCGCGGCCCGCACCTGCCGAACACCCGAATGATCGGAAACGGCTACGGCCTCACCCGGGTTGCCGCAGCCTACTGGCGGGGTTCAGAGAAGAACGCCCAGCTGCAACGCGTCTACGGCACGGCCTGGCCGACCAAGGAAGAACTACGCGCCCACCAGGAACGGCTCGAAGAAGCTGCCCGCCGGGACCACCGCAAGCTCGGGCAGGAGCTCGACCTGTTCTCGTTTCCCGACGAAATCGGCTCCGGCCTGGCCGTATTCCACCCGAAAGGCGGAATAATCCGCTCGGAGATCGAGAACTACATGCGGGAGCGCCTGCTCGCCCACGGCTACGACCTCGTCAACACGCCGCACATCACCAAGGCGCACCTCTTCGAGACCAGCCAGCACCTGAACTGGTATCGGGAGGGCATGTTCCCGCCGATGCACCTCGATGAGGAGGTGGACGACGAAGGCAACATCACTCGCCAGGGCCAGGACTACTATCTGAAGCCGATGAACTGCCCGATGCACAACCTGATCTTCCGTGCCCGCGGGCGCAGCTACCGGGAACTGCCGCTGCGGCTGGCAGAGTTCGGTACCGTCTACCGCTACGAAAAGAGCGGAACGCTTTCCGGGCTCACCCGGGTGCGGGGTCTCACCCAGGACGACGCCCACATCTACGTGACCGACGGCCAGGTGAAAGAAGAGATCAAGCGCCAGCTCGACTTCGTCTTCGAGACACTGCGCGGCTACGGCCTGAACGACTTCTACCTGGAGCTGTCCACCCGTGACCCGGAGAAGTCCGTGGGCACTGAGGCGCAGTGGGACGAAGCGACGGAAACCCTGCGAGAAGTCGCAGTCGAATCCGGACTGGAGTTCGTCGCCGACCCGGGCGGGGCGGCGTTCTACGGCCCCAAGATCTCGGTGCAGGCGCGCGACGCCATCGGACGCACCTGGCAGCTGTCGACCGTGCAACTCGACTTCAACCAGCCGGAACTGTTCGAGCTGGAGTACACGGCATCCGATGGAACCAGGCAGCAGCCGATCATGATCCACCGAGCACTGCTCGGATCGATCGAACGCTTCTTCGCGATCCTCCTCGAGCACTACGCCGGCGCGTTCCCGGTGTGGCTGTCACCGGTGCAAGTCGTCGGAATCCCGGTCGCCGAGGAGTACGGCCCCTACCTGGACGATGTTGTCTCCCAACTGAGGGGGAAGGGCGTGAGGGCGGAGGTCGACCATTCCAGCGACCGGATGCCCAAGAAGATCCGCACACATACCAAGGCGAAAGTGCCGTTCCAGCTCATCGCCGGCGAAGACGACCGGGCGGCCGGTGCAGTCAGCTTCCGCTTCCGCGACGGAACGCAGGAGAACGGAATTCCAGTAGCCGACGCGATCGCCCGCATCACCGAGGCCATCGAAACGAAGGCGCAGGTCTGAGATGTTCGACCGGGAAACCGGCAACCCGGTCGAGGGGTCCGCCGACTTCGCCGCGGTGCCCGACGCATTCCAGCGACTGTGGACGCCGCACCGCCTGGTCTATATCCAGGAGGGCCAGCAACCGGAGGAACACGCCTGCCCGTTCTGCCTCGCGCCGGCCAGGACCGACGAGGAGGCACTGATCGTGGCCAGGGGCGAGCACGCCTATGCGCTGCTCAACCTGTTCCCGTACAACTCGGGCCACCTTCTGATCTGCCCCTACCGCCATGTTGCGACATATGACGAGGCCACCAGTGAAGAAGTGGCCGAGATTGGTAGCCTCACCCAGACGGCGATGCGTGTGCTGCGGCAGGTATCCTCGTGTGACGGGTTCAACATCGGCATGAACCAGGGAAGGATCGCCGGCGCAGGAATCGCAGAACACCTGCACCAGCACATCGTGCCGCGCTGGGCCCTCGACTCGAATTTCTTCCCGATCATCGCCGGCACCAAGGCGGTGCCGAGGCTCCTCGGGGAAGTCCGCGACGAGGTCGCTGCG
Source organism: Homoserinimonas sp. (assembly GCA_040904805.1). Taxonomy (GTDB): domain Bacteria; phylum Actinomycetota; class Actinomycetes; order Actinomycetales; family Microbacteriaceae; genus RYN-87. Next base: position 24,193 of record JBBDSS010000019.1, on the reverse strand, counting down.
GCATGGCCTCACTAAAACGTCCCAGCACCTCCAGAGCACAGTAATCCACTCCACGACGAAGGTAGAATTAGCAGCATGACCACAAGCACTTCACCCGACAACGGCACCACGGCCGACACCAGCACAGTCGGCTCCAGCCGCGTCAAACGCGGCCTCGCCGAAATGCTCAAGGGTGGCGTCATCATGGACGTCGTCAACGCCGAGCAGGCGAAGATAGCCGAAGACGCCGGTGCTGTCGCCGTCATGGCTCTTGAGCGGGTCCCCGCAGACATCCGCTCCCAGGGCGGCGTTGCCCGCATGAGCGACCCGGACCTCATCGACGGCATCATTGCACAGGTCTCGATCCCGGTCATGGCGAAGGCCAGAATCGGGCACTTCGTGGAAGCCCAGATCCTGCAGTCGCTTGGCGTCGACTACATCGACGAGTCAGAAGTGCTCAGCCCGGCCGACTACGTCAACCACATCGACAAGTGGCCGTTCACGATCCCCTTCGTCTGTGGTGCAACCAACCTGGGTGAGGCGCTTCGCCGCATCAACGAGGGTGCGGCCATGATCCGCTCGAAGGGCGAAGCCGGAACCGGCGACGTCTCAGAGGCGACCAAGCACATCCGCACCATCCGGCGAGAGATCGCCAGGCTCGGCTCGCTCAGCACTGACGAGCTGTACGTCGCCGCGAAAGACCTGCAGGCACCGTACGAACTGGTGCTCGAGATTGCGACGACCGGCACCCTTCCCGTCGTACTCTTCACCGCCGGTGGGGTTGCGACGCCGGCCGACGCCGCCATGATGATGCAGCTGGGCGCGGACGGGGTGTTCGTCGGCTCCGGAATCTTCAAGTCCGGCAACCCGGCGCAGCGCGCCGCCGCGATCGTCAAGGCAACCACCTTCTACGACGACCCGGCCGTGATCGCGGAAGCATCACGCGGCCTCGGAGAAGCCATGGTCGGAATCAACGTCGCCGACCTCGCAGCACCGCACCGGCTCGCCGAGCGTGGCTGGTAGTCCGGCCACGACAGACCACTCTGCTCCATTGCCCGGACCAGTCGGCGTATTGGCGCTCCAGGGTGATTTTCGCGAGCACATCGCGGTTCTGGTCGCCTTGGGAGCCGAGGCGCGACCGGTCAGGCGACCAGAGGAACTGGCGGGAGTCTCCGGCCTGGTGATTCCCGGGGGCGAATCGAGTGTTCTGGACAAGCTGTCGCGCACCTTCGGACTGGCCGAACCACTCAAGACCGCCATCGCCGATGGCCTACCCGTCTACGGAACGTGCGCCGGGCTGATCATGCTGGCCGACCGCATCCGCGACGGAATTGCTGGCCAGCAGACCCTCGGCGGCTTGGATGTCGACGTTCGGCGCAACGCGTTCGGCTCGCAGGGCGAGTCGTTCGAAGTCGACCTGGATGTTCCCGCAGTGGGCGAGCGGCCGGTGCACGCCGTGTTCATCCGGGCACCCGTCGTCGAGACCCTCGGGCCGGCTGTGACAGCACTCGCCACACTGGACGGCGGCCGAGTGGTCGCGGTCGAGAGCGGAAACCTGCTCGGCACCTCGTTCCATCCGGAAATGACCGGCGAGACCCGATTCCACGAGTACTTCCTCCAGAAGGTGCGACAGCGCGCCTGAGCCGCAGCCCCTGACGAAGACCGTCGAGTAGCGCTGGGTAGAATGTGGAGCATGTCAGGACATTCCAAATGGGCAACCACCAAGCACAAGAAGGCCATCACCGATTCCCGGCGCGCGAAGGCGTTCGCGAAGCTGATCAAGAACATCGAGGTCGCCGCGAAGATGGGCGGTGCCGACCTCTCAGGTAACCCGACGCTCGTCGACGCCATCCAGAAGGCAAAGAAGACTTCTGTGCCGAACGACAACATCGACCGCGCCGTCAAGCGGGGTGCCGGGCTATCCGGTGAGTCCGTGGACTACCAGACCATCCTGTACGAGGGCTACGCACAGGGCGGCGTCGCCCTGCTGATCGAGTGCCTGACCGACAACAAGAACCGGGCAGCGGCCGAGGTGCGCACCACTATGACGCGCAATGGCGGCAACATGGCCGACCCCGGCAGCGTCGCGTACAACTTCAACCGCAAGGGGGTCATCTCGATCAGCAAGACCGATTCGGTCACCGAGGACGACATCCTCCTCGCGGTGCTGGACGCCGGTGCTGAAGAGGTCGTCGACCGCGGCGCCGGCTTCGAGGTCATCACCGAGCCGACCGACCTCGTCGCCGCGCGGACCGCCCTGCAGGAGGCCAGCATCGACTACGACTCGTCGGAGGCCGAGTTCGTGCCCAATCTCCACGTCGAACTCGACCTGGAGACCGCCCGGAAAGTGCTCAAGCTCATCGACGCGTTCGAGGACCTCGACGACGTGCAGAACATCTACGCCAACTACGAGGTTTCACCCGAAGTCCAGGCACAGCTTGACGAGGACTAGGCGAAGCCTCCGATGACGCTTCGCGTGCTGGGAGTCGACCCCGGCCTGACCCGCTGCGGCATCGGTGTGGTTGATGTCGAACCGAATCGCCAGGCGCGGCTGGTGCACGTCAGCGTCATTCGCACCCACCCTGAGCTCGAACTGGAAAGGCGGTTGCTCGCGCTCGGTGAGGGACTCGAGGCCCTGCTCGCCGAATTCCAGCCGAACGCAGTGGCGCTCGAACGGGTGTTCGCTCAGCACAACCTCAAGACCGTCATGGGCACGGCGCAGGCCAGCGGCGTCGTGCTGTTGCTGGCCGCACGGCAGCAGCTAGCCGTCGGCCTGCACACGCCGTCCGAGGTCAAGGCGTCGGTCACCGGGTATGGCTCGGCCGACAAGAAGCAGGTCGGCACCATGGTCGCCAGGGTGCTGGGGCTGGCCACACCTCCGACCCCGGCAGATGCGTCGGATGCCCTGGCCCTGGCCATTTGCCACGCCTGGAAGTTTGGAACCTCCATCCCGAGAACACCCGGGGCGCGTTCACTGACACCAGCACAGCAGGCATGGCGCGCCGCCGAGCGCTCGGCTCCGAAGTCGGGGCCTGCTCGTAGGCTGGACACATGATCTCTTCCGTTCGTGGCATGGTGCTCGCCGCCATCGGCTCCACCGTTGTCATCGAGGTGGGAGGGGTCGGGCTTTCCGTCACGGTGACGCCACAGCACGCCCTATCGGTCAGGACCGGAGCCGAGGAGCGGCTGCACACCGCGCTGATCGTGCGCGAAGACGATCTGGCCCTCTACGGATTCCGTCAGCCGGAAGAGCTCTCGGTATTCGATCTCCTCCGCGGGGTCACCGGCGTCGGACCGAAATCCGCCATGGGGGTGCTGGCCGCCATGTCACCAGACCAGATCGCCGCCGCGGTCGCCTCTGACGACGACACCTCATTCCGCAAGGTGTCAGGAATCGGTCCGAAGACCGCGAAGCTCATCGTGCTGTCGCTCGCCGGGAAGCTGCAGGTCACCGCGCAGTCCGTTCCCGGGGCCACTGCATCCGGCAGCAGCACGGGATCCAGCGTGCTTGCCGCCCTGGTGAGCCTGGGCTGGTCCGAACGTGTTGCCAGCCAGGCGGTCGACGATGCAGCAGCGACGGCTTCGGAGGACGAACGCGCCGCAGTCCCTGCCCTGCTTCGACTGGCTCTGGCGCAGCTCGGCCCGGCCGGCCGTAGCGAGGTGAAAACCCCATGACCGCCTCCGACTACCAGGACGACCCGGCGGTCACCGTGGTGAGGCCCACGCCGGAATCAGACGCGGAGCTGGCCTTCGAGGGCGCGCTGCGGCCCAAGTCTCTCTCGGAGTTCGTCGGGCAGTCCAAGGTGCGGGCACAGCTGGAACTCCTGTTGCGCGCGGCCGAGTTGCAGAACCGCACGCCGGACCACATCCTCCTGGCCGGGCCGCCAGGGCTCGGCAAGACCACGCTCGCCATGATCGTCGCCCAGGAGAGCGGCCGACCGCTGCGAATGTCCAGCGGCCCGGCGATCCAGCACGCCGGGGACCTGGCCGCGGTTCTCTCCTCACTGGTGCCGGGGGAGATCCTGTTCATCGACGAGATCCACCGGATGGCACGGGCCGCCGAAGAAATGCTCTATCTGGCGATGGAAGACTTCCGAATCGACATCATGGTCGGCAAGGGAGCCGGGGCGACGTCGATCCCCCTCGACCTGGCGCCGTTCACGCTCGTCGGAGCGACGACGCGCTCCGGACTGCTGCCGAACCCACTGCGGGACCGGTTCGGCTTCACCGCGAACCTCGAGTTCTATTCCGAGCCGGAGCTGGAATCGGTGTTGCAGCGTGCGGCGGCCCTGCTCGAGCTTCCGATCGACCGCGCAGCGCTGGCCGAGATCGCCGGGCGCTGTCGGGGCACACCGCGGATCGCCAATCGCCTGCTGCGGCGGGTACGGGACTATTCGCTCGTGCATGGTGAGGACGGACTCTCGGCTGTCCACGCGGCCCTCAACCTCTACGACGTGGACGAACTGGGACTCGACCGCCTGGACCGTGCGGTCATGGAGATCATCCTGACCCGTTTCGACGGCGGGCCGGTCGGCCTGGGCACCCTCGCCGTCTCGGTCGGGGAGGAGCCGGAGACCATTGAGTCGGTGGTGGAGCCTTTCTTGGTGCGAATCGGGATGATCACCCGCTCTCCGCGGGGTCGGGTGGCCACCAGGCTCGCCTGGAAACACTTCGGCCTGAACCGGCAGTCGGATGGCCTGTTCCCTGATGATCTATAGTTGAACATTGCCAGTTGTGCACAGCGCTGCCCGCCGACTGGATTCCCCCAAACTTTGGAAGGTCCCCCATGGATCCGTTTCTCATTATTGTCGTCGTCGCCCTCGGCCTCTTCATCTTTGTTCAGTTCCGCACCGCGAAAAAGCGTCGCAACGAAGCTGCCCAGCTTCAGGAGAAGATGCTGCCCGGCACGGAGATCATGACCAATTACGGTCTCTACGGAACCATCGTCACTCTCGACGATGAGACCAACATCGCCACCATCGAGACGACCCCCGGCACCGTCCTCCGCATTCACCGCCAGACGATCCTCAAGGTCGTCGAAGATGACGTCGTCGCCGACGAGACCGAACTGGCCAACGAAGACGACGCCGTCGTCGAGCCCCTGCCGGAGGACGCCGCGGCGCCCGAGTTCGGCGAGCGTGTCGACGAGGAGCCGAAGAAGCCCGCGCGCAAGAGTGCGAACAAGGACAGTGAGTAGCCACTAGCCTGTTGTGAGTCCGGCGGAGCCGGCAGTTCCCTAATCCATGTGGCCCGAGCAAGTCCGCGCCTGCGCGGTGCGATCGACGTGAAGAAAGCTGAGTAACCAGGTGGCAAGATCGACCCCGGTCAAGAAAGCTTGGCGTTCACTGACCTGGCTTTTGGTCATCATCGTCGGCCTCATCGCGATCAATGGCGCTGGTGTGCTGTGGGGCCAGGGCGGATCCTGGGCCCCGAAACTGGCGCTAGACCTGCAGGGCGGCACTCAGATTGTCCTCGCCCCGCAGCTGGAGAGTGGACAGACCGTCACCGACGAGCAGTTGAACCAGGCTGTGTCGATCATCCGTCAGCGCGTCGACGCGAGCGGTGTCGCTGAGGCCGAGATCGCCACCCAGGGTGCACAGAACATCACAGTCTCCATCCCCGGCGTCCCGGACGCGGCGACGCTCGAGCGCCTGGAATCCTCGGCGAAGCTGGAGTTCAGACCCGTCCTCTACAGCGATGCCGCGGCCACCAGCGAGATGGGGGAGGAGGGTGCGGACCCCACGGAGTCGCCCACCCCTGGCACCACCGACACCCCAGAGCCGACCCTGAACTCGACCCCGACGGCCAGCCCCACCGACGCGAGCGATCCGAACTGGGTCACTGAGCAGCTGTTCGACGACTTCACCAAATTCGACTGCGACACCCTCGATGAGGCCGGGGCAAATGTGGCCCCGGAAGGTGAACCGCTGATCACCTGCGATGCGGACACCCGCGACTTCAAGTACATCCTCGGCCCGGTCGAGGTTCGAGGCGCCAACATCGCGGATGCCTCCCACGGCCTCTCGGTGAACAGCCAGGGAGTGACGACCGGCCAATGGGCGGTCAACATGGAGTTCGACAGCGAAGGCACTGAGGCATTCGCCGATGTGACCCGCCGGCTGATCACCCTGGAAGGCGACCGGAACCGGTTCGCCATCGTTCTCGACGGCCAGGTCATCACCGCACCGACCACCAACACCGCCATCACCGATGGCAGGGCCGAGATCAGCGGGAACTTCACCCAGGACAGCGCGAAGGTCCTCGCCGACCAGCTGAAGTTCGGTGCGCTCCCAATCGGCTTCGAAGTGCAGAGTCGCGACGTGATCTCGGCGACCCTCGGTGAGACGCAGCTGTCGAGCGGAATCATCGCCGGACTCATCGGTATGGTGCTTGTCGTTATCTACTCGCTGTTCCAGTATCGGCTGCTGGGCTCGGTGACGATCGCGTCCCTCATCGTGGCGGGGGTACTCACCTATCTGGTGATCGCCATCATGTCGTGGCGGATGGGTTTCCGATTGTCGCTGGCCGGTGTTGCCGGCCTCATCGTGGCGATCGGCTTCACCGCTGACTCCTTCATCGTCTACTTCGAACGCATCCGCGACGAGCTTCGCGACGGCAAGAGCCTGGTCGGCTCCGTCGAGGCAGGCTGGAGACGAGCCCTCCGCACGGTGCTGGCGGCGAAGGGCGTCAACCTGCTCTCGGCCGCTGTGCTCTTCGTGCTGGCGATCGGCAACGTTCGAGGGTTCGCGGTGACCCTCGGCGTCACCACGATCATCGACGTCCTCGTCGTCGTGCTGTTCACCCACCCGATGCTGCAACTGCTCGCGACAACACCGTTCTTCGAGAACGGGCATCGCCTGAGTGGTCTTGACCCGCACGCTCTCGGCGCCGTCTACCGAGGGCGGGCACAGTTCCGCGCTCCTGCCGCAAAGTCACCGAAACTCGCCGGAGCGTCGCGCGAGGCGGTCCGCCGCCAGACCATCGCCGAGAGGAAGGCCGCGGAGTCCGCGGCCAAGTCCGGCTCGAACGCATCCTCCAGGGGGAAGAAGTCCTGATGGCCAACCTCACGCAGTTCGGAAACGACCTTTACACCGGCAAGAAGTCATTCAACTTCGTCGGCAAGTATCGCCTCTGGTACACGATCGCGCTCGTCCTGATGGCGGCGTCCCTCGTCGTGCCGCTGGTCAACGGATTCAACTTCGGCATCGAGTTCCGCGGCGGTTCCCAGTTCCAGATCACCGAGGTGGAAGACACCGCACAACAGCCGGCCATCGACGCCGTGCAGAGCGTCGTTCCCGACCAGGTCGCCCACGTCACCACAGTGGGTGCCAGCGGCCTCCGGGTGCAGACAGAGCAACTCTCCGACGATGAGACCTCCGAGGTGGCACAAGCGTTGGGAGAGGCCTTCGACGTTCCGGCCGCCGACGTGACGGCATCGTTCATCGGCCCCAGTTGGGGAGCGGACATCACCGCTCAGGCGATTCGGGCGCTAATCGTCTTTGTCGCGCTTGCGGTCGTCATGATGGCGATCTACTTCCGCACCTGGAAGATGGCCATTGCCGCCCTCCTGGCGCTCGTGAACGACCTGGTGATCACCGCCGGCGTATATGCGGCCACCGGTTTCGAGGTGACTCCGGGTGCGATCATCGGGTTCCTGACGATCCTCGGCTTCTCGCTGTATGACACTGTCGTGGTGTTCGACAAAGTGCGGGAGAATACCTCAGAGCTTGGGCCGGAGTCTCGGCAGACGTTCGGCGAGGCTGTCAACCTGGCGGTCAACCAGACGCTGGTACGTTCGATCAACACCGGAGTGGTCGCCGCGTTGCCGGTCGCCGCGATTCTCTTCATCGGCTCCTTCGTGCTGGGCGCGGACACCCTGCGAGACATCTCTCTCGCCCTCCTGGTCGGCATCATCGTCGGAACGCTGTCCACGATCTTCATCGGCGCTCCGATCTACGCACACCTGCGTGGCACTGAGCCGGAGATCAAGAAGCAGACCGCGCGCGTGCAGGCGCTCCGCGTCGCCAGCGCGGAGTAGGGCAAACACTCACTCCCGCCACGGTATTCTGTTGTGAGCGAGCGGGAGGAGGCGACATGACAGAGGTCACGTCACCCAGCCCGGTTTCGCGTCGCAGCCTGATTCCGCGGATCTTCTCCAGGGCCCAGCCGACCGGCGGCATGGAGAGGCTCATCAGGTCGGTGCGGGCCAACGATCCCAAGGCCGATATCGACATCATCGAGCGTGCCCACTCGAAGGCTGAGGAGGCACACCGGGGCCAATTGCGCCGCAGCGGTGAGCCGTACATCACCCACCCGATCGCGGTGGCCCAGATCCTCGCGGACCTCGGTATCGGCCCGAAAACCCTGGCGGCTGCCCTCCTGCACGACACGGTGGAAGACACCGAGTATTCGCTCGACATGCTGCGCAACGACTTCGGCGATGAGATCGCCATGCTCGTCGACGGAGTCACCAAGCTCGACAAGCTGAAGTACGGCGACAGCGCTCAGTCTGAGACAGTGCGCAAGATGGTTGTCGCCATGTCGAAGGACATCAGGGTGCTGCTGATCAAGCTCGCCGACCGGCTGCACAACGCCCGCACCTGGGGCTTCGTCGAGTCCGAGTCCGCCGCGCGCAAGGCGCGCGAGACGCTGGAGATCTACGCTCCGCTCGCCCACCGTCTCGGCATCCAGACCATCAAGTGGGAGCTCGAAGATCTCTCCTTCGCCGTTCTGCATCCCAAGCTGTACCTGGAGATCGAGAACCTGGTCAAGCAGCGCACCCCCCAGCGCGATGAATTCCTGGAACAGGTCATCTTCGCGGTGCGTGATGACCTGAAGGTGGCGAAGATCAAGGGGAAGGTTGTCGGTCGCCCCAAGCAGTACTACTCGATCTACCAGAAGATGGTGCACCGCGGGCGGGAGTTCGACGAGATCTACGACCTGGTCGGAATCCGCGTGCTGGTCGGCTCGGTCCGTGACTGCTACGCCGTCCTCGGGTCGATCCATGCCAGGTGGACTCCGATCCCCGGGCGGTTCAAGGACTACATCGCGACTCCGAAGTTCAACCTCTATCAATCGCTCCACACCTCGGTCATCGGGCCGAAAGGGCGGGCCGTCGAGATCCAGATCCGCACCGAAGAGATGGACCGCCGGGCCGAGTACGGTGTGGCTGCGCACTGGAAGTACAAGGAAAGGGTCGGCGGCAAGGGCGACCCGAAAACGCCTGGCGGCGACTCCGATATGGCGTGGCTGGCGCACATCTCCGACTGGCAGGCCGAGACCTCCGACCCGGGCGAGTTCCTCGATTCGCTGCGCTACGAGATCGGAGCCAAAGAGGTCTACGTCTTCACTCCGCAGGGCAAGGTGATCGGGCTCCCCGGCGGTGCAACCCCAGTGGACTTCGCCTATGCCGTCCACACGGAAGTGGGTCATCGCACGATGGGCTCCAAGGTGAACGGCCGGCTGGTGCCGCTTGAGAGCGAGCTCCACAGTGGTGACGTGGTCGAGGTCTTCACCTCGAAGAACCCGGATGCCGGACCCAGCCAGGGCTGGCTCACCTTCGTCAAGAGCACGCGAGCCCGCAACAAGATCCGTCAATGGTTCACCAAAGAGCGGCGGGACGAGGCGGTCGAGCAGGGCAAGGATTCGATCGCCCGCGCGATGCGCAAGCAGAACCTTCCGCTACAGAAGCTGATGGGACAGAACGCGCTCTCTGAGGTGGCGGGGCAGTTGCGCTACGAAGACGTCTCCGCACTCTACGCAGCGGTCGGGGAAGGGCACATTTCCACCCAGTCCGTACTGGAAAAGCTCGTTGCATCGCTGCACGCGGAGAACGAGGACTCCGACCTCCCGATTCCGACGAAGGGGCGCAGCCGGCGCACCAGCGACAGCAGCACAGGGGTGCTCGTAAGGGGTGCGCCTGACATCCTGGTGAAGATTGCGAAGTGCTGCACTCCGGTGCCTGGCGATGACATCGTCGGATTCGTCACCCGCGGTGCCGGCGTCTCAGTGCACCAGGCGTCATGCGTCAACGTGGCCGAGCTGATGAAGGAGCCGGAGCGCATCATCGAAGTGGAATGGGCCCCGACGACCACCAGTGTGTTCCTCGTGCAGATCCAGGTCGAGGCCCTCGACCGCGGAGGCCTGCTCTCCGACATCACCCGAGTGCTGTCAGAGCACCACGTGAACATCCTCTCCGCGACGATTACGACCTCGTCCGATCGCCTCGCCCTCAGTAAGTTCGTCTTCGAAATGGGAGACACCACCCACCTCGATCGGGTGCTCAACGCCGTGCGTCGCATCGACGCCGTCTACGACGTCTATCGCGTCAGTAACGGCTGAACCATCACCACCAGAATCGACAGCGTCGACCCTCGTCGGCACGGAGAGCGACCGCAGCCTCTGGACAGTGCGCCTCTTGCCCGGCAGGTTCCTCCGGCGCTCCAGCAGTGCGATGCAATCGTCGACAGTGGCGGAGCCCAGCGCGAGTAACCGGAGCACCGTGAGTTGCACTGACGCACCGAACTCTGCGCTCGACCTCACCAGATCGCAGGCCGTCCGTAGCGGAGAGGTCACCCGCACGCCACCGAGCAGCACGATCTCATCGACTTCGATCACGACCTCGCGAACCGAGAGGCGGCGGAGGGTGGCCGGCTTGGCTCGGGCATCGGCGGCCGAGCAGAATTGGGGTGCCGTCGGCCCGGTGTCAATGACTCCGAGTACCCAGGCGGCAGAGAACAGTTCGACGATCACCCGCCCGGACAGGTGCTGTGCCAGCGACTGTGCACGGCCCACGGCCTGTTCGGGCAGATCGACGGGAGCGAAGCATCCACCGATCGTGAACAGGTCGCCGTCGAGCCTCGCCGCGCTGAGTTCGGCTGCCGGGAGATCGACGGGCGAGAGGACAGCGGGGATCCGTGGGGTCATCCGCCCATAGTCGACGGGTTTCTGCCAGCAGGCACCCCGATTCCCCTGGTTGTGGAAAACCGGTGCCCCTGGCCGGCTGTGAACGGATGGTCCGCTAGGAGCCGATCGCGCCGAGCCAGGCCTTCCGCGCGTCAAGCGCCTCCTGGGCCGCGGCGATCTGTTTCTGGTTACCGCTGGCCTGGGCGTCCGCCAGTTCCTGCTCCAGCTTGGCGATGGCGTCGTGCAGCTGGCTCGCGAGACCTTCTGAGCGAGCCTGGCGCTCGGGATTGTTCTTCTGCCAGTGCTCATCGTCGAGCTTGCGAACGGCGACCTCAACCTTCCGCAGGCGGTCCTCGACGGATTTCACCTTGTCGCGGGGAACCTTGCCGATCTGGTCCCAACGGGTCTGGATCGCGGCGAGGGCGGTGCGAGCCTTCGAACGGTCGGTCTCGGTGAGCAGGGGCTCGGCCTCGGCGAGAAGGGCGAGTTTCAACTCCAGGTTCGCCGTGAACTCCTCATTGTCTTTGGCATCCACTTCGGACTTCGCCGAGTAGAGCGCGTCCCCGGCCGCCTTGAACTTCGCCCACAGGGCATCGTCGAACTTCTTGCCTGCGCGCCCGGAGGCCTTCCAGGAATCCAGGAGCGCGCGATAGGCAGGAATCCCGGCTGCTCCCTGGGGAACAAGCCCTTCAGCCTTTTCCACCAGCGCCTGCTTCTGGGCGCGCGCCTGCTTGTGCGTGGCGTCGAGCTCGGCGAAGAACGCCTTACGGTGAGTCTCAATGGTGGTGCGCGCCGCCCGGAACCGCTTCCACAGGTCGTTTCCCTCGGCCTTCGGCAGCCGGGGTCCGTCTTGCTGGTGCTTCTGCCAGCGGGCGAAGATGTCGTCCAGTTCTGCGCTGACCGTCTTCCACTGGGCCTTGGCCGGGTCCTGGGCCGCGAGCTTCTCAGCTTCGACTACCAGCGCTGTGCGCTCGGCGACCGCCTGTTCCAAAGCCGCCTTGTTCTCGGCCACCTGCTTCTCGGTGAGCTCGCCAACGGCACCGCCGAGTGCCTCCAGGCGAGCCCGAAGCGATGCGAGGTCACCGACGGCGTTCGCTGTGGCCAGCGTCTTCTGCAGCGCATTGATCGTGGTGGCGATATCTGCAGCCGGGGTGCCGCGCTTGATTCGTTGCTCGAGAAGGGTCACCTGGCCGGCCAGATCGGTGTACTTGCGCTGGAAGTAGGCCAACGCCTCTTCTGGGGTGCCGTCGGGGAATTGCCCGACTTCGCGCTCGACATCACCGTCGCGCACGTAGACGGTACCGGTCTCGTCGACGCGGCCCCATGATTCCTGATTGTTCGTAGTCACAGTCTCACCTTGTTTGCCTGAGCCGATTGCTGATGGCCGCTGCCCAGCCTATTGCACGTCAGGCGGGGCTGGCTCTGACCGCTTGGCGGTGGCGGCCCAGGTCACTCCACGCTCACGCTGGTGATCGTGGTCGGCACGACCGGCGCGCCGTCCGAGCCTGCGTCGACAACGCCCTTGCTCGCGATCTGCTCGATCAGCTGGTCCAGGCCGCTGGTCACGGTCCCGATCACCGAATAGCCGCCGGCGGCATCCGCGGGAATGGTGGTGTCGTCGTACACGATGAAGAACTGGTGCCCATTGCTGAATGCGTCGCCGCTGGCGCGGGCCATGGCGATTGTCCCAGCCGGGTAGACGCCGTCCGCCGGGGCATTCTCAATCGGGCCGAAGGTGTACTCGGGGTCGCTGGTGCCAGCACCGTCGATCGAACCGCACTGCAGCACGAAGAACCCGCCGTCGGTGAGGCGGTGGCAGGTCTTGCCTGCGTAGTAGTCGCTGCCCACATCCTGAATGAAAGAGGAAACCGCCTGCGGAGCGGCCTCACCGTTCACCTCGATGCCGAGGGTCACATCGTTGAGTGTCAGCTCACCGGTCCAGGTTCGTGCTTCCGCCAACGAAGCGTCCGGCACTGCTTCGGAGTTCGCGCCCTCAGCGTCGGGGTCCGCCGTCTCGGCGGGGGCGGGAGGGGGAACCCCAGGGCCGACGGTGAAGTAGAGGACCTGGCTGTAGGCGGCCAGGGCGATGACCATGACCGCGACGACGCTCCAGACCAGGTTGTCCCTGGTACGCCGACGAACTTTGTGGGCGTGGACGGACTGTCTGGCGTTGTAGCGGCGAAGGCGGTCTCGGGCTGCCCGTGCGTCACGTTCAGCAGTCTTGCTCGGTGCCACATGTCCTCCGTAGGTAATGCTTGTCTCGGCCCAGCTGGGTTGCCCCCATGAACTTTAGCCGACGACGACGGCAGCGCAGACGCGTCGGGCGGTGCCCGTAGCATTGAGACCATGGTGGATGGTCAGCTGGGGTTGCGCGGTGGAGCGACGCCCCTGGCGGTGCGGATGCGTCCGCGCAGCCTGGACGAAGTGGCCGGCCAGAAACACCTGCTCGGCCCAGGTTCCCCGCTGGTGAGCCTGGCATCCGGCGACTCCGACACCCAGGGATCAGTGTCCGTCATCCTCTGGGGGCCGCCAGGCACGGGCAAGACCACGCTGGCGCAAGCCATCGCGCACAGTTCTGGCCGCAAGTTCGTCGAACTCTCCGCCGTGAACGCGGGAGTGAAAGACGTGCGCGAGGTCATGGAGGCCGCACTCTCGGCCCGCGACCTGTACGGCGTCACCACCGTGCTCTTCCTCGACGAGATCCATCGCTTCACCAAGGCGCAGCAGGATGCCCTCCTGCCAGGAGTCGAGAACGGCTGGGTGATCCTGGTCGCTGCCACCACCGAGAACCCGTCGTTCTCGGTCATCTCGCCGCTCCTGTCCCGCTCCCTGCTGCTGACCCTCCAGCAGTTGGGCGATGAGGACGTCGGCAGCCTGGTCGACCGGGCAGTCTCCGATCCGCGCGGGCTGGACGGGAAAGTAGACCTGGAGCAGACCGCGCGGGCCGACATCATCCGCCTCGCCTCCGGCGACGCCCGACGTGCCCTGACGGCGCTGGAGGCCGCAGCGCAGTCCGCGACCTCAGTGTCAGGATTGGAACGCCCGGTCATCACGGCGGAGACCGTTTCCCAGGCGGTCGACCGTGCCCTGCTGCGGTACGACCGTAATGGTGACGAGCACTATGACGTCATCAGCGCCTTCATCAAGTCGATCCGCGGTTCCGATGTCGACGCATCGCTGCACTATCTGGCCAGGATGATCGAGGCCGGGGAGGATCCCCGATTCATTGCCAGGCGCATCATCATCAGTGCGTCTGAGGACATCGGCATGGCGGACCCCCAGGCCATGGTCATAGCGAACGCTGCCGCCCAGGCGGTGCAGCTGATCGGCATGCCGGAGGGGCGCATCCCTCTCGCCCAGGCCGTGGTCTACCTGGCGACCGCCCCGAAGTCGAACGCCGCCTACACCGCGATCAACGAAGCGATTGCGGATGTGCGCGGCGGCAATTTCGGCCGCGTGCCGAAGCCGCTCAGAGACGCCCACTATGCGGGAGCTAAGAAACTCGGCCACGGCAAGGGGTACGTCTACCCGCACGATTCAGGCATCGGTGTCTCGAAGCAGCAGTACCTGCCTGACGAGCTGCGCAATCGTGAGTACTACCGCCCGCGCGAACTGGGCCACGAGCGAGAGATCTCTGCCCGCTGGGACAAGTTGCGGCGGATCATCCGAGGCAAGTGATAGTATTTACCCCGTCTAGAGCGGGAGTTGCGCACGGCTGCAGCAACCCCAATGCTCAAGGGCAGTGTTCACCAGGGTTTCGGTCACCGAGATCTCGGCGAACCGGGTTCTTTAGCCGAACCGGTCCGTGACACCATCCCTCTTCTATTTTCGGTGCCGCACTCGCGTGCCCGAACACTTGCCAGAAGACCGATGAACCATGTTGAAAGGAAACCGTGTCTACTCAGTCACGTACACGTAGCAAGACCCGCCTGTCGCGGGCATTGGGCATCCCGCTCACCCCGAAAGCCGCCAAGGGCTTCGAGAAGCGCCCGTATCCTCCGGGAGAGCACGGTCGCACGAAGCGCAAGACCGATAGTGACTACGCTGTTCGCCTCCGCGAAAAGCAGCGCCTGCGCGCCCAGTACGGCATCCGCGAAGCGCAGCTGAAGATCGTCTTCCAGGAAGCTCGTCGCTCCGAGGGCCTGACCGGTGAGAACCTGGTTGAGCTGTTGGAGATGCGCCTCGACGCCATCCTGGTTCGCGCCGCAATCGCGCGCACCACCGCGCAGGCCCGCCAGATGATCGTGCACCGTCACATCATCGTCGACGGCCAGCGTGTCGACCGTCCGTCGTTCCGCGTGAAGCCGGGCCAGCTGGTCGCCGTGCACGCACGCAGCGAGGGCATGGAGCCGTTCCAGGTTGCCGCCGCCGGTGGTCACGTTGACCTCTTGCCGAAGACGCCCGGTTACCTCGAGGTTGAGCTCGACAGGCTTCAGGTACGTCTCGCACGTCGCCCGAAGCGTGCCGAAGTGCCGGTGACCTGTGAAGTCCAGCTCGTCGTCGAGTACTACGCAGCCCGCTAGGACTCAGCGAACTCGACGCACAACGTTTGAACGGAAAGCGGGTCACCTGGTGGTGGCCCGCTTTTCGTGCTCAGTAGCCGAAGGCTCCCCGGCTACTCGTCGGTCGGCTGCGGCCGATAAGCTTTCAGGCACGATGCGTGATCGTTTCGCATGACAGCATCCAACCGACCAATGAGGAGCACGTTCATGAAGAACCTACTGTGGCTTATTCTCGGCGCCGGCATCGGTTTCGTCGCCGCCCACCAGATCGATAAGACCCCGGAAGGCCGCCGGTTCTTCGACGACGTCGACTCCGTCGCCCGCGAGTTCACCGGCGCGGTCATCGACGGCTACAAGTCTCGTGAGGCAGAACTGCGCGCAGCAGTCGCCGAGGCCGAGGAGACCATCGCCGACCTCTCCAAACGCGTTCAGGACTGATGCCAGAGCTCACCACCCGCAGTACCTAATCACCCGCTGTGACCGGCACCTTCCGGTCCATCTGTACAGGACTCCATGCAAACCGCTGAAATTCGTCAACGCTGGCTCGACTACTTCGCTGGACGGGGGCACACGGTCGTTCCGTCCTCGTCTCTGGTGAGCGACGACCCGACCCTGCTGTTCACGGTTGCCGGCATGGTGCCGTTCATCCCGTACCTGACCGGGCTGATCCCGGCGCCCTACCCCCGTGCGACCAGCGTCCAGAAGTGCATCAGGACCCTCGACATCGAGGAGGTCGGCAAGACGACTCGGCACGGGACATTCTTCCAGATGAACGGGAACTTCTCGTTCGGTGACTACTTCAAGGAGCAGGCAATCGCCTACGCCTGGGAGCTCCTCACCTCGAGCGAGGCTGATGGTGGCTACGGTTTCGAGGAGAAGGACCTGTGGGTCACCGTCTATGAGGACGACGACGAGGCCATCGCGCTGTGGAAGAAGGTCGCGGGCCTTCCCGACCGGCGGATCCAGCGCCTGGGCAAGGAAGACAATTACTGGCACACCGGCCAGTCCGGCCCCGGCGGCCCATGCTCGGAGATCTACTTCGACCGCGGTCCGCAGTACGGTCCGGACGGTGGCCCGGCCGTCGACGACAGCAGGTACCTGGAGATTTGGAACCTTGTCTTCATGCAGTACCTGCTCGACGATGTGAAGAGCAAGACCGACTTCCGTATCGTGCGGGAGCTCCCGAGGAAGAACATCGACACTGGAATGGGCCTGGAGCGGGTCGCCTTCATCAAACAGGGCGTCGACAACCTCTACGAGATCGACCAGGTGCGACCGGTGCTGGACGTGGCGGCTGAACTGTCGGGCCGCCGCTACGGTGCCGACCACGGCGATGACGTGCGGATGCGCGTGGTGGCCGACCATGTGCGGTCGGCACTAATGCTCATGGCAGACGGTGTGCGGCCGTCGAATGAGGGCCGCGGATACATCCTGCGCCGCCTGATGCGCCGCAGCGTGCGTGCCATGCGCCTGCTCGGGGTCGACACCCCGGTGTTCGGCGAGCTGTTCCCGGCCTCCCGCGACGCCATGAAGTCGTCGTACCCCGAGGTCGAGCACGACTACGCCCGCATCTCCCGCCTTGCCTACGCCGAAGAGGAGACCTTCCTCGCCACCCTGGCCACCGGAACCACGATCCTGGACGTCGCGGTGGAGGACACCAAGAAGGCCGGCGTGCGCGAGCTTGCCGGCGACACGGCGTTCCTGCTCCATGACACGTTCGGATTCCCCATCGACCTGACACTGGAGATGGCGGAGGAAGCCGGGCTCACCGTCGATCGCGGCGCGTTCGACACCCTGATGCAGGAGCAGCGCACCAAGGCGAAACAGGACGCGAAGTCCAAGAAGACCCGATTGGCCGACCTGTCGGTGTACGGCGAGTTCCGCGCGCACGGCGAGACGGTCTTCACCGGCTACGACTACCTGCAGACCGACACCCGGATTCTCGGTCTCATCGTCGACGGCGTTTCAGTGGACCACGCCGTGGCGGGGGACATCGCCGAGGTCATCCTCGCCGAGACGTCCCTGTACGCGGAGTCCGGTGGGCAGGAAGCCGACGCCGGGACCATTGTCGGGCCTGGCTACGAACTTGAAGTACTGGACGTACAGCGCCCGGTCAAGGGACTGGTGAGCCACCGGGTGCAGGTGACCTCCGGCGAGCCCGCCGTCGGTGCTGCGGCAACCAGCATCGTCGACGCCGAGTGGCGACGCGGGGCAACGCAGGCCCACTCCGCCACCCATCTTATTCATGCTGCCCTTCGTGAGGTGCTGGGGCCGGATGCGCACCAGTCCGGCTCGTACAACAAGGCCGGCTTCATGCGCCTCGACTTCAGCTGGAACCAGGCATTGTCGCCAGCGACACGGAGCGAGATCGAGGAGATCACCAACAACGCGATCCGGCAGAACCTCGACGTCGAGACCCGGGTCATGCCGCTCGACGAGGCCAAGGCCCTGGGAGCGATGGCACTGTTCGGTGAGAAGTACGGCAGCACGGTGCGGGTCGTCGACATCGGCGGTCCGTGGTCACGGGAGCTATGTGCCGGAACCCACGTTTCGCGAAGCTCCGAAGTCGGCCTCGTCAATCTGGTCAGCGAGTCGTCGGTCGGCTCGGCGAACCGCCGCGTCGAAGCGCTCGTCGGTATGGACGCCTTCCGCGACCTGGCAACTGAGCGTGCGATCGTGTCCCAGCTCCAGACCAACCTGAAGACCCCGCGGGAGCAACTCCCAGACCGCATCGCCGAACTAATGGCCAGTTTGAAGGCCGCGGAGAAGAAGATCGCGGAGTACGAGACTGCAGCCCTGGCCGAGCGCGTACCGGCGCTCACCCAGGCGGCAGTGCGTATCGGTGAGCTGACGGTGATCGCCCAGGACGTCGGCACCCTGGGTTCCGCTGATGACCTGCGTGGCCTGGTCACCGCTGTTCGAGGCCGCTTGTCGGCGGAATCGGCAGTCGTGGCACTGGCGGCGAGAATCGACGGCAAGCCGGCTGTTATCGTCGGAGTGAACGAGCCGGCGCGCACTCGAGGCGTCAAGGCCGGCCCGCTGGCCAAGACGGCGGCAGGGGTGCTTGGCGGAGGCGGCGGAGGCAAGGACGACCTCGCCCAGGGCGGCGGGTCGCAGCCGAGCGCGATCCCGGACGCGCTCGACGCCATTCGCGCCGAGCTGAGAGGCTGAGGGTGCTCCGACCCGGAGTGCGCATCGGAGTCGATGTCGGCAAGGTTCGCATAGGAGTGTCGCGCAGCGACCCCCACGCCATGCTGGCGACCCCGGTTGAGACCGTCCCCCGCGGGGACGGCGACCTGGCCGTAATCTCCGCCCTGGCTGCAGAGCTGGAGGCCATCGAGGTAGTGGTGGGCCTCCCTCTTTCACTTTCCGGCGCCCGAACTGCGTCGACCGACGACGCAGCGAGCTTTGCGGCCAAACTAGCGGCAACGATCGAACTTCCGGTAAGACTGGTTGACGAGCGTTTGTCGACGGTGACTGCGCAACAGGCTCTCAGGGCATCCGGACGCACGTCGCGGACCTCCCGCTCAGTGATTGATCAGGTGGCCGCGGTGATAATTTTGCAGCATGCCCTCGACTTCGAGCGTTCTGCGGGGACTCCCCCCGGAGAGCTCGCTGACCCGGACGAAGGATCATAAGCGTGGCTCCAGACTCGAATGGGCCCGGTGACAGCTGGGACGACATCTTCAAGGCCGATCCGGACGATACCCGGCCCCCGGCTCCTCCCCAGGCAGAACAGCCCCTGAGCCGGCGCCAGTTGCGCGAGGCCGAGCGCCGCGGTCCCGCGCGCCAGGAACCGGATGCCCACGCGGAGTCTCGCGCTGAGCGTCGCCAGGACGCAGGGCGGGGGGATGGCGGCCGCGGCGGCAGGGGTGGCCCCGCACGGCGCCGCACGAGGGGCTGGCTGATCGCCCTCGGGGTCGTTGTCGTGCTGCTCGGCGGCGCCGCCGCAGGCGCATCCTGGGCCTGGGCGAACTATGAAGACCAGATTCGCAAGGTCATGGGCTGGGAACTGCCGATCGACTACGAGGGCTCTGGGCACGGCGAAGCAACTGTCGTGATCAAGAGCGGCGACGGCGGCCAGGCGATCTCCGCTGCGCTGGCCGAGGCCGGTGTCACCAGGACTCCTGAGGCCTTCTACAAGCTTCTGCTCGCCCAGGACCCGCAGGTGGTGTTCTTCCCCGGCCACTACCAGCTGAAGCAGGAGATGAGCGCCGAAGCTGCGCTGGAAGCCCTCCAGGACCCGGCCAACAAGATCGAGGCATCCGTCCTCATCAAGGAAGGCTGGAGCGTCGACCAGGCGATCGACGCACTCGTCGAGGGAACCGGACTCGCCAAAGAGGACTACGAGGCCGCGGTTGCCGAGCCCACCACTTACGGCATCGCGGCCGAAGCCCCCAGCGTCGAAGGGTACCTGTTCCCGGCTCGCTACAGCTTCGACCCTGGCGCGGATGCGGCTGGCATCATCAACACGCTCATCGCGAGGACCTACCAATCGCTGGACAAAGCCGGCGTGGCGGCGGAGGACCGCCACCGGGTGCTCACCATCGCGTCCCTGATCCAGCGCGAGGCAGGCTCCAACCCGGACGACTTCTACAAGGTGTCCAGGGTGATCCACAACCGGATCGCAGAGGGAATGCTGCTGCAGTTCGACTCCACCTCGCACTACGGCTACGCCTGGAAGCACGGGGAAAGGCTGGACAGCTCCGTCTTCACCTCCACAGAGGAGCTCCAGGACGACAACCCGTACAACACCTACAAGCATCCGGGGCTTCCGATCGGGCCGATCGGCGCAGCCGGCGACCTGGCCATTGACGCCGCAATGAACCCGGTGGCCGGAGACTGGCTGTTCTTCGTGACGGTGAACCTCGAGACCGGGGAGACCAAGTTCACGAACACCAACGCCGAACACAACGCCGCAGTCAATGAACTGCGCCGGTGGTGTCGCGAAACCCAGAGCCCGAACTGTGACTAGCCGGGAGCCGACCAGCGACACGCGACGGCTCGCGGTCCTGGGCAGCCCGATCGAGCATTCCCTGTCACCGAGGCTCCATTCTGCCGCCTACGACGCTCTCCGCCTGCCCTGGTCATACGAGGCCACAGAGGTCACCGGGGCGACACTCGCCCAGTTTCTCGATTCCTGCGACGACAGCTGGAGGGGCCTGTCGCTGACGATGCCGCTCAAGCGAGACGTCGTTCCGCTGCTGGACAGCATGGACCGCACTGCCCAGTTGACCGGCGTCGTGAACACCGTGCTGTTCGGCGGCGGAACCAGGCGAGGATTCAACACCGACGTCGCCGGCATCATCCGGTCATTCCAGGAGGGTGGCGTCGAGCGACTCGACGACGTGGTGGTACTCGGCGGTGGGGCCACAGCGGCGTCGGCACTGGTGGCAGCGGCAGAACTCGGCGCGGCATCCGCACAGTGCTGGTTGCGCACTCCGGCCAAGGCAGCGAATCTGCGGCAACTCGGAACCGAGCTGGGGCTGGCCGTCGAGGCCAGGCCGTTCAGCGACTTCACCGGGGGAGTCGGCACGCCGGATGCCGTCATCAGCACCCTGCCGAACGGCTCGGCCGTCGAGCTTGCCTTCAGCGAAGAGGCGAGGCGACACTCGGTGCTTCTCGACGTCGCCTACGACCCGTGGCCGACACCGTTGGCGCAAGCCTGGGCAGACGTTTCCGCTCCGGTGATCTCCGGCATCGAGATGCTGCTTGGCCAGGCCCTGGTGCAGGTGCGCATCTTCGTCGGGGGCGACCCGGATGCGGAACTGCCGCAGGAAGGCCTCGTGCTGGCGGCCATGCGCGCGAGCATTGCTGCCGAGCGACAGGCCTGAGCGCTCCGCCGCCTGTGGGAGGATTCATACATGCTTCGTTGGTTAACCGCAGGTGAGTCGCACGGCCCGGAACTGATCGCGATCCTGGAAGGACTCCCCGCCGGAGTCCCGGTGTCGATCGACGACATCCGGGCAGACCTCGCCCGCCGCAAGCTCGGCTACGGCCGAGGCGCGCGGATGAAGTTCGAAGAAGACGAGCTGAGCATTTCAGGCGGTATCCGGTTCGGGCTCTCCATGGGCAGCCCGATCGCTCTTCGCATCGGCAACACCGAATGGCCGCGCTGGGTGGACGTCATGAGTGCCTCCCCGGTCGACCAGGAGAGCCTTCCGAAGGGCCGCGGTGCGGCGTTGACCCGGCCTCGGCCGGGCCATGCCGACCTGGTCGGCATGCAGAAGTTCGGCTTCGACGAGGCGCGGAACGTGCTGGAGCGGGCGAGTGCCAGGGAGACGGCGGCGAGGGTGGCGCTCGGGGCCGTAGCCAGAAAGTTCCTGGTCGAGCTGGGCATCCGCCTGGTCAGCCACACGCTGTCCATTGGCACGGTGAGGGTGCCTGACGGCTCTCGGCTTCCCACCGCGGCTGATGTGACCGGGCTGGACGCCAATCCGCTGCGCTGCTTCGACGCGGCCACGACGACGGCCATGGTCGCCGAGATCGACCAGGCACACGACGACGGTGACACCCTGGGCGGTGTGGTGGAGGTGCTCGCCTACGGCGTCCCGCCGGGGCTCGGCTCATACACCCACTGGGACAAGCGTCTCGACTCCAGGCTGGCCGGCGCCCTCATGGGAATCCAGGCAATCAAGGGCGTCGAGGTCGGCGATGGCTTCCTCACCACCACCAGGCGCGGCTCCGAGGCCCATGACGAACTATTCCAGTCGGACAGCGGAATCGCGCGCACCAGCGACAAGGCCGGCGGCACCGAAGGCGGGATGAGCACCGGTACGGTACTTCGGGTGCGCGCCGGCATGAAGCCGATCGCGACAGTTCCGCGTGCGCTGCGCACTGTCGACGTCGCCACCGGGACCGCCGCTGAAGCCCACCACCAGCGTTCGGACGTCTGCGCGGTTCCCGCAGCAGGCGTAGTGGCCGAGGCGATGGTCGCACTGGTGCTGGCAGACTCGATGCTCGAGAAGTTCGGTGGAGACTCGATCGCCGAGACCAGGCGCAACCTCGAGGGCTACCTGGCGGCGATCCCGGATGCCGTGAAGACCTCCGGCACGGCCGGCACCGTCGCGTAGGCGACCATGTCACCTCGTCCCGCCGTCGTCCTGATCGGTCCGCCTGCCGCGGGAAAATCCCGCATCGGCAAGAAGGTCGCGAAGTACCTCGGGCACGACTTCTTCGACACCGACAGCGTGATCGTCGCCGAGAACGGGCCGATCGCGGAGATTTTCCGGACCAGCGGGGAGGCAGCGTTCCGGAAGCTCGAGCGGGACATCGTCTCGCGCGCGCTGTTGTCCGACGCGGTGGTGTCGCTCGGTGGGGGTGCTGTGCTGGACGACCAAACCCGTCAGGAGCTGCGCTCCCAGCGGGTGGCGCTGCTCACGGTGAGCGCCGACGCCGTCGGTCGACGGATCGATAGCCAGCTGGCGAAGGGCCAGCGGCGCCCGCTTCTGGCCGCAGACACCGCGGAGGACCAGTTGGCGGCCTGGCAGCGCCTGGCCGACTCCCGGCGCGCGGTATATGAATCACTGGCGACCAGGGAATGGGACACGTCAGCGCGTCCCATCACGGCGATCGCCAGGGAAATAGCAGATTGGGCGGAGAAAGACATGGCAGGGGCAACGAACTGATGACCAGGACCATTACCGTGAGCGGGACATCGGCAGGCGGCAGCGACTACGACGTGATAATCGGTCGGGGCGTGCTGTCGCACCTCCCGGAGTTGATCGGCCCGGATGCCAGGAAGGTACTCATCATCCATCCGCCGACGCTCGGTGCCCGCGCCTCCCGGCTGCGGGAAAGCCTCAGCGAGGGCTACGAGGCCATCCTCGCCGAAATCCCTGACGCCGAAGCCGGTAAACGCGTGGAAGTGGCGGCGTTCTGCTGGCAAGTTCTCGGCCAGTCCGATTTCACCAGGTCGGATGTCATCGTCGGCCTGGGTGGAGGGGCGGCAACAGACCTGGCCGGCTTCGTCGCCGCCACCTGGCTGCGTGGCATCCGGGTGATCCAGGTTCCCACCACGCCATTGGGCATGGTGGATGCAGCCATCGGTGGCAAGACCGGTATCAACACCAACGAGGGCAAGAACCTCGTCGGGGCGTTCCACGCGCCGTCGGGGGTGCTGGTCGATCTGAACACCCTCGACGGCATCAGCCGGATGGAGATCCTCGCCGGGTTCGGGGAGATCGCCAAATGCGGTTTCATCGCCGAACCGGAGATCCTGGACATCATCGAACGGGGCGTTGATACCGTCACAGACCCGAACAGCGACGAGTTCCTCCGTGTGGTCGAACTGTCGATCGGAGTCAAGGCGCGGGTGGTGGGTGAGGACTTCAAGGACCACGGCGCACGGGAGATCCTCAACTACGGGCACACCCTCGGTCACGCCATCGAGTATGCCGAGCGCTACCAGTGGCGCCACGGCGCGGCGGTCTCGGTGGGCATGATGTACGCAGCCGAGCTTGCCCGCCTGACCGGACGCTTATCGGACGACGTCGTCGACCGGCACCGGAGCATTCTGGAATCCCTGCAGCTACCGACGTCCTACCCGGCCGGCCGCTGGAATACCCTCCTCAGCGTGATGAAACGGGACAAGAAGGCCAGGGGAGAGCTGCTCCGGTTCATCGTCCTCGACGACCTGGCGAAGCCGACAGTGCTCGCCGGCCCCGACCAGAGCCTGCTGTTCGCGGCTTACCAGGAGATCGGAGCCTGAACGTCCCACCGATCGCTCGTTGTCTTGTCCTTCACAGCCTGCTGTTTGCCTGGTGTTCCGGCCGAATCTGTGGATAAGATTTCTTCACATTCCTTCG
>JBBDSS010000018.1:122126-252198 GCA_040904805.1 Homoserinimonas sp. | reverse complement strand
GCTCACTGCGATCGCCATAAGAAGGACGCTCGGTACGTGCCGGACGATCGTTGTATGCCGGACGCTCAGAACGCTGGGCACGGTCCCCATAAGCCGGACGGTCCTTGTTGTAAGCCGGACGGTCCTTGCTGGAGGCCGGACGCTCACTGCGATCGCCATAGGAGGGCCGCTCACTGCGATTGTTCCGATCGGCGTAGCTGGGGCGCTCGGTGCGGTTTGGGCGATCGCCATAAGACGGGCGGTCGGTACGATTCGGGCGGTCGCCGTACGACGGGCGCTCTGGGCGCTGCGCGCGGTCCCCGGACATCGGGCGGTCCTCGCGCGGGGTCCAGTTCGGGCGACGGTCGCTGCTGCCCTGGCTGTCGCCGGTGCGGGAGGCGCGCTCATCCGCGTTCCAGCGCTTCTTGGCCGGGGCCGCAGCGTCGGCGCGGAAACCGCGATGGTTCGGGCTCTGGCCGCCTGGCTTGCTGCCGCGGCTTGAGTCGGTTCTCTTGGCAGATTTCTTACCGGTGAATTTGTTGACAGACATAGTGCTTTCCGGGTTATTTCAAATTGCATGGCAGGGCGCAGCACTTATTTGCTGCACTACTGCAGGAACCCGGGCGATCTTTGGCCAGGACCGTTCACATACGTGATTTTTCCCAGCCACATTCAAGGAGTAGTTGATGTGTGGGAACCGGCCCGAAAGACTTACAAACCCATTCGCATAACGCGATGTCTAGAGCCGACTTGTCCACGTTACAGGATGCAGGCTCGAAAAGCACTGGTCGGGTGCTCTGAACGGCGGATGCCCGGCTTTCGGAAAGCTCATCCCCCGAACGCGTGTGTTCAGGACTGCGGCGGAATCGAACTAAGGTATCGGCAACATGATTCACCTCCGGCGTGCCGTACGCGGCGGCATTGCGCTAGGCGCGCTGGTGACTGCCGGTGCCCTGATCACGACGCTCGCGGCATGCTCTCCCGACACCGATCGCGTGCAGCCGGCATCCGCCGAAGAGCAGGTGCTCATCTTCTCGGACGTGATCGTCACCGAAAACATCGCCTACGGCGCCGAGCCCTCCCAACAGCTCGACGCCTGCCAGCCGGCGGATGCCGAGGTCAGTTCCGTGAACAACGGGCCGAGGCGCGCCGTGATCTCGGTGCACGGCGGAAGCTGGCGAGAAGGGGACAAGGCGACCGCCCACTGGCGCAGCGTGTGCGAGTGGCTGGCATCCGAAGGGTTCATCGCGTTCTCGCTGAACTACCGGCTCGCGCCACAAGCCCCGTTCCCGGCGGCCATCGAAGACGTTCGCGCCGCCGTCGACTGGCTGCGCCAGCCTTCGCAAGCGGATGCCTACGGCTACGACCCGGCATTGATCGGGGCTTTCGGCGGCTCGGCCGGAGGCAACCTGGTCGCACTGCTCGGAACCGAGGGCTCAGGCAGTTGGGATGTCGGCACCCGGGTGGCCGCCGTCGTCGAGCTGAGCGCGCCGATCGCCCTCACCGCGGAACTCGCCGACGGCTACAGCGAGAAGTTCCGGCAGGTGCAGCTCGACTATCTGGGCTGCCCGGCGTACGACCGCTGTGCTGCAGCCCGCTCGGCATCGCCGGTCTACTCGGTCGACCCAAGTGATCCGCCATTCTTCATCGGCCATTCGCGAGATGAGTTCATCCCCGTCGCGCAAGCCGAATTGCTGGTGGACGCGCTGACGGCCAGCCAGGTCGACACCGTCTATGTCGAGGTGCCGGGCGAGCTGCACTCGATAGCCCTGCTGGACGACGAACTGCGCGCGCAGATCGTGGAGTTCCTGCGCGCAAAGCTGTGACGCCCCGGTCAGCGACGGTCGGCGAGCTTCCTGCCCAGGAGCACACCGAGGGCGACCATTGCAATAGCCAGCACCAGGTGCAGCCAGTCGTCGGCGTTATTCAGCGGAACGAAGTTCGCCGTCGACTCCTCCGGCACGAGGAGCCCGTACAGCCACAGCACGAAATACACGACCCCGCCCCAGATCAGGTAGTTGCGTGACGCCCCGGCGGTACGTGCAACCGCGACGCCGACGATCCCGAACAGCAGGTGGACGAAATTGTGCAGTACCGAGACCTGGAACACCCCGAGGAGCAGGGCACCCGAATCATTGCCGGCAAACATCAGCTGGTCAAAATTGGTGGTGATACCAGGGATGAACCCCAGGATGCCGACCAACAGGAAGACAACTCCCATCGCAAGTGCTGCTTTTTGAACGGGCGTCTCGGCGAATCGCCTTGAGGCCGTCCGGTCACTCATTGAACTCATCACGCGCTCCCATCGTCGTTCCTGCAAGGCGGAACACCGCCCCGGGAACATAAGTGCTTACCTAATTGATCCGCAGGTTACGCCGTGGAACAGGCATCCGTAAGGGGCTTGTGAGACAGAAGACCCTATGAACCGACTACGGCTGCCTTGCGGTCGCTACGTCGCTCCCTGGCGCCCTCTACCAAGTAGTAGAGCGATGGCAGAACGACCAGGGTGAGCAGCGTCGAGGAGACCAGCCCGCCGATCACGACGATGGCGAGCGGCTGGGAGATGAAGCCGCCATGCCCGGTCAGCCCGACAGCCATCGGGAGCAGCGCGAAGATCGTCGCCAACGCGGTCATCAGGATGGGCCGCAGCCGGCGACTGGCGCCGTGCACGATCGCGTCACCGACCCTCATGCCGCGCTCCCGGTACTGGTTCACCAGGTCGATCAGCACGATCGCGTTGGTGACCACGATTCCGATCAGCATCAGCACGCCGATCAGGGACGGCACACCGAGCGGCACCCCAGTAATCACCTGGAGGGCGATCGCGCCGGTGGCGGCGAACGGAACCGAGACGAGCAACAGCAGCGGCTGGCGAAGGCTCTTGAACGTGGCGACCATGACAACGTAGACGATCAGGATGGCTACGAGCAGGGCGAGCCCCAGCTGCTGGAACGCGTCACCCTGCTGCGCGGTCACGCCACCGAGTTCGGCTTCGGCGCCGGCCGGCAGCGACGCCTCGTCGATGGCCGACTGCACCTCGGCTGACGCGGTGCCCACATCGTCCCCGTTCGGGGTGACGCTCACGGTCGCCGAACGCACTCCCCTGATGGTCGTGATGGATGCCGGACCGTTGACCTCCTCCACCGAGGCGATGTCCTGCAGTTCGATGACACCCTGCACCGTGGGAATCGCGAACGCCCGCAGCTCCTCGACCGTGGTCGGCGCAGCTTCCGTCTCGATGTAGATCGACATTGTCTTCTCGTCGATGACTACGGTTCCGGCCACCCGCGGAAGCATCGCGCTGGACACCATCCCACCGACCGCCAGCTCGCTGAGCCCACGCCGGGCCGCTTCGGCCCGGTCAACCTCGACCGCGATGTATGGCTGCGAGACGGCCAGGTTGCTGGTGGCCTCGGCCGTGACCGCGAGGTCGTCGACCGCCGCGAGCACGGCATCCGTCGCCACATTCAGGTCGTCATGGCCATTCGCGGTGATATTGACGGCGATATCGGTCGAGGCGAAACCGGACCCTGCCGCCGCCAGAGACACCTCTCCCACGTCGTCAAGTTCGGCGATGGCGTCCCTGACCTCGGCCTGCAGCGCTTCCTGGTCGGCCTCCGGGTCAGTCGTCAGCGAATACCTGACACCACCGCCACCACCGAAGGCGGCCATCAGCGAACTGCCGCTCGAACCGATCGACAACTGCACGGTCTCGATCTCCTCGATGTCACGCAGGGCGTCTTCCACCACCTGGGCAGCCTCATCCTGGGCGGTAAGGCTGGTGCCGAGGGGAAGGGTCTGGGTCACCGTCAAAGTATTCTGCCCGCTGTCGCCGATGAAGTTGGTCTTCATGCTCGGCACCATCGCCACCGTGCCGCCCAGCACCAGAACGGCAGCGAGGATCGTGATCGCCGGGCGCTTCAGAGTGGAGTGGATGACCGGCAGGTACCCCTTCTGCAAACGGGTGGGAGTCTCGAGTTCACGGAGGTCGGTGTTCTCGGAGCCGTGGCGGAGGCTGCGGCGGGAGGCGGGGGTGGCTGCGGAACCCGTCGAAGCGGGCCCTTCGACGAGCTGGGCTGCCTGTTTGCCAAGGAACCAGTAGGCCAGCACCGGCACGATGGTCAGCGACACGAACAGCGATGCGGCAAGCGCGATGGTCACCGTCAGCGCGAACGGCCGGAACAACTCACCGGTGATGTCGCCAACCAGGGCCAGCGGCAGAAACACCGCCACCGTCGTCACCGTCGACGCGGTGATGGCCGAGGCCACCTCCCTGACGGCGGTCTGGATGGCGACCAGCTTGTGCTCGCCGAGCCCGATGTGCCTCTTGATGTTCTCGATCACGACGATCGAGTCGTCGACGACGCGGCCCACGGAGATGGTGAGCGCTCCAAGGGTGATGATGTTCAGCGAGTACCCGGCGGCCTGCATGCCGATGAATGTGATCAACACGGATGCCGGAATGGAGATCGCGGTCACCAGCGTCGAGCGAATCGACAGCAGGAACACCAGGATCACGATCACCGCGAAGACCAGCCCGAGCACCCCCTCAACGGCAAGAGACTCGATGGACTGCTGGATGAAGGGTGCCTGATCGAAGACGACGGTGAGCTCGGTGCCGCTGCCGAGAGAACGCTCGAGCTCCGGGATCAGGTCCTGCACCAGCCCGGACACGGCGACCGTATTCCCGGCCGGTGTCTTCGTGACCGCGATCGTCAATGACGGCTCCCCGTTGACACGGGAGATCCCGGTGACCTGGTCATCGGTGATCTCGACGGATGCGACATCAGCGATCGTCAGCGGCCGGCCATCCGGGCCGATGACGCCGGAGAGCGGCAGGGCGCCAACGGCATCCGCCGACTCGATTCGAGCGCCCGCCTGCACCGACAGCGTCTGGTCGCCTTCGGTGACTGAGCCGGCCGGCAGCAGCAGGCCATTCGAGTCCAGGCTGTCATTGATCGCCTGGCGCGTGGCTCCGGCCACAGCGAGGGCGGCAGGATCCGGGGTGATGGTCAGGCGCTGCCCCAGGGTGCCGAGCAGGCTGGCCTCGCGCACGCCCTCCATGGCCTGGATGTCGGCGAGCGTCGACGCCTCGAGCTGGGCGGTCAACTCGCGGATGTCCAGATCGCTGGTGACGGCGATCTGGATGACCGGGAGGTCGTCGATACTCCCGGTGATCACCTGGGGATCGACGTCCTCCGGCAGCGTCGACTCGATGCGGTTGATGGCCTGCTGGACCTTCTGCTCGGCCGTGGCCAGGTCGGTGCCATAAGTGAAGGATGCGGAAATGGTCGACACATTGGTGCGCGACGTCGCCGTGGTTCCTTCCAACCCGGCAACGCCCTGGATCGCCGTCTCGATCGGCGTGCTGATGTCCTCGTTCACCACCTCCGGTGCTGCACCCGGGTAGGAGGTGACCACCACCAGCTGCGGGAAGCTGACCGACGGGATCAGCTCCTGCTTCAGCGAGGTGAGGGCAAGACTGCCGAAGATGGCGACGACGATCGTCACCAGGGCGATCAGGGCACGGTTGCGCAGGCTGAAGACGGAGAGAAGATGCACGGGGCTCCCAAGGGAAGGCAGGGTGAGAGTCCTAGTATTTCAGGCATCCGGCATGGTGCCAGAATGATCTCGTGCCTCCAGCCCTCACCATGTCCCGAAGGATTGGGCAGCTGTTCGTCGGGCTGCTCTGCTACGGGCTGGGTATCGCCCTCATGGTTCGCGCCGAGCTCGGTATCGCGCCCTGGGACGTGCTGACCCAGGGCCTGCAACTGAAGACCGGGCTGGCCTTCGGACTGCTCACCGTGCTGACCAGCATCGTGGTGTTGTTCCTGTGGATTCCGATCCGCCAGAAGATGGGCATCGGCACCATCGCCAACGCTCTGCTGGTCGGCGTCTTCGTCGAGGTGGGTTTTGCCTGGTTCCCGATTCCGACGAACCTGGTCTGGAGCATCCTCTCGTTCACATTCGGGTTGCTGCTCGTCGGCTTCGCTACCGGGCTCTACATCGGCGCCCGCTTCGGCCCAGGGCCCCGCGACGGGTTGATGACCGGACTCCATCGGGTGACCGGCTGGCCGATCTGGGTGGTGCGCACCGGCATCGAAGTCACCGTGCTCGTGATCGGCTGGGTGCTCGGCGGCAACGTCGGGTTCGGTACCCTCGCCTTCGCGCTGCTCATCGGCCCGATCGCCGGATTCTTCATGCCGATCCTGCTGGTACCCGCCGCGGTGACACGAGAATCACGAGACCCAGCACCAGAACCATGATGCCGAGGACCGCGCTCGTCGACAGCCGCTCGTTCAGGATGAGAATGCCGAGCAGGGTGGCGGTGAGCGGCTCCGCCAACGTCAGAGTGGACACGGTAGCGGCGGTCAGACCAACCAGCCCGCGCGCGAACAGCACGTAAGCGACAGTGGTCGTCACCAGACCGAGCCACAGGGCCATCGCCGCGCCTTCCGGCGTCACCAGCCACCTCAAGTCCGTGACCAGCATCAGGGGAACGGATGCGGCTGCCGCCCACCCGAAGATGCTCCCCATCGCCGATGTGGGGGCCCAATCCCGCACCAACAGTCGCTTGCTGGCGAGCGCGTAGACCGCGTAGGAGGCCCCCGCGCCCAGGGAGGCCAGCAGGCCTTCGATGCTGATGGCATCCGCTCCGCCCACCCCCGTCAGCAGGATGACGCCGACCGTGGCGACCGCAGTGGCGACCAGCCAGACGACGCCGGGGAAGACCCGGGTGACCGCCCACTCGAGCGCACCGGTGAGGATCGGGGCCGAGCCGAGGGCCACGATCGTGCCCACCGCGACCCCGTTGATGCTGGTGCCGGCGAAGAACGCGGGTTGGTATGCGACAACGCCCGCGGCTCCCAGGGCGATGACGAGCCACGTCGGGGCCGAGGTGCGGCCGGTCGTCGTTCGCTCGCTGATTGCGCCTTCCGGGGTGACCGGGATGCGCCCGGCCGTGTTGCTTTCAACCGCCGCGCCGGTGTTTCGGCTCTGCGCGCGTGCAATATCGCCCGCGCCGCGCCGAAACACCCGCGTCGAGAGCCAGGCGACGAGCGCGAGGGCTCCCCCGCCGATTGCGATACGGGTGGCGCCGACCGAGAGAGCGGATGCGCCGTCAGGCCCGAACTCCTGCGCGGTACCTGTCGTGCCGAAACAGATCGCAGCGAGCAGAATGAACACGACGTGACGCATTCCGCAATCGTGGCATATCGAGGGCGCCGAGCTCGTACCGCTCGTTCGAGAACCTGCTCGCTGAAGCGCGCCCTTCGACACGCTCAGGGAGCGGGGCAGCCCACAGAGCGGGGCAGCACAGGGAGCGGGCGGCTCAGCCCACTTCAGGGCGTCGCGCCGGGGCGCACCAGACCCGACTCGTAAGCGAGCACGGCTAGCTGAACGCGGTCGCGCAAGCCGAGACGGCCCAACAACCTCGACACGTAGGTCTTCACAGTCGCCTCGCTGAGAAAAAGCTCGCGCCCGATGTCGGAGTTGGAGAGGCCTCGCGCGACCAGCCTGGCCACTTCGAGTTCGCGCTCCGGCAGCGCAGCCAGCTGTTCCGGCAATGCCCCATCGAGCGGCGCCCGCGAGAAACGCTCCAGCAGTCGGCGGGTGACGGCAGACGCGAGCAGAGTATCCCCGCGAGCCACCGAGCGCACGGCATGCACCAGGTCGTCGGGCGAGACATCCTTCAGCAGGAACCCGCTCGCGCCGGCCCGCACCGCCTGGTACACGTACTCGTCAAGATCGAATGTGGTCAGGGCGAGCACTCGCGGGCGCGGTTCTTCCCCCGTGAGCAGGATCGAGGTGGCCTCGATGCCGTCCATGTTCGGCATGCGGATGTCCATCAGCACCACATCGGGCGCAAGCTCGCTGGCCAGGTCGACTGCTTCGCGACCGTCGCCCGCCTCGGCCACCACCAGCATCCCGGCGCGCTCGAGAATCAACCTGAAGCCGCCGCGTACCAGCTCCTGGTCGTCGGCGACGAGCACACGGATAACCCGACCTTCGGCATCCGCTGTCATGCGGTCACCGCCCACGGAAGCTCGGCGCGCACCGTGAATCCGCGCCCTTCGCTCGGTACGGTCTCCAGCCGGCCCCCGTAGACGGCGGCGCGCTCCCGCATGCCGATCAGGCCGTGCCCATCGGTCGACCCGTACCCGCCTGAGCCGTCGTCGCGCACCTCAACGCGCACACTCGTGTCGGTGTAGGCCACTGTGAGGTCTGCGCGCATCGCGCCCGAATGACGACGAGTGTTGGTGAGCGCCTCCTGCACGATTCGGTACGCCGCGAGGTCGAGGCCGGGCGGCAACGGACGCGGCGAACCGTCAATGGTGACTGAGACATCCAGCCCGCTGTTCCGTGCATCGTCGACCAGGGCTGCCAGTCCGTCAAGGCCGGGTTGCGGGTGGAGCGGTTCATCCCCGCTGTCCCGCAGCATGGCCACCACTCTGCGCATCTCGCCCAGGGCATCCGCACCAGTGTTCCTGATGTTCGTCAGGGCCTGCCGGGCGAAGGCAGGGTCGTCGTTCACGACCTGCTCGGCTGCGCCAGCCTGCACCACCATGACGCTGACCGCGTGGGCAACGACATCATGCAGCTCGCGCGCGATACGCGACCGCTCGTCGGCGATCGCGGTGAGCATGAGGGTGCGGCTCTCCGTCTCGACCTCGATCGCCCGGCGTTGGGCATCGGCAGCGCGACGCTCCGCCCGGTGCACGAGGGTGCCGATCACCCAGGCGAGAACCACACCGAACCAGTGGAAGAACACCTCTTCAGGGCCCTGCAGTTCGATGACCCTGAAGTCGAAGAACAACAGGCACGACGCTGCGGCGAGCGCTCCGATGAACGACGCCCGCCGGGTGCCGTGCCTGGCCACCGAGTAGGTGGCGATGATGATCGGAACGAACTGGCCCCAGAACAGAACCAGAATCGGCTGGATGCTGAAGGCAATCGGCCAGGTCACCAAGACCACCAGCGCGGTTGCCAGTGGCCATACCCGGCGGAAAGCCAGAGCGAGGCACAGAATGACGACCACCACTGAGCTGGTGACCGGCGAGCCGCTGCCTTCGACGGAGGGCAGTGGCAGCCAGATCTCGATGAGGGCGAGGGTGGTCAGCACGACAGCGAAAACCCCGTCGACGACCCACTCCATGGGCTGCCGCTTTTCGAGCATCCGCTGTTTCACGGGGCCAGCCTAGTGACGCACCGGTAACGGCAGCATCAGCACAAGGTTGATGCGTTCGTCAACTCTCGGCTGATGACGCACACCCCAGGCGCTCCCTACCGTCATGGCAGGCCGCAAGTACGCGACCCCAAACTCAAGGAGTCATGATGATCACTGCCCGATATGTCCGCACCGTTGCGGCGTCAAGTCTGGTGCTCAACGCCCTGTTGAGCGTCCTCTCCATAGCCCTGATGACCCCGTTCGGCGACGGCACAGTCGAGAACCTCGCTGCTATCGATGGCGCAGGCACCATGGCGGCCATCTCTGCGACGGCGTTCGTCCTGGCCCAGTTGCCGTTCATCATCGCGGTGCTCGGAATCTCACATCTGGCCGGCATCCGCGCACCCATCATCGCGGTGATCGGCGGTACGGTGGCCGTCATCGGCGGGTTCGGCCACGCTGTGGGCGGTGGCACACAACTCATGCAGCTGGCGATGGCGGCGGACACCGCGAACCACACTGTCTACGCCGGCCTGCTTGATGGCGAACTACCGCTGGGCCTCATGATCATGATGCTCGCGGGAACGATCGGCACCGTGCTGGGGCTGCTGCTGCTCGGTGTCGCCTTGCTGCGAGCAAAGGTCGGGCCGCGCTGGGTTCCGTACGCGATCTGGGCCTGGCTGCTGGTTGAGTTCGTGGGAAGCAACATCACCGAATGGGCGACCCTGGCATCCGGCCTGCTGTACGTGGGCATTCTGGGCACTCTCGCGGTGACCGTCTGGCGCAGCCCGCTGTCCGTCTGGTCATCCGCCGCAGTCGCGTCGGCCGTTCGCCCGTCGGAAGCCGTACCCGCGTAGCCGCACGCACCCCGGCGACGCTGAGCCTGCGTCGCTCGCCATCCCCTGAGTTGCCCGTTTCCGCTAGTTTTCGCAGGCTCTGCACTAGCCGAAACGGGCAACTGACGGGGTTACAGGTTGCGGTCGGCGTAGACCTTCATCGCATCGCGTACGAAGGTGGCCCCGTCAACGCCGCCGTAATTGGCGGCGAAGCGGGCATCCGCGACGTACATCTCGGCGAGGCCCACGAAGTACTCCTTCGTCGGGCCGGTCGTGCCGCCGCCCGGGGTGCCCGGAATACCGCGCAGCCACTCGAAATGCTGCTGCGCCACGACCTGGGCCTCATCGCTGGCCGGGTCGATACCCTTCTGCGCGGTTTCGATCCAGGCCTTGCCGAGGTCCTCCACACGCTGCTTCCAGCCGCGCTTCTCCTCCTCGGTCTGCGAACGCCACCAGGCATCGCTCTTCGCGTAGGCGTCCTTGCCCCAACGCGCTTCCACCTCATCCTTGTACCGGGTGTGGTCGAAGCCGTCAAACATCTCTTCTGCCATAAGTTGTTCACCTCCCTCCACCTTCGTGATCGTCGTCTCGACGGCGGCGATCTGCCGGTCGAGTCGTTCTTTCTCCTTCTGCAGCCAGTGAAGGTGGCCAAGCAGGGCATCCGCATTTCTGCGCTGCCCGACCAGCAACTCACCAATTGCCGGCAGGCCGAGCCCGAGCTCCCGCAAGAGCAGGATGCGCTGCAACCGGGCGAGAGCGTCCTCGTCGTAGTAGCGGTATCCATTGCTGCCGATGCGGGTCGGTTCGAGCAGCCCGATGTCGTCGTAGTGACGCAGCGTGCGGCTCGTCGTGCCCGACAGTCTCGCGATCTCCTGGATGGACCAGTCCATACGGCTCCCTTCTGCTCGGTTCCACGCTAGAGGTTGACGTTGCGTCAACGTCAAGTGCCGATGCGGCGCTCTGCGTGAGGAAAGGCTTGCGGACGGCAAAGACACGATATAGCTTGAGTTCAGACAAACGCGATATAGCTTGAGTTGCCGAACAAAGGGAGAGCAGCATGGCCAGGCAGAAGTGGCTCGTAGACAGTGCGAAGACGATCGACGTGCACGAAGTTCGAACCATCAAGGTGGGGCTCGTCGCCGGCCAGGTAGACATCGTCGCGCACGACGAGCCGGGCGGCCGCGTTGAGGTGCATTCCGTCGACGGCAAGCCACTCAAAGTCTCGATCGAAGGCGACACGCTCGAGGTCGACCATCCGCAGCTCAACTGGGAGAACTTCATCGACGTGTTCCGCTACTTTCGCGGGCACGCCCATGCGGATGTCAGCATCCTGGTGCCTCGAAACGTCGAGTTGAAACTCGGGGTGATTTCGGCGTCCGCCGTGGTCAGCGGGCTGCGGAACGGCGGAAAGATCAGCACGGTGAGCGGTGAGGTCGTCGTCGACAGCTCCGCGGGCCTGCTCGACCTCAACGCGGTCAGTGGCGAAATATCGGTGCGTGATCACGACGGCGAAGTGAGCGTGCACACGGTCGGTGGCGATATCGCCGTCACCGGGGAGGTTACCAAGTTCACCGGAGACACGGTCGCGGGCAATGTGACCCTCGACCTGAGCGGAGTACCCGACGTGGTGCGGGTGCACACGGTCTCGGGCGACACCACCCTGCGCCTCGCCGCCGGAGTTCCGGCCGAGTATCGCATCAACACCGTGTCGGGCCGGGTGCAGCTCGATGACTCAGAAATCACCGGGGTGGTCGGCGGGTACACCGGCAAGTACGGGCAACTCGACAACAACTGGGTCGAGTTCAGGGCGAACACGGTCGGCGGCGACATCTCGGTGATGCACGCCACTGCCGATGAGCGCGTCGGATGACCCCGGTCTTCGCGCACGGCCACCTGAGGTTGTATCTGCTCAGCCTCATCGGCGAGCGCCCCATGCACGGCTACGAACTCATCCAGGAGCTCGGCGACCGCTTCGGCGGCACTTACATCCCCAGCGCCGGCACCATCTACCCGCGGCTCGCCAAATTGCAGGGCGAGGGCCTGATCGCCAACGAAGCGGATGGCCGCAAGACGGTTTACACGATCACCGATGCCGGCCGCACCGAATTGCTGGCCCGGGCCCCGGAGCTCGACCTCATCGAAACCGGGGTGACCGACACTGTGCGGCACCTTGCAGACCAGGTGCGCCTCGACGTGAACGGCGCCATGAAGAGCCTGCGCGCCGACCTGGCCGTTGCGGCGCGGGACGCGCAGCAGGCGGCCCGCGGCGAGAAACGTGCCGCGCGCCGGACGGCCGGAGTGCAGGGCCGACAGGAACTGCAGGAGGCCGAGCTCGTGGTGAACGAGTTTCGCCAGCTGCTGAAATCAGAGCTGCGGGCGCTGGTGGCGCGCGACGAGCTGCCGCCCGGCACGGCGACCCGGCTGAAGGAGCAGCTCGACGCAGTGCGGGCGGGAGTCGGCGGGCGCTAATGGCTCTGTCCCGCACTAAGGGAGGAACATTCGCGAACTCCACCGATACGAGTCCCTCAAAACCCATCGACGCCGCAAAAGATCCCTCAATTGCGACTCGGGACGGTCAGCCGAACGCGACGGGCAGGGCGGCGGGCAGGCACCCGGTCGTTCAGCGCGGCGTGGTCGTTGCCGGTGAGGATGCCGCAGGCATCCGTTCGGCAGTCGACCCTCACCGGTCGCGATAGTCTCGGCTCCGTGAGCTTTCGGGTAGCAGTTGGCCGACGCGAAGTAGCCGCGGTGCTGCTCGGCGGAATGCTGGGGACCAGCATTCGTTTGGCGCTCGATCTGCTGATGCCTCACGGCAGCACGGAATTCCCGGTCGGTACCCTCCTGGTGAACGCTGTCGGCAGCTTCGCGCTCGGGCTGCTGATCTCCACCCTGTGGGGGCGACCCGGCATTCCGTACTGGCTGAAGGCGGGAGCGGGCGCCGGGCTGCTGGGGGCCTTCACCACACTCTCGGCCGTCATGGTGTCGCTGGTCTCCCAGGCGGCATCCGGCCAGTGGATCCTCGCAGCCGGATACCTCGTCGCCTCCGTCGTGCTCGGGCTGCTGGCGGCCGGGGTCGGACTTCGGCTCGGGCGGCGACCGGACGTACCCGACTGGGTGGACGAATGACCGCCGCCCTGGCCGCAGCCGTTATCCTCTGCGGCGGAGTGGCTGCCGTCGCCCGCTACCTGGTCGCGGTGTGGTTCTCGGGCGATACCCGGTTCCCCTGGGCTGTGCTGATCGTGAACGCGGTGGGGTCGGCACTCGGCGGAGCGGTCCTGGGTTTCGGCACTGGGTTCTCCGACGACGTCCGGCTGGTGCTACTCACCGGGGTCGCCGGCGGCCTGACCACATTCAGCACGCTCAGCGTGGAGACGCTTCAGCTCATACTCGACGGACGAGCCCGAGTCGCCGCGCTCAATATCGGGGCGAACCTGGCTGCCGGGCTCGGCGCAGCCGGTGCGGCCTTCTGGCTGGTTACCTGGTGAGCACTCGCCCGATGAGTTCTCGATGACAATCCTGGACTGGTGCTAGCTACAGGCTGCTGAGCATCGCCACGACCTGGCGGGCGATGGTGCGCCCGGCCCGGTTCGCACCGATGGTCGACGCCTGCGGACCGTAGCCGGCGAAGAAAATTCGCGGATCCTTCCAGGACGCGCCCTGCCCGACGCTGACGCCGCCCTCGCGCTCGCGCAGTTTCAGCGGGGCCAGGTGACGCAGCTCCGGCCGGAACCCGGTGGCCCAGATGATGGCGTCGGCGTGCTGGAAGCTGCCGTCTTCGAAACGCACGCCATCCGCCTCGATCGAGGTGAACATGGTGCCGGGAACCAGCAGCCCGCGTTCGATACCCGACTGGATGCGGCGGGTGCGCGGCACTCCGGTGCCGCTGACGATACTGGGCAAGGCGCGGCCGGCACGAGCCGCCTCGTCCTGCATCGCCACCGCGGCGGCTCCGGCCTCCAGGTTCAGCTCGCCCTCGTCGAGGAACTCGATCGGTCGGCGGCTCACCCAGGCGGTGCTGCCCGCCACATGCTCCAGCTCGAGAAGGAACCCGATAGCGGAGGTGCCGCCGCCCACCACCACGACATGCTGCCCGGTGAACTCATCGGCACTCACGTACCCGGTGGTGTGCACGTGGCGTCCGGCGAAATCGTTCATGCCCGGATACCAGGGGACGAACGGCGAGCCCCAGGTTCCGGTCGCGTTGACCACCACCTGCGTGGCCACCTCGCCATCGCCGTACTCGTCGGTGTACCGGGCGACCAGGTCGAGTCCGCGGTCAAAGACTGAACGCACCTGTGCCGGTCGGTGGACTTTCAGGTCGTAGTGCTCCTCGTACTGGCGGTAATAGTCGGCGACGACCTCTTTGGCTGGTCGGGAACGGTCGGCATTCTCAAACGACAGGTTCAGTTCGTCCATGCCGGGAAGGTCGTTGATGCGGTGCGCACTGCCGATCTTCAGGGCCTCCCAGCGGGATTGCCAGGCGCCGCCGGTGGATGGGTTGCGGTCGAAGACGATGAACTCGTCACCTGGGGTCAGCCCGAGACGCTGCAGGTAGTAGGCGACGGCCAGCCCGGCCTGGCCCGCACCGATCACCACAACGGAGGTTCTGGCAGGCTCGGAGGTCACCCCAACACGTTACCCGTGATGATGGATGTGAGGGACACTGCCGCCAGCTTTACCACCAGACTCGCGTTTAGTCGCATGCTAAAGTAAGAAGTTAGATTTGAAAGAACCTTGTTGGTCAACCCCGGGTCCGCGAATACGGCCACCGGGCAGGAATCGTAAGGGGGTCAAGCCATGGGGCGCGGCCGTCAAAAAGCAAAGCACACCAAGGTGGCCCGCGAGCTGAAGTACTTCAGCCCGGACACCAACTACAACGCGCTCGAGCGCGAGCTCACCAGCGGCGAACCGGGTGGTTCCCTCACCGACCCGAAGCTGGAAGAAGACCTCGAGAAGTGGCCGGAGTTCGCCTCAGACGGCGACACTCGCACGGCGTAACTTTCCTCCGAGTTCGTTTCCCAGGCTAGGCGTACCCACCGGCCAGGCGCACGGCGCCACCGTTGACACCCTTCGCGCCCTGCTCGAAATCGGCCAACTCGCGAGGGCCGGTCGACACCTCGCCGGCAACCCACGACGGGATGCCCTGACCGGCCAGCAGGTCGATGACGGATGCCGCAGCTGACGCCTGAACGACAGCGAACATCCCGATGCCGAGATTCCAGGTACCCTCCGTGCCTTCCAGCGGGATCCCGCCCAGTTCGGCGAGCGCGCGGAACACCGGCTGTGGCGACCAGGATGCGCGCTCCACTTCCACCCAGGAACCGACCGGGAGCACGCGTGCCAGGTTCGCGGCGATGCCGCCGCCGGTGACGTGGCTGAGCGCGTGCACGACGCCGGGTTGTGCCTCGAGCAGGCGAACCAGCGGGGTCGTGTACAGCCGGGTCGGCTCCAGCAGGACTTCGCCGATCACGCCGCCCAGGTCGTCCGAACGTTCGGTGAACCCCAGATCGCGGCCGGCCAGGATGTGCCGGACGAGCGAAAACCCATTGCTGTGCAGCCCCGAGGACTCCATGGCGATCACGACGTCGCCGTGCTGCACCCGGTGCGGCCCGAGCAGCGCATCCGCCTCCACCGCGCCGACCGCGGCGCCCGCGACGTCGTAGTCGTCAGGCCCGAGAAGGCCGGGGTGCTCAGCGGTCTCGCCGCCGACGAGTGCCGTACCCGTCTCGGAGCAGGCCCGGGCGATCCCGGCGACGATGTCGGCGATGCGGGCCGGAACGACCTTCCCGCAGGCAATGTAGTCGGTCATGAACAGTGGTGTCGCGCCGACCACGATGATGTCGTCGACCACCATGCCGACGAGGTCCTGCCCGATGGTGTCGTGCTTGTCCAGTGCCTGGGCGATCGCCACCTTGGTTCCCACGCCGTCGGTCGACGTGGCCAGCAGCGGCTGCCTGAACGAGGTCAGGAACGAGACGTCGAACAACCCGGCGAAACCACCGAAGCCGCCGAACACCTGCGGGCCGTGGGTTTTTGCGACGGCAGTCTTCATCAACTCGACGGCGAGATCGCCGGCCGTGGTGTCAACGCCCGACTGGGCGTAAGCATCGGACATGAGTTGTCATCCTGTTCGTCAGCGGGTCAACGGAAGCGCGGCGTACCCGGGCAGTTCGGCGGCATGAAAGACTATTACCACCATTCAACTCTACGGTCTGGAGTCTGCACCGAATGTGCGGCATTGTCGGCATCGTTTCGTCTGAACCTGCCAACCAATTGATTTATGACAGCCTTCTGCTGTTGCAGCATCGAGGGCAGGATTCCACCGGCATCGCGACAGCGGATGGCGCCAGCTTCCACATGCACAAGGCCAAAGGCCAGGTGCGTGAGGCGTTCCGCACCCGCGACATGCGTGGGCTGCCCGGAACCATGGGCCTCGGCCACGTGCGCTACGCCACCAGGGGCGTCGCCGAGAACGAGGGTGAGGCGCAGCCGTTCTACGTGAACGCGCCCTACGGAATCGTCCTGGTGCACAACGGCAACCTCACCAACACGCGGGAGCTCAGTGAGGAGCTGTTCCACGTCGATCGCCGCCACCTGAACACCAGTTCGGACACTGAACTGCTCGTCAACGTGCTCGCCCACGAGCTGCAGGAGCAAGTGTCGGGCATCGACCTCGACCCCGACCAGGTCTTCGCGGCCGTCGCGCGCGTGCATGAGCGTGTCGAAGGCTCATACGCGGCAATCGCCCTCATCGCAGGACACGGCTTGCTCGCCTTCCGCGACCCGTTCGGCATCCGCCCACTGGTGCTCGGTCGTCGCACCACCGGGCTGGTCGGCACGGAATGGACTGTCGCATCCGAATCTTTGGTGCTGGAAAGCGGGGGCTACGATTACGTGCGCGACGTCGAGCCGGGCGAGGCCATCTTCATCGCGGTGAACGGCGAGATGGTGTCTCGGCAGTGTGCGCGCAACCCTCGTCTGGTGCCGTGCTCTTTCGAGTACGTCTACCTGGCGAGGCCCGACTCGGTCATGAACGGCATCTCGGTCTACGAGGCCCGGCTGCGCCTGGGCAACCGGCTGGCTGACACCATCGCCCAATACACGCCGCTGGGTGACATCGACGTTGTCATGCCGATCCCGGATTCCTCTCGGCCGGCCGCGATGCAGGTGGCCCAGAAGCTGGGGATCGAGTATCGCGAGGGCTTCTACAAGAACCGCTACGTCGGCCGCACGTTCATCATGCCGGGGCAGGCGGAACGCAAGCGCTCGGTGAAGCAGAAGCTGAACGCGATGGGCAGCGAATTCCGCGGCAAGAACATCCTGATCGTCGACGACTCCATCGTGCGCGGAACCACCTCGAAGGAGATCATCGAGATGGCACGCCAGGCCGGCGCCAACAAGGTGACCTTCACCTCGGCCGCCCCGCCGGTGCGCTACCCGCATGTGTACGGCATCAATATGCCCTCGCGGCAGGAGCTGGTAGCCCACGGACGCAAGATCCCCGAGATCAACACCGAGCTGGGGGCTGACCACCTGATCTTCCAGGAAGTCGCCGACATGGAGGCCGCCATCATCGAGGGCTCCACCGTGGAGTCACTCGAGATGAGCTGTTTCACTGGTGACTATGTGACCGGAACGGTCACCCCCGAGTACCTCGACTGGGTGGAGAGTACGCAGCTGAGCTGAGCGTCCCCTCTGCCGTTGTCCTGACTGCCGGCTGAGCCACCCTCGACGAAACCCCCGCTTGGGGAACCGTGATGGCCGTCATCAACGACGTGTGTGGAGGAGTCACCGTGGCGGACGAAACGATCGCGCGCAGAGCTACTACCGCTAGTCCTCCTGGTCCACCACGGTCTCGTGCTCGACCGAGACGCCGGCCGCGTGACGGCGGGAGCGGCGGTCGAGGATGAGCCCCACGATGGCGCCGAGTACCACACCGGCGGGGGTCCCGTAGAGCAGGAAATATCCGAACAATGCGCCAAATCCGACCTGCGGATCGGCCGGGAACAGCGCGGTCAGGATAAACGTCACGACCGCTCCGAGCCCTCCGCCGACCACCAGGAACATCGGCAGCTTCGGCGCCCGACGGATGGTGGCGCGCCCTTCAGTCTCAGGAGTGTCGCTCATGCTCCCATTCTCGCTGATCCGGTCAGGAATTGGGGCCCCCCGTTGCCTGGGCTTCCCGCTCCCAGGCCACCGGTAACTGCGCACTGAGGTCTGCACGCTGCCCGGAAGCGGAAACGCGCCCGGCCCCGGCAGCATCCGCCCACGACAGCGAGCCGGTCGCGAGGGCGAGCCAGGTCTCGGCATCCGTTTCGACCACATTCGGAGGTGTTCCGCGACTGTGGTTCGGCCCCTCGACGCACTGCACCGCGCCGTGCGGCGGCACCCTCACCTCGACCGTGTTGCCTGGGGCCTCTGCCGCCAGCAACTGCAAGAGGTAGCGGACCGCGGTCGCGACGACCATGGAATCATCCGATCCACCGATCGCCTGACGAACCGCGGCTTCCCCGACAAGGGCGACGATCTTCGCTTTGGCCATGCCTCAACGCTAACAACCTCAGCGGGTGGCGGCATCTTTTATCAGCGAGTAGTGCAGCAGCACCTCGGTTTCTCCCTGCGCGGTGTCGGGCCCAAAGCGGCTGTCCTCAGCGAAGCCGAGCCGCTCGACCATCGCCCGGGACGCCGCATTCGGCTCGTCGATCCGCGCAGTGACGCGCTTGAGCCCGAACTCGCCGAATGCCAGCGCCAGCATTGCCCGGGCTGCCTCAGTTGCCAGCCCCTGTCCCTGGTGACTACGCGCAATAACGTACCCGAGTTCGCCGACACCCTCCGCCTCGTTTTCGCGCTTGAGGAGCACCTCGCCGATCACTCGGTTCTCGGCCGCGATCACGACAGCCAGGATGAGCCAGTCGCCCTCGTCGATGGCGGTGCCCTTCGCGAGCCTGGCTGCGAGCGCCGTACGCGTCTCCTCGCGGTTTCGCACCGGCCAGGGGATGTACCGCGTTACCTCCGGGTCGGAGTGGAACGGCACCAGGTCGTCGAGGTCGGTTTCCAGATGCGGTCGCAGTATCAGCCGATCCGTACGAATCGGGTATGCCGGCGCCCATGGCTTATTGAGGCTGCTCACCCTCGTATGGTATTCCGCGCTCAGCTGTGAAGGGGAGAGGCGCCCGGCGACGACAGGTACTCTGGCAGGGTGAAGATCCTTGTCCTCGGTTCAGGTGCCCGAGAGCACGCCATCGTTACCGCGCTACGGGCGGAGGACGCCGACCACGAAATCATCGCCGGACCCGGCAACGCGGGAATCGCCGCCGTCGTCCCGGTCATCCAACTCGACCTGGAAAACCCGGAAGTGGTCGCCGGGTTCGCGGTCGACAACGACATCGAACTGGTTGTGATTGGGCCGGAGGCCCCCCTGGTGGCTGGCGTTGCCGACAGACTGCGGATGCGAGGGATCGCAGTCTTCGGTCCGGACAGGGCCGCCGCCCAGCTCGAGGGCAGCAAGGCCTTCGCCAAACGGATTATGGAGGCCGCCGCCGTGCCGACCGGTCGGGCTTCGCGGGCGAGCACTCGGGAGGAGGCTGTCGCCGCCATTGACGAGTTCGGTGCCCCCTACGTGGTCAAGGCTGACGGTCTCGCCGCGGGTAAAGGCGTGCTGGTCACCCCGGACCGCGACGCCGCCATCGCCCACGCCGAGCATTACCTCGGACTGGGCAGCGTGCTCATCGAGGAGTTCCTCGACGGCCAGGAGGTCTCGCTCTTCCTGCTCTCCGACGGCGAGAACGTGTTGCCGCTCTCGCCCGCGCAGGATTACAAGCGACTCAGTGACAACGATGAGGGTCCGAACACCGGCGGAATGGGCGCATACTCACCCCTACCCTGGCTGAAGGATGGATTCGTCGACGAGGTGATCGACACCATTGCCCTTCCCACGGTTCGCCAGCTCGCGAATGAGGGCACGCCGTTCATCGGCCTGCTCTACTGCGGACTGATCCTGACGGAGGCTGGGACCCGTGTCATCGAGTTCAACGCCCGATTCGGCGATCCGGAAACGCAGGTCGTGCTTCCCCGCCTGGTCACACCGCTGAGCGGCCTGCTCTACGCTGCCGCGACCGGCGGCCTGGGCTCACTGCCCCGCCCCGAGTTCTCGCCCGACGTCGCCGTCACCGTGGTGCTGGCCAGCGAGGGGTACCCGGAACTCCCGCTCAGCGGGCGGGCTATCCATGGAGTCGAAACGGCGGAGGCCATCCACGGCGTCTCTATCGCCCACGCCGCAACCACCCTCGGGGATGATGGATTCGTGGCTACTGGCGGGCGCGTCCTGAGCGTCGTCGCCACCGGTGCCGATTTCAGCGAGGCGAGGTCACGCGCCTATCGCGCCCTGGAGGCGATCGAGCTGGACGGAGGCCAGTTCCGCACC
The DNA here is from genome assembly GCA_040904805.1 of Homoserinimonas sp. Classification (GTDB taxonomy): domain Bacteria; phylum Actinomycetota; class Actinomycetes; order Actinomycetales; family Microbacteriaceae; genus RYN-87. Next base: position 231,794 of record JBBDSS010000018.1, on the reverse strand, counting down.
GACATCGCGCTGCGGGTGGCCGGCGAAGAGGACGCATCGTGAGCGACCTGCCGGGCTGGGACCACCTCTACGCCGGCAAGGTTCGCGACCTCTACACGTCGCCGGAGCATCCCGGGCGGATGCTCGTGGTCGCCAGCGACCGCGTGAGCGCCTTCGACCACGTGCTCGAGCCGGAAATCCCCGGCAAGGGTTCCCTGCTGACGAAGCTCAGCCTGTGGTGGTTCAACCAGCTCGATGGCGTGCCGAACCACCTGGTGGCAGATGCTGCAGCACCTGCCGAATTCGCCGACCGCTCGATGCTGGTGGAGCAGCTCGAGATGTATCCAGTCGAGTGCGTGGTGCGTGGTTACCTGAGCGGCAGCGGCTGGAAGGAGTACCAGTCGGCACAGAGCGTGTGCGGGGTGGCACTTCCCGCAGGACTCAGCGACGGCGACCGGCTGCCCGAGCCGATCTACACGCCCGCCTGGAAGGCGCCGCTGGGAGAGCACGACGAGAACATCAGCTACGAACGCACCGTCGAGCTGGTCGGCGAGGAGGCGGCGGCCTCGTTGCGGTCGCTCAGCCTCGAAATCTTCGCCCGGGCATCCGCTATTGCTGAAGGCCGCGGGGTGATCCTGGCCGACACCAAGTTCGAGTTCGGCACACACGGCGACGGCGTCATCACGCTCGCCGATGAGGTGCTGACATCGGACAGCAGCCGCTACTGGGATGCCGAGCTCTACGCCACCGGGGATCGCACCGCCAGTTTCGACAAGCAGATCGTGCGCAACTGGCTGCTGGCGAATTGGGACGGCGCCGACGAGCCGCCGTCATTGCCGGCGGAGATCGTCGAGCGCACCGCCGCCCGCTACCGCGAACTCATCGAGCGCCTCACCGCCCACTGACCAGTTGCGAGGCGCTATGGCGCAACTCGACAGAAGTTGGTACGATAGTTGAACGTTCAAGTAAGAGAGAGCGAACGACATGACATCAGAAAACATCCTCGCCGCGGACACCGCCATGGGTGCCGTCACCCTGAAGGTCGCCAACCTCGACCGGATGATCGGCTACTACCAGCAGGGAGTCGGCCTGACCCTGCTCGCGCAGGAGGCAGACAACGCCATCCTCGGCCGCCCCGGCAGACCCTCGCTCGTGCTGCAGCTGGCGCCGGAACTCCAGCACGCGTCACAGAACGCCGCCGGGCTTTTCCACACGGCATTCCTGTTCGACACCAAAGCCGACCTGGCGGCATCCGTCTATTCGGTAGCCCAGAGCTTTCCGAACACGTTCACCGGCAGCTCCGACCACCTGGTGAGCGAGGCGTTCTACTTCGATGACCCGGAGGGCAACGGTGTCGAACTGTACTGGGACCGCGACCCGAGCGCGTGGAAGTGGAACGGCAACACCATCGAGATGGGCACTGTCTACCTCGACCCGAACCGGTTCCTGCAGGAGAACCTCACCGAAGCCGGAGCAACGGATGTCGGCGCCAGCGCCACCGGCGTCGGGCACGTTCACCTGAAGGTCGGCGACATCCAGACCGCGAAGCAGTTCTACGTCGACACCGTCGGCTTCGAGACGACCATCGAGTACGGCACGCAAGCACTGTTCGTGAGCGCGGGCGGCTACCACCACCACCTCGGCATGAACACCTGGCTGTCGTCCGGCGCCGGTACCCGCACGCCGGCTCTCGGCCTTGGCGAGGTCTCCATCCGGGTGCCGGGTGCGGATGACCTGGGCGCCCTGGGCGAGCGCCTCACCTCGCGGGGCATCGCCTTCGCCCGCGACGACAACGAGCTGCGCTTCGACGACCCCTGGGCGAACCTGGTGCGGGTCGTCGCTGCCTGAGGTCGCCGCGCCAGTAGTTGACTCGTTGCTGCAGTAACGTCTGCGGCAGCGAGTCATTTTCTACCGCGACGAGCGCGCCTCCTGGTCGTTCCACGCCTTCACGATCGCCCAGCCGACCGCGGCGAACGGTACCGCGAGGAAGGTGCCGACTATGCCGCCGAGGATGGTGCCGATGGTCAACGCGAGCAGGATTACGAGGGCGTGAAGGCGCAGTGATTTGCCCAGCACCACCGGCGCGAGAAGGTTGCCCTCCAACTGGTTGACCAGCACCACGACGGCCGCCACGATCAGCGCTGTCGTCAGGTCGTTGGTGACCAGGGCGACCAGCGCTGCGACCGTCCCGGCCACCGTTGCGCCCACGATGGGGATAAAGGCACCAACAAAGACGATGATGGCCAACGGCAGGGCCAGTGGCACCTGCATGATCCAGAGCGCCGCCCCGATCAGCACCGCATCGACGGCAGCGACGATCGCGGTGCCGGTGACGTAGCCGCCGAGCACCTCCATCGCTCGTCCACCCACTCGGTTGGCCCGCTCCTGTGACCCGGGACGCAGCGGCTTGATCAGGAACGCCCACATCTCCGGGCCGTCTTTCAGGAAGAAGAACAGCAACACGATCGTGAGCACCAGACCGGTGATCACTTCCACCACGTTCCCTACACCGGCGAGCGCTCCCGACCCGAACTGGGCGCTGGTCACGAAGTCCAGGATCGCGCCACGGACGTCTTCGAGCTGGCTCGGGTCTATCGGCAGGGCGCCAGAGACCAGGTAGTCCTGCACGGCGTCGATGCCGGCGGTGACCGACTCAACCAGGCTGTCCCATTCGTTGCGAATCCCATTGACAACGAGAGTGACAATGCCACCGAACAGGATCACACCGCTCAACAGTGCGATCAGGGTTGCGACAATCCGCGGAACACGGCGCCGCCCCATCCAGCGGATGAACGGACGCACAGCCGATGCGATGATGAGCGCCAGGAAAATCGGAATCACCACCAGCTTCAGCTGCAGTGACGCGTACACGACACCGCTCGCCACCAGAATCACCAGAATCGCCTGGCCGCACCGGGTGGCGAGACGGCCGAAGGAGTCGCTCCAGAGGTACTTGGGCGACCCGCTCAGGGCGACCTTCTGGGTGGTGGTGAGGTCTGCGGGCACTGGGGTCGAACGGTTTCGCCGTAGTCGCATGCGACCAAGTTACCCGGCAATGAAGCATCTGGCGCGACAGCTAGCCTAGGATCATGAGGATCATGTCGCCACCGCTACTGTGGCTTCTACTCTTCGCGATCCTCGCCCTGGGCAGTTTCTTCATGCTGCTGTCGGTTGTTCCCCTGTTCGCGGACGCCACCGGGTCGGGCATGGTCGGGGCAGGCCTCACTACTGGCGTGATGATGGCCTCGACCGTCGTCACCGAGCTGTTCACCGCCGGCCTGTTCAGCCGTTTCGGCCAACGCAGGGTGATCGCGGTGGGAGTGCTGCTGCTCACCCTGCCGACACTATTACTGCTGGCCTCCAGTGCGCTGCCGATGATTCTCGCGGTCAGCGTTCTCCGCGGCGCGGGCCTGGCCATCATTGTCGTGGCCGGAACTGCCATCGCATCCGCCATCGGCACCAACGGTCGTCAGGGCGAGATCGTCGGAATCTACGGAGTCGCATCCGCCATTCCCGGCATCTTCGCACTGCCACTGGGGCTGTGGCTCGTCGGCCAGTTCGACTTCACCACCGCAATCATCGGCGCCACGGTGCTCGGGCTGGCCTCCATGGTGGCGGTGCCGTTTCTGCGAGCCCACCCGTCGGAGGCGGGTCTGAGCCGCAACCCGCTCGCGCTGCTGCGTACCCGAGCCATCATTCGCCCCACCATTGCGTTCACCTCCACAACGCTGGCCCTCGGAGTGGCCGCCACCTTCCTGCCGCTCGCCACCGAAGCCCTGCTCGGCATCGCCGCCGTCGCTCTTCTCGCGCAGGGGATAGCCACCACGCTCGCCCGCTGGCTGGCCGGGCGGTTGAGTGACCGGTACGGGTCGCGCCCATTTCTGGTGCCGGCAATGCTGCTGGCGTCGGCAGGCATCGCGGTGCTGTTCTTCGTGGACAGCCCCGCCGCAATCCTTGTCGGGATGGCAGTGTTCGGACTCGGGCTGGGAGCCGTGCAGAACCTCTCCCTCACCCTGATGCTTGAGAACACGAGTCCCGGCGACTTCGCCCGGGTCAGCGTGCTGTGGAATATCGCCTTTGACGCCGGCATGGGCATCGGATCCGTCTTCTTCGGCTACCTCGCGATCGCGACCGGGTACCCGTGGGGCTTCGTCATCCTCGCCGCCATTATGGCCGTGACGGTGCTGCCTTCCCGCCGGAAGGCTGTGCGCTGAACCTGCAGCGGTTCAGCCGGGTCATCGCCATCCCTCTCGCGCCGATCCTGCTCGCGCAGAGTAGGCAATTGCGGCGCATCATCCCGCGGTTGCCGGATGCCGCACTCCCGTGGACGGGGGAACTCGCCGGGCCCGACCCGCGTGCGGTGAATCCGTATGGCCTGATCCTGATTTCGCTGATGCCGCGGGCCAGTTTATAGGCCGCTCGTCGAGACCTGCCTACGGGTTGCCCGTGGAGGTCTCGACGAGCTCGACCAGCGAAAACTACTCGCCGACGCCTACCGGCTCGGCGTCCTCGTTCGCGGTCACGTCGCCGTGGCCGACCGCTTCGGTGATCCTGGCACCGAGGCCCGCATCCACCTGGGTCCAGTACCAGATGAACCGCTCCTTGATGCGGTCGATGGTCAGCCCGTTGTACTGACCGACCAGGGTCTCCAGAAAGCGGGCCCTCGACTCAGCGGAGAACACCTCGCGGTAGAGGGTTCCGGCCTGGCCGAAGTCGTCGTCCCCGGAGTGAAGCGTCTGGGCGGCACGGATCAGCTCGCCATCCGTCTCCCAGCCGCCTTCGCCTGCGCGGGCGTCGTCGGCCGCCGGCCCACCGAACGAGTTCGGGGTGTAGACCCGCGAGGCAGCGTCGTTGTAGCTGAACTGCATGTTGCCTTCGTGCATGTAGGTGGTCACCTGGGCAGCGTGCGGCTGGTTCACCGGCAACTGGTTGTAGTTCGTGCCGATGCGGGCACGCTGGGCGTCCGGGTAGGAGAAGACGCGGGCCATCAGCATCTTGTCCGGGCTGATGTCGATCCCGGGAACCAGGTTCGACGGGGAGAAAGCGGCCTGCTCAATCTCGGCGAAGAAGTTCTGTGGGTTGCGGTTCAGCGTGTAGTGCCCCACCTTCACCAGAGGGTAGTCGGCGTGCGACCAGGTCTTGGTGATGTCGAACGGGTTGAAGCGGTAGGTCTTCGCGTCGTCGTACGGCATGATTTGCACGAACACGTCCCAGCTCGGGTAGTCGCCCTTCTCGATGGACTCGTACAGGTCGCGACGGTAGTAGTCGGCGTCGGAGCCGGCGAGCAGCTCGGCCTCCGCCGCCTCGATGTTCACGACCCCCTGGCGGGACTTGAAATGGTACTGCACCCAGAAGCGCTCGCCTTCGGCGTTGATCCACTGGTAGGTGTGCGAGCCGTAGCCGTTGAGGTGGCGCCAGGACCGGGAGAGCCCGCGGTCGCCCATGAGGTAGGTGACCTGGTGGGCGGACTCCGGCGAGAGGGTCCAGAAATCCCATTGCATGTCGGCATCGCGCAGGCCGGAGCCGCCGAGGCGTTTCTGCGAGTGGATGAAGTCGGGGAACTTGATGCCGTCGCGGATGAAGAACACCGGGGTGTTATTTCCGACGATGTCGTAGTTTCCCTCGGTGGTGTAGAACCGCAGCGCGTAACCGCGCACATCGCGCCAGGTGTCTGGGGAGCCCTGCTCGCCGGCGACCGAGGAGAAACGCAGCAGCATCTCGCTCTTCGCACCGGGCTGGAACACCGCAGCACGGGTGTACTGGGAGACGTCCTCGGTAACCTCGAACTCGCCGAACGCTCCGCCGCCCTTGGCGTGCGGGTTGCGCTCCGGAACGCGTTCCCGGTTGAAGGATGCTAGCTTCTCGACCAGGTAGCGGTCGTGGAGGGCGGTGACGCCATCGGGGCCGGTGGTGAGCGAGTGTGCGTCGCTGGCGACGGGGGCTCCGCTTTGGGTGGTCGTGAAATTGGTCACGCTGTCTCCTTGTTTCTCGATACTGTCTGGGTCTGTTGGCAGTTGGAGCAGAGTCCCCAAAAGGTGACCTCTGCAGTGTGGATGGCGAATCCACCATCATTGGATGCGCTCAGACACGGCGCCTCGCCGACGACGCAATCGACGTCCTGAACCAGGTTGCACCGGGAGCAGACCAGGTGATGGTGGTTATCACCGATGCGGCGTTCATAGAGGGCGGATGACCCGGCCGGCTCGATCTTGCGCAGCAGGCCGGCGGCGGTCAGGGCGGCGAGCACACCGTAGACGGCCTGGAGGGAGGTGGCCGGCAGGTCCCGTTTCACGGCGCCGAAGATGGTGTCGGCCCCGGCATGCGGTTCGGCATCCAGTGCCCTCAAGACGGCCAGCCTCGGCTCAGTGACCTTCAATCCGGCGCTGCGGATGCTCTGGGCGAGCTCGTCCGCAGGTGCTGTGATCATGCATCGAGTCTACCCAGTTGTCTTGAATCATTCAAGATAACCGGTGCTTGCTGCCCCCGGTAGACTGGGAGGACCTATCCACGCGAACTCCGGGAGTAACTGGTGCCCACCATCGTCGTCCAGGTCATGCCGAAAGCCGAACTGCTCGACCCTCAGGGCAAAGCAGTCGCAGGCGCCCTTGCCCGCCTCGGCAAGACCCATTTCCGCGGCGTTCGCATCGGCAAGCGGTTCGAGATCACCGTCGACGAGGTGACCGATGAGGTGCTCGCCGAGGTCAGGGAACTCGCCGAGACGATGCTCTCCAACTCGGTGATCGAAGACGTGGTCAGCATCATCGTGCCCGAGGCACTCGCAGCGGGCGAGACCCACTGATGAGAATCGGCGTCATCACCTTCCCTGGCTCCCTCGACGACCGGGACGCCCAGCGCGCCATCCGCCTGGCCGGCGCGGAGCCGGTCGCCCTCTGGCACGGCTCGCACAGCCTGGAGGGCGTCGACGCGCTCGTGCTTCCCGGCGGGTTCAGCTACGGCGACTACCTGCGCGCGGGGGCGATCGCCAGCTTCTCGCCGATCATGGCCGAGGTCATCGACGCAGCGAACACGGGGATGCCGGTGCTCGGCATCTGCAACGGCTTCCAGATGCTCGCTGAAGCGCATCTGCTCGCCGGCGGCCTGGTGCGCAACGACCACGGCAGCTTCATCTGCCGCGACCAGCAGCTGCGGGTCGAGAACATCTCCACCGACTGGACCAACCAGTTCCTCGAGAACCAGCAGATCACCATCCCACTGAAGAACGGTGAAGGCGGCTTCATCTCCGACGCCGAGACAGTCGCTCGCCTCGAGGGTGAGGGCCAGGTCGCCTTCCGCTACGTCGATGTCAACCCGAATGGCTCAGTGAACGACATCGCCGGCGTCGCCAACGCACGTGGCAATGTCGTCGGCCTCATGCCGCACCCGGAGCACGCCGTTGAAGAAGGATTCGGCCCGGACACTGCGCTCGCCATGCGCAACGGCACTGACGGCCTCACCTTCTTCACCAGCGTCATCCAGCAGGCGCTGGTCCGTTAGCGTCCCTCGGCAGCCTTAGGAGAACGGGCGTCGTCGGCCGCCGCTTCCATCATGACGCGGGTGGTCGGCAAGGCATCCGGATGCTCGCGCTGCAGCCAGGTCACCATCTGCTCGCGCACCAGGCAGCGCAGGTCCCATTGATCGCCGGAGTCGGCAGCCGAGACCAGCAGACGAACTGTCAGGTGGCCGCCCCGGGCATCCGTCACCAGAACGTTCGAAACCCGACGATCCCAGAGGTCTGAGGCCTCCACGACCTCCTGGAAGTGCTTCCGCACCTCGTCGATCGGAACTCGCCAATCGAGGTCGAGATAGACCGTGCCGAGCACTTCGTCCGACTTGCGGGTCCAGCTCTCGAATGGCTGGGTGGTGAAGTAAGTGCTGGGCAGCACCAGGCGGCGTTCGTCCCAGATGTGAACGACCACATAGGAGAGCGTGATCTCGCCGATGCGGCCCCACTCCCCCTCGACGACGACGACATCGCCCACCCTGACGGCATCGCTGAAGGCCACCTGGATTCCGGCGATCAGGTTGCCGAGGGTCGACTGTGCCGCCAGTCCGGCGACAATGCTGACGATGCCGGCGGAGGCGAGCACGCTCGTGCCGACAGCGCGCACCTCAGGGAAGGTGAACAGCACAGCGCCGACGGCGATGACCGCGATGAGCACCGCGACCAGGCGGCGCACCACCAGCAGCTGGGTGTGCATCCGCCGAATTTCGGGAGCGGCACCGGCATCTCGCTTGTACCGCCCCATCACCCGGGTGATGCCGAATGAGGCGAACGCCGAGAGGGTCCACGCCGCCGACAACACCACCGCGATGAGGAACGCGTGTGCCAGTCCCGGCCAGTACGCTTCGGTGCGCGGTTCCGTCAATGCGCAGGCAACCCACAGCGCGACTACCGCCAGCAGAACGGTCAGGCGGATGCGCACCCTGCGGAACAGGTCCCGCACCCACCCGGCATGGCGGGCGAGCAGGGGGACTGCCAGCCGCGCGACGATGAGCAGCAGGGCAACGCCGGTCAGGGCGATCACGACCGCCACCAGGGTTCCGACCCACGATTGCCAATTCAGCACTAGCATCACCTCTCCTTAGCGGCCTCCCAGACTACTGCGGCTGCGATAATGAACTGGTGACCTCCACACTGACCACGTCCCGCATCGCCCCTCGCCGGCTCTACCGCGTCGTCGCAGTCGCGGAGGCGGTGACCTGGACCCTCCTCATCGCGGGTCTCCTGATGAAGTACGTGCTCGACGGCGGTGACCTCGGCGTGCGCATTGGCGGCTCCATCCACGGTTTCGTCTTCCTCGTCTACGTTGCGACCGCGGTACTCGTCGGTGTCAACCAGCGCTGGTCGGTCGGGCTCATCGCGACCGGTGTCATCACCGCGATAGTGCCGTACGCGACGATCCCGTTCGACCGCTGGCTGGAGCGCAACGACCGTCTCGAAGGGCCGTGGAAGACGACGGCAACGGATGATCCCCGCGACCACACCTGGATCGGCCGCCTCCTTCGCTGGCTCCTGAACCACCCGGTGACTCTGGGCGTGCTGTTCGTCGTCGGTGTCGTCGTGGTGTTCACCGTGTTGCTCGTCCTCGGGCCGCCCGGCGGGCAGCGATAGGTTTCGGGAGGGCGAATGGCACAACGACGCAACCAGGCACGAAACAACGGTTTGCGCCTGCGCTGGGCGCAACTACGAGAATCGGTCAAGTCCCAGCTCTGGCCGGTGCCGACCATGGCGACAATCGCGGCAGTCCTTGCCGGGCTCGCGGTTCCGGCGTTCGACTCCGCAGTCGACGACAACCTGCCCGATTCCGTTCGTGCTTTCCTGTTCGCAGGCGGTCCCGATTCGGCACGTGAGGTGCTCTCGGCCATCGCCGGATCGCTTATCACCGTCACCGCGCTCACGTTCTCCCTTACCGTAGTGACGTTCCAACTGGCCAGCAGCCAGTTCTCACCACGGCTGTTGCGAATGTTCGCCAGCGACAGAATTATGCACGCAACCCTCGCGATCTTCCTCGGCACGTTCACCTACGCCCTCACGGTGTTGAGGAGCGTGAAGAGCGAAACGTCAACTACGGATGAGCTGGTGCCGCTCATCGCCGTCACGCTCGCCTCCCTCCTGACATTCGTCAGCGTGATCACGCTCGCCCTGTTTCTCGGACACCTTTCCCGAAAGATTCGGGTCGAGACGATGCTCCGAAACGTGCACGACGAGACCATCGGCACCATTGCGCTCGTTGGCGAGCGCACCGAAGCGGATGTCGAGATGGTCACCCCAGATGCCCGTCCGGACCACACCACAACGGTTGCCGCGACCACGTCGGGATTCATCACCTCCGTCAACAGCTCGCGGCTTGTGGAACTCGCCTGCGAGCACGGGCTTGTCATCGCCGAAGAGCACGCGGTCGGCAGCAGCGTCGTTGCCGGCGTTCCGCTGGTGAGCTGGTGGCGCGCTGACGGAGCAACCGGACCGGGGGTCGACGACCAGGCAGCCTTCGAGCACGCGGTGAACGCCGCCTTCACCCTCGGTTACGAGCGGACGTCAAGCCAGGACATCGCGTTCGGGTTCCGGCAACTCGTTGATGTCGCGAGCAAGGCCCTCTCGCCCGGAATCAACGATCCGACGACCGCAGTGTACGCATTGAGCCACCTGTCTGCCCTCCTGTGCGCCATGACTGGGTTGCCCGAGGGTCGGCGCGGAGTCGTCGACGAGAACGGGGTCGTGCGCCTCATTGCGCGACCCCAGAACTTTGGGGAGCTCGTCGAACTTGCGGTCGAGCAGCCTCGCCGCTACGGCGCCGGTGATCCCCGCCTCGCCGCGCGCTTGTTCCAGCTGCTCCGCGAGGTCGGCTACAGCACCAGAACCGAGCAGCAGCGGGAGGTCATCCGTGGCCAGACCGAGAGGCTTACCGCTTCTATCCGGCGACACGATTACGACGAGTCGGAACGCCTCCGGTTCGCCAAGCTGGCTGACAACGTTGCCGCCGCGCTCGACGGGCGCTGGCACTGATTGCTGCGGAAGCTGATCCGCGGCCACCACGGGCGCTGACATCAGCGCGCCCGGCGACGATAGAATTGGCCCATCCTGCACGCCCACCATCCAGGAGCCTCCGCCCAGTGAGCAATTCCCCCACACCATCGGTCCGCGGCGTTGCCGACACTGTTTCGAATGCCGAGGCGACCCCCGAGAGGGAACAGCCGTACGGCGCCCTCGGCCTGAAGCAGGACGAGTACAAGCAGATCAAGACGATACTCGGCCGTCGCCCGACCAGCGGCGAGCTGGCCATGTACTCCGTCATGTGGAGCGAGCACTGCTCCTACAAGTCGTCCAAGATCTACCTCCGCCAGTTCGGGCAGAAGGTGTCTCCCAAAATGAAGGAGAACCTGATGGTCGGCATCGGCGAGAACGCCGGCGTCGTTGACGTCGGGCAGGGCTGGGCGGTCACCTTCAAGGTCGAGTCGCACAATCATCCGTCCTTCATCGAACCGTTCCAGGGTGCAGCGACCGGCGTCGGGGGCATCGTCCGCGACATCATCTCGATGGGCGCCCGCCCGGTCGCCGTCATGGATCAGCTGCGCTTCGGAGCGATCGACGATCCGGACACCGCCCGAGTGGTGCACGGCGTCACCAGCGGTATCAGCTTCTACGGCAACTGCCTCGGCCTGCCGAACATCGGCGGGGAGACCTGGTTCGATCCGGTGTACCAGGCGAACCCGCTCGTCAACGCGCTCGCCGTCGGCGTGCTGCGGCACGAAGACCTGCACCTGGCCAACGCCCGCGGCGTCGGCAACAAGGTGGTGCTGTTCGGCGCCCGCACCGGCGGCGACGGCATCGGCGGGGCATCCATCCTCGCCTCAGACTCATTCGACGAGGGTGGCCCGACCAAGCGCCCCGCCGTCCAGGTCGGCGACCCGTTCGCCGAGAAGGTGCTCATCGAGTGCTCCCTAGAACTGTTCAAGGGCGAACTGGTGGAGGGCATCCAAGACCTTGGGGCAGCCGGCATCAGCTGCGCCACCTCCGAGCTCGCCTCCAACGGCGACGGCGGAATGTACATCGAGCTTGAGGAGGTACTGCTGCGCGACCCCAGCCTCACCGCTGAGGAGATCTTGATGAGCGAAAGCCAGGAGCGGATGATGGCGATCGTCCGGCCCGAGAAGCTCGACGCCTTCCTGGAAGTCGTCGGCAAGTGGGACGTGGAGACATCCGTTCTCGGCGAAGTCACCGACACCGGCCGGCTCATCATCACCCACCACGGCGACGAGATCGTCAACGTCGACCCGCGCACCGTCGCGATCGACGGGCCGGTCTACGAGCGCCCGGTCGCCTACCCGTCCTGGATCGACGCCCTGCAGGCGGATGCCAGTTCTTCCCTCGCGCGTGCGGCCGACGGCGCCGAGTTGCGTGCCCAGTTCCTGCGGCTGCTCTCCAGCCCCAACCTGGCCTCGAAGGACTGGATCACCGACCAGTACGACCGCTACGTCGGCGGGAACACGGCCCTCAGCTTCCCCGACGACGGCGGCATGGTCCGCATCGACGAGGAGAGCGGCCTGGGCTTCACCGTCGCGGCAGACGCGAACGGCCGCTGGTGCCAACTCGACCCGCGCCAGGGTGCGCGTCTGGCGCTGGCCGAGGCGTTCCGCAACGTCGCCGTCACCGGTGCCACCCCGGTCGCCGTCAGCGACTGCCTGAACTTCGGCTCGCCGGAAAACCCCGAGGTCATGTGGCAGTTCAGCGAAGCCGTCGAAGGACTGTCAGACGGATGCCTCGAGCTCGAGATCCCGGTCACCGGCGGCAACGTCTCGTTCTACAACCAGACCGGTGGCGAGCCGATCCACCCCACCCCGGTCGTCGCCGTACTCGGCGTCATCGACGATGTGGCCAAGCGCATCCCCTCCGGCTGGCAGGACGAAGGCAACAACATCTACCTGCTCGGCGTGACCCGCGACGAGCTCGACGGGTCGGCCTGGGCCGGCGTCGTGCACGACCATCTCGGCGGACATCCGCCGGTCGTATCCTTCGACGACGAGAAGGCGCTGGCCGCGCTCATCTCGGCGGGCGCATCCGAAAGCCTGATCTCGTCCGCCCACGACCTGACCGACGGTGGTCTGGCGCAGTCCCTCACCGAGTCGGTGCTGCGGTTCGGCATCGGGGCCCGCGTGTGGATCACCGAGATCATGCAGCGCGACGGCGTGGATGCCACGGCCGCCCTGTTCAGCGAGTCGACCGGTCGGGTCATCGTGAGCGTGCCGCGGGAAGACGACGTCAAGTTCGTCGGGCTGTGCGAAGGCCGCGGCTACCCATTCCTCCGTATCGGCGTGACGGATTCGGGCGGAGCGCTCGAGGTGCAGGACCAGTTCACCGTGTCGCTGGACGACCTGCAGGCCGCCCACCGCGGAACCCTGCCGGCCGCCTTCGGGCCGGTCGTCGGGGGCTGATCGTTCGCCCAGCAGCACCGTAAAGTGCCCGTTCCGGCGGATAGTGCCCCGCGCAACGGGCACTATCCTCCGGAACGGGCACTTTCGGTACGGTCGCTTCGCGACCTACTCGCGCAGGCTTGGAGTCAGGTGGACGGGCCGACGACCTCGTCCGGGTCGACCACGGCGCGCGGGCGGATCCGCCACCTGGTCGGGAGCTTCAGCCTGCCCTGCGTGTAGACGATGCCGAGCATGACCAGCAGCGCTCCGAGCGGCTGGTTCCAGGTGAACGTCTCGTGCAGGACCACAACCCCCAGCACGATGCCGACCACCGGCAGCATGTAGGTGACAGTGGACGAGCTGGTCGGACCCCAGGCCCGCAGCACCGCGATGTTCCAGATGTAGGCGAGGCCCGAGCCGAGCCCGCCGAGCAACAGCAGGCTGGACACCACCCAGAAGTCGAGCTGCACCGGAGCAATCGCCATGACCGGGGTCAGCAGGATCATGATGACGGCCGCCATGCCGATGTTCATGAAGGCAACCGTCGTGCCGGGGATCGGTCGCTGGCTGACGAACTTGCGCAGGTATCCAATCGCAACGCCATAGGACGAGCCGGCGACGATGCAGGCGAGCTGCCCATACAGGTCGCCGGTCAGCGTTCCGGTCTGCCACGGTCCGATCACCAACAGCACGCCGGTGATGCCGATCACGATGCCGACCAGCTGGTTGCGGGTCAGCTTCTCCACCCGGAACACCAGGGCCACCATGACGGCGGTGGCGATCGGGGTGATCGAGTTGTAGATGGCAGCGAGACTGGAAGACACGTGCTGTTCTGCCCAGGCGAACAGCAGGTGCGGGATGATGCAGTTGAAAATGGCGATGACGGTGAAATGCACCCAGATGATGGGTTCCCTCGGCACCTTGTGACGCCCGATGAGCATGAAAACGGCGAGTACCATGGCGCCCAGAATGACCCGCGACCAGGCGATCTGCGTGAACGCGACACCGGTCAGGGCGACCTTCATGAAGAGGAAGCTGGAGCCCCAGATCAGCCCCATGCCGAGGAACTGCAGGAGAGTCGTCGATCGGCGCAGGAGTGCCAGATTATCTTTCACTTTGCCGACATTACTGCCTGCAGGCGACAGCGCTATTCCTTTTCGTGGATGGTGCCGTTGCTCGCGAGCACCTGGTGGTGGTGGATGACCTCGGCGACGATGAAGTTCAGGAATTTCTCCGCGAACTCCGGGTCGAGGTGGGCCTCCTCGGCGAGAGCGCGCAGCCGGGCGATCTGCACCCTCTCGCGCTCAGGGTCAGACGGCGGGAGTCCGGCGGCGGCCTTCAGCCGCCCCACCTGCTGGGTGAACTTGAAACGCTCGGCGAGCACGTGGATCAGCGCAGCATCCACATTGTCGATGCTCTGGCGCAGGCTCAGGAGTTCGGCGGTGGCGTCATTCTCGGTCATCGGTCCTCCTGTGTGCGTGGCAACCCGTTAACGCTACTGGACTGGGCAGCCGCGTTACTCGATGCGGGAGCGGTACAGCACCGGCCGGCCGGCATTGCGGGCCAGTCGCTGCCGCAAGGAGCCGCGCACCTCGGGCCACTCCTCGGCGAGCACCGAGAACACGGCGGTGTCCCGCCAGGTGCCGTCTGCGCGAGGCTGGTCCCGCCGCAGGATCCCCTCAAAGGTGGCTCCAATGCCGGCGATGGCCGCCCTCGACCGGGCGTTGAGAACATCCGTCTGGATCTTGATCCGGCCGAACCCGCAGCCGAACGCGTGGTCGAGCATCAGCAGCTTGGCCTCGGCGTTCACCGCCGTACCCCACACCCGCGGGTCGTAGGCCGTCCAGCCGATATGCGCCGCCTCCCGGCCGGGGTCGAAGTCGCCCAGGGTTGATGTTCCGACCAGCTCTCCGTCGTGCGGGCCACCGATCAGGCGAACCGCGTACGGGATGCCGGTGTCGAAGCGGTAGTGGTCCTTCGCCCATTCGACGAACTCGCCCTCGGTCTCGCGATAGGCCGCAAGTCCGCCGCCATAACCCCAACTGAAAACGACCGGATGCCCGATCGCCCGGTACAGCGCGGGCAGGTCGTCAACGACCAGCGGGTCGAGACGGATGAAGTCGCCGATCAGCGGAACAGGTTCTGGGCGGGTGGCTGTCACCCGACCAGTCTGGCCTAACTGACGAGGTCGTGGCGCACCACGATGGCGTCCCGGCCGGGGCCGACGCCGATCGCCGAAATGCGCGATCCGCTCATCGACTCAAGAGCCAGCACGTAATCCTGGGCGGCCTGCGGCAGGTCGGAGAAGCTGCGTGCCCCGGTGATGTCCTCGCTCCAACCCGGGTAGTTCTCGTACACCGGTGTCGCGTGGTGGAAGTCGGTCTGGTTCACCGGCAGCTCGTCGTAGCGAACTCCCTCGACGTCATAGGCGACGCAGACCGGAATCTGCTCGAGTCCGGTGAGCACATCCAGCTTGGTGAGCACGAAGTCGGTCACTCCGTTGACGCGAGCCGTGTAGCGGGCGATGGGGGCGTCGTACCAGCCGCACCGGCGCGGGCGGCCGGTGGTGGTGCCGTACTCGCCGCCATTCTCACGGAGAAATTCGCCGGACTCGTCGAACAGTTCTGTCGGGAACGGGCCGGAGCCGACCCGGGTCGTGTAGGCCTTGACCACGCCGATCACCCGGTCGAACCGGTTCGGCGCGACACCGGACCCGGTGGCCGCGCCTCCAGAAGTGGCGGACGATGAGGTGACGAACGGGTAGGTTCCGTGGTCGACGTCCAGCATCGTCGCCTGGCCAGCCTCGAACAGCACTATCTTGCCGGCGTCCAGTGCCTGGTTCAGGATCAAGCCGGTATCGGCCACCATCGGGCGCAGCCGCTCCGAGTACTGCAGCAATTCGTCGACGATCTCGTCGACGGTGATGGCGCGACGGTTGTAGATCTTCACCAGCAGGTGATTCTTCTGATCGAGCGCACCCTCCACCTTCTGGCGCAGGATGTTCACATCGAACAGGTCTTGAATCCGGATGCCAACGCGGTTGATCTTGTCGGCGTAGGTCGGGCCGATGCCTCGACCGGTGGTGCCGATCTGCCGCTTCCCGAGGAAGCGCTCTGTCACCTTGTCCATCGTGCGGTGGTACTGGGTGATCACGTGGGCGTTCGCACTGACCAGCAGGCGGGACACGTCCACACCCCGCGCGTTCAGGGCATCCAGCTCTTCGAACAGCACCTCGATGTCGACGACGACACCGTTGGCGATCACCGGGACGACTCCGGGCGAGAGGATGCCGGAGGGGAGCAGGTGCAGGGCGTACTTCTCGTCGCCGATAACGACGGTGTGGCCGGCGTTGTTGCCGCCGTTGAACTTGACGACGTAGTCGACGCGGTCTCCGAGCAGGTCAGTCGCCTTGCCCTTGCCCTCATCGCCCCATTGGGCGCCAATGAGCACGATTGCTGGCATGGGTGGTCCCTTCGTTTTCTGTGGGGATTACATCTCAGTCTACCGAACCGCCACCACCGGGCGTACGGTCACCGAAACGGATCCGGCGGTCGGCACGGTCCAGTGGCGGATGCCGCCTGGTTCCCGATAGCGAAAGGGCAGCCCATGCCTACCTGCGATATGTGCGGCAACGAGTACGACAAGACCTTCACCATCACCCGGGGTGACCAGTCAGGTACGTTCGACAGTTTCGAGTGCGCGATCCACGCCATGGCGCCGGCCTGTGCGCACTGCGGGTGCCGCATCATCGGCCACGGTGTGGAGACGCCCGAGGCGATCTTCTGTTGCGCCAGTTGTGCCCGGATGGCGGGTGAAACCGCGGTCGCAGACCGTGTCTGAGATCGCCACGGGAAGGCAATACTCTTGTTGAATGTCGAAAGTTCTGTCTGACCTCCCCGTTGGCGAGCGCGTCGGGATCGCATTCTCCGGTGGCCTCGATACCTCAGTAGCGGTCGCGTGGATGCGCGACAAGGGTGCCGTCCCGTGCACCTACACGGCCGACATCGGCCAGTATGACGAGCCGGACATCAAGACGGTGCCTGCGCGCGCCACCGAGTATGGCGCCGAACTGGCGCGGCTGGTTGACTGCAAGTCGGCGCTCGTCGAGGAGGGCCTCGTCGCGCTTCAGTGCGGCGCCTTCCACATCCGCAGTGGTGGCAAGACCTACTTCAACACCACCCCGCTGGGCCGTGCGGTAACGGGCACGATGCTGGTGCGCGCGATGAAGCTCGACAACGTCGACATCTGGGGCGACGGTTCGACCTACAAGGGCAACGACATCGAGCGGTTCTACCGGTACGGCTTGCTTGCCAACCCGCGCCTGCGCATCTACAAGCCGTGGCTCGACTCCCAGTTCGTGAACGAGCTCGGCGGCCGCAAGGAGATGAGCGAGTGGCTGGTGGCGCACGGGTTCCCGTACCGCGACTCTGCGGAGAAGGCGTACAGCACCGATGCGAACATCTGGGGCGCCACCCACGAGGCGAAGCAGCTGGAACATCTCAGCGTCGGTGTCGACATCGTCGAACCCATCATGGGTGTCCCGGCCTGGCGTGACGATGTCGTGATCGCGACCGAGGAAGTGACTGTCACCTTCCAGGCCGGCCGTCCGGTGGCGATCAACGGCACCGAATTCGCGGATGCCGTCGCCCTGGTACACGAAGCCAACACCATCGGCGGACGCCACGGGCTGGGCGTCTCCGACCAGATCGAGAATCGCATCATCGAGGCGAAGAGCCGCGGAATCTATGAGGCACCGGGCATGGCGCTGCTGCACATCGCCTATGAGCGACTGCTGAACGCCATCCACAACGAGGACACCGTCGCCAACTACCACCAGGAGGGCCGCCGGCTGGGCCGCCTCATGTACGAGGGTCGCTGGCTCGACCCGCAGTCGCTCATGCTGCGCGAGTCGATCGTGCGCTGGGTGGCTTCTGCCGTGACCGGTTCGGTGACGCTTCGCCTGCGGCGCGGCGACGACTACACGATCGTCGACACCCAGGGGCCAGCGCTCAGCTACCATCCGGACAAGCTGTCGATGGAGCGAGTCGGGGACTCCGCCTTCGGGCCGGAGGACCGGATCGGCCAACTCACGATGCGCAACCTGGACATCGCCGACTCTCGGACCCGTCTGGAGCAGTACGTGGGCCAGGGCATCATCACCGGGGAGACTGCGAAGCTCATGGGCGCGCTCGAGGCGGGCGGCGCCGACGAGATCGCCGAGGTCATCGAGACTGATGACACGGCGGATGCCGCGGAGCGCTCCCTCGACCGGGCAGCCTTCGACTTCGGAACCGACTGATCTCTGAAACCCTGTGAGGGGCACCTTGTGGGTGTTCCGATCCGGCTGGAACCGCCACAAGACGCCCCTCACGTCTGCATGGACTCGCTCAGCGCAGCGGGTCGAACTGCTTCAGCAGCGGGTGCTCACCGTTGCCGGTGATTGCATCCGCCACGATGCGTCCGGTGAACGGGCCGAGGGTGACCCCCCACATGCCGTGTCCGCCTGCCACGTGCACCCGCGGCGACCTGGTGGTGCCGATGAGCGGCAGACCGTCCGGCGTGCAGGGGCGGGATCCCACCCACTCCTCTTCGCGCGCATCCCAGTCGACGTCGTCGAACAGCGGCTTGGCCGCCTCCACCATGGTGCGGATGCGCCGCGGGTCGGGGGCAGCGCCGGCCGGACGGAATTCCATCATGCCGCCGATGCGCAGGCGATCGCCGAGCGGCGTGCAGGCGACGCGTTCGATGGGGAAGTAGATCGGATGGTTCGGGATGACTTTGGGCTTCACACTGAAGCTGTATCCGCGGCCGGCCTGAACCAGCTGGCGGACGCCGAACCTGCGTGCCAGTTCGCCCAGCCAGGTTCCGGTGGCGACGACGACCTGGTCGGCGCGGACGGTCTCCCCTGAAGCGGTGACGACCTCGACGCCGGCCGCGCCCAGGTCGTTGATGCCCGACACATCCATGCCGGTGAGGATCTTGCCGCCCCGTTCTCGAACGGCCTCGGCCAGCGAGTCGACGTAAAGCGGCGGGTTGATGTAGCGCTGTCCCTCGATCCGGATGCCGTGGGTCACCGCGCTGCTGATGGTGGGTTCGATCGCGCGGAGTTCGTCGCCGGTGATCCGCTCGAATTCGACGTGACCGCCGCGAGCGGCGATCTCGGCGAACTCGTGCTCCAGTACGGCGACGTTTCGCTCTCCCACGAATCCGGTCAGGAACGGTTCGGCGACAACCGACCTCTCCTTGACTGCGCCGTCGGCGAGGCGGTCGAACGAGTCGACTCCCCACTTGTTGATCTCCGCGAATGTGGCCATGTTCTTGCGCCACTTCGCCGGGGTCGAGTACCAGGCGAAACCGAGGAGGAAGCGGATCAACCTCGGGTCAAGGCTGATCGGGATGTACACCGGAGACGACGGGCTGACGACTGCCTTGAGGCCGTAGCGGAAGATGGACGGCTCAGGCAGTGGAAGGGTAAGGGCCGGAGCGATCCAGCCGGCGTTGCCCCACGACGCCCCGGCGTTGACGCCCGTCTTCTCGAGCACCGTCACCTCGACCCCACGTTCCTGCAGGAACCAGGCCGTCGACAGGCCAACGATTCCGGCCCCGACGATGACAACGTGAGCGGGCTGAGCCAATTAATCTTCCCCTGATTCTCCGCGGGCGACAGTGCCCGGCGACACCATCGTAGGGCATCCAAACCTTACCAAGTTTTGTCTATTGTTGACAATTCAACGAGGGATCCGGTGATGCGGCGGCGACTAGCCGAAGGAGACGTGCTGCCGCACCCAGGCGTGCATCGTGACGGCCGCCGCCGCTGAGGCGTTGATGCTGCGAGTCGACCCGAACTGACTGATTTCGACCACGGCATCCGCCGCGGCGATCGCCTCGGGGGAGAGCCCCGGCCCCTCCTGTCCGAAGAGGAGCACACACTCCCGCGGGAGGTCGAACGTCTCGATGATGACGCTGCCCGGCACGTTGTCGATAGCGATGATCGGAAGGTCGCGTTGCCCCGCCCAGGCGACGAAGTCGGCGACATCCGGATGATGCAGCACATGCTGGTAGCGGTCGGTCACCATCGCACCGCGCTTGTTCCAGCGTCGTCGGCCGACGATATGCACCGTGTCGGCCGCGAAGGCGTTGGCACTGCGCACGATAGACCCGATGTTCATGTCGTGCTGCCAGTTCTCGATGGCGACATGAAACGGATGCCGATGCTCATCCAGGTCGGCGACGATCGCCTCCATGGTCCAGTAGCGATAACGGTCGATGACGTTTCGGGTGTCACCCCTGGCGAGCAGGACCGGGTCGTAACGTTCCTCGTCGGGGAGCTCGCCTTTCCAGGGACCGACCCCGTTGGTGGTCAGTTCGTGGGACGGGTCCGGCTGCTGTTCCTGCACGTGAAAAGGGTATCCCGCCTGACGAGTCAGGAGCCGTAGGCGAATCCCATGATGATCGCGAGGCTCACCGCGGCAGATGACACCACGGTGCCGAGGAGGGCGAGCATATTGAAGCTGTGGTCCAGGGTCAGGCAGACGATGCCGAGCGCCAGGCCGACGACCGCCAGAATGAGCGCAACGATCGTGATGCTCGGGATGAGCGCTCCAATGAGGGCAATGCCACCCAGCAACACAACCATGGAACCGAAGCGCCGCATCGTGGTCGTAGGCGGCCTGCGCACGCCCACGGCATAGTCGCGTCGCGAGTCCGTCACCCTCCGATAATGGCAGAAAAGTCTGCGAAATGGGGCCCACCCTCGCGGGTGGGGCGCCCGTTACGATGACATCATGAGCAATCGCGAGAACATCGAGTGCTGGCTGACCGACATGGACGGCGTTCTCGTGCACGAGAACCGCCCCATCCCCGGAGCGTCCGAGCTGCTCGACCAGTGGCGCAGGCAGGACAAGCCGTTCCTGGTGCTCACCAACAACTCCATTTTCACGCCGCGCGACCTCAGCGCCCGGCTGCGGGCATCCGGCCTCATCGTCGAAGAGGAGTTCCTCTGGACCTCAGCCCTCGCCACTGCGGACTTCCTGAGAGCGCAGATACCGGGCGGCTCGGCGTTCGTCATCGGGGAGTCCGGCATCACCACGGCGCTGCACGAGGCCGGCTTCACCATGACCGAGAGCAACCCCGACTATGTGGTCATCGGCGAGACTCGCAACTATTCGTTCGAAGCGATAACGAAGGCGATCAGGCTGATCATCGGCGGCGCCCGGTTTATCGCCACCAACCCGGATGCCACCGGCCCCAGCATCGACGGGCCCCTGCCGGCCACCGGCGCGGTCGCCGCCCTCATCACCAAGGCCACCGGCAAGCAGCCGTACGTGGTCGGCAAGCCGAACCCGATGATGTTCCGCTCGGCAATGAACAAGATCGGCGCCCACTCGGAGAACACCGGGATGATCGGCGACCGAATGGACACGGATGTCGTCGCCGGCATCGAAGCCGGGCTGCACACGATACTGGTGATGACCGGTATCAGCGACCAGACGGAGATTGACCGCTACCCGTTCCGGCCGAACGAGGTCATCGACAGCGTGGCGGACCTGGTCGAAGCCCCTCGCTAAGTTCGCCGCCCTCGTGCGGCCCCAAATGAAGGAGAAACCCGTCCTCGGTAACGACTTCATTGGGCGAGAAGCCAGCTGAACCCGAAATCTCCTTCATTCGGGACAGAAGCGGAGGGGCGGGCTGGCGGGCGGGATCTAACTGAGGCCGAGGTCGCCCAGCGTGATGGCGGCGAAGTAGGGGTAGCCGGCTGCCTCGATGACTTCGCGGGCACCGGTGTTGCGGTCCACCACCACGGCGACTGCCGCGATCTCAGCGCCCACTCTCTTCAGCGCCTCAATGGCCGACAGCGGAGAGCCACCCGTCGTCGAGGTGTCTTCGAGCACGATAACGCGCTTGCCCGCGACCTCCGGCCCCTCGACCTGGCGGCCGCGGCCGTGGTCCTTCGGCTCCTTGCGGACCACGAACGCGTCGTAGGCGATTCCGCGGGCGGCCGCCTGGTGCAGCACCGCGGATGCGATCGGGTCGGCACCCATGGTCATGCCACCGACGGCGGCGACCTCCGGGACCTCGGCGATGAGATCCAGCATGACCTGGCCGATCAACGGTGCCACCCGGTGGTCGAGGCTGACTTTCCGCAGGTCCACGTAGTAGCTGGCCTTCTTGCCGCTGGTGAGAGTGAAGTCGCCGTGGAAGACGGCGTCGGACTTGATGTACTCGATGAGCTGCTGGCGCGGTTGGGTCACGGTGACAACTCTAGTTACCCGACGAACCGCGCGGAGATGCACGCGGTGTGACCTGCTCAATCGAGAGCGCTTGTGCGCCATCACCCGTGAATGAGGGAGGTTCTTGCGGCAGAGCGGAGGTTTCTCCTCCTTGAGTGCATGGCTCCTCACATGCAGAACGCCCGGCTACGGAGGATGCCCCCTCCGGCCGAGCGTAAGTACTGCGGACGCCGCCGATCAGGCCGGCGAACGGTTAGGAAAGCTGCAGCACCTTCTGGTTGGCGTGGTAGTCATAGCCGTCAGAGCGGACGTCGGTCACGACGGCGGCGACGGAGGCAATCACAAGTACGCCGAGAAAGAGAATGAGGAACACGAGCGGAGCCTTTCGTTGGGGTTTCGTGGGAACGTCGACCTGACGGAGGCGCCATTGCTCGTGTTCGACATGTCAATTCCATCATCAGCGTTTGTGAACCACAATCTCGTTGTTCTGCATGAACGATGTAGCTTGGCTACATGGACATTCAGCGCCTCGAGCTGCTCCGGGAACTTTCAGAACGTCACAGTGTCACCGAAGTCGCGCGGGCGCTCCACCGCACCCCGTCGGCGGTCTCGCAGCAACTCAAACTGCTGGAGCGGGAGGCCGGACTCCCCCTCACCGAACGCAGCGGAAGGGGGCTGACGCTGACCGATGCCGGGCGCGCCCTGGCCCGCAGCGCGACCGATGTGGCGATCGCCATCGAACGGGCAACGGCCGTCTGGGACGAGTTCCGGTACAAGGCAACCGGAGAGGTGAGCATCGTCACCTTCCCCACCGCAGGCCAGATGTTGCTGCCCGACACCATCACCGAGCTCGCCGCCCTCGGCGACATCGTGTTGAACTGCACCGACCTCGACCCCGAACTGAGCGACTTTCCGGGGCTCACCGCCGACCATGACATCGTGCTCGCGCACACGATGAGCGGACAGCGCGCCTGGGGTGGGCGTGGCCTCACTGTGGTCCCGCTGATGGCGGAGCAGCTGGATATCGGGATCTCGGCCGACCACCGCCTGGCCGGGCGAAGCTACCTGACGGCGGGCGATGTGGTGGACGAACCCTGGATCGGGGTCCCGGAGGGCTTCCCCTTCGAGCGGGTACTGCACGACATCGAACAACTCGGCGGCAGACGACTGAACGTCATCCAGCGCTTCTCCGACCTCCGGATCATCGAATCCTTCATCATGGCGGACCTGGGTATCGCCCTGGTGCCGCGCTACTCGTCCGGACGCGAGCAGGCAGACCGCCTACTGCTGAAGCCGCTGCGCGGCATCGACGCCGAACGGCAGATCGTCGCCCTGATGCGACCTGACCGCGCCGAGCGCCTCGCCGTACGCACCGTGGTGGCGGTCCTGCGGCAGCGCGCGGCCGAAGTGCCGCGCCAGCACGCGGTAGAGACCGGTGCGATCATGCTGCCCGATTGACGGTGGAACACCTGGGCACCACCCCCGTTCTGGGTTACAAACAACGGGGGACAACAGCCCCCTCCCCCCGGTAGCTTGGGAGATTGCGGCGAATCTTTGATTCTTCGTCCAGAATCGACACTGATCACCTGGGCGAATCGGGGCCGCGATTGCAAATAGGCTGCATTCGGGTGCGGCCGGGGGAGCTATCGAACATGTCAGACAACGTCGTTGAGTTTCGCAGGACAATTCGCGGCTACGACCCGGCGGATGTGGACCGCATAGTTGTCGAGCTGAACGAGCGCCTGGACCGGTACAACGACGAGCGCGCGGACAACGCGCGCCTCATCCAGAAGTTGAACCGCGAACTGGCGGACGCGAACGACCGCGCCTCACGGGTCAAGCCGAGCTTCGCCGACCTCGGAACCGCGTTCGAGGAAACACTTCGCGTGGCGGAGACGCAGGCAGGCAAGATGCTCAGCGAGGCAGGCGAGGAAGCCGCCGAGATTCGGGCCTCCACCAAGGCCGAAGTGAGCCGTCTCCGGGAACAGACTGCGAAGGAAGGCCGCGCCCTGATAGCCGAGGCCCAGCGCACCGCCGAAGAGCTACGCCTGGAGACTGAGTCCGAGGTGGCGAGCCTGCGTCAACAGGCGGCCGATGAGTCAGCAAAATCCCGCAACACCCGCGCTCGGGCGGAACGCAGCAGCGCGACCATGATTTCGCAGGCGGAACGCCAGGTGGCGCAGATCCAGGCTGAGGCCAGCCGTCAGGCCGAGCAGGTCAAGCGGGAGGCCGCAGAGCTTCTGCACGCAGCGCAGGAGCAGCTGGTCACCGCCGAGGCCAACATCCGCGACCGCCAGGACGAGGCAGAACTTGCACGGGCAGCCGTGCACGAAGAGGCCGAACGATACGCGCAGAAGGCCTACACCCAGGCAGACGCGCACGTCGCTGCTGCCTCCCAGCGAGCATCCGCTCTTGCGGCCGAAGCCGAAACCGTGCTGGCGAACGCCCAGCGCAGGGCGGACGAGGAGATCGCCGCCGCCCTGACCTTCACCGAAGGCCTGATGTCGAAGACGATAGTGCGCGCCAGTACCATCACCCGCGACACCGAAGACCTTCTCGCCTCGATGACGACCGACGCCGAGAATCAGATCTCAGACCTCCAGCGCCAGCAGGTCGCCTTGAACAGTTACGTGCAGCGGATGCGATCGCTCACGACCGAGGCAGAATCGGCCTCGTCGCGCGCCTACCCGACCGACATCCCGCGGAGCATCAGCGCGTAAACAGTAGGGCCTTTGACGGGTCGAGCCGATTCAGCTCGACCCGCTCTGGCAGGGCTAGTTGTTCTCGGGGAAGCCCAGGTTGATCCCGCCATGACTGGGGTCGAGCCAGCGGGAGGTCACCGCCTTCTCTCGCGTGTAGAACGCGATACCGGCCGGACCGTACGCCTTCGCGTCACCGAACGCGGAGTTCTTCCAGCCGCCGAACGAGTGGTACGCCACCGGCACCGGGATCGGAACGTTGACCCCGACCATGCCGGCCTCGACCTCGTGCTGGAAGCGGCGCGCGGCTCCACCGTCGTTGGTGAAGATGGCGGTGCCGTTGCCGTACGGACTCCGGTTGATCAGCTCCAGGCCCTCCGCGTAGCTGCTCACGCGGACGATCGCCAGGATGGGCCCGAAGATCTCGTCCTGGTAGACATCCGAATCGGTGGTGACGTTGTCGAGGAGCGTCGGTCCGAGCCAGAAGCCGGATGCCTCCCCATCGACCTGGATGCCGCGGCCGTCGACGACGACATCAGCGCCGTCCTTTGTGGCGAGGTCGATGTAGCCGGCCACCTTGTCCCGGTGCACCTCGGTGATGAGCGGACCCATGTCGCAGTTGCGCATCCCGTCGCCGACCTTGAGCCCCTTCATCCGCTCGGTGATCTTCTCAATCAGCTCGTCGGCCACTGGCTCGACCGCCACCACGACGCTGACCGCCATGCAGCGTTCGCCGGCCGAACCGAACCCGGCGTTGACGGCGGCGTCCGCGGTGAGGTCGAGGTCGGCATCCGGAAGCACCAGCATGTGGTTCTTCGCGCCGCCGAGAGCCTGCACCCGCTTGCCGTGTGAGGACGCGGTCTCGTAGATGTACTTTGCGATCGGGGTGGAGCCGACGAATGAGACAGCCTTGATGTCGGGGTGCACGAGCAGGGCGTCGACGGCTTCCTTGTCGCCGTGGACGACGTTGAAGACGCCGTCGGGAAGGCCGGCCTCGGTGAACAGCTCCGCCATCCAGTTGGCTGCCGACGGGTCTTTCTCGGACGGCTTCAGCACGACAGTGTTGCCGGCGGCAATGGCGATCGGGTAGAACCACATCGGCACCATGGCAGGGAAATTGAACGGGCTGATGATGGCGACGGCACCGAGCGGCTGGCGCAACGTGTAGACATCGACCCCCGTCGATACGTTCTCGCTGAAGTCGCCCTTCGACAGGTGCGGCATTCCGAGGGCGAATTCGACCACCTCGATGCCGCGGGCGACCTCGCCGCGGGCATCCGAGGTGACTTTGCCGTGCTCGGCGGTCAGGATGTCGGCCAGCTCGTTGCGGCGCTCATTGATGAGCTCGCGGAACTTGTACATGACCACCTGACGCTTGGCCTGCGAGGTGTCGCGCCAGGCCGGGTAGGCGGCGTGGGCTGCGGCGATCGCAGTGTCGACGTCCGCCGTGCTGGCCAGTCGCACGTGCTTGGCCACGGCACCGGTGGCCGGATTGTAGACCGGTGAGGTGCGGGTCGAGTGTCCGTCGGCGGATGCGCCGTCGATGTAGTGGGAGAGGGTCTCAGTCATGGCATTTCTTTTCTTGTTCGTGGATTGGTGGCTCAGCGAGCGGGTTTCAGTGGAGGGAAAGTACCTCGTCGTAGGCGGCCATCGCCTCCGCCACCTCGGCGTCGGTGACCACACAGGGCGGCACAACGTGGATACGGTTCTCGGAGGTGAACGGCAGGAGGCCCCGCGCCATCAGCTCCGATTTGATCTCGCCCATGACCGCTCCGCTGACCGGCTCCCGCGTCGCCCGGTCCGCGACCAGTTCGACCGCCCAGAACACGCCCTCGCCGCGCACCTCACCGATGATGGAGTGCTTCGACTGCAACTCGGCGAGCGCCGGTCCGATGGCGTCACGGCCGACGCGGGCAGCGTTGTCGACGATGCCCTCCGACTCCATGGCATCCAGCGCCCCGATGATGGACGCCATGGCCAGCGGATGCCCACTATAGGTGAGTCCGCCAGGGAAGACGGTGTTGTCGAAGTCGCTCGCGATGGCATCAGTGATGATGACGCCGCCGACCGGCACGTAGCCGGAGTTGACGCCCTTCGCGAAGGTGATCAGGTCTGGCACCACGTCGTGGCCGTCGAAGGCGAACCAGCGTCCGGCACGACCGAATCCGCACATGACCTCGTCGAGAATCAGCATGATCCCGTAGCGGTCGCACAGCTCGCGAACCCCGGCCAGGTAGCCGGGCGGCGGGAGCAGCACCCCTGCGGTGCCGGGGATCGATTCGAGCAGCACGGCAGCGATGCTGGTCGGGCCCTCGCTCTGGATCATTCGCTCCAGGTGGCGCAGGGCACGCTCGCACTCCTGCTCCGGGCTGGTCGCCCAGAACTCGCTGCGGTACAGATACGGGCCGAAGAAGTGCACATGACCCCGGGCGAACTCGTTCGGGATGCGCCGCCAGTCGCCGGTGGAGACGATCGCCGAACCGGTGTTCCCGTGGTACGAGCGGTAGGTCGACAGCACCTTGTCTCGGCCAGTGTGGAGCCGGGCAAGACGGATGGCGTTCTCATTGGCATCCGCCCCACCGTTGGTGAAGAAGACCTTGCTGAACCCGTCGGGGGCGCGGTTGGTGATGCGCTTCGCCGCCTCACCGCGGTGCAGGTTCGCCGTGGACGGCGCGATGGTGGTGAGGATGTCGGCCTGCTCCTTGATGGCCGCGACAACGGCCGGATGCTGATGGCCGATGTTCACGTTCACCAGCTGGCTGGAGAAGTCCAGGTACTGGCGCCCGGAGTGGTCCCACACCCGGCAACCGTTGCCCCCGGAGATGACGAACGGCTTCAACGTCGCCTGGGCGGACCAGGAGTGGAAGACGTGTCCGTCGAGTTCGATGGCGCGGGCATCCAGGTCGGGGCCGGCCGTGGTGGAATCTGTCACTGGTTATCGTGCTTCTTTCTGTTGGTTGGGCTCGCCAAGCTGTTGGCTGGGCTCGTCAGGCTTTGGCCACGATGTGCTCCGCGAGCGCCGGGATCACCGTCTCGCCGTAGACGCGGAGCGTCTCTTCCTTGCTGTCGTGCTGCAGGTAGCCGGCGAACTGGTCGACGCCCAGCTCTTTCAGGGCCTTCAGCTTCTCGATGTGGTCTTCGGCGGTGCCGATCAGGCAGAACCGGTCGACGATCTCGTCAGGCACGAACGAGGCGTGGGTGTTTCCGGCGCGGCCGTGCTCGTTGTAGTCGTAACCTTCGCGGCCGGCGATGTAGTCGGTCAACGCCTTCGGGATCTGGTCGGTCCCTGAACCGGTCGAAGGACCGTACTTGGCGACGATGTCGGCGACATGGTTGCCGACCATCCCGCCGAACCAGCGGCACTGGTCGCGCATGTGCTCCGTGTCGGTGCCGATGTACATCGGGGCGGCGACACAGAACTTGACTGAGAGCGGGTCGCGGCCGGCATCCGCCGCAGCGTCGCGAACCGTCTTGATCATCCACGCGGCGATGTCGAGGTCGGCCAGCTGCAGGATGAACCCGTCGCCGATCTCCCCGGCCAGCTTCAGGGCGAGCGGCCCGTAAGCGGCCACCCAGAGGTCCAGGCGCGACCCGACACTCCACGGGAACTGCAGGGTCGTGCCGTTGTATTCGACCGAGCGGGAGTTGGCGAGCTCGCGGATGACGTGGATCGACTCGCGGAGCGTCTTGAGCGTGGTCGGCGCACCACCGGTGACCCGCACCGCCGAGTCGCCGCGGCCGATGCCGCAGATGGTGCGATTGCCGTACATCTCGTTGAGGGTGGCATACGTCGACGCGGTGACCGTCCAGTCGCGGGTGGCCGGGTTGGTCACCATCGGCCCGACCTTGATCTTGTCGGTCTCGGCGAGGATGCGGCTGTAGATGACGTACGGCTCCTGCCACAGCAGGTGGGAGTCGAACGTCCACAGGTGGCTGAACCCGTGCGCCTCGGCCAGCTTGGCCAGCTGCACTGTGCGCGCGGCGGGCGGATTGGTCTGAAGTACTGCTCCGAAATCCATGTGTGTCCTTAGATCAGGTACTGCGAGAGACCCCGCTTGAAGTACTTGCCGTCGCCTTTGGCGCCCAGGTACTGGTTGCCGTCGATGATGACCTTGCCGCGGGAGAGCACCGTGTCGACGTGGCCGTCGATCTCGAAACCCTCGTAGGCGGAGTAGTCCATATTCATGTGGTGCGTCTTGCCGATGCCGATCGAGGTGTGGCCGTTCGGGTCGTAGATGACGATGTCGCCGTCGGCCCCGGGCTGGATGACGCCCTTCTTGCCGTACATCCCGAACATCCGGGCCGGCGTGGTCGACGTGACCTCGACCCAGCGCTCGAGCGAAATCTTCCCGTCGACGACGCCCTGGTAGAGCAGGTCCATCCGGTGCTCGACCCCGCCGATCCCGTTCGGGATCTTCGAGAAGTCGTCCACCCCCATGTCTTTCTGGCCCTTCATGCAGAACGGGCAGTGGTCGGTAGACACCATCTGGATGTCGTTGGTGCGCAGGCTCTGCCACATGTGGTGCTGGTGGCCCTCCCCCTTCGACCGCAGAGGTGTTGAGCACACCCACTTGGCGCCCTCGAAGCCTGGTGCGCCGAGGTTCTCCTCCAGGGACAAGTAGAGGTACTGCGGGCAGGTTTCGCCGAACACGTTCTGGCCGCGGTCCCGGGCCTGGGTGATCTGCTCGACGGCCTGCTTGGCGCTGACGTGCACCACGTAGAGCGGGGCGCCGGTGAGGTTGGCGAGCATGATGGCGCGATGCGTCGCCTCCTCCTCCGCCTGCCACGGCCGGGAGATGCCGTGGTAGTACGGCGACGTGTTTCCGGCCTCCAGGGCTTGCTTCACCAGCACGTCGATGACAGCACCGTTCTCGGCGTGCATCATCATCATCGCGCCGAGGTCAGCACCCTTCTGGAACGCGCGGAGGATCTGCCCGTCATCCGACAGGAAGACACCCTTGTAGGCCATGAACAGCTTGAAGCTGGAGACCCCCTCGTTGATCAGTTCGTCCATGGCGGTGAGCGAGGCATCCTGGACGTCCGACAGGATCTGGTGGAACCCGTAGTCGATCGCGCAGTTGCCCGCCGCCTTCGCATGCCAGGCCTGGAACTGGTCGAGCACATTCTCGCCGGCGTACTGCACCACGAAGTCGACGATGCTGGTCGTGCCGCCGTGGGCTGCCGCCCGGGTACCAGTCTCATAAGTGTCGCTGGCGAAGGTGCCGCCGAACGGCATCTCCATGTGGGTGTGGGCGTCGATGCCGCCGGGGATGACGTATTTGCCCGCCGCATCGATCACCGTGTCGACGTTGCCCGCGATGTCGAAACCGAGCAGCGACGAGCCGGGCGCGAGCACTGCCGCAATGGACTCGCCGTCGATCAACACGTCGGCGGATGCTGTGCCCGTCGAGTTCACGACGGTTCCGTTCTTGATCAGGGTCTTCATGGCGTCCTCGCTTACGGCTTCGGGATGCTCGTGTAGGAGTCGGGGCGGCGGTCTCGGTAGAACTGCCAGTCATCACGCATCTGCCGCACCATGTCCATCTCCAGGTCGCGGATCAGGATCTCTTCGTCGCTGCTCGATCCGCGTTCGCCGACGAAGTTGCCGCGCGGGTCGATGACCTGGCTGGTGCCGTAGAAGTCGACGGCCTCTTCGCCGTACTCGTTGTCTTCCCGGCCGACGCGGTTCGGCTGCAGCACGAAGTAGCCGTTGGCCACGGCTGCCGCCGGACCCTCGACCTCCCAGAGGCGGTTCGACAGCCCTGGCTTGGTGGCGTTCGGGTTGAAGACGATCTGGGCGCCGTTCAGGCCCAGCTCGCGCCAGCCCTCCGGGAAGTGCCGGTCGTAGCAGATGTAGGTGCCGATCGGCCCGACCGCGGTGTTGAACACCGGGTAGCCGAGGTTGCCTGGGCGGAAGTAGAACTTCTCCCAGAACTTTTCGAGGTGGGGGAGGTGGTGCTTGCGGTACTTGCCGAGGATGGTGCCGTCGGAATCGACGACGACCGTGGTGTTGTAGTAGACGCCCGGCATGTCTTCCTCGTAGATGGGCAGGATCGTGACCAGGTTGAGTTCCTTCGCGAGCGCGGCGAACCGCTGCACGATCGGCCCGTCGGCGGCCTCGGCGTAGGCGTAGTACTTCTTGTCTTCAGTGATACCGAAGTAGGGGCCGTAGAACAGCTCCTGGAAGCAGATCACCTGGGCGCCGTCGGCTGCCGCCTGGCGGGCGAACTGTTCGTGCTTGTCCAGCATCGACTCCTTATCGCCGGTCCAGGTCGTCTGCGTGATCGCTGCGCGAACGATATTGGTCATTGCTGTCCTCCACACTTCCTTGTGCTGGGCCGGGTGGGCCCCGATGTCGGCAGCCGGTTTCGTAGGCTGCCCGGCGATTTGTTACTATGGATCTTGAATATTTAGCTTTTGTTCTCGCATCGGGCGTACAGTCATCATACTGTCGCTCAAATCAGGTTCAGGCAAGAGTTCACACCACACAGTTCACCCAAGAGACGCGCGGATGTACACACCGGAGATCGAGAAACGCACCCCGGCCGGGATCGCGGCCGGGGTCGGCCGGCTGATCAGCTCCGGTCGCCTCGCCGTCGGCGACCGCCTGCCGACCGTGCGAGAGCTGGCCACCGAACTCGGCGTCAGCCCTGCCACCGTCAGCCAGGCCTGGCAAGCACTCGCCGCGGCCGGGCTGATCGTCTCCCGCGGCCGGAACGGCACCTTCGTGCGGGAATCGGCGCAACAACGCACCACCACCCGGAGCCAGCTGGCCGTGAACAACACCCTGCAGCCCAGGCTTGACCTCTCGCGCGGCACCCCTGACCCGGCATTGCTTCCTGCGCTCGGCCCGGCACTGTCGCGGGTCTCGCAACGGGCGGAGACCCCGAGTTATCAAGACCTCTCGGTGCTGCCGGAACTCCTGAACCTGCTCCGTGCGTCCTGGCCCTACAGCGCCGAGTCGTTCACCATAGTGAACGGCGCCCTCGACGCGCTGTCCCGCAGCCTGGAGCAGCTCACCCGCTTCGGCGACCGCGTGGCGGTCGAGAACCCGGGATTCCCGCCATTCTTCGACCTGCTCGACCAGCTCGGACTCGACCGGCTCCCGGTCGACGTCGACCACCACGGCATGGTGCCGGCCTCGCTCAAGCAGGCGCTTGGGCGCTCGCCATCCGTCGTCATACTGCAGCCGCGCGCCCACAACCCCACCGGAGCCTCGATGACGCCCGAGCGGGCCGAGGAACTCGCTTCGCTGCTCCGTGACCAGCGGGCAATCATCATCGAAGACGACCACTCCGGCGATATCAGCACCGCGCCGGATGTGAGTCTCGGCCGCTGGCTGCCCGACCGCGTCCTGCACATCCGCAGCTACTCCAAGTCGCACGGACCAGACCTGCGGATCGCCGCCCTCGGCGGGCCGGCCGACCTGATCGACCGGGTAGTGGCGCGGCGGATGCTGGGGCCAGGCTGGACCAGCCGGATGCTGCAGACCATCCTGCACGACCTGCTCTCCAACAGAGCCAGCGTCACCGAAGTCGCCGAAGCACGACGCAGTTACGCCACCAGGCAGAAGGCGCTGGCGGATGCC
This sequence comes from Homoserinimonas sp., assembly GCA_040904805.1. Taxonomy (GTDB): domain Bacteria; phylum Actinomycetota; class Actinomycetes; order Actinomycetales; family Microbacteriaceae; genus RYN-87. The sequence goes on along the minus strand of JBBDSS010000018.1, from coordinate 199,389 downwards.
CTGAATGACCTCGGCCTCCCGGTTCGGCAGGCCGATGGCATCAACGCCTGGCTGCCGGTCACTGATGAGCAGTCCGCCATCGTCGAGTTGGCGGCCTCCGGCATCCGCGTCGCCGGCGGTTCGCCGTTCTTCGCCGTGGACTCGCCGGAGGCGTTCATCCGGGTGACCGCCGGGGCGGTGCCGGACGACGTGCTGCCGGTGGCAGAGGCCCTTGCCTCCGCCGCGCGCGCCGGGGCCCCCGGAGCCCACGGACTGCACGCCCGCTGGGCGTAACCACAGGGATTCTTGCGTACGGTGGGATGAATCGTCATCGTTATCGTCATTGTCAGGAGGCACCATGTCACGCATCGTCATCGTCGGAGGACACGGGAAGATCGCCCTGCGGCTCGCCCGCATCCTCACCGCCCAACAGCACCAGGTCACCTCGTTGATCCGAAACCCGGACCACACCGCCGAGGTCGAAGCCACTGGCGCCACCCCGGTGATGGCCGACGTCGAAACGCTCTCCACCGAGGACCTCGCCGGGGTCATCAGCGACCACGACGCGGTTGTCTGGTCGGCCGGTGCCGGCGGCGGCAGCCCTGAGCGCACCTACGCCGTGGACCGCGATGCCGCCATCCGCTCGATGGAGGCCGCATCATCCGCCGGCGTGAACCGGTACGTCATGGTGTCGTACCTGGGCGCGCGCGCCGACCACGGCGTCGACCCCGAGAACTCGTTCTTCGCCTACGCCGAGGCGAAAGCTGCCGCCGACGACCACCTGCGGCAGGCCACGCTCGACTGGACGATCCTCGGCCCGGGCGGACTCACTCTCGACGCCGGCACCGGGCGCATCGCGGTCGGCGACGAGTTGCAGGGTGGCAAGGTCAGTCGGGATGATGTCGCCGCAGTGGCTGCCGCGGTGCTCCAGGGTGACCACACCATCCGCAAGTGGATCCCGTTCATCGGCGGAGACACCCCCATCGACGAGGCGCTCGCGCAGCTGTCCTGATTGGGGAGCGGCCAACTGCGCCGGGGTTCGTTGACCGCGCGGGAGAAGGTTAGCCCGCGCGGTCAACAAGCCGCCGCGCGGTTCAGGCGATGCGCTCGGCGAGGGCGCTGTGGACCAGGGCGAACAGCGGACTCATGGCCCCAACCTTGCACTTAGGCTGATGCACGGAGAAGCCATGCAACCGACAACCCCACCCGAAGTGCGCCTCGCCGCCACGATGGTGCTCGTACGGGACGCCCCGTTCGAGGTGCTCATGGTGCGCCGCCATGCGAAGGCCGTGTTCGCATCCGCCCTCGTCTTCCCCGGCGGCGCCGTCGATGACGGCGACTACAGCGACGACTGGATGCCGCTGCTCGCCAGCGGCGCAGATCTCCCGATACCCGAGCGGGCGATCCGTATCGCCGGCATTCGCGAGACGTTCGAGGAGACCGCGCTACTGCTGGCCACCCGGCGGGACGGCATGCCGGTCACCCAGCCGGAGCGGACGAATGCCCCGTTCATCGACATCGTGCGCTCCTCCGGCGGCCGGCTCAGGCTCGACGATGTCGCGCACTTCGGCCACTGGATCACACCAGAGGCGGCGCCGCGCCGCTTCGACACCCACTTCCTGCTGGCGAAAGCTCCGACCGGCCAGCAGGCGATCGCCGACGGTGGCGAAACCGTCGACCTCGAGTGGGCGAGCCCGGCCGAGGTGATCGAGCGGGCGACAACCGATACTCAGTCGATCATGTTCCCCACGCTGCTCAACCTGATGCGCCTGGCCGAGAGCACCGACTCGGCCACCGCGCTGGCCACCGCCGCGGCCAGACTGCCGTTCACCGTGCTTCCGGTGGTTGAGACCAGGCCTGACGGTAACACGATGGTGGTGATCCCGCCCGAGGCGGGCTACGGCGTCACCGAGCATCCGGGGCCATAGTCGGTAGGATTTTCGGTATGGCAACCCGTGTGATCCTCGCGCCCAACCCGGGGCCGATGACGCTCGACGGCACCAACAGCTACGCCATCAGCGGGCCGAACTCTCCCGGTTGCGTGATCGTGGATCCGGGGCCGAGCGACGCCGGGCACGTTGCCGAACTCGCCGCCCTGCGCCCTGAACTCATCCTGGTTACCCACCGGCACCCCGACCACACGGCGGCGAGCGCCGAACTGCACCGGTTGACCGGCGCTGCCGTGCGTGCTGTCGACCCGGAGCACTGCCACGGCGGCGACCCGCTCATCGACGGCGAGGTGATCGAGGCTGCGGCCGTCAGCATCCGCGTGTTGGCAACTCCCGGCCACACCGACGACTCGGCCTGCTTCGTGCTGGCAGACGGCATCCTCACCGGTGACACCGTCCTCGGGCGCGGGACCACGGTCGTGGATGGGTCGCTCGCCGACTACCTCGACTCGCTGAATACGCTCCGGTCATACGGCGGCACCGCCGTGTTGCCGGGCCACGGGCCCGAGTTGGGCTCGATCGCCGACGCCTGCGATGCGCTCATCGCCCACCGCGAGATGCGGTTGAACGAGGTGAGGGCTGCGTTGGCCCAGTTGGGAGCGGATGCCACGGTGCGGCAAGTTGCGGACGTCGTCTACGCAGACATCGACCCCGCGGTGCGCTTTGCCGCCGAGATGTCGGTGCAGTCGCAGCTGGAGTATCTGCGCTCTCGGTAGTTACCGCTTTAGCGCGGGCAGCACGTCGCGGCTGAACACGTCGATCCAGTCGCGCTGGTTGCGGCCCACGTTGTGCAGGTAGATGCGGTCGAACCCGAGGTCGATGAATTTCTGAATGTACGCGCGGTGCACATCGGGGTCGGCGGAGATGACCATCCGCCCGCTGAAGTCTTCCGGCCGCACCAGCCTGGCCATCTGTTCCAACTCGAACGGAGAGCGGATGTCGCCCTTCGGGAACCTCATGCCCCCGTTCGGCCATTCACGGAGGGCGCTAGACATCGCCTCCTCGTCGGTTTCCGCCCAGGACAGGTGCAGCTGCAGCACTTTTGGCATGGCAGTCGCATCCTTGCCGGCTTCGCGGGCGCCCTGGGCGAAGCGGTTGAATAACAACTCGAGTCGTTCGCGGGGCGCTTCGATGGTGATGAAGCCGTCAGCGACCCGGCCGGCGCGCTTTGCCGTGACCGGGCCCGATGTCGCCACCAGGATCTCGGGCGCCACCTCCGGCATGGTCCACAGCCGGGTCGATTCGAGCTTGTAGAACTCGCCCGTGTGCTTCACGTCCTTGCCTGCCAGCGACGCGCTGAACAGCTTCTTGATGATCTCGATGGCCTCGAACATCCGGCTGATGCGTTCGTGCGCCTCCGGCCAGTATTGGCCGACGATGTGTTCGTTGAGGGCCTCTCCGGAGCCGATGCCGAGCCAGTGCCGACCAGGGTACATGGCGGCAAGGGTCGCGGATGCCTGGGCCACCATCGCCGGATGCCACCGAAACGTCGGCGTGGTCACTCCGGGGCCGATATCTCCGATGGTGCGCTCGGCAATCGCGGTCAGCACATTCCAGACGAACGGGCTCTGCCCCTGCGCGGGAACCCAGGGCTGGAAGTGGTCGGTCGCCATCACCCCGGAGAAGCCGTGCTGCTCCGCATACTCGGCGAGCGCGACGGCCTCTGCAGGCGGGAACTGCGCGAGCATCGCCGCGTATCCGATGGGGACAGGGCTCATTGAATCAGCCGAGGGCCCGAATGCGCGGGGCGAGGTCGCGCTCGAACAGTTCCACGAACCGCCTCTGGTCGTGCCCCGGCCCATGGAACACCAGGTGGTTCAGGCCGGCGTCGATGTACGGCTTCACCTGGGCGACCACCTCGTCAGGGTCTGAGCCGACAATCCAGCGCTTGGCGACCTGCTCGATGGGGAGGGCATCCGCTGCCGCCTCCATCTCGATGGGGTCCTCGATGGAGTGCTTCTGTTCCGGGGTGAGGGAGAGGGGCGCCCAGAAGCGGGTGTTCTCGAGCGCGAGCTCCGGATCGGTGTCGTAGGACAGCTTGATTTCGATCATCCGGTCGAGGTCGTCGGGGTTTCGCCCCGCCTGTTCCGCCCCCTCGGCCACTGCCGGCAGCAGCTTCCCGGTGTACAGCTCCATGCCCTTGCCCGAGGTGCAGATGAAACCGTCGCCGGTACGACCGGCGAAGCGCGCCACCACCGGCCCGCCCGCCGCGACGTACACCGGGATACCACCCTCAGGAACGTCATAGATCGACGCGCCATCAGTTCGGTAATACTCACCCTCGAAGGTGACGCGGTCACCGACCCACAGTTGCCGCATGAGGTCGATTGCCTCACGCAGCCGCCCGAGGCGCTCCTTGAACGGCGGCCAGTCACCCTGGAAGCCGGTCGCGATCTCGTTGAGGGCTTCACCCGTGCCCACGCCGAGAATGATGCGCCCGGGGTAGAGGCACCCCATCGTGGCGAACGCCTGAGCCACCACGGCCGGGTTGTAGCGGAACGTCGGCGTCATCACTGAGGTGCCGATCTGAATGCGCTCGGTGCGCTCGCCGACCGCCGCCATCCAGGCGAGTGAGAACGGGGCGTGTCCACCCTTGTGCCTCCACGGTTGGAAGTGGTCACTCACGGTGACACTCTCGAACCCGTGGTGCTCGGCCATCACGCCGAGCTCGACGAGCTCCCGCGGGGCGAATTGCTCGGCCGACGCCTTCAGTCCCAGTTTCAGCATGTGTCCAAGCTACAGGGCTGGCATTGTCCCGTTTCAAGGAGAATCTTGCCGCGACGCCAGAGTCGCCCACGTCCTCGCGCGCGGAACGCAGAATCTCCTTGAGATGGGAAGGGGCGGTGGCCGACGCTCAATAAGCTGGGGGTATGCGTGTCGCCACCTGGAATGTGAACTCCATCCGAGCCCGTCACGGTCGCGTCGTCGACTGGCTGCTGCGCGAGGACATCGACGTACTCGGAATGCAGGAGATCAAGTGCAAGCCGGAGCAGTTCCCGCTCGACGCGTTCGAGGAGGCCGGTTACGAGGTGGTCGCCCACGGCCTCAACCAGTGGAACGGGGTCGCGTTCGCCAGCCGGATTCCGATGACGGATGTCGAAACCGAGTTCGCCGGCCAGCCCGGCTTCCTGAAGGGTGAGGATGGTCCGGGGTTGCCCATCGAAGCGCGCGCCCTCGGCGTCACGGTGAACGACCTGCGGCTGTGGAGCCTGTACGTGCCGAATGGCCGGTCGCTGGAGGATCCGCACTACGTCTACAAGCTGGACTGGCTCGCGGCACTGCGCGAGGACACCGCCGCCTGGCTGTCGGAGAACCCGAACCTGCCGCTGGCCCTGATGGGCGACTGGAATGTGGCACCGACGGATGCCGACGAGAACGTCCCCGGGCTGGTGCCTGGCCTCTCCACGCACATCTCACCTGCGGAGCGCACGGCGTTCAACACGTTCATGGAGGCCGGGCTGACCGATGTGGTGCGCCCCCTGGTTCCGGAAGGCTTCACCTATTGGGACTACAAGCAGTTGGCGTTCCCGCGCAACGAGGGCATGCGCATCGACTTCATCCTCGGTTCCCCCGCCTTCGCGAACCTTGTCACCGGCGCGAGCATCCACCGCAGCGAACGCAAGGGTGATGCGCCGAGCGACCATGTGCCAGTGGTTGTCGACCTCGACGCCGAGTCCGAAGACGACCGACCGATGATCTTTTAGCGAGGATTTCCTCGTGCCCATCTTCGACCACCTCGTCTACGCCACCCCCGACCTGGAGGCCACGGCCGCCGACCTCGGCGAGCGCCTGGGCGTCGCCCCGGCACCGGGCGGGAGCCACCCCGGCATGGGCACCCGCAACCTGCTCTACGGGATCGGGGAAGGGCGCTACGTCGAGCTGGTCGGGCCGGACAAGACCCAGGATATTCCGCCGCGCTGGTTCGGGATCGCCGCGCTCACCAGGCCGCGCCTGGCCGGCTGGGCCATCCGCACTGAGAAGCTCAGTTTCGTGATTGCCGGCGCCCGCGAACGTGGCTATAACCCCGGCGACATGGTGGCGATGAGCAGGACGGGCGCGGATGGCGAGTCGGTGACGTGGCGGCTGACCATGCCGAAGGACACCCTGATCCCGTTCCTGATCGAGTGGGGCGACACCACGCATCCGTCGACCGTGGGCCTTCCCCAACTGAGCCTCGATGCCTTCGCCGGCGAGCATCCAGACCCCGCCAGCGTGCGAAAAGTCCTGGGCACGCTGGGAGTCGGCCTCACTCTCACTCGAACGCCGCAGACCCGCCTGACTGCAACACTGAGCGGACCGACAGGCACCCTCGACCTTCGCTGACCACACCACGCCATCAGGTGACGCCCTCTAGAATCGAGCGATGAGCTCTCTGCCCCCCGACATTGTCGACGGCGGTGCGGGCGGCGGCAGTTTCAGCCCGGTCGTCGCCTCTATTTTCAACACTCTTCTCAGCGATATTCATGACGGACGCCTGCCACCGGGTGCACGCATCAGTGATGCGGCATTGGCAGAACAGTTTCAGGTCTCCCGCACGCCGGTACGCGAGGCGATCCAGCGGCTCCGCGACCTCGGCCTGGTCGAGGCTTCCGCCAGCCGGTACACACGCGTTGCCTCGGTCACGCCACTCCAGACCGCCCACGCCATGGCTGTCTGGACAGCCCTCTACGGCGTCCTGATCGACGAAGTGGTCCGCGAGGTTCCGGAGGGCGTGCGGGAAGCCATGGCACAGGACCACGCCGACTGCTTGGCCACGCTGCCGACTCTCGACTTTCCCGCAATCGCCACCGCGAACTTCTCCTTCTTCGGCCGCCTGATGGCGCTGTCGACGAACCCGATCCTCACCGATGGAATCACCAGGGTGGTGCACCTGATCCGACTGGGCAGCCTGAACCTCCCGCACGCCATCGATATCGCCGCCCTGGCGGATGCGCAGGTGGAGTTGTTGCAGGCCGTCACCGAGCAGGATCCCCGGTTGGGCCGCCAGTCGATCGACAGCATCCGCGCTATCGAAATTCCGCAGGAGTAGGGCGCTACACCTCTTCTGAGTTGACTGCAACAGTGGTTTCTTCGGGTTGTCAGGAATAGCCTCAAGGCATGCCACATCTCGACGTGACCGGAGCAAGCCTCTACTACGAGACGGAGGGGTCCGACTCGGCGCCCGCGCTGCTGCTGATCCATGCGGGGATTGCCAGCCTGAGAATGTGGGACCCACAGGTGCCGGCGCTCGCCCAGGACCACTATGTCGTCCGCTACGACACCCGCGGTTTCGGGAACACCAGCACCGAGGACATCGAATTCTCCGACCAGGCGGATGCCCTGGCCATCCTCGACCACCTGGGGGTCGATCGGGCGACAGTGATCGGCTGCTCCCGCGGTGGCCGCATTGCCATCGACCTGGCCGTCGAGCATCCGGTGCGGGTGCGCGGACTGGTGACGATCGGGTCAGGGCCGAGCGGGTTTCCCGACACCGAGCTGACACCGGAGGAAGACGCCATCTCCGATCGGATGGATGCGGCGTTCGAGGCGAAAGACTGGGAGGAACTCGGCAACCTCGAGGTGAAGTTGTGGGCCATCGGACCGGCCCGCCGGGAAGAGGATCTCGATGCCGACTTCGTCGCGAAGGCGTACGAGCTGAACAGTCTCAACCTTCGGCACGCCGAAGAGGCCGCCAGCCACATTCCCCTGGAACCACCGGCCTTCGACCGGGTCGTCGACATCGACGTACCGGCGTTGATCCTCGTGGGCGACCACGACGTCAGCGAGTGCCTGGCGCAATACGAGTACCTGTCCACTACCCTCCCGAAGGCTGACAGCGCCCGCTTCCCGCGCTCCGCCCACCTGCCCAACGTCGAGCAGCCGGACGAGTTCGAGCGCATCCTGCGCCAGTGGCTGGCGCAGCACGGGCTGTAAGGGACGGGCGGCGGATGCTCCGCTCCGGGCGCGAAGCCACCCTCGAACAACGAACCGGCGTTCAACGTCATCCCGCTGCGTGCGGGGAGCATTCGGCGCAACTTTCCACAGCTACCGTCAACTAAACGCGGACATACCCCCGTTACGCTGGAGGGACATCATTCCACTTGGAGACGACGGGAGGTACAACCATGTCGCAGGTAAGCGCAGCTACACGCAATTCGACCAGCCCAATCATCGGTAAGCCCGAGGTCGTCGAAGACGCCATCAGCACCTCAGAGCTCGCCAGCCTCCCGGCCTGGCTCCGCCTGAAGGCGGCCGCCGTCGAGATGCAGTCGCTGCAGTCGCAGGATGGCTCGGTGGAGGGAGACAAGGACGCCGCCGCGTCCCAGATCGACATCATCACCGCTGCCGTCGAAGAGCTGGCACCGCACTTCCCCCACGACGACGCCTACCTGACCGCCCTGGTCAGCGACTTCGAGCGGTGGGTTGCCGACGGCCTCGGAGTGCCGGACTTCTACGACTCGCTGATGGCCTTCCAGCCGCAGCAGGCTCGAGTCGACGGCATCCGTCACCTGGTCGTGTTCCCGATGTACACGCAGAACGGGAGCACTTCGCGACTGGTCGAGGCGGTGCTGATCGAAGTGATCTGGCCGGAATTCATTGGTGAGCTCGAGGCCGGTGACTACTCGAACAAGCTGTTCGTGCCGATCCGGTTCATCGAGTTCACCCCCGGCTACGACACCAACTCCGCGGTGCTGTTCCCGGAGTCGGTGGCCATGCGGCAGATCCCGACCTTCACCTGGGGCGCCATCTTCGCCGACCGCGAAGCTGCCCGGTTCCGCCGGGTGGTGCGCGCGGCATCCGAGATCACCAAGCTCGAGCTGCCATCCGACGCTGCCGAGATGCTCGACGACCAGCGCCTCACGGAAGAAACGTTCGTGATGTGGGACCTGATCCACGACCGGACCCACATGCGCGGCGACCTGCCGTTCGACCCGTTCATGATCAAGCAGCGGATGCCGTTCTTCCTGTACTCGCTGGAGGAGTTGCGCTGCGACCTGACCGCCTTCCGCGAGTCAGTGACGCTCACCCGCGCCGAGGACACTGACGAGAAGACCCGCAAGCACGCGAAACTCGTGCAGTACACGGTCATTCTCGACCGGATCTTCCGGTTCGCGCTCACCGGCAGCCGGGTGCGCAACTACGACGGACTCGGCGGGCAGTTGCTGTTCGCCTGGATGCACCAGCATCACGTGCTGCACTGGACGGACACCAAGCTCACCATCGACTGGGACGACGTGCCCGATGTGGTGAACCAGTTGGGCGACGCCATCAACGACCTGTACTGGCGTTCCATCGACCGGCCGAAGGTGGCGCACTGGCTGGCCGCCTACGAGCTGGTCTCGGCGACGGTCACCCCGAACCCGGCATCCGTCTGGGCTCACGGCGAGCTGCCGCTGGACGGCCCGCCGAAGGAACTCACCAACCTGGTGATGAACGACGAGTTCCCTCTGTCGATGTTCTTCGAGGCGCTGTCGAAGAAGATGACGGATGCCATCGAGTCGACCGCCGGGATCACCGCAGAGTCGGCGTAGCGGCCTTCGCGCCGCCTCCGCCCCCTGACCCGCTCTCGCAATTGAGAGCGCTTTTGTGACGTCCGCACCGAATGAGGGAGGTTTTGGAGGCGAAACGTCGATTTCTCCTGCTCTTGCGCCGGACGAGAATTCCGTCCGGCATCCGTCGCCTGCGTAGCCTTGAACCAGAAAGCCACCAGTGGGAGGAAACCAGTGCTGCAACTCGACTCGATCAATCGCTGGTTCAGTGACCGGCACGTTCTCAAGGACGTGTCGTTCACTGTCGGTGGCGGGCGGATGACCGGTTTCGTCGGCGGAAACGGCGCAGGCAAGACCACCACGATGCGGGTGATCCTTGGGGTGCTCTCCGCGGACTCCGGCACGGTGACCCTGGGCGGGTCGGCCCTCACCGCCGAGCAGCGCAGCCACTTCGGCTACATGCCGGAGGAGCGCGGGCTCTACCCGAAGATGCGGGTGCTGGAGCAGATCGTCTACCTCGGGCGCCTGCACGGGATGTCCCCGGCGCAGGCCACCGAGAGCGCCGACACCCTGCTCGACCGGCTCGGTTTGGGCGAGCGCAAAGCCGACACCGTCGAGAGTCTGTCCCTCGGCAACCAGCAGCGGGCACAGATCGCTGCCGCGCTGGTGCACGACCCTGACGTGCTCGTGCTCGACGAACCGTTCTCCGGCCTGGACCCGATCGCCGTCGAAGCCGTCATGTCGGTGCTGAAGGACTACACGGCCCGAGGCGTGCCTGTGCTGTTCTCCTCCCACCAACTCGACATTATCGAGCGTCTCTGCGACGACCTGGTCGTGATCGCCGAGGGCGAGATCCGCGCCAGCGGATCCCGCGAGGGCCTGCGCACCGAACACTCCCGCGACCGGTACGAACTACAACTCGACGGCGAGGTGGGCTGGCTGCGCTCCGAACCGGGAGTCACCGTGCTCGAGTTCGCCGGCGGCTTCGCCCTGTTCGACGCGGACAGCCCGGACACCGCCCAACGGGTACTCCGGCGCGCCATGGACACGGCTCCGGTGCAAAGATTCTCGCCCCAGCGTCCGTCACTGTCACAGATTTTCCAGGAAGTCATCCGATGAGCACCCACACGTACCAGACACCCGGGCTCGCGCAGACCGCCTGGCTGGTCGCCGAACGTGAGATCCGGATGCGGCTGCGCAGCAAAGCGTTCCTGATCTCCACCGGCGTGCTCCTGCTGATCGTGCTGGCATCGGTCGTCATCGGAGGCGTCATGGGCGCCAACCCGTCACTGCCCAGGGTGGCGGCGGTCGGGTCGGCCGTGTCGGTGGCTGAAGAGAGCGGCGCCCTTGAAGTAGTCGAGGCCGGCTCGGTCGACGAAGCAAGAGAGCTCGTGCGCTCCGCCGACGTTGAGGCCGCCCTCGTTCCATCTGGCGAGCCGACCGGGGTGAGAGTCATCGGGCTGGACAGCGCACCGAGCTCCGTGATCGCCGCCCTGAGCCTTGCCCCAGAAGTCGACCTCCTCGATCCGGGCGACCAGAATCCGTTCCTCGCTTATGTGGTGGCCGTCGGGTTCGGCGTCGTCTTCCTGATGTCGGCGATGACGTTCGGTACCACCATCGCGCAGAGCGTGGTCGAGGAGAAGCAGACCCGCATTGTTGAAATCCTGATGGCCACCGTGCCGGTGCGGGCGCTGATGGCCGGAAAGATCCTCGGTAACAGCCTTCTCGCCTTCGCCCAGATCGTACTCATCGCCGGTCTCGCCGGAGTGGGGATGCTCGCCTCGGGGCAAGACATCCTCCTGGCCGACATCGGGCCGTCGCTGGCCTGGTTCGTGGTGTTCTTCACCTTCGGGTTCGTACTGCTCGCGGCGCTGTATGCGGCGACCGCGGCGCTGGTCTCCCGGCAGGAGGACGTCGCATCCGCTACCGCCCCGGTGACGTACCTGTTGATGATTCCCTACTTCCTGGTCATCTTCTTCAACGACAACCCGCTGGTGCTGGGCATCATGTCGTACGTGCCGTTCTCGGCGCCGGTCGGGATGCCAATGCGCGTCTTCCTGGGGGCTACCCAGTGGTGGGAGCCGCTGTTGTCGCTGGTGATCCTCGTCCTGTCGACAGTTATCGTGGTCGGCTTCGGGTCACGGATGTACTCGAACGGGCTGCTCAGGATGGGTGCCAGGGTGAAGCTTTCGGAAGCGCTGGCCAGGTAGTTTTGGGGAATATACCGCCGCGACGCGGTGTTGTACGCAGTGCGATCGAGCAGAAGGAGGTCGTAGTGGCACGAGTCAATGAAGAAGTAGAGCACAGCACCGGGGAAGTGGAGAAGTACCGCCGCCACCCGAACGGGCACGGCTGGGTTTCCCCCGGCGCTGCAGTCGCCCCCAGCACGTTCATCTCGGAGATGGCATACGTTGAGTCCGGCGCCGAGGTCGGCGACGAGAGCTGGATTGGTCCGGGAAGCTGGATCGACCGTGGCGCCCGTATCGGCAAGCGCGTATTCGTCGGCGCGAATGTGCACATCGGCGAGCGCACGCAGGTGGGCAGTGGCGCCCGAGTGGGAAGCCACACCAAGCTGGGCCACGACGTCCAGGTGAGCCCGCTCGCGCGAATCGAACGGGACACCACGGTGCCCAACGGCGGCTCAGTGGCCGCATCGTCACGCGCCTGGGCTACCGGAGCACCGGCCACGCGGCCCGCAGCACACCGGCGCCATCAGGACTCCCGCAACGCGGCCTGACCCCGCCTCGCCCGGATGAGAGACTAGTGGGCGTGAAACTTCATGACGAGAACTACCGTGGATTCGCCAGCGACAACTATGCCGGGGCGCACCCCGAGGTGATGGCGGCACTCGCCGAAGCCAACGGCGGGCACCAGGTCGCGTACGGCGAAGACGTGTACACGGCGAAGCTGCACGAGGTCATGAAGCACCACTTCGGCGAGCGCGCCGAGGTCTTCCCGGTGTTCAACGGCACTGGCGCCAACGTCACCGCACTCACCAGTGTGCTGCCCCGCTGGGGTGCGGTCATTTCCGCCAAGACCGCCCACATCAACACGGATGAGAATGGCGCCCCCGAGAGGGTCAGCGGCCTCAAGCTGCTCACCGTCGAGACGGTGGACGGCAAGCTCACGCCCGAACTGATCGACCACGAGGCCTGGGGCTGGGGCGACGAGCACCGGGCGCAACCGCTTGCCGTCAGCATCACCCAGACCACCGAGCTCGGCACCCTGTACACGGTGGACGAGATCCGCGCTATCGCCGACCACGCCCACTCCAAGAGAATGGTGTTGCACATGGATGGCGCCCGGCTTTCGAATGCGGCTGCCGCCTTGGGCGTGCCGTTCCGTGAGTTCACCACGGATGCCGGCGTCGACATCCTGAGCTTCGGAGGCACCAAGAATGGCCTCATCTTCGGCGAGGCGATCGTGCTGCTCAACCCGGATGTCTCCGAGGGCCTGACCTACTTGCGCAAGCTGAACATGCAGCTGGCCTCCAAGATGCGGTTCGTGTCTGCCCAGTTGATCGCGCTGCTCAGCGACGACCTGTACTTGCGTTCGGCCGGGCACGCCAACGCGATGGCTGCGCGGCTGCGCGGGGCTTTGGACGCCGAGGTGGCCTCCGGTGCGATCGACGGTCTCAGCTTCAGCCAGGCCACCGACGCGAACGCCGTCTTCGCCGTGTTACCGGACGGTGTCGCCGACCGGTTGCGGGAGAAGTTCCGCTTCTACGATTGGGACGCCGCCAAGCGCGAGGTTCGCTGGATGTGCTCCTACGACACCACCGAGGCGGACATCGACGAGTTCGTCGGCGCCATTCGCGCGGAACTCGCGGTCATCAGCGCTTTCTGACGCTCGCCGCACACACTTCGAAGTGCCCGTTCCGGCGTAAAGTGCCCGGCGCAACAGGCACATCGCGCCGGAACGGGCACTATCGCCTGAGGTGTCACCCTTCGTCGTCACCGTCCTGACGGTCCACTGTAAGCGACTCCCCATCGGAAGAGAGCCCAACCAGCACAGTGTCCCCGTCGCGGATGCGACCAGCGAGGATGGCGGTCGCCAGGCGGTCGTCGATCTCCTTCTGCATGAGCCGGCGGAGCGGTCTGGCGCCGTAGCTGGGGTCGTAGCCGCGCTCGGAAAGCCAGGCACGGGCATCCGGAGTCACCGCCAGCGTCAGCCTCCGCTCGTCGAGACGCGCTGACAGCCGGTCGATGTACAGCTCGACGATCTGGGACAGGTCCTCCGTCGACAGGCTCGGGAAGATGACGATGTCATCGAGCCGGTTCACGAATTCCGGCTTGAACGCCTGGCGAACCATTGCATTCACGGCGTCCTCCTTCGCCTGCTGGGTCAGCGTCTGGTCGACCAGGTACTGGCTACCCAGGTTGGAGGTGAGGATGAGGATGGTGTTGCGGAAGTCGACGGTGCGGCCCTGTCCATCGGTCAGCCTGCCGTCGTCGAGAACCTGCAGCAGGACGTCGAAGACTTCCGGATGCGCCTTCTCCACCTCGTCCATCAGCACGACGCTGTAGGGGCGACGGCGCACCGCCTCGGTCAGCTGACCGCCCTGTTCGAAGCCGATGTAGCCGGGGGGCGCACCGATGAGGCGCGCGACTGTGTGCTTCTCGCCGTACTCGCTCATGTCGATGCGAATCATGGCCTTCTCGTCGTCGAAGAGGAACTCGGCGAGCGCCCGGGCGAGCTCGGTCTTCCCCACACCGGTCGGGCCGAGGAACAGGAACGAACCGGTCGGCCGAGCGGGGTCGGCGATGCCGGCACGCGAGCGGCGCACCGCGTCGGAAACCGCTCCCACGGCACGACGCTGGCCGACCAGGCGCTTGCCCAGTTCGGATTCGAGGTGCAGCAGCTTCTCGGTCTCCCCCTGCAACAGCCGCCCCACCGGGATGCCGGTCCAGGCGGCGACCACCGCGGCGATGTCGCCGTCAGTGACCTGGTCATTGACCATCCGCTCGCCCTGGACCTCAGGGTGTTCTGCCTGGTCCAGGCTCTTCTCGATCTCTGGGATCACCTCATAGTTGAGCCTGGACGCCTGCTGGTACTCGCCCTCGCGCATCGCCCGGTCGAGGGCGATCCTGGCCTCATTGAGTCGCGTCTTGAGGTCGCCGACATCGTGGAGGGCGGATTTCTCGTTCTTCCAGCGCTTCTCCAGCTCGTCGAGCTTCTCCTGCCGCTCGGCCATGTCGGCGCGCAGCTTCTCGAGCCGGGCCCGGGATGCCGGGTCCTTCTCTTTCTTGAGGGCGAGTTCCTCGATTTTCAGGCGGTCGACGGCGCGCTTGAGCTCGTCGATCTCGACCGGCGACGAGTCGATCTCCATTTTGAGCCGGCTGGCAGCCTCATCGATCAGGTCGATCGCCTTGTCCGGCAACTGCCTGCCGGAGATGTACCGATTGCTCAGCACGGCCGCCGCGACCAGCGCGTTGTCGGCAATGGCGACGCGGTGGTGGGCTTCATAGCGCTCCTTCAGCCCGCGCAGGATGGCGACAGTGTCTTCCACGCTCGGCTCGCCCACGTACACCTGCTGGAAACGGCGCTCGAGCGCGGCATCCTTCTCGATGTATTCGCGGTACTCGTTGAGGGTTGTCGCGCCGATCAGCCGCAGCTCACCGCGGGCCAGCATCGGCTTGAGCATGTTGGATGCCGCCACAGAGCCTTCACCACCGCCGGCACCCATCAGGGTGTGCAACTCGTCGACGAAGGTGATGATCTCGCCCTCGGCGTCGTTGATCTCCTTGAGCACGGCCTTGAGGCGCTCCTCGAACTCGCCGCGGTACTTGGCGCCGGCGACCAGGGCCGCCAGGTCGATCGCGACCAGGCGTTTGCCCTTCAGCGAATCGGCGACATCGCCCGCGACGATGCGCTGGGCGAGCCCTTCGACGACGGCGGTCTTGCCGACGCCGGGCTCACCGATCAGCACCGGGTTGTTCTTGGTCCGGCGGGTGAGCACCTGGCTGACGCGACGGATCTCGGCGTCGCGGCCGATCACCGGGTCGAGCTTTCCGGCGCGGGCGACCTCGGTCAGGTCGACTCCGTACTGCTCGAGCGCCGTCTTCTGTTTGTCATCAGGGTCGGGGGCGCCTTGCATGTTCGCCATGTCTATCCATTTCTCTCAGTCACGATGCCGTCTCCATGGGAGTAGACACCGTCACAGTGAACTTCGGGTTCTGACCGACCAACCGGGTGGGCCCGACCGAGCGCATGAGTGCCGCCCGGTACTTCAGGTGCGAGTTGAAGACGGTCCACAGTTCGCCTCCCGGCTTCAGCACTCTCGCCGCCTCGTCGAAAAGGGCCAGCGCGACACCGGCATGCACTGCCGACCCGACGTGGAACGGCGGGTTCAGCAGGACCAGGTCGGCACAGGCATCCGGCTGTCTGCTCAGCCCGATGTCCCGGGCGACGGTGAACGTCAGGTCGTTGGCTTCGGCGGTGGCCCGGGCGGATGCGACGGCAGACCAGGAATGGTCGGTGGCCAGGATGGCCAGCTCCGGCCGGCCGCGGGCCAGGGCGGCGGCCAGGATGCCGGTGCCGCAACCGAGGTCGACCGCGGTGCGGGCGTCCGGTTTCATCTCGCGCAGGAAACCGAGCAGGTAGCGGGTGCCGATATCGAGCTTGGTGCCGGCGAACGCCCCGCCGTGGGCGCACACCCACAGGTCGAGCTCCTCATGGAACTCGCGCAACGGATAGTCGTCGGTGCCCGGTTTCGGCTCGCCGGCCACCAGGACCCGGGACTTCTGCCTGGCCAGGGTGGCCGACACCGACTCGAAATGCTTTCCCAGCACCTCGTTCATCGCCTGGGTGAGGTGCTTGATGCGACCCCCGGCGAACACGACGACCTCGCGGTCGGCGTGCCGGGCGATCGCGGCGGCGATCTCGTCGAGCTCGTTCAGGCTGCGCGGGAGCTGCAGCAGCACCACCCGTGCCCCGGCCAGTAGCTCCGGGCCCAGCTCGAGGTTGTCGAACCGGTCGTCGAGTTCGGCAGCCGCCGCGTTGTGGCCGAGGGCGAACTCACCGCTGAGCGCATCCTGGAAGACGCGGATGCCGTGCGCGCCGTGCCGCGCGGCCGCACCCAGCGTGAGAGCACCATAGCGGTCGCCGATGACGACTACGTCGCCCGGATGCTCGGCCAGGGCTTCGCCGGCCTCATCGAGGATGAGCCGGTCGCTCGCGTCGACGGCAAACAGGTTCTCCGCCTCGATATCCGGGAAGCGACGGAGCCCGTCAAAATCGAAGTCGACCACCGCGCCTCCCGCCTCGTCGCCCGTCACCATGCTGGCCCTACCAGCCGCTCGGGCGCCACAGCACCAATTGGTTGTGCCGCTTGGTTCGCTCGCCGGCCTTCAGCGAGATGACGTCACCGGTCTCGTCTGCGGCGAAGACGCGTCGCCCTGGCCGGTTGAGCAGTTCATCGGCGAGGGCAACCTCAAGTTCGCGAACGCGTTCCTGGAGCAAAGCGACCGTGTTCTCCAGTTCGAGGATGCGTCGAATGCCCTCCAGACTCACCCCTTCGGATCCGAGCTTGGCGATCTCGCGCAGCTGCACGACGTCGCGCATCGAGTAGCGCCGTGACTTGCCGCTGGTTCGCTTGGGGCTGACCAGTCCCATGCGGTCGTACTGGCGCAGCGTCTGCGGATGCATATTGGCGAGCTCGGAGGCAACCGCAATGGCGAAGATCGGCGCGCTCGGGTCCATCATCAGCTCCGCGCCCTCGCCAGCAGGTCGTCGCGCGGGTTCTCATCCGGCAGGGATTTCGCGAGGGCATTCAGGTGCTTGGTGGCTTCAGCGCTGAGGTGGCCTGGCACGACCACGTGAATTGTCGCCAGCAGGTCTCCGACACCGCTGGTGGTCTGCACGCCGCGGCCTTTCACCCTCAGCACCCGCCCGCTGGGGGTGCCCGGGGCGACCTTGAGCTTGACCGGTGCCCCACCGAGGATGGGCACTTCGATGGTGCCGCCGAGGGTGGCTTCGGCGAATGTCACCGGCACATCGACCCTGAGGTTGTTTCCGTCACGCTCGAACACCGGATGCTTGCGCACCGTCACCGTGATCGTCAGGTCTCCGGGCGGGCCGCCATCGATGCTCGGCTCCCCTTTGCCTTTGAGGCGGATCTTCTGTCCGTCGGCGACCCCGGCAGGGATCTTGACCGTCAGGGGCTTTCCGCCCTGGCCCTGTAGCTTCACCGTGTCGCCGTTGATGGCGCTGACGAAGTCGAGAGTGGTGGTCGCCGTGACGTCGCGCCCCTTGCTCGGGCCACCTGCGCCGCGGAATCCTCCGGTTGGCTGACCGAAGCCGCCACCGCCGAAGAGTCCGCCGAAGACATCGTCGAAGCCGCCCTGCGAGTAGCTCGCGCGCTGGGCGCCGCCCTGGCCGAACATGCCGCCGAAGACATCGTCGAAGCCGCCCGACTGCCCTCGGCCGCCGGAGGTGAATCTGGCGCCGGTACCCATGGCGCGCACCTGATCGTATTCGCGGCGCTGCTCCGGGTCGGCAAGCACGGCGTGCGCCTCGCTGATCTCCTTGAACCGCGCCTCAGCAGCAGTGTCACCAGGGTTGGAGTCCGGATGATACTGCCGCGCCAGCTTGCGGTACCGCTTCTTGAGATCGGCGTCGGAGACGTCCTTGGAGACACCCAGGATCTTATAGAAGTCCTTCTCGAACCAGTCCTGGCTGGCCATGTGTGCCTCCTCTCGTTAGTCCTTTAGTCCCGTGGGTTGAGCAGGCCTTATTCCCGCCGTCCCCCTGTGGGTTGAGCAGGTCGCTTAGCGACCGTACTCAACCCACAGTGTGCGCTTTACTCGTCTTGCGGTACTGCGACGACCACTTTCGCCGGGCGCAGCAGCCGGCTGCCCAGCTGATAGCCGGGCTCGATGACATCCGCCACCGTCATGGCGTCGATCCCCGGCGTGGGCAACTGCACCACGGCCTCGTGCAGGTTGTGGTCGAACGGTTCGTCCTTGACCCCAACCCGCGTGACGCCCAGCTTCTCGACGGTCGACCGAAGCTTCTGCGCGATGAGCGCCATCGTTCCGTCTGCCAGGTCGCCATGCGACTCCGCCCGGTCGAGGTCGTCGAGGATCGGCAGCAGGCCTTTCGCCACGTCGGCGATGACCCCCTGCTTGCTGGCCTCGCGGTCGCGCTCCACCCGGTTGCGGTAGTTGACGTATTCTGCCTGCAACCGCTGAAGGTCTGCCAGCCGCTCGGCGGCCAGGTCGTCAGCGGTCCGTTCGAGGAAGGCCAGGTCGGTGTCGCTGAGCGACGTCTCGATGTCTGGGCCTTCGGCTTCGATCAGGCCGTCGTCCTGCTCCTGTTCGGTGGCCTCGAAGTCGGGCTCGGGCAGGTCGCCGTCGCCCTTCTTCGGGTCCTTGTCTTTTTTGTCAGCCATGATTACTTGTTTTCCGTCGGCTCGTCGTCAACAACTTCGGCATCGACGATGTCTTCGTCACTGCCCGCTGCTTCTTCGGTCGGCTCGCCTGCTGTCGCTTCGTCAGCCTGCGCCTGGGCGTAGATCTCTTCGCCCAGCTTCTGCTGGCTCTCGTTCAGCTTGTCGAGCGCGGTCTTCACGGCCGCGTCGTCGTCGCCGGCGAGCGCCGACTTCAGCGCGTCGATGTCGGCTTGCACTTCCGTTTTGACGCCATCCGACAGCTTCTCGTCGTTGTCCTTCATGAGCTTCTCGGTGGAGTAGACGAACTGTTCGGCCGTGTTGCGGACCTCGGCGGCCTCGCGGCGGCTCTTGTCCTCTGCCGCGTTCTCTTCGCCTTCGCGAACCATCCGCTCGATGTCTTCCTTCGAGAGCGCCGAGCCGCCGGTGATGGTGATCGACTGCTCCTTGCCGGTCCCTTTGTCTTTGGCGTGGACCTGCACGATGCCGTTGGCGTCGATGTCGAAGGTGACCTCGACCTGCGGCACGCCGCGCGGTGCCGGGGCGATGCCCTGCAGCTCGAACGTTCCGAGGTTCTTATTGTCCCGGGTGAACTCGCGCTCGCCCTGGAAGACCTGGATGGCGACGGACGGCTGGTTGTCCTCAGCAGTGGTGAAGGTCTCGCTGCGCTTGGTCGGGATGGCGGTGTTCCGCTCGATGAGCTTGGTCATGATGCCACCCTTGGTCTCGATACCGAGAGACAGCGGCGTCACGTCGATCAGCAGGACGTCCTTGCGCTCGCCCTTCAGTACACCGGCCTGCAGCGCAGCACCGACGGCGACGACCTCGTCCGGGTTCACACCCTTGTTCGGCTCCTTGCCGCTGAGCATGCTCTTGACCAGCTCCTGCACCGCGGGAATTCGGGTCGAGCCACCGACGAGCACCACGTGGGCGATCTCGTTGACGCTGACGCCGGCTTCCTTGATGACATCGTGGAACGGCTTCTTGGTGCGGTCGAGCAGGTCGTTGGTGAGCTCCTCGAACTTGGCCCGGCTGAGGGTCTCGTCGAGGTTGGCCGGACCGTTCTCGGTGAGCGACAGGTACGGCAGCTGGATGCTCGTGCTGGTCGAGGACGACAGTTCCTTCTTCGCCTGCTCAGCGGCTTCCTTCAGGCGCTGCTTGGCGATCTTGTCGTTGGAGACGTCGACACCGGTGGAGTCCTTGAAGCGCTTGATCAGGTAGTCGACCACCCGCTGGTCCCAGTCGTCGCCACCGAGGCGGTTGTCACCGGCTGTAGAGCGCACCTGAATGGTTGAGAAGTCGTCGTCCTTGCCCACTTCGAGCAGCGAGACGTCGAACGTTCCGCCACCGAGGTCGAAGACCAGGATGAGTTCGTCCTGCTTGCCCTTGTCGAGGCCGTAGGCGAGCGCCGCCGCGGTGGGCTCATTGATGATGCGCAGCACGTTGAGGCCGGCGATTTCACCGGCGTCTTTGGTGGCTTGGCGCTCGGAGTCGTTGAAGTACGCCGGAACGGTGATGACGGCATCCGTCACCGGCTCGCCCAGGTACTGCTCGGCGTCGCGCTTCAGTTTGCTGAGGATGCGAGCGGAGATCTCCTGCGGCGTGTACTTCTTGCCGTCGATCTCTGTTGTCCAGTCGGTTCCCATGTGGCGCTTGACGGATGCGATGGTGCGGTCGACGTTGGTGACCGCCTGGCGCTTGGCCGTCTCGCCGACGAGCGTCTCGCCGTCCTTGGTGAATGCCACCACTGATGGCGTGGTGCGGAAACCTTCGGCGTTCGCGATGACGGTGGGTTCTCCACCTTCAAGTACTGAGACAACCGAGTTGGTGGTTCCCAGGTCGATTCCTACTGCTCGAGCCATGCTCGTTCTCCTTTAGTGTTCCTGTGTGCAAAAGTCGTGGTAGTGAGAGTTGAGTCTCACCCGCTCAAGTTTACGCGGGCGGTTTCGGATGTCAAGTCGAGCGCCGAAAAGTTGAGTCGGGTTGGCTCAATGCGCCCGCTGAGCGTCCCCGCTGCAGAAACGGGCTCGTCGCGCCAGAAGTTTCAGGAGCGGCGAGTGGACTTCTGCCGCGACGAGCTACCGGGAGCTGCGGATGAGGTTGCGGTACCAGGCGTACGACTCCTTGGGGGTGCGCTTTTGCGTGGCGAAGTCGACGTGCACCAGGCCGAATCGCTGCGAGTACCCGGCAGCCCACTCGAAATTGTCGAGCAACGACCAGTGGAAGTAGCCGCGCACGTCGACGCCAGCCGCGATTGCCTCCCCGATCGCCGCCAGGTGGGACTCGGTGTAGGAAATGCGGCGGGTATCGTTCACCCGGCCCGTGGCATCCGGAACATCGTTAATCGCGCAGCCGTTCTCGGTGATGTAGATCGGGGGCAAGGCGTCGCCGTAGCGGCCCTTGAACGACACCAGCAGCTCGGTGAACGCCTGCGGCACCACCGGCCAGTCGACGTCGGTAAGCGGATAGCCGCGGATCTCCTTCAGCGCGAACGGCAGGCCGGCGTCCAGCGGGTGGCCGTCGGCCTCGGCACCCGGCCTCGCATTCGGAGCGCCGATCCTGGTCGGGTTGTAGTAGTTGATGCCGTACCAGTCGATCGGCACGCTGATCTGCGCCAGGTCGTCGCTGAAACCGTCCGGGAGGTGCGGCTCCAGCTCGGTCGGGTAGCTCCCCAGCAGTAGCGGCTCGGCGAACAGCCGGTTCGCGATGGTGTCGTAGAGCGCGGCGGACTGCTGGTCGTCATCGCGATCGCTGGCCGGCCATATCGGTGTGTGGTTGTTCGCGATGCCGATGTTGTCGGCTCCGGCGTCGCGGAGGGCGGCCACCGCCAGCCCGTGGGCGAGGAGCTGGTGGTGCGCGGTCGGGATCGCTCCGAAGCCGAGCTTCAGGCCCGGCGCGTGGATGCCTGCGCCATAGCCGAGCATGGTGAGCACCCCCGGCTCGTTGACGGTGATCCAGCGCGGGACGCGGTCGGCATAGCGCTCGCCCAGCAGATACGCATAATCGGCGAACCGTTTCGCGGTGTCGGCGTTCAGCCATCCGCCCGCCTCCTCCAGGTCGAGCGGGGTGTCCCAATGGAACAGGGTCGGGGTGGGCTGGATGCCGGCAGCCAGCAAGGCGTCGACCAGCCGATCGTAGAAGTCGAGGCCGGCCGGGTTCGCCGCCCCCTTGCCGCTCGGCTGGATGCGCGGCCAGGCGAAGGAGAACCGATAGGCGGCGACCCCCAGCTCCTTCATCAGTGCCACGTCTTCCGGGTACCGGTGGAAGTGGTCGCAGGCGACGTCGCCAGTGTCCCCGTTCAGCACCCTCCCGGGGGTGTGGCTGAACGCATCCCAGCTCGACGACCCTCGTCCGCCTTCGCTGACTGCCCCTTCGATCTGGTAGGCGGCGGTCGAGACTCCCAGCAGAAAGCCGTGCGGCAGTCCCAGGTCGGCGGCAGATGTCATGTCCCCATTGTGCAGACTGGATACGCGAAGCCACCAATTGTTTACCGCTCACCACTAGCCTGTGGGCATGACAAACGAGTCCAACGACAAAGGCGTCGAAACGGCAGTGCCGACAGTCCCGGCAACCGGAAGTTCCGGCGCTATCGCCACCATGGGCCTCGAACTGCAGGAGGGGCGGGTCATTCCGCGCAAGCAGGTCTTCTCCTGGGCGCTGTGGGACTGGGCGAACCAGCCGTTCAACACGGTCATCCTCACCTTCATTTTCACCGCCCTCTACCTCACGACCGACGTCTTCATCTCCCCGGAGATCGCCGCCCTCGGCGCGGATGACCCCGCTTACGATCGGGCGATCGCCGAACTCACCAGCGGGCTCGGCCTGGCAAATACCATCGCCGGCGTGTTGGTGGCAATCATCGCTCCGGTGCTCGGGCAGCGGACCGACGGCACAGGCCGCCGCAAGCGGTCCCTGGCGATCAGCACCGGGCTGGTCGTGCTCTCCATGGCCGCGCTCTACTTCGTTGAAGGCGCACCGTCTTACTTCGCGCTGGGCGTCGGGCTGGTTGCGGTGGCCAGCGTCTTCAGCGAGATCGCCGGCGTGCACTACAACGCCATGCTCTTCCAGGTTTCCACCCCGAGCACGGTCGGCAGAGTCAGCGGCCTGGGCTGGGGCTTCGGCTATCTCGGTGGCATTTTCGCCCTGGTCATCGTTGTCGTCGCGTACTCGGCCGACTGGTTCGGGCTCAGCGAAGACAACGGGCTGCCCTTCCGGGTGGTGGCGCTCGGATGCGCGGTCTGGACCATCCTCTTCTCCATCCCGATTTTCAAGAATGTGCCGGAACTGCCTGCGACCGAGCAGGGGTCGCGGGTCAGCATCTTCCAGAGTTACGTACTGCTCGGCCGCCACATCATGCGGCTGTGGAGGACGACCCGCACCACCTTTTGGTTCCTCCTGGCCAGTGCGGTCTTCCGTGACGGCCTGGCCGGAGTCTTCGCCTATGGCGCGGTGATCGCGTCAACGGTGTTCGGGTTCGAGTTCCTCGAAGTGGTGATGTTCGGCATCGCCGCCAACCTGGTCGCCGGTGTCTCGACCATCTTCTCCGGGCGCTTCGACGACCGATTCGGGCCGAAATCCGTTATTGTGACATCCCTCGTCGGATTGGTGGTGACCGGCCTCGCGGTGTTCTTCCTCCGGGATCTCGGCGACGCGACCTTCTGGATCGGTGGGCTCATGCTCTGCATGTTCGTCGGCCCGGCCCAGTCGGCCAGTCGCTCGTTCCTGGCCAGAGTCACCCCGGCCGGGCGCGAGGGCGAGATCTTCGGCCTGTACGCGACCACCGGACGGGCGGCGTCCTTCCTCTCGCCCGCGCTCTGGACCATCCTCATTGTCGCCTTCGGCGCGACAGCCTGGGGCATCCTGGGCATCGTCGCCGTGCTTCTGGCCGGCCTCGTCATGATGCTCTTCGTGCGCACCACTGAGCAGACCCGGCCATAGAGGGCTGGCGGATTTCGCCCCTGCGGGAGAGAGTGGAGGCATGACTACTCCGCAAGCGCAGAAGGCCAAACACCTCCGTTCCCTCCACATTCCCGGCACCCCGCTCATTCTCACCAATGTGTGGGACGCGGTGACGGCACGGGTCGTCGCGGGCACCCCCGGAGTCAAGGCCCTCGCCACCGCGAGCCACTCCATTTCGTTTGCGCACGGCGTTCCGGATGGCGAAGGCCTGAGCGTCGACCAGGCCCTGGAGGCGGCTCGCGTTGTCATCAGCGCGACCGAGCTCCCGGTGTCGGTCGATTTCGAGAAGGGCTACTCGCCGGACGGATCGCGTCTGGAGGAGAACATCGGCCGACTGATCGAAGTGGGGGCTGCCGGCCTCAACATCGAGGACAGCGTCGGCACAACGAAGGCTCCCCAGTTCGACATCGACACCGCCGCCCAGCGGGTGGCGACGGTCCGCTCGGCCGCAGACAAGGCCGGCGTGCCGCTGGTGATCAACGCTCGCGTCGACACCCTGGCCGGGGGCGGCGAGTGGGGCGAGGCAATGGCCCGAGCCAACGCCTACCTGGACGCAGGAGCCGACGTGATCTTCATGCTCGGACTCGGCGACGAAAGCAAGGTGAAGCGCGCCCTGGACGAGATCACCGGCAAAGTGTCCGTCATCTCCAACCCGTCATCGGTACCATTGCAAACGCTCGCCGGCCTGGGAGTCTCGCGCGTGAGCTTCGGGCCGGGCACGCTCGGCCTGGCCTTGGCCCACCTGCGGGCGGCAGCCGCGCAAGTGACCAAGCTGGGCGACTACCCGGAGGAACTCGGGTTCAAGTACTGAGGTCATTGATTCAGCAGGCACCCGCACCTAGGGTCGAAGCATGGCTGATACCCGACCGATTGGATTCTGGCTGAAGCTCGTCGATCGCCTGATCGATGAGCGTTTCGCCTCCATCATCGAAGAGCACGGAGTGACTCGCCGGCAATGGCAGTTGCTCGGCGTCCTGGAAGCGGGAAGCGCCCCTGTTGATGAACTGGACCAGGCGATTGCGCCGTTTCTCGAGCCGGGCAGCGACGAGAGCGCTGCCGATCATCTCGCCGAGCTTGTCGACAGCGACTGGATCACAATCGACGGTACCGCCTACTCGCTCACCGAACGCGGGCGGGGGGCGTTCGGCCGGCTGCAGGAGGTGGTCGAGGAGCTCCGCGCTCAAACCGGCCAGGGGCTTACCGAGGAACAGTATGAGACGACCCTGGCCGCGCTCGAACGGATGGCGGTCAACCTCGGCTGGCAGAACGGACCGGCGCAGACGCCGTGATCGAGGATGAGTTGGTCGTTCTCGTCGACGACGGCGGCACGCCGATCGGCACCGCAGGCAAGGGCGCAGTGCACACCGCCGACACCCGGCTCCACCTCGCTTTCTCCTGCCATGTCTATGACGAGAGTGGCCGGGTGCTCGTCACCCGACGCGCGCTGACGAAACAGGCCTGGCCCGGAGTGTGGACGAACTCGTTCTGCGGGCATCCGGCACCCGGTGAGCCCGTCACGGCGGAGGTGGAGCGGCGTGCCGCCTATGAGCTCGGCGTCGCGATCGAGGCCGTTGAGCCGCTGCTGCCGAACTTCCGCTACCGGGCGGTGGACGCATCCGGCATCGTCGAGAACGAGATCTGCCCGGTTTTTCGGGCGGTGACGACGGATGCCGTGGTCGCCAACCCGGCAGAGGTGGCCGAGTGGCGGTGGGTCGAGCCGGACGCGCTGCGGGCGGCGGTCATGGCGACACCGTTCGTCTTCAGCCCGTGGCTGGTGCTGCAGTTGGAGCAGCTGGCCGACTGAGCACCGCCGAATCCGCACCCAGCGCTATCAGCCGATCACGGATGGCCGACCGCGCAAGCTCGTAGTAGCGCGCGGAGCCGTGCAGCAGCGACGCGGTGTTGGCACCGTCCATGATGGCCACCGTCTCGAAGGCGAGTTGCACGGCATCCGCCAGCCGGGGCAGGTCGGGCTGCGCGCTGGTCGCCGCACGCTCGATGAAGGCGAGCCAGTCCACGTCGATCGCCGCGAGGGTGTCGCGCACCGGCCCCGGCTTGGAGCCGTTCTCGGCAGACACCGCGCGGAAGAAGCACCCGCCCTGGAAGACGCGGGCCTCCGAGTAGTCCAGCCAGAGTTCGCAGATCGCCCACAGCCGGGGCAGTCCCCGCTGCACCCTGAGGGCTGGCTCGATGACCGTGGCGATGAACACCGAACGGGCCGCCTCGATGGTCGCCAGCTGAAGATCGAGCTTGGTACCGAACAACGCGATGACGCCGCTCTTGCTGGCGCCGAGTTCGGTAGCGAGCTGGCCGATCGACAACCCCTCGAGACCCTCGGTCGACGCGAGTTGCACTGCACGGTCGAGCGTCGCCTGGCGAGAGGCGTTTCCGCGCCGCCTGCGGCCGTCGAGCTCCGTCGCCGTCACATTCGCCTCCTGGTGGATTTAATAGTACGATCGTTCGTATTCTATTATTGCATAGTTGGAGAAGTACCATGCCGAGTTCGGACACCGCCAGCCGCGCCTTCGGGCTGTTGCAGCGTATCGCGCCACCCCTGGCCGCAGAAGCGGCCTACGCGCTCTGGTTGTCCACTGGCAGGCGAAAGCGCGTCCATCGGCTCGAACGCCTGGTCATCGACCAGGCGACGACCTCAACCATCCGGGTGGGCGGCAACCGCATCGTCGTCTACGCCTGGGGCAGTGGACCTCGACCGGTGTTGCTGGCGCACGGCTGGCAGGGGCGCGCTGCAGAGTTCGCCGAGATCGTGCGGGAGTTGCGCGCCACCGATCGCACCGTCATCGCATTCGATGCGCCCGGCCACGGGGGGTCCGGGGGGCGTCGACCGGATGTTCGCGACTTCGCCGACGTCATCGCTGCGCTGGGCCGGGAGTACGGCACCTTCGAGGCCATCATCGCGCACTCCTTCGGCACCCCGGCGGCGGCGCTGGCTATTCGGACCGGCACGCGCACGCAGCGCCTGGTCTCGATCGGCGGGATCGCGGATCTCCAATACCTGGCCACCCGCTTCGGCCTGATGCTGGGCCTCACCCCGCGGACCGTCGCCGGCCTCAAGCTGCGCATCGAGCAGCGGCGCTTCCGCGCGGTTCCGGATGTCTGGACCGCCTATTCGCTGACCTCGGCGCCGCTGAAGCTGCCACTGCTCGTCATCCACGATCGCGACGACCTGACCGTGGATTTCGACCAGGGGGAAGCGCTGGCTGCCGGGCATCCGCATGCCACCGTGCTCTTCACCTCAGGACTCGGACACCACCGGGTGTTGCGGGACGACACTGTGCTGGATGCGATCACCGAATTCGTGAACGCGCCGGTGTCGGCTGACGCCGCCCACGCTCGCTGAGTTGCGCTGGTGCCGCGGTATCCTCGCGAGCCGGGCCATTGTGCGCGTCACGGTCGCGTGGACCCGCACAACCCCCCGACTCGGTGGGTGCTACGGGCCGCTAGCGGTCGATGACCGTGCGGTGGAAGTTCTGGTGCGAGCGCGACGCCGTCGGCCCGCGCTGGCCCTGGTAGCGCGACTTGTAGTCCGCTGACCCGTACGGCTTCTCCGCCGGTGAGCTCAGGCGGAAGAAGCACATCTGGCCGATCTTCATGCCTGGCCACAGCTTGATTGGCAGGGTGGCGACGTTGCTGAGTTCGAGCGTGACATGTCCGGTGAACCCGGGGTCGACGAATCCGGCGGTCGAGTGGGTGAGCAGGCCGAGGCGCCCCAGCGAGGACTTGCCCTCAAGGCGGGCCGCCACGTCATCCGGAAGCGATACCTGTTCGTAGGTCGAGCCGAGCACGAACTCGCCGGGATGCAGGATGAACGGCTCTCCGGGATCCACATCGACCAGGCGGGTGAGATCCGGCTGGTCTTCGGCCGGGTCGATGTACGGGTACTTATGGTTGTCGAACAGGCGGAAGTACCGGTCGAGTCTCACGTCGACACTGGATGGCTGGATCATCTCCGGAGCCTGGGGGTCGAGGCCGATCCGCCCCGATGCGAGTTCCGCCGTGATGTCGCGATCCGAGAGCAGCATGCCATCGAGACTACTAGGCGAGCCGCCTTATTCCCCTCGCCATGATGCCGGGACGATTGTCCAGACGACTTCGGCACCGAGCACGGGATCAGCCTGCCAGTTGTGCGGTTCCCGACCGGGGAAGGTGAGCGAGTCCCCTTCCGCCAACGGGATCTCCCTGTCGACGAAGCGCAGGGTGATCGCTCCCTTGAGCACGTGCAGTACCTCCACTTCGCAGCTGATCGTGTAGAAGGCATCGCCACCGTCCGCCGCCGGCTCCATTTTCGAACGGATGATCTGCACCCGTGACTCGTTGCGCAGCGAGATGAGTCGTTCATCCACCCCGTGGCCGCCCAGGTTGATGTGGGGCGCGTCACTGAGCGAGATCTTGACCGCATCCGGTTCCGCGAACAACGAGCCGACCTCGAGCGACAGCACCTGACACAACTGCAGGAGCGTCGCGACGCTGGGGGATGTCTCGTCTCGCTCCAACCTGCTGAGGAATCCCTTGCTGAGACCGGCCGCGTGGGCGACCTGGTCGAGGGTGAATCCTTGAGCCTTGCGGGCGCCGCGAATCCGCGCACCGATCGCCGGGGTCAGCGCATTGGGTGATGGCGATACCGGCCGCATGGCACTCCTTCCCGTTCCGGCTCTTGACGCAACGGATTCAGCGGCCTACTCTGGCCTCACGTTTACCCTGGATTATCGAAAGTTTACCATTATGCAACAGACAGTGGGACCGATCGACGCGAGTGTTGTGCCTCGCTTCGCCGGCATTGCGACCTTCGCCCGGCTTCCGCGGCTCGAGGACGTCGAGCGCGCTGATGTGGCGATCGTGGGGGTCCCATTCGACAGCGGGGTCAGTTACCGGCCAGGAGCGCGGTTCGGGCCCGCCCATGTGCGGGAGGCTTCCCGCCTGCTGCGTCCGTACAACCCCGCCCAGGAGATTTCGCCGTTCGCCGTGCAGCAGGTTGCGGATGCCGGGGACATCGCGGCCAACCCGTTCAACATCGACGATGCGGTTCGCGAGATCGAGGCGGGGGCGCTGGAACTGGCGACGCGCGCGGAGAAGATCGTCGCCATCGGAGGCGACCACACCATAGCCCTGCCCCTCCTTCGTGCGATCGCCCAGAAGCACGGCCCGGCGGCGGTGCTGCATTTCGACGCGCACCTGGACACCTGGGATACCTATTTCGGTGCGCCAACCACGCACGGCACGCCGTTTCGCCGAGCCTCGGAGGAGGGTCTGATAGACCTCACCGCGAGCATCCATGTGGGCATCCGCGGTCCGCTGTACGGTGTCGGAGACCTGGCCGACGACCAGCGTCTCGGCTTCACCATCGTGACCACCGAAGACGTCGAGGAGCACGGTGTCTCGGCGGCGATCGAGCGCATCCGCACCCGGATCGGTGACAAGCCGCTCTACATCTCCATCGACATCGACGTGCTCGACCCGGCACATGCGCCCGGCACCGGCACCCCCGAGGCCGGCGGGCTCACCAGTCGCGAACTGCTCCGGATGGTGCGCGCCCTGTCCGACCGCAACATCGTCGGCGCCGACGTCGTGGAGGTGGCCCCCGCTTACGACCACGCCCAGCTCACGGCGGTGGCCGCCAGCCACGTCGCCTACGAGCTGATCAGTGCGATGGCCCCGCGCGGCTGACCTCGAGCGTTCAACGCACCCGTTCACACAATCAAAGGAGAAGGCGATGACCACACGAACTCCGAGCGAGCAAGAAGTCCTGGAGGCGGCGTCTTCCATCGTCGACGCCTTCGCCGCCACCGACGGCGATCGCTACTTCGCCGGGTTCACCCCGGATGCGACCTTCATCTTCCACACCGAGCCGGCGCGCCTGGGCGACCGTGCCGAGTATGAGCGCCTGTGGTCCGGCTGGGTCGACGCGGGATGGCGGGTACTCACCTGCGAATCGTCGAACCAGGCCGCCCAGCCTTTCCCCGGGGGCGCTGTGTTCAGCCATGAGGTGTTCACCCGGGTCGACACCAGCGACGGAGAAGACGCCTACCGCGAACGGGAGACCATCGTGTTCCAGCTGGACGGCGACGCCCTGCTGGCCGTGCACGAGCACCTGTCTCCGGCGCCGGAATCCGATTCCTGACCACCCAACCGCCTACTGAGGAGACTGAAGCAATGTCGCTCTATTCCCGACTCAACCGCCGCACCGAAGCCCAAGCCGACGGCGGCGGGCCCGTGCGTGGATCGTTCTCGCTGGTTCGCATCGGAATGATCTGGCTCGCGGCCAACCTGGTCGTGACCACGCTGCTGACCGGAACCCTTTTCGTTCCCGGTGTCGAATACGGAACCGCGTTCCTGATGATCGTGCTCGGCACCGTGGGTGGCGCGGTGGTGCTCACCTCGATCGGCGCCATCGGGACGCGCACTGGCCTGCCGACCATGGCGCTCACCCGGGGCGCGTTCGGCACCCGCGGCAGTTTTCTCCCGGTGACTGCCAATGTGATCATCCTCATGGGCTGGAGCTGGGTGCAGGCCATGCTCGCCGGGATCACCGTCGACTTCCTGATCAACAGCCTCACCGGCTACTCGAACCCGATCCTGTTCGCGGTGATCTGCCAGAGCATCGTGGTGATCCTGGCGATCCTCGGGCACGAGGGGATCGCCAAGATCGAGCCATGGCTGGCTGTCCTCATGCTGCTGATCATCGCCTGGATCTTCATCACCGCCTTCACCACGTTCGGCCTGGCCGACTTCCAGGCTGCGGAGGTCGACCCTGCTCTGGGGCTCACCCCCATCGTGGTGCTCGACATCGTGATTGCCACCGCCATCTCCTGGACCGTGCTCTCCGCGGACTTCAACCGCTTTGCCCGGACCACCAAGGCGGGCGTCCTCGGCTCCGGTATCGGCTACACCGTCTCCACGGTGACCTCGATGACGCTCGGGCTCACCGCGTTCGTCTACGTGCTTCTGGCCGGGAACGAGGCGGCGGCATTCGACCCGGGAACGATCGTGGGCGCCTTCGGAGCGCCGTTGGCGATCGTGATCTTCCTCTCGGTGATGGCGACGAACACCATGGTGGTCTACGGAATGGTCACTTCCGTGGTCAACGCGAGGGTCGGCAGCAAGCTGAAGTTCCTGCCCACCGCGCTGATACTCGGCGTGATCTCGATCATCGGGGCAACCTGGATGGGGCTGCTGAACCAGTTCACCGACTTCCTGGTGATGATCGGCGCGTTCTTCGTTCCGGTTTTCGCCATCATGATCGTCGACTACTACATCGTGAAGCGCGCCGCCTACACCCAGGACATCCTGGCCAGCAGCGGTGGACGTTATTGGTACAAGGGGGGAGTCAACTGGATCGCGGTCGTGGTCTGGGTGATCGGGGCGGCCGCCTCCTACCTGTGGGCCTACGTCTGGCCGCTGCCGATCGGGGCGACGATTCCCGCCTTCGTGCTCTCGTTCGCCCTGTACCTGGTGGTGATGTTGCCCGAGCGGGGTCGGCACCAGGGCGCACGCAGCGAACATTTGGCTGAGAAGGTGGATGCAAGCTGAGGCGGATGCTGCAGCCGGAGGTACACCATGCGAGAACTGAGTCATCGAATCAGTAGCGGGATGCAGGTGTACCCGGGGGACCCGGCGGTCACGCTGGAACCGGCGCTGACAGTTGAGCGCGACGGGGTGGATGTTGCGATGCTTCACCTCGGTTCGCACACCGGCACCCACCTCGACGCGCCTTCCCACACGGTCGTGGGTGGCCGTACGACGGGGTCGATCAGGCTCGACGAGTTGGTCGGTGAGGCGCTGCTGGTGCACCTCCCTGAGTTGGCTCCGCGATGGACCTACGGGCTCGAGGAGATCGCGGATGCCCTTGGTGCGATCCCTGCGTCCGTCCCCGCCATTGTCATCATGAACACTGGCTGGGCGAGGCATTTCAGCACCGGGCAGGCACTTGCCCATCCGAGCCTCGACCCTCAGGCTGCCGCCGAGTTGCTGGCCCGCGGGATGAGGCTGCTCGCGGTCGACACGCTCAGCCCGGACCCCACGGGTGGCGATGCGGCAGGATTTCCGGTGCACGAAGTGGTACTCGGCGGAGACGCCCTCATCATCGAGAACCTCACCGGCCTGGATGGGCTGCCCGAACGCATCCGCGTGGGCTTCTTCCCGCTGCCCATCGACGGGGACGGCGCGCCGGTGCGAGCAGTGGCGTTCGAGGGCTAACGCCCGCTGGCTCAGGCTGGCCGCGAGTGGTGGCTACAATTGGTTTGGTCCGGTTCGCCGGATGCGCGGATGTAGTTCAATGGTAGAACTTCAGCTTCCCAAGCTGATAGCGCGGGTTCGATTCCCGTCATCCGCTCCATTTGTCAATTCTCATGTCACAGCTGCGGCCAGGGCCAGCCACGCCTATTGTTTCTAGCGCGGACGTCGGCTTCGCCGGAGATTCGACATTCGGACTACACCATCCATGGACGGTGAGGCGAGCTTTAGGCGACCGGGTCTCGAAGGATAGTGCGGAGCGTGTCCTGCGGGGTGGTCCGCGTAAAGGCGTCCAGGTGGATCTCGTGGTGTGGGCCTGCGCGGCGCAGATCCCGTCGTCTCGCGTAGTCTCCGAGGCGCTGGAGGGTCGCGAACTCTTCGGCGAACGGTCCGTGATGCATGATCTGGACGACGTCTTGCTCGGGAACAGTGAATGGTGTCACGTCATCTGATGAGATGTCCGCGACGCTTGCGGCCCTGGTTCGGGCGCCTGCAATGTCTGCCTCAGTCGCACGTTCCGGAATCTGGGCCAGGACTCGGTAGAGGAGCGATGGGATTGGATTCACGCTGTAGAAGTCGGCGATCTCCACCGGCGTGGAGTTCTCCGGGTACCAGAATTGGATCTCCACGACCGGTGTCTCATCGCTCTGATTGAGGATGCGGGCGATGTCGGAGACCAGCATCTTCTTGCGGTAGAACTCGTCGCTGCCGGGGGCACCGTCGCCGAGGACGGAAACGTAGTCCGTTCGAGGCGTTCGCACGTGCTCGGGGGTGTCGGAGGCGTGAAGGTGGTCGGCTAGCTGGTCGATGGTCATGCTTAGTCCTCGAGGTTCGGTTTCTTCGGTAGCGGAAGGGGGCGGTGGTCAGCTCTGGTTCGACTCGGTGACTTCGGTGCGGGCGATGGTGGACTCCAGGCCCGCGTGGATGCTGGCCATCGTGTCGGTGTAGGCCTCGTCCAAATCGATGTCGAGCTTGTCGGCGAGTACGAAGGTCCACCACAAGGATTCGGCTAGCTTGTGCTTGAGCTCGGCGCGCGGGTCGCCATCGATGCCCCAGGTGCCGGCGTGGGCGAGCAGGAGACGGCCGACGTAGCCGACGTCGTTCGAGAACCCGATCATCAGCTCGGGGAGCGACCAGGTCGCGCCGTTGAACCGCTCCTCCAAGACTTCGTATAGCGCGCGAACTGCGAGGGCCTGGTCTCGGGCTGCGGAAAGTGACGATGCGTGCTCAGGCATGGGTATGCTCCTTGGATTCGGTGGTTCGGGAATTCGACCGGCTGGCAGAGCCGAGGGTTGCAGGGAAGCTTGCTAAGGCGCGCTGCGCCACAGCAAGCAGAGCCTCGTGGGATGTCCCGTCGGCTGCGCGGACAGCGAAGCCGCTGGTAACGGTGATCAGGAACGCGGCGAGCTCGTCCGGGTCCTCGTCTCCGGCGAGGTCACCCTCGTCGATGGCTCTACGGAACCGGTCGGCGAAGAGCGCTTGGATCGTCGCCCGGTTCTGCGTGAGGGACTCCAGTTGCGCCGAATGCTCCGGTGCAACCGCCGCCTGCACTGACAGGCATCCTGCTGGGCGGCCGGGCATGGTCACTGCACGGGCGTTGCCGGTAAGGAAGGCCGCTGCGACTTCGCGAGCTGTCGGTCGGTGGAGAGCGTCTGTGACGTAGCCCATGTTCTGTTCCACGTAACGACGAAGCGCCGACTGGAACAGCTGCGCTTTGTCGCCGTACGTCGCATAGATGCTGGGTCGGTTGATCCCCATCGCGGCGGTCAGCTCCGACAGGCTCGCGCCGCCGTAGCCACGCCGCCAGAAGACATCGACCGCGGCATCCAAGGCCAGGTCTGCATCGAATCCTCGAGGCCGTCCGATCACAGGCATTGCCAGCCACCCTTCTATTTCGTACCGATCAGTACAGAATACTGATTCTGTCACAGATGCTCGAACTCGGGTATGTCGAGAATGAGCTTCACCGGTGCCGGCTCCGGGCTATGGAGCCGAAAGCCGACCGACATCTAGCTGGAAGCGAGGGTCGCTCTCTCGCGCGGCCCTCCCTTCGTGTCGGTGCTGAGGTGCTACTTGGCCACCTGTGCCGCGGTCTCGATGACCTTGGCGACCTTGCTCGCTTCCTTGACCATCGCAAGATGTCCGGACCTCAGTGACGCTTTCCTGGAAGTGGCGATGCATGGGGTGAGCCGGGCTCCGAGGATGCTGCACACCCGGCTGACGATCTCTCCATCGTTAACATTGCTCTGGTCACCGGGGTTCATGGCCGGTTCACCCAATCAGCGTCGATGACTTGGCCCGACAAGAGCGGCCGGTACCGGATGGCCCACCTCGCGTCCGACATCTAGATGCGTACGTACGCTGCGCCGGCCAGTTGCGCTTCCACAATGGCGAGGATCGATGAAGGCACCGTGGGGACGTTGGACTGAAGTGTCTCAAGCGGAAGGTTTCGGCGCTGCATCCCCAGCTCGCAAGCTTCGATAGTCGTGGCTTCACCAGGGCTGACCTGTTCGGCGCTATCGGTGACGCCGTTCAGCGCAGTTCCGTTGACAATGATGCGGACATCCAACTCGGAGTTGTTTTGTGTCAGCGTTTCGGCGGCGGCGACGGCGCGGGGCACGTCCTCTGCTTTGTCGGAGACATGAAGTATTACCTGGTGGGTGCGATTCGTCATATTGATTGCTCCTGGGGTTCCGCTTCGGCGGCGGAGGAGGGCGCCTTCGGGCGTGACAGGGGACAGCTTCGTTCCCGTCGGATGCGCATGGCGAGCGCGACGGCGAGGAGGACTACAGATCCTCCGGCGAGATAGGGCTGGAGGGGTTCGAAGAATTGCAGTGCGCCGGTGTAACCGAGGGCGATCAGCACGAGCTTGTTGCAAACCGGGCATCCGACGGCAAAGAACGTGACGATCGCGCCCGTGGCTCCGAGAGGTCCGCCGCGATCCTTCTCAGCCGCGTCTTTGCGGGCGACGTAGGTTGCGGCGACGAGGCCGGCAAGCACGCTCGTGACTAGGAGCACTGGCCAAGCCCAGGGAGTGACCGGCATCTCCCGCACGAACCAGGGATTCGGGATGAGCACGGTGGGTATGGCAACGAAAACAATGGTGACCGCTGCTGTCCCTGCCGCGAACCACCAGCGGCGGGGCTGCCAAGTGCGGAGTTCGGCGACGATGCTGCGGGGGGCTTCAAGCTGTTCCAAGGTGTACCGTTTCGTATTCTCGTGGGGTTCCGGTGGGAATGAGTCCGTACCCGGCTGCAGTCACTGCGACCGGCATGGCGAACGCAGCTCGATGGCTCGGTTTCGTCGCCGCCCGCCAGTACGAGTCGGGTTGGTGTCTCATTGTTCTGCCATTGCGTTCGGGACGCGCTCAGGCGGCACGCGCATCCGTCGCACTAGAACGACTGCTCCAACAGCTGCGAGCATCAGGACCGCCGCGATCGCGAACCACCAATCCGGGATCGTCGTGGAAGCGACGCCGAGCTGTGATTCGAGTTCGTACTGCGTTCCGATGCCGACGAGGCCACCCAGTTTCGCGGTGCCGTCGCTGACCAGCAGCAAGACGCCCAGCCCCATCGACAGGGCGCCCGTGATGACCATCGTCCAGGAGTTTGTCCAATGGCCAATGGTCAGCATCCGTGGGCGCACCCAGCGCATTGCCCGAGCGCCGAAGCGCCGCCAAAGGAGGGTGAGCACGAGCAACGGGGTGACCATTCCCAGAGCGTAAATCGTCAACAGCACGGCACCGTAAGCTGGCGACCCACCGAGCGAAGCCACCATCAACACCGACCCGAGGATCGGTCCGGTGCAGACTCCGGCGACCGCGTAGACCGCACCGAGCAGGAACACTGAGACCGCAGAAGTCCGTTCCGTACCGGCTCCCTCCTTACGGGAGAGGCCGGGGATGGGCACGCCGAACAGCTGCAGCGCCCCGACGACGATCACGGCGATCGCGACCGTGGTGATCATCAAACCGCGGTGCTCCCCCAACAGCGACCCGAACAGGCCGGAGAAGACGCCGAGGGGCACCAGGGTTGCGATCAGGCCGAGCGTGAACAGCCCAGTGCGTGAGAGCAGGGCTTTCGGTGATGTGAACGCATAGGCGAAGAACGCCGGCAGCAGCATGACCGAGCACGGACTGAGCAGGGACAGGATGCCGCCGAGGAAGGCGCCGATGTACCCGATGTCCATCCGCTACAGCCCCATCCGGGCAAGTTCCTCGTCGATCGCCTCAGCGAAGACCCCGACCGGCTGGGCGCCCATGATCGGAGTCTGGCCGATCACGAATGTGGGAGTGCTGCGTATGCCCAGCGATTCGGCCTCTGCAGCGTCCCGGGCAACCTGCTCGGCAAGCTCCGGGTCATCCAGTCCCGCTTCGAACGCTGCCATGTCTGGCACCCCGACCGCGGTCGCTATCTCGATTAGGCGTTCCCGCGGCAGTGGCTGGTTGTCGCGCTCGGTGTAAGCGTAAACGGCCGCGTTGTACTCCCAGTACAGGTCCTGCTGCCCCGCAGCGCGGGCCGCGATGGCGGCGGCGACGGACTCCTCACCGAACACCGGGACGTCCCGCCATTCGATTCGCAGCTTCCCCTGATCGACGTACTCCTCCACCAGTGTCGGCAGTGATTCACGCGCGAAAATCGCGCAGAACGGGCACCGGTAGTCGGCGAACTCGATCAGAACCACCGGGGCGTCCACCTCGCCGATCGCCGTCATATTCCCCTCAATACGGCGCGAGAGATCGGGCAACGCCTCACCCTGTCCGTCCGCGCCGGGGGTCGTGGCGGCGCTGTCGGAAGAGCTGGCCGCTGGGCGTACCAGGGAGATCACGAGGGTGATGAGAACGACCACCAATGCGATGCCCAATACCCATATCAGACGCCGGTCCTGTGAGGTGTTGGTCGTGGTAGCAGATGGCATGTGGCAGGTCCTTAATGGCTCGGTAACGTCCCACAGTAGCAAATGTACATACATTTGGTTGCCGTTGGTACGATTATCAGGAGGAGGAGGAGATGTGGTGGAAGCGACCCGCAGCATGCCGCGATGGCGTCAGATAGCTGACGAACTTCGCGACCGCATCCGAGCGGGGCAGTACAAGAGTGGTTTCCCCGGAGAGCTGGATCTCGCGGCCGAATTCTCGGTCAGCCGCGGAACCGCGCGAGCGGCACTGCGCCCACTGCGTGAGGCTGGCCTGATCTCCGCTTCGCCGGGTCGGCGATCACAAATCACCCAGATCGATCCGGCTTCCCAGTATGGAGCTATCTATTCGCTGCACGATTTGATCGTGAGTTCAGGCATGAAGCATCGCAGCACAGTTCTGCAGCAACACCTCACGGCCGACCCGGCCGCCACCGAACAACTCGGGACTCCTGTGGGCGAGCCCCTCTTTCACCTGGCGCGCTTGCGGCACGCAGATGACCAACCGGTCGCGTTCGATGAAGTCTTTAGCCCGTCGTCAGTTGCCGCACCGCTGATTGAGGTGGACTTCTCAGATGCCCCGTTTTACCGAGAGCTTCGGGTGCGGTGTGGCGTAACGGTGCAAGGCGGGAGCGAGCAGATTCAGGCCGTTCCCGCGGGAGACCGTTTCGCCGAGCTCCTGGCCTGCGCTCCGGAAACGCCCTTGCTGCTTGTCGAGCGTCTGGCCTGCTCGAATGGTCAAACAGTGGAGTATCGGCGAACCTACTTCCTCGGCGATCGGTTCCGCGTAGCGCGCCCCTTCGGCAGTTCCTCCCCGAACGGACCATGCGGCCCGGACCTTCTGTGATTGGGAATGCGTCAGGCTTCGCGACCACTTGGCCGCTTGCTGCCTGGACACGCGTAGCGGCACTAATCCCAAGCCGAGTTGAGCCGGATGTACCGATCAACGCTTGAAGAAGCGACTGAGGAATCCGGAGCGGGCCTCCTTCGGGTGTCCGTCACAGCGTTGGTTCCGCGGAACGCCTCGCATGACTTGGTCGACATGTTGGCCGCATCCGGCCCAGGTAGTTTTGCCGCACTTTCGGCAGGTTATTGCACTGCACATGGTTTCTCCTTCTCTAGTTGGCCATCAGACCGGGGTTGTTTCATGGCGGGCAGCCGACCGCCGGGGTGTCACCGCTGCTGGATAGGGCACCTAGGAGACCGGTACGAGGGAGGCAGCTGTGCCAGCCCGCCAGGTCAGATATCCGCCGTCAAGGTTTGCAGCGTCGTGACCGAGCTGGGTAAGTAGTCGAACTGCACTGTGACCGCGTTGTCCAACCTTGCAGTGGACGACGAGCCGGCCGTCAGGTAGTTCCGCATGCCGTTCCCGAATCTCGTCCAGCGGCAGGTTGACGGAGCCAGGGATCGCCCCGTCGTCATACTCCCCTGCGGTTCGCACGTCGACGAGGGTGGAGCCGGCAGTGAGCTCCGCGTCCAATTCGTGCCATTGGATAGTCGGGGTCAGCCCTTCGGCGGCGTTCAGCGCGACGTAGCCGATCATGTTCACCGGGTCCTTCGCCGATGAGTACTGCGGTGCGTACGCCAGTTCCAGGTCGGCAAGGTCGGAGCCGGTGAGGCCACCAGCGATCGCCGTGGCGATCACATCGATTCTCTTATCGACTCCCTCCCCGCCGACAGCCTGGGCGCCGAGGATCGCGTCGGTTTCGGCGTCGACGATGAGTTTCAGGGCCATGGTGTCGGCGCCGGGGTAATAGCCGACGTGCGAGGCGGGGTGGGTGTGGAACACGCGGATGTTGCGGCCCTGACTGCGCAGGAGCTTCTCATTGCTGCCTGTGGCGGCGAGGGTGATTCCCATCATTCCGACGACCGCGGTGCCCAGAGCGGGCTTTACGCTGACCGTCTTGCCAGAGATTGCGTCGGCGGCGAGGCGACCGTGCCTGTTGGCCAGGCCTGCCAGCGCGACTAGACGTGCTTCGCCGGAGATGGCGTCGGTCTTCTCGACCGCGTCACCAATCGCGTAGATGCGCGGGTCGCTGGTTCGCAGTTGGGCGTCGACGCGGATGCCTCCGCGCTCACCCAGCTCGATTCCAGCCGCTCTAGCGAGGGAAGTATCCGGCCGGACTCCGATTGAGGCGAGCACGAACTCGGCGGGGACGACGCTGCCGTCGTCGAGCAGGGCGCTGTCGCTGGTGAGCTCGGTGACCTGGGTGTTGGGACGCACGTCGACTCCGGTCTCACGGAGGCGTTCGAGCGCGGGATGGGCCATCTCGGGGTCCAGTGGCGTCAACACTTGATCGTCTCTCTGCACAAGGGTGACTGCAATGCCGCGGTGGACGAGGTTCTCGACCATCTCCAGGCCGATGAAGCCGGCCCCGATTACGAGCGCGCTGCGCGGTGCGCTGATCAGCGCGGACATAGCGGCGTCGACGTCCTGGATGTCGCGGAGGGTCAGTGCGCGATCGCTTCCGGGAATCAGTGGCCGCACCGGTGTCGCACCGGGCGAAAGGACAAGAGCGTCGTAGCGCTCTTCGGTCGCGGCACCGGTGACCAGATCTCGCACCAGTACTGTCTGTGCGGCACGGTTGATGCTGACGGCTTCGTGCTGGACGCGCACGTCGAGGTTGAATCGCTCCTGCAGTGATTGCGGAGACTGCAGGAGCAGGCTGTCGCGTTCTTTGATCACGCCGCCGAGGTAGTAGGGCAGGCCGCAGTTGGCGAACGAGACGTGGTCGCCCCGCTCCAGCACGACGATGTCGGCTTGCTCGTCGAGGCGACGCAGCCGGGTTGCGGCGGACATGCCGCCGGCAACACCGCCAACGATGATAATGCGTTTAGAAGTCATGAATCCTTTTTCTGGGTAGACGGAGAGGTGCGCCGGGCGTGCGGCGGCTTAGCACTTCGAGTTGCGAGTGCCGGGAATGGGTGGCCGGGCGTCAGGACAGCGACATGAACAGCTTTTCCAACTGATCTATGGTCAGAGCTTCTTTGTCATCATTGCCCTGCTTGTCGTCTTCGGAGGCCAGGCATTCGCGCATGGCTGAGGAGATGATCGCGAAGCCGGCGCGATCGAGTGCACCGGCGACGGCGGAGAGCTGGGTAACGGTTGCCCGGCAGTCAGCTCCGCTTTCAACTGCGGCGATGACGGCGACGAGTTGCCCCTGAGCGCGCTTGAGCCGGTTGAGAATCTTGCGTTGAGTTTCCTGGTCATCCATTACGCCACCGTTCCTGCCCATGGCTATGCTCCCATCGCAATCGGAAGGCCGTTCTGGTGCCAGGCACTGATCCCGCCGAGTACGTTCACCACGTCGTATCCCTGTTCACTGAGGTAGGAGACGGCTTGGGCGCTGCGGCCGCCAGAAAGGCACATCACGTAGACGGTCTGGTCGCGAGAGATTTCACTGAGTCGGTCTGGCAGTTCGCTCATCGGGAGATTCATCGCCCCATCCACGCGGGCTTGTGCGAACTCGTCCGCCTCGCGCACGTCCAGGATTGCGCCGAAGTTTCCCACCGCGGCGAGTTCGGTAGTGCTGATGCTGTTCATGCTGAGCCATTCCTTACTGGTGGAAATCGAGCTTTTTCTTCATGGCGACATTGGCGCCTTGTTTCTCGGTCCTGACCACTATGCCACATACCCCCCTAGGTATGCAAGATACTCCCGGGGGTATAGCATGGAGGTCGTTCGTGTGCGCCGTCTGACAGGCCGCCGGTGGGGAGGAATTGTGACTTTCGTACGAGGAAATGCAGTGGCCGAGGTGAAGCTGTGGCCATTGACACGCTGGATCACCGCAGGTTCAGCTTCGTTGATCTTGTTCGTAGCTTTGGTGGAGACGACTCGCGTGCTTGCGCATCCAGAGAATGCTGGGCCCGGCAGAAGTGATGCCTGGTGGGGCCTACCGATGATCGGTGTCGCAGCACTACTTGCCGCGCTGACAATCGCAAGCTATGTCCGACCCACTCCGGGCGCGGAAGCCACAATGTGTGATCTCCGCTGGCCCTTATTCGGTTTAGGAGCAATGCTCTTGGCAGTCGGATCGCCCACGACCGGACCATTCCCCGGGTTCCTCGCCGGACCTGAAGGATCGGTCGCGCACTTCGCACGGCTCGCCCTGGCTTTGGCAGCCGTCGGCATCCTCCTGTGGGGCCTCGCCGAACGCCTCAGTCACGAGCGAGCAGCACGGCAAGCTACCAAGCTCGATGATGAAGCGGGCATCGCCTGCACCACCTGCCGCCCAATCTTCCCGCCTGCACGCCACGCTCATGCACAAGACCTGGCGACCAAATCCCCGGGTAGCGCGACAAGGCTCCACAATGAGTGAGTGGTCGATCGACGAGGAGGCCCTGCGGGGTCGGAGGGAACTGGCAACTCAGGCTTGGTCGGCATTACTCGGTGATTCGACTGCTTGCACCTTGGCGAAGAATGGGCATTCCTATCCCGCTGCGAAGTACCACGAGGGCCGCACCGTCGCACTAGGTGAGCTCTTGCGTAAGATTCGCGCCCTGCCCGTAGGGGGGAGCCAACTTGCTGCCCTCTCGACGGTACGGGAGCGGTGGGTTCGCATGGCCGCAACAGCAGAAGGGGCCGATTGGCGCGCCTATGCAGCCGGTGGAGCCGATGCCCTAGCCATCGGGGATCCCGCCCGGGGCCTGGTATCAGGGGGGACTTAGTGCCTCGCTCCAAGGTTGCCGGCGAGGCGACCATGGCCGCCATCGGGATTACCGACACCAGGTCCTGGAGTCCGACCACCAGGATCAGCAGGAAGAGAACCCCCCAGAGGCCAACTGGAAATGGCTGATGAATTCCTGGGTCTATTGCGCCAACAACAGTCAGCCCGGGGCTAAACTCTCCCGCAACGGTAGGTTTGTGAGATCGTGCTGCCAGCAATCGAAGGGAGAAAATATGTTTGTTCACCCACTCGCTCGCGACGATCAACATCTGATCCAGGACTTCATGTTGACCAAGATCGCTCTGCTACTTGCCCGGCACGCCGCAGACAACGAGTGGCTGTTCGAGATGCAGGCGATGGACAATCAATCAAAAGAAGGACACGGCCGTGGCCATCCTTTTCTCTTCATCTACACGTTGGCGCGCTACTACGTTGCGGCAGGCCGTCTTCACTCCGACGCCGCCGGTGGCACAGAGTTCGAGCCGGTGCAGAGCGCCGACTCCTTCTACAGCGACTTCGCAGACGCCGTAGCGTCGAACGACTGTCAGAAGGCACTCGACCTGTGGGAGGCATCCCCTCTTGCCACCCACAGTGAGATCGCCGAGCCGCCGATCAGGGAGATGGCAGCCGCATACCTGCGGCAAGTGATCGTGCCGGAGACGGAACTCATCGCCGCGAGAACAGCGGACTACCTGCCCGACCCGTTCGTTTCGCCATAGCCCACCGGCCCACGGGGCGTTAGCGCCCGAACGGCCCGCGTCGGCTACCGTCCCGCCCTTTTCGTCTACCTGTGAGGCGTTGTTTCGCCGTCGCGTGGTGCGGTGGGCGTGCGAACAACGCCAGCGCCGCCACCAGGAGCGGTATCCCGGACAGAACCATGGCAGGGATCGTGAATCCACCGGTGAGGTCCACGCCGAGGGCGAGGGCGAGCGGTCCGAAGGCCGTCGAAGCCAGGCTGATCGAGGTAGCAACACCGCGGATGCTGCCGATATGCTCCGTCCCGTAGTAACGGACATAGGCGGCGGCCTCCATCCCGCGGAGGCTTCCGCCGGCCGCTCCGAGGATCAACCCGTACAGAATCGCGCTCCAGCCGGGGTCCACTATGGGCAGCATGAGCAGCGATGCGGAGAGCGTTGTCATGGAGAAGACCACGAACAGTTTCGGGCTGGTCCGGTCGATGAGGCTTCCGGTGAACAGCGTCGCCAGGATCCCGGTGATGGTCTGGGGCAGGAAGTTCGCAGCGGCCTCGAACGGCGTGAGTCCCTGCTCGCCGAGGATCGCGATCTGGTGGAAGGCGAGGGCGGTGGTCAAGGTCCCAGATGTGGCAAGGCTGGCGGCGATCACCCAGAACATTCCAGAGCGAAGCGCTTCAGGCATCGTCCAGGTTTCGCCCTGGATCGCGATCTGACCTGTCACCGGCGAATCGGCGACGGGGAGCCGACGCTCCTTTCTGGGGAACATGAACGCCAGGGGAACGACGACGAGTACCACCGCGGCGGCTTCCCACCTCCAGGTGTCGTGGATGCCAACCACCGCGATGACCCGCTCCAGAATGATGGGCGCGAGGGAGATCCCGGCGGACCCGATCGCACTCGTGATTCCGAGCGCCAGGCCTCGGCGCTGGCGAATCGCCCGTGCTACAGCGGTGGTCGCCGCGAGCGTCAGCGCCCCCTGGCCGGCCATCCGCACACCAACGAAGCCCGCAGTAAGCCCCATGATCTCGCCGACGAAGCTGAGGGCGAACAGGATGCCGGCAAACCCGAGACCAATGATGATGGTGACGACGCGCACACCCCACCGGTCGAGGGCCCGGCCAATCGCCGGCTGAACCAGTGCACCGACCAGGGTGCCGATCAGGTAACTGGTCGAGATGCCAGTCCTTGAGATGCTCAACTCGTCGATGAGCGGATCGGTGAAAACTGACAGGCCAGCAGTCTGGCCCGGTGCGGTCATAACCGAAATCAATCCGCCGGCAA
Organism: Homoserinimonas sp.; assembly: GCA_040904805.1. GTDB lineage: Bacteria > Actinomycetota > Actinomycetes > Actinomycetales > Microbacteriaceae > RYN-87. Next base: position 155,841 of record JBBDSS010000018.1, on the reverse strand, counting down.
CCACCACGCCAATCCAGGCCCACGGAAACTTCCGAGACGATGGAGTGCTGTCCCCTGAGCTCTGAGAAGGATGCGCGGTCACTACTGCTACTTTACGCTCACCTCCGCCGCCGGTTCCCAGTGCCCAATCAGCCGATCACCGGGCGCTCGTCCGGGTAGCGGTAGAGAACGTTCCGGCTTCTGATGGTCAAGGCGGCGGCCAGCCCGATCGGGCCGAGCCGACCGGCGAACATCAGGGCTGAGAGCACGTACTTTCCGAATGGCGGCAATTCCTCGCTAAGACCTACCGATAGGCCGCAGGTGGCGAATGCCGAAATGGTTTCGAAGAGTATTCGGTCCAGCGGCGCGTGGCTCACCGTCATGATCAAGCCCGTCGCGACCAGCACCAACGTCGCCCCGAGGAAGGTGACACTGATCGCCACCCTGAGTGCGCCTTCGGGGATAGTTCGTCCGAAGACAAGTACATGCTTGTCACCGCGTGCCTCGGCGAAGATCGCCAAGAACAGGACCGCGAGCGTCGTCACCTTGATGCCGCCTGCCGTGGATGCAGAGCCCCCGCCCACGAACATCAGCGCATCCGTCGCCAGCAGGGTCACCGCTGACGTCTCGCTTGGATCAATCAGGCTGAATCCACCGGAGCGCATCATCACCGAAGCAAAGATCGCATTGAGGATTTTCTGCCCCGGGGGCATATTGCCGACCGTGTCCGAATTCGACCATTCGAAAGCCCCCCAGATCACGGCACCGAAAACGAGAAGCAGGCTGGTACCGAGCAGGGTCAGCTTCGCGTGCAGGCTCCACCTCCGAGGCTTCCAGCCGATCGCCATCAGCACCATGAACACCGGGAACCCGAAGCTGCCGACGAACACCCCCACCATGATCGGAATCAGGATCCACAGGTCCTGTTCGAACCCGGCCAACCCTTCGGGGTGACTGACGAACCCGGCGTTGTTGAATGAGGACACAGCGTAGAAGATGCCGTGCCACAGTCCGCCCAGCCACGATTGCTCAGCGATGATGAACCTGGGCACCAGCACCAGTGCGAGGGCCGCCTCTGATATGAGTGAGGTGAGCACGACAATCTTGAGCAGCGGCTTGACCTCGCCGAGCTTGTTCGCGCTGACGCCCTGCTGGGCCAGGAGCCGTCCGCGAACGCCGAGCTGGCGGGTCACCGCACGCGTCAGCAAGAGCGCGAGCGTGACAATCCCCAGCCCACCGACCTGAATAGCCACCAGGATGACAATCTGCCCGAAAAGCGACCAGTGCAGCGCGGTGTTCACCGAGACCAGGCCGGTGACTGTAGTCGCCGAGACCGCGACGAACATCGAGTCGTGCAGCGGCGTAGCGACGCCTGATGCGGCCGAGATCGGAAGACTCAGCAGGCCAGTGAACAACAGGATGACTCCGACGAAGACCAGTGCGGCCAGGCGAGCCGGCGACATCTTCGTCAATTTCATCCTGAGCCCGCGCGCCGTGCCCCCCATAGCGCTCGCGCGAAGCGACGGGGGCCGTCGGTCAGGACTCATAGGCGTCTATCCGTTCCATCCGTCGCTGCACCGAAATCCTCGCACCTTCGACCACAGTTCACCGCTGAGCCGCGCGGACAACGCACCACCCTACTCCGCTGCCGACTCTCACACTATGGCGAACCGCTTAGCCGACCGCGCCTTCGCCTTCTCGGCTTCAATCTCGCGATTCTTCGGAGGGGCAGAACTCACCAGATCGTCAAGCAGGTGCCGGGAGATGTCGGCGATCTCTTCGACTGCACGATCGAATGCTTCGGCATTGGCCTTGGCCGGCTTGGTCGTCCCGCTGATCTTTCGGACAAATTGCAGCGCCGCAGCGTGCACCTCATCGTCGGTTGCCGCCGGCTCGAAGTTGTGAAGTGTGTGGATGTTTCTGCACATGGGTTTCACGGTACTCCTGTAGCGCTCAGGTGGCCCGCGAAGGCAGGCATATTCAGCTCAGTGTGATGGACTCTGAGCGTGCACAAGTTTTCCAGCTACATCGCGATCGGCGACAGCTTCACCGAGGGGGTCGGCGACGAGCTACCCGATGGGCGAGTTCGCGGATGGGCGGACCTCGTCGCGGTCGGCCTTGCCTACGCGTCGCGCGAGCCGATGTCCTACGCGAATCTCGCCATCCGCGGCCGTCTCCTCGCGCCCATCATCGACGGACAACTGGACGCCGCCCTCGCGTTGAAGCCCGCCCTGCTGAGCATCAACGGGGGCGGCAATGACATCCTGCGCCCTCGGGTCACGATCTCCCGGGTCGCCGACCAGTTGCTGGCAGCAGTGGATCGCGCCACGGCCGAAGGGGTGCACGTCATCCTGGCCAGCGGCGCGAATCCATCCAGGCACATGCCGATGGGGGCGATGGTACAGGTGCGCGGCGAACAGCTCGCCCAGGGCATCCGCGACCAATTGCCGAAGGTGAAGGTGACCTTCGTCGACAACTGGGCGGATGCCGAACTCGGCGACATCCGCTACTGGTCGCCGGACAAGATTCACCTGAACTCGCGCGGCCACGCCCGGGTGGCCAGCAATGTGCTCGAGGCGCTCGGGCTTCCGATACCTCAGCCCGGGCACGACCCAGCGGTCGACGAGACTCGGATGCGCAGCGCAGCCTACTGGCGCCAGTACGTGCTGCCGTGGATCGGACGTCGCCTGACCGGGCGTTCCTCTGGTGACAATCGCGTGCCGAAGATCGCGACGCTGCAGCCGGTGGATCTGCCGGACGTCTAGCCCGGCACGACGGTGCGGCTATCATCGTTATATGACGATGCAAGCGGCGGCTAACGATACTGTGGCGGATGCCGCCGGGCTGGCCGCCGCCGCATCCCTGTTTCACGGGCTCTCCGACCCGACCCGGCTGACCATCCTCCAGCACCTGACCCTCGGCGAGCATCGGGTGCGTGACCTGACCGAGCATCTGGGACTGGCACAGAGCACCGTCAGTGCCCACCTGGCCTGCCTGCGCGACTGCGGCCTGGTGACTTCGAGGGCGGTCGGCCGAGCATCCATGTTCTCCCTCGCCACCGGGGCCGAGTTGCGCGAGGTGCTTCGCAGCACCGAGACGCTGCTCGCCGCGACCGGGTACGCCGTGACGCTGTGCCCCAACTACGGGATCAGCCGCAGCAGGGGCGCCGTGCCGGCTGAGCCGATAGCGCATCCGTCAGCCGGGGAGACCAGCGCATGACGCACTCCCACTCGGCTCGCCAGACCCATCGCACTCGCCTGGCCATCGCATTCGGCATCACAGCAGCAATCCTGGTGGCCGAGGTCGTCGGTGCCGTGCTGACCGGCAGCCTGGCGCTGCTGGTCGACGCCGCACACATGCTCACCGACGCCGGTGGCTTGTTGCTGGCATTGCTGGCGGCGACCCTCTCGTTGCGGCCGCCCAGCTCGCGTTACACCTGGGGGCTGCGTCGCACCGAGGTGCTGGCCGCCACCGCCCAGGCGGCCATCCTGCTGGCGGTCGGCATCTACGCCCTGATCGAGGGAATCGCCCGCCTCGCCTCCCCGCCGGAAGTCTCGTCGGCCGGCCTGCTGATCTTCGGGATCATCGGCCTCGCCGGGAACCTCGCCGCCATGGCGGTACTGAATTCGAGCAGGTCGGCGAACCTGAACCTGCGGGCAGCCTTCCTCGAAGTCCTGGGCGACGCCCTCGGGTCGGTAGCCGTCATCATCAGCGCCATCGTGATCGCCGTCACCGGCTGGACCGGCGCAGACGCGGTGGCCGCCATGCTGATCAGCGCGTTCATCATTCCGCGTGCCATCCTGCTGCTGCGTGAGACATCACAGGTGCTGCTGGAGGCAGCACCCCGAGGCCTCGACCTCGACGAGGTGCGGGAGCACATCCTGCGCGTGCCGCACGTGGTATCGGTGCATGATCTGCACGCCTCGCAGATAGCCACCGGGTTGCCGACCCTCACGGCACACGTCGTCGTCACCGAAGGCTGCTTCCATGACGGTCACGCGTCGACAATGCTGGCCGACCTTCAGGCCTGCGTCGCCGACCATTTCGAGCTGAGCATCGAACACTCCACCTTCCAGCTGGAGTCGGCAGAGGGCCACCCGCACGAGCACACCGCCCACGACTAGGTGGTGCTGGACGGTGGCGCCGTAGCCGGCTGAGTACGGGCCCCAACCGCCGGCTGAAGTAACCAACGGTTGCGTAACACCCCGCCCAGTTGCGGTCGCACGACAGCGGCTCGGTGCCCTCCGCGAGATGCTCAGGAACCCGGTCGGCAGGGGGCCGGAAGCGCTACTCCTCGGTGCCGCCCGGGGCGAGAACGTCGCACCGGCCGTCGCTGGGAAGTTGAAACACTTGCCGATATGGGTATATGTTTGGCATCATGGCACGAGCAGCGACCACGTCGGACGTCTTCAACGCGATCGCCGAGCCCCGGCGTCGGGAGATCCTGGCGCTACTGCGGACCGGCGAACGGCCGGTGACGGAGATCACCGAAAAACTGGGGATCTCCCAGCCGGGGGCGTCCAAGCACCTGCGGGTGCTTCGAGAGGTCGGGCTGGTGCGGGACCGCAAGGCAGGCAGGCAGCGCCTGTACGACCTTGACGCCGGTGGGCTGCAATTGGTTCACGAGTGGACCGGCGGGTTCGAGCAGTTCTGGAACGAGAGCTTCGATCGACTGGACGCATACGTGCAAGACCTCAAAAAGGAAAGGCAAGAGGAGTAGCTGATGAGTACGACTGGACGAGAATCTCAGGCGCAGCCCGCGACGGGCGACCGTGAGATCGTGATCTCTCGAGTGATCGACGCCCCGCGGGAGCTGGTGTTCGAGGCGTTCACCGACGTGCGGCACCTGTCGCAGTGGTGGGGGCCGGAAGGGTTCACCACCACCACGCGGTCCTTCGAGTTCCGCGTCGGCAGCGAGTGGGACTTTGTGATGCACGGACCGGACGGCACCGACTACAGCGAGTGGATCTCCTGGACCGAGATCGTCCCGTCGGAGCGGATCGCAATGCTCCATGGCGAGTACCGCGGTGACCCGAATGCATTTGAGTCGGTCCTGACGTTTGAACCCGACGGGGAGGCGACCCGGATCGAGATGCTCACAGTGTTCCCCACCAAGGAACTGCGCGACGAGGCGATCGAGAGGCACGGCGCTATCGAAGGCGGTCAGCAGACCCTGGGCAATCTGGCTGCCTACCTCGCGGAGATGGTTCGGAAGGGAGCGGAGAGCTGATGGCCGGAAAGGTGTTCTTCAGCGTGTCGATGTCACTGGACGGGTTCATCGCACCCGAGTCCCCCGACGATCTGATGGGACAGCAGTGGATGGAGTTGCAGCAGTGGGTCTTCCGACAGCGGTTCTTCCGAGAGAACCTGAAACTCGGGGAGGGCGGCGAGGAGGGGCGTGACAACGACATCGTGCGGGAGACGTTCGAGCGCACCGGCGCGAGCGTGATGGGCAAGCGCATGTTCGAGGCCGGCGAGCAGGCGTGGCCGGAGGATCCACCGTTCCACACACCGGTGTTCGTCGCGACGCATGAGGAGCGCGAGCCGTGGGAGCGGCAGGGTGGGACCACCTTCTACTTCGTGAACGACGGTGTCGAGTCCGCGCTCGCCCGCGCCCGCGAGGCAGCCGGTGAGCAAGACGTCCGCATCGCGGGCGGCGGAGAGACGATCGTGGGGTATCTCAATGCCGGCTTGATCGACGAGTTCCATGTCGCGCTCTCGCCCGTGCTGTTCGGCTCGGGGATCCGCTTGTTCGAGGGCGTGGAAGCAGGCCGAGTAGCTCTTGACCTGGTCCGTGCAGAGCCCTCGCCGAGGACGACGCACCTCAGTTACACCGTGCATCCGCGGTAGGCCCGGGGGGGGAGCCATGAGGAAGCTCGCGCTCCACTCAGCGACAAACTGCACGCCCTTCGCCAGACTCAACAACTTGCCTGCAAACAGACTCGGCGGCGCCATGATGGAATGGGCGATCCCCGAAAGGAAGCGTAGGGACGTTAACCTCGTCCTACGCCGTCCTTGCGGCGGTGATCAGGGTCGTACGTAGGCCGTCTTCGTCTGCGTGAAGAACTCTTGTGCGTGGGTGCCCTGCTCGTGAGGGCCATAGCTGGACCGCTTGCGGCCACCGAATGGCACGTGGGGGTCCACCCCGGCAGTCGGGAGGTTGACCATCACCATTCCGGTGTCCGCGCGTGCCTGGTAGTCCTCGGCCGCAGCCAGGGAGGTGGTGCAGATGCCCGCGACCAGCCCGAACTCGGTGTCGTTGGCCACCGAGACGGCCTCCTCGTAGCCAGTGACCCGGATGACCGACGCCACCGGGCCGAAGACTTCTTCGCGCGACACGGTGTCGTCATTGCGCGCGCCGGTGATGAGCGCCGGCTCCAGGTAGAAGCCCGGCGTTGACCGCTCCAGCCGGCGCCCGCCGTGAACCGTGCTCCCAGTGGTGGATCGGGCGATCTCGAGGTAGCGCAGGTCGGTGGCGAGCTGCCGCTCGTCGACCACCGGCCCGATGCTGGTACCGGCCTGGCGTGCATCGCCGACCTGCAGTTGCGCCATCCGTTCGAGCGTGCGTTCGACGAAGGCGTCGTGGATGCTGTCCTCCACGATCAGCCGGCTGGACGCGGTGCAGCGCTGGCCGGTTGAGTAGAAGGCGCCCTGAACCGCACAGTCGACGGCGATGTCCAGGTCGGCGTCGGCGAGCACGATGAGCGGATTCTTGCCGCCCATCTCCAGTTGCACCCTGGCCAGTCGTGCCACGGCCGCTTTCGCGACCCCGGTGCCGACCGCCCCGGAACCGGTGAAGGTGACGGCGTCGATTCCCGGATGATTGCTGATCGCCTCGCCCAGGATCGAGCCTTGGCCGGTGAGAAGGTTGAAGACACCGGGAGGAAAGCCGGCGCGATGGATGATCTCGGTGAGGGCGACAGCGCTGGCCGGGACGAGCTCGGCGGGCTTGAGCACCACGGTGTTGCCGTAGGCCAGTGCCGGAGCTGCCTTCCAGGCCGGGATGGCGATCGGGAAATTCCACGGGGTGATGATGCCCACCACTCCGACAGCTTCGCGGTGGATGTTCACCAGGACCCCGGGGCGCGTCGACGGCTGGCGTTCCCCGCGCATCCGCGTCGCTTCGCCGGCGAAGAACCGGAAGATGTGCGCTGCCCTGGTGACCTCGCCGATCGCTTCCGGCAGGGTCTTGCCCTCCTCGCGGGCCAGGAGGTCGCCCAACCGGTCCACCTCGGCGAGGATGGTGTGCGCCACCGCCTCCAGAAGATCCGAACGTCGCTGCGGCGACGTTGCGGCCCAGGCCGGTGACGCCTGGCGTGCCGCCTCGACGGCCGCCTCGACACTGTCGGTACCGCTCCGCAGATAACGCCCGATGACGTCATCGGTATCCGAAGGGTTGACGTTGTCGCGATAGTCGTTGCCGTCGACCCATCGGCCGTCGATGTAGTTGCCGTATTGCGTCATCTCGTGTCCTTAGAGTTGCTCAGGCGTTCGCCTGGCCCACTGACTGCAACAGTATCCGGATGGCGTCCGCCGCTTCCTCCGCCGAGAGAGTGGTGGGGGGCATCAGTCGCAGCACGTTGCCTTCGGGGCCACAGGTCAACAACAGGAGTCCGTTGTCGAGGGCGTGCTCGCACACCAGTGAGACGAAGCCAGTCGCCGGCGAACCATCGCGGTTGCGAAACTCAATTCCCAGCATCATGCCGAGGCCGCGTACATCGGTGATGTGGTCCACAGCCGATGCGATCTGCTCAAGCCCGCCCCTGAGCTGGTCCCCGACCACGCGAGCGTTCTCGAGGCCACCCTCCTCCAGCACATCGATCACGGCGAGCGCCGCAGCGCAGGCCATCGGGTTGCCGCCGAAGGTGCCACCGTGGGCGCCGGCCGGCCACTTGTCCATCATGTCTGTGCGAGCAATGATGGCTGAGAGCGGAAAGCCGTTGGCGATGCCCTTGGCCAGGGTCATGATGTCGGGCATGACGCCGCTGTGCTCGTAGGCGAACATGCGCCCGGTGCGGCCGAAGCCGGACTGGATCTCGTCGAAGATGAGGGCGATTCCATGTTCGTCTGCTCGCTCCCGCAGGCCCTGCAGGAACACTGCGGGAGCCGGGTGGTACCCGCCTTCCCCCTGCATCGGTTCGACGACGATGGCGGCGACATCTCCGGGGGCGATCAGCAGGGCGAACGTCTCGTCGAGCTCGCGCAGGCAGCGCTCGACCTCGGCGTCAGCGTCCAGCCCGGAGATGAAGGGGGCGGGGTAGTCGACGTGGTACACGTTGGGCATCACACCCTGGTAGCCGCTGCGATACTTCGCCGCAGACGCCGAAAGGGCCGTCGTCGCTATAGTTCGGCCGTGGAAGGAGCGCTTGAAGGCGATCAATCCGGTACGCCCCGTGGCCCGCATGGCTAACTTGAGCGCTCCCTCGAGCGCTTCAGCCCCGCTGTTCGAGAAGAAGACCTTGCGGTCGGGACCGACCAGGTCGACGAGCCGCTCGGCGAGGTCGAGGTACGCCGGATACAGGGCGATGTTGTGGCCCATGTGGACCAGCTTGTCCAGCTGGGCGCGAGCGGCAGCCACGACTCTCGGATTGTTGTGACCGACGTTGGTCACACCGATGCCACTGGCGAAGTCGAGGATCTTTCGACCGTCCGTCGTCCAGACGAAGGCCCCTGCCGCCCGGTCGATCATGAGGTCGGTGCGGCGGGCGGATGCCGGGGGGAAGAGTCGGGAGGCGCGCTCCGCGGTGCTCATGGCAGCGCGGTCAGTTGTGGTGGCATTCTGCATAATGGTCTGACCATATGTGAATGCGTTAGGCTTGTCAAAATTCAATGAGGAGTGTGAGCGATGAGCGATGTGCGCGTAGAGCGCGACGGGGCAGTGGCCACCGTCATCATGGACAACCCCCCGCTGAACATCATTACGGCCACCATGCGCCCACTGATCATGGATGCCCTCCGATCGATCACGGACGACGATACGGTGCGTTGCGTCATCCTCACCGGATCGGGCGATCGCGCATTCTGCGCCGGTGCCGACCTGAACGAGGAAGCCGAACTCAACCCGGACACAGTGCGCCGCTTCCTCGACGAAGACTGCGAAATCTATGACGCGCTGGAGGCCCTGCCGGTTCCGGTCATCGCGGCCGTGAACGGGCATTGCATGGGTGGCGGCCTGGAAGTCGCCCTCTCCTGCGACATCCGCATCACCGCGGACGATGCCAGGCACCGCGCTGCGGGCGTCACCGTCGGGCTGGTAGTGAGCACGACTCGCATGACTCGCCTGATCGGGATGGCAGCGGCCAAGGACGTCCTGCTGACCGGACGCACCTTTGACGGTGCCGAGGCCTACCGTCTCGGCCTCGCATCCGCCGCCGTCGCTCGCAGTGACGTCCGCGCCACGGCAATGAGCTGGGCCCAGGAGATCGCGAGTCGGGCGCCGCTTGCAGTTAGGCGGACGAAGCAGGCGATCCACCAGGCGGCAGAGCTCCCCTTCGAGCAGGCGATGGGCCTGGAGCTCGACCATTTCGCTGCTCTCTCCGCAACGCGTGACCACAAACATGCGATCGACGCGTTCTTCAAACGGACTGCCCCTCATTTCCTCGGCCACTAATCCCCCGCAGACGACCAGTCAGCCATATAATGGTTTGACCATGAACATGCAGCTGGCGCCCCTCGAGCGCGCGAAGACCTACGAGCTGGTCGTCCGGCAGATCAAGGGTGAGATCTTCGCCGGTCGCCTGCGCCCAGGGGATCGACTTCCTGGCGAGCGGCAGATGAGCGAGCTGCTGAAGGTCAGCCGCCCATCAGTCCGAGAAGCCATCCGCATTCTCGAAGCCATGGAGATCGTCCGGAGCAGGCCAGGCAATGGCGCAGAATCCGGCCTGATCGTCTCGACCGAACCGAGCCGGGCCCTCTCCGACCTCATCGGCATCCATGTCGCGCTATCGAGCTACTCCCTCGCCGAAGTTGTCAGCGTGCGCATGGCGCTCGAAGTGCAGTCCGTTCGGCGCATCGCCGACAACATCGGCACCATGGACGTCAGCCAGGTGCGCGACACGCTCGAGCAGATGCAGGACCCGCAGCTGGACCGCACGGCCTTTCTCGACCTCGACACCGAGTTCCACGTTGGGCTTGCCCGCTGCTCCAACAACGCACTGCTCGCCGACCTGATGGCCGCCCTTCGCGAGGCTGTTCGTCGCCCGATGGCTGTCGCGTTCGATGATGACGAGGTATGGCCGGACCGCGCGGAGATGATCCGCCGGGAACACGGCGAGATATTCGACGCCATCTGTGCCGGGCAGGCCGACAGTGCGGAGGAGTTGGTGCGTCACCACATCGAGGTGTTCTACCAGGAGATCCAGGCTTCACCCGCTGAGTGACAGCCGGCGTCGCTCAGTTGAGAGCGCGGCCTCAGGCCGAGAATGTGCCGGCCGGGTATTCGGCTGACCAACCGTCCCGCCCGAGAACCATGCCGGCCGCAAGTCGTCCGATCTCGTCGCCACTCTTGGCTGCGTGACCATTGCCGCCGGTCAGCAGCACAGCCCGTTCCCCGAGGCGAACCATCCGCGGGTAGGCGCTCTGAGTGACGGTGATGGCGCACGCTTGCGTCGTTCCCGCTCCACCCTGGGTGACCGGCAGGAGCTCTCCCAGCCGATCGCGCAGTGCGGCGCCCAACACGGCGTCGCCCCGGCCGCTGAACCACTCGTCGAGTTCGCCGCGGGTCTCGATGCCCTGCGCCCGCCGGCCGCCGCCAATCTTGATGTACCAATGGCCGTCAGGGTACTGCGCGGGAGGCAGGATGTAGCAGTTCTTCTCATCCACAGTGCCGCGGACGATCATCGAGGGCAGCGGCCCCAGCTCCTCCACCTGCAGCTGTGACAGTCGAACATGCACGACGGTTCTGGCGTAGACCACCAACTCCTGGGCGTCTGCGACCGGCAGGTCGAAAGCGGAGTACGGCCCCATGGCGAACACGGCGTTATCGCCGACGACGCGGTCACCGGACCGGGTAACCAACTCGACGGTACCTCCCGTCATGGCGGCGGAGACCATTGGTTCATACCGAACCTCAAGGCCGTTCGCGACTCCCACGGCGACCTGGGCGCGCACATAGGCACGCGGGTCCAGCCAGCCGGCGTTCGTCGGCTCGTGCAGAGCGGCGGTGCCGGCTGCGACCCGCAGAAACGGAAACCTCTCGTCCAGCCCGGCACCGACGAGCCGCTCGTGTGGGACGTCCAGGCCGGCTCCGACCTTCTCGAAGGCGGCAAGCTGCGACGAGGCGCGCTCGTCGTCCCCCTCGACAATGGTCAGGCAGCCGGACTCGGTGAAGAAGGGAATTCCGCTCTCCCGCTCGAGGGTGCGGTACCGCGCCACCGAGTCCACTGCCAGCCGCGCCCAGGTCGCATCGGCATCGAGGCGCCTGGTCACCCGGGAGAAATCGGCGTGGCTGCTCGGGAGGCCGGGGCCCTCCGGCGATGTCGCCGGGTCACGGGGGGCGAGCAGCAGGACCTTCTGGCCGGCCTCGGCAAGGTGCCGCGCGGCAGATGCACCCATTGGCCCGCCGCCCACCACGAGATGCCGGAACGCTGCGCCGCCGCTCACCTGATCACCTCACGCAATGGTGAGAACGCTTCGAACTGCTCCCGGGGCGTGCCGCCCAGGATGCCGTCGATGACAGCATCCGCGCTGGCCGGCCCGAACATGAGGCCATTACGGAAATGGGCGGTAGCCACATGCAAGCCGGGAAGCGAGGTCGGTCCGACGATCGGAAGACCGTCGCGGGACTGTGGCCGCAGGCCAACCGTGGTCTCCTGCCATTCGCAGTCCAAAACCGGCGACCACAACTGAGCTGCGGCGGACACCAGCGAAAGCACGGCCGAGGCCGTCGGCGCCTGATCGAAGCCTCGATCCACCTTGGTGGCACCGAGGACGATGGTTCGATCGGAGCGGGACACCATGTAGACCCCCGCCGAGCGCAGGTCGTGGCGAGGGGCTTCCATTCCGTCGGCCAGCCGCACGATCACTGTCTGGCCGGAGAGCGGCCGAACCGCGTGGCGCAACTCCTCTGGGAGCCCGTCGATCGCGGACGACCAGGAACCGGCGGCCACCACCACGTGATCGGCCTCCCTCACCTCACCGGATTCGAGACACACGCCCGTCGCACGACCGGATGATGAGACGATGCCAGCGACGATTCCCCAGACGAACTCGACGCCCGAATTGACACAGGCCGCCCAGAGGCTGTCGGTGAACGCCCGGGCGTCGATCTGCTCGTGGTCCTCGATCAGCAGGCCGGCGGTCACCTCCTCGGACATCCCCGGTTCACGCTCGCGGCACTCGTCACCCGTGAGCCTGAGGCTCTCGAGACCCACCAGTCGGCGTGCGGCCTCCACGCGGTCGATGAGGCCAGCATCCGGCTGACGCAACTGGCCCATCAGTGTGGCCTGCCGTCGGAAGCGAGTGGGGACCCCACTGGCCTTCTCCAACTTCGACACATAGGCGCCGAACCCTGCCCTGGCGATGGCAGAAAGCTCAATGGTGGCTCGGTGGCCCGTGAGCACCGCGTCGGCCGGACAGAAGGAGAGACCGCCGACCGCGGCACGCGATGCCGTCGCCCGAGCAGCGTCGCTCACCACGGTCACGCGCATGCCTTCGCGTGCGGCGCGCCAGGCCGTGGCGAGGCCGATGAGACCACCCCCGACGACCATCACGTCCCGTCGGGTCATCAGTCGCCGACCTCGACGGGCTCCTTCTCTGCCATGGGGGTCTGCGAGCGCACGCCCAGGACCCTGCGTCGCACGGCCCTGATCAGTGACGGCAGCACGAGCAGCGCGAGCGAGAAGATCAGGATCACCAGGGAGATCGGACGCTCGAAGAAGACCATCGGGTCGCCGTGCGAGATCGCGAGGCTGCGGTCGAGACCCTTCTCCAGGAGGGGTCCGAGAACCAGACCGAGGATCAGCGGAGCGATCGGGTACTGGTAGCGAAGAAAGAAGTACCCGATTGCGCCGAACGCCAGGGCAATCCAGATTCCCCACATGCGGTTTTGCGCCGAGAACGCGCCGGCCAGGCACAAGAGCAGCACGGCTGGGTAGATGTAGACGTAACGGAACCGCAGGATGCTCGCGAACAGTGGGGCGAGCGGAACGTTCAGCACCAGCAGAATCAGGTTGCCGATCCAGAACGACAGGATGAGGCCCCAGACCAGCACGGGTTGCTCAGTCATGAGGAGCGGGCCGGGCTGCAGTCCGAACACCAGGAATGCACCGAGGAGGATTGCCGTGGTCGCCGAGCCGGGAACGCCCAGGCTCAGCATCGGCACGAACGCCCCGTTCGCCGCCGCGTTGTTCGCCGACTCGGGGCCGGCGACGCCCTCGATCATGCCGGTCCCCATCCGCTTGGCGCCGTCCTTCATGACTCGCCGCTCGGCCTCGTAGCTGATGAAGGAAGCGAGGGTTGCCCCGGCACCGGGGAGAATTCCGATGAAGAAGCCGATCAGCGACCCCCGCCATGAGGGGTTCATGGTGCGCTTGAGCTCCTCCCGGGTGATGGTCATGTCGCGCCAGGTTGCTTTGAGCGGTTCGGACCCACCCTGGGTGGTCTGCCGCAATACTTCGGCGATTGCCACCAGTCCGATGAGCACCGGGATGAGGCCCAGCCCGCCGAAGAGTTCGACCTGGCCGAAGGTGAAGCGAGCGATGGCCGACTGTCCATCGATGCCGATCGTCGCGATGATGACGCCGAAAACGCCCATCGCGATTGCCTTGACCACCGATTTCCCGGCGAACCCGGCCACACTGAGCATCGCCAGGACGACCAGGGCGACAGTTTCAGGCGGGCCGAATTTCAGGGCGAACGAGCTGAGCAGGGGCATCGCGACCATGAGCAGGATGAGGCTCACCGATCCACCGATGAACGAGGCGATAGCCGCAGAGGCCAGCGCGCCGCCGGCTCGCCCCCTCCTCGCCATCGGGTAGCCGTCGAACATGGTGACATACGACGACGAGTCCCCCGGCGTTCCGATCAACACCGACGAGATCGTGGCCCCGTATTGGGACCCGTAGTAGATGCCGGCAAGCATGATGAGCGCGGTGACCGGCTCCATCGTGAGAGTCAGTGGCAACAGGAGCGCCACTCCGGTGGCCGACCCCAGGCCGGGCAGCAGCCCGATGACGGTTCCGACGACAACGCCGATAAGGCAGAAGAACACGTTCATCGGTGTGATGGCTGTGCTCCAGCCCTCGGCTATGAGGGACCAAGTGTCCATGAGAATCCTGCTCTGAAGGTCTTAGAGGAAAAAGGGCTCGGGCAAGGGGAGGTTGAACACAACCTCGAAAAGCAGATAGCCGAAGAGTGCGGTGACAACGGCGATAGCCGCAGCCGTGCGGATGCGCTGGCGCTCGACTAGCCGGAGGATGGCGAAGATGGCGAGCGCAAAGGCGATCGAGAACCCGGTGATGGGCATGATCAGCACGCCGATCAGCACCAGGCCGTAGACCGACAGTACGGGATGGTCCTGGGGGAACGAGCGCACCCGGGTTGCCACGGCCTTCCGCTCGGTGACGGGCGGGGCGACCCCAGCGGCATTCACCGCTGAGGCCGTCCCGTCAACTTCTGCTTCGCGCTCAGGGCCACCAGCGGGCACCCGGCCAGAGATGATCCCCTTCGCCACGATCACCGCACCGCAGAGCGCCAGTATGACGCCTGCTGTGAACGGGACTGTTCCGGGGGCGAGTCGCCCACCCTCCCCGATGAGGCCATAGTCCGTGGACGTGACAGCCCAGACGACCCCTAAGGCGAGGAGGAACAGGCCCCCGGCAATCTCACCGATGGACTCGCGAAAACGGAAGCTGTGCTGCATTTGATCGACCCTAGTCCGCGTAGACGGCGACGAACTCTTCTGCGAGCTCGTTCACGTAGTCCTGGAAGTCCTGGCCCCAGCGGTTCTTTACAGTGAGGCCGGCGTTCGCCACGTACTCCTTGAACGAGTCAGTCTCCACCCAGTCCTTCAATGCGTCGATGTACCATTCCTTGGCCTCATCCGGAATCTCCGGGGGAGCGATGACGCCGCGGAACTGGCCGAAGTCCAGGTCGACCTTATAGTCCAACGTTCCCGTCGTCGGAACACCCTCGTAGGCGCCCTCGTCGATCGTGGTATCGCCGTAGCCGATCAGCGGCACGAACTGGCCGGCGTCGACCTGTCCGCCGACCTCGCCAGCGTTGGAGACCATGAGGTCGATGTCGCCGGAAAGGAGTGCGGGGATCGTCTCGCCACCACCGTCGAAGATCACGGGCTCGACTTCGATGCCCATCTGACCAAGGAGGTCCTTGGTGGGGACTGCCTCAGTTCCGTCAGCACTCGGCAAACCGACGGTGATCGGCTCGGACGAGTTCTTGGCTTCCTCGATGAATTCTTCCCAGCTGTCCCAGCCTGACTCGGAATTGGCGACGATCCAGTTCACGTCGTCGACCAGCATCCCGAGCAGGGTGAATGTCTCCCAGTCGTAGAGCAGCTCCGCGTTGCGGGCCGGGCCGGAGATCAATCCAGTCTCGGTGGGAATCAGGAAGTGCGGGTCGCCCGCCTGCTCCAGGAAGTAGCTGTAGCCGATCGTGCCGCTGCCACCTTCACGGTTCTCGACAGTCACGTTGACGCCCGGGCGGACTTCTTCGATACCGGATGCGACGGCACGGCCGAACAGGTCGCTTCCGCCGCCCACCGAGAATGGAACAATCATGGTGATGTTCTTCTCGGGCTGCCAGGCGCCGTCTTCTGCCGCCGGCTGGTCGGTGCCGCCAGCGCACGCGGACATGCTCAGCGCAACGCTCACTGCCCCGACGATCGCCAGGCCTTTTTTGGATGGAATTTTCATTCTGTTATCTCCTCTTTGAGTGGCAAGGGATGCGTGGAACTACAACTTGTACGGAAATGCTACACATTTGGTCTTACCATTGCTTGCCCTGATACTAGTATCAGGTAGTCGGCGCCGCAAACTCGGCCATCCCATGCCTCAATCGGCCGCGGAATACGGTCGCAGCTCTCAGAAGTCAGGAGTCACAGATGCACAGCACCACAGAAGAGACAGGCTCAGCGGCGGGACGCCCTGCCCGGGGAGCCCTCGACGGCATCCGGATCCTCGACCTCACGCAAGTCATGTCCGGCCCCTACTGCACCATGATGCTGGCCGATCTCGGCGCCGATGTCATCAAGATCGAGAACCCCACGGGAGGCGACCAGACGCGGAAAGACTGGGGCTACGCCATCAAGGGAGAAGACAGCCGCGCATTCCTCGCCCTCAACAGGAACAAGCGAAGCGTATGCGTCGACCTCAAGACGGAAGCGGGGCTCGACGAGTTCCGAACGCTGGTTCGCGATGCTGACGTCGTCGTGGAGAACTTCCGTCCGGGCGTCGCCAAACGGCTCGGGGTGGACTATGAATCGCTGAAGCTGATCACCCCACAGCTGATCTATGCGAGCATCTCAGGATTCGGCCAGACCGGCCCGTACTCCAGCTACCCCGGCTACGACCTCATAGCGCAAGGCATGACCGGCGTGATGAGCATTACCGGCGAACCGGACGGCAATCCGATCAAATGCGGTCTGCCGATCGCCGACCTTGGTGCCGGGATGTTCTGCGCCATCGGCATCCTCGGTGCTGTCGTCGCTCGCTACAAGACAGGCGAGGGGCAGTACCTGGAGACCTCGCTCTTCGAATCGGCGCTCGCCAT
Organism: Homoserinimonas sp.; assembly: GCA_040904805.1. Lineage (GTDB taxonomy): Bacteria > Actinomycetota > Actinomycetes > Actinomycetales > Microbacteriaceae > RYN-87. The sequence continues at coordinate 139,137 of JBBDSS010000018.1, read as the reverse complement.
GTCGGTGTGGGAATCGGTGGAGTACTGGGCCACCGGCGAAGCCCCAAAGGCGCTCGGTTCCGCCAACCGGATGTCCGCCCCCTACCAGGCGATCGCCACCAAGGACGGACACATGACCGTCGGCGCGAACAACGAGAAACTCTGGCGAGGCATGTGCGACGTCATAGGCGCTCCGGAGCTGGCGGACGACGAGAGGTTTGCCGACAACGACCGGCGCATGGCCAACCGGGACGAACTCGTCGCCGTCCTGGAGTCGTACTTTTCGGTGCGGACCACCGACGAGTGGGTGCAGACCTTCCTCGACGCAGGAATGCCGGCGGGCGCCATTCGCGACTACGCCTATGTTCTGGACAAGGACACGCACGTCAAGGCCCGGAACATGGTCGGGCAGTTCGACCACCCCGTCGAGGGCACCCTCAACGTGCTGGCATCGCCGATCAAGCTCTATGGCACCCCCGCGACGATTCGCACCGCGCCGCCGCTGCTCGGACAGCATACGGACGAAGTACTGGGCCGCTGACCGGTCGCGCGCGCTAGCTGAGCCGCTTCAGTTCGGCAGCGGCCTCGTCGACCTTGAGTGCGGCGGCGGCGACCGCAGTCGCGGCCTTCTCCCGCTTCCGCTCCACTGAGTCGCGCTCGCGGTCGACGGCGTTCAGCTCCGTCTGCAGCTCGGCGCTGCGCTCTTCCAGAGCATTGCGCTCGTCGGCCAGCTCCTTCCGCCTGGGAGCGAGCTGGTCGAGCTGGTCGTCCAGTGTGCCCGCCTCGACTTCGCGTTGCTCCAGTACCCGCTCGGCCTCGGCCAGGCGCTTCCTCGCCTTCGCGATCTGGCGCTCGGAGATGCTCGTCACCCCGGCTGAGCGTTTCTTCGCCGGCACGGAAACCACGGCATCAAGATCAACCAATCCCCACCCGGAGGCCGCGAGCGGCCTGGTGAGCATGCCGGCAGACACCGCCTGGGCAGCGTCCAGGTCGGCCAGTGCTGCCTGGAACGTCTGCCCGATCTCATCGGCGGCGGCTGAACCGATCGGGTCGCCCAGATCCTCCGCCAGGCTCCGAGCCCGCCTGACCACCGCCGCAATGAGTTGCTGCCTCCGCTTCCCCAGTTCGCGGAGTTCGTCAGCGTCGAGCTCGCTCTGCGCCTGGCGCAACGACTCACCCAACTCGAGCAGCTTCCCCACCTCCTCCGCGCGGTGGCGCGCCAGCATGTTGACCGCCCACGCGGAGGCGGACGGTTTCCTCAGCTGCCTGATGCGGTCGGCCAATTCACGGTCGCCGTCGGAGCGGGCATCCGTCGCCCTGGCATTGCGGGACTTCGTGAACTCGTCGAGCGGCAGGGCATAGAGCTCGGACGCCACCATGGCCAGGGGGTCAGCCTTCGCCATCATGCCCTCGCTCGCCGCCGGCTACTTCTGCCTGGCCGCAGCCTTTGCCGCCTGCTTCGTCGCGCGCACCTTCGTTAGAGACGCGGGGTCGACGATATCGGCCACCGAACGGTACGAGCCCTCCTCGCCGTACGGGCCGGAAGCCTCGCGCCAGCCGGGCGCATCCAGACCACACTGCTTGCCGAGCAGGGCAAGGAAGATGCGGGCCTTCTGCTCGCCGAAACCGGGGAGGGCCTTCAGGCGACGAAAGACTTCGGCGCCATCCGGGTCACCCTGCGTCCAGATCGCTGACGCGTCGCCGGACCAGTCGTCGCGCACGGCAGCGCACACCGACTGCACCCGGGCGGCCATCGAGCCGGGGAAGCGATGAACGGCCGGAGCCTGCTTGAAAACCTCGACCAGGGCATCCGGCTCGTAATCGGCGATGGTGACGGCATCCAGTGAGCCGACGCGGTCGCGGATCTTCTTCGGACCGGCGAAAGCGCTCTCCATGGTCACCTGCTGGTCGAGGAGCATCCCCAGCAACAAGGCGAGCGGGCTGTCAGTCAGCAGGGAGTCTGCGGCGGGGTCGCCGGTGATGTGAAGTGCCATACCTTCATCCTGCCACCGGATGCCCCGGCGCTACAGGTCGCGCACCATCCAGACGATCTCACGCTACTTCGGCCGTTCCCAGCTTTCGATGCCGCCGGACACCACTATGAAGAGCGGATGCGCCTCGGGCGTCGCCTGGTCGGCGAAAGCCCGGTGCCTCTCAGGGGTGCGCACAGCCAGCTTCTGCAGCAGGTAACTCCACTCGTAGGCGAGTTGCCCGCTGGTCAGCGGGATGGGCGGCACGTCCCTGATACGGAGCATCTTCGACTTCGTGAAGCGGTAGCCACGGGCATCCGCCTCGGTCCATACCCCATGCAGGTATTCACCCACCGCGGCCAACGGGTCGTCGGTGGCGCGGAACCGCTCCAGTTGCGGGTGGTTGCTATAGCCGCCGCTGACGCGCTCAACCACAGCCTGAGCGAGCAGCGCCTCCCGCCAGCAGGCGGTGAGCCCCTGCCGATCGAGGTACCGCGGATGCACCGACCACAGCCTCATGCCGGCGATCCTAGGCGCGCCTTCCGCATTGAGGGACCTTTTGCGCCTTCCACAGGCAATGAGTGAGGTTCTTCGAGGTAATCAGCCCGAACTCCTCCCTCCGCACAGCTAACCACCGCCGCCTCAAAGCTCGGCCACCTTGCCTCCCGTCGGCAACTCGCTGCACTCGGATTTGGTCGACATGCGATCGAACGTGCTCTACGTGAAGCTGTGCTCGTCAAGATTCGGCCGGGCTGGGTCGGCACCCGGGCGGCGAGCCAGCTGTCCGTGATCGCGGTTCTACAGGGAGGCAAGCTCACGGCAGCTACGGCGCTGGAGAGCTATGGCATTTGGTGCGGCACCGACCGACGCATTCATGTTCAGATTCCCGCGAACGCCCATCGCGCGGTTCAACCCCCTCTGGTGCCGATCGCAGAATTTGTTCGACCGGAGTTCTCTCCGGCGCAACTCGTGAGGCACTGGGCACCATGCTCGGTGCAACGTTCGACTCAGCCAGCTTGGCGAGTCTCCGTGCTCGACGCGCTCGTCCGCTATGCCCGCACCGAAAGTGACGAGCAGGTGGCCGCGGCCATCGAGAGCGCGGTGCACAGGAAGCGGATGCCGCGAAGTGACGTCTCAGAGCTTTTCCTGCGGTTGCCGAAGCGGTTTCATCGGCTCCGGCCACGGCTCACTTTCGGCGCGGAGTCGGGGTTGGAAACGATCGGGCGCTTGCGGCTGGAGGATGAGGGCTACCGACCGGCGGAACAGGTGAAGATCGGGCCCGACCGTGTCGATCTGGTGATCGACGGGTGGCTGGCAATCGAACTGGACGGCGACCGATGGCATGACCCGGTGAAGGACCGCATCCGCACCAATCGACTGATCCGCGCGGGCTACCGGGTGCTGCGTTTCGGCTACCTGGAAGTGTTCGACCATTGGGCGGACACTCTCGCGACTGTCCAGGAGATGCTCGGGGAACGACATCCGGCGTTTCGGTGACTCCGTGCCGCCGGTTCACTGCGTAAAAGGAGGATCACGACCTGCTCTGGTCGAAGAAACTCCCTCGTTCGCTGCGGTAGCCGCGAAAGCGCTCTCGATTGGGAGGGGGGTTACTCGGGCGAAGGCGTCAGGCCGAGGGCGGCCTTGATCTGAGCCTCGGCGTCGACGGGGGCCCTGGTGGCGGCGACGTTCGACTCACCGACCTCGCGCACGATCTCCTCGCGCTGGATTCGAACGCCCCGCGGGGCGTCGATCCCGACGCGGATGCCGTCACCGCGCACATCGAGGATCGTCACCACGATGTCGTCACCGATGAGGATTCTCTCCCCCGGCTTTCGTGTAAGCACCAGCACCGGTTCAGCCTACCGGCCTCGCTTCCCACCGCACTGCCGATCGATGCTCCGCATCGTTCGGAACCGGCGGCGTGGGCCCTGGCTCTGCTGGTTTCGACAAGCTCAACCCGCCCGCGGGATCGCCTCTCCGTCAACAGGATGCTTTCGGCGCCGCGCCGGCGCAGGGCATCCGCTACCCGGAGTGTCAAGGATTCATCCTGTTGACGGCTCCGGAAACCGCAGCAGGCCACACAACCGGCAGCAGCTACTGCCAGCGAACCGGCAGGCCGAACTCGGCCACGGATTCCGGCGTGGCGGTCAGCTCCCGACCGAAGGCCACGGCACCGTCGACCGTCACCGCTGCCTTCACCGCCGTGACCCAGCGCTCGGTGTCGGCCTGCTTGCGGGAGGCGTCGATGGCCACCCACACCTGGTCAGGGTGCAACTGCCGCAGCGCCTCGGTCTTGCCGAAATCGAAGTTGGCAGAGCCGATGCCGAACGCCACCATGATGCTGTACCCACCTTCGACCCCGGATGCCCGGGCACCCAGCAGGGAGCGGCGATCGTCGACCCGGCCCAGACTCGGCTCGTACAGGTCACCGGCGACCCTCAGGGCACGCTCACCGGGATTCACCAGCATGGTGCGGGCCATCCGCAGGGAATCGCCGGACAGCCCGACGACCACCACCAGGTCGCCTGCACCGCTCAGAATGGCCGGTCCTGCCGAGGCGATCGGCTTATCCGGCTGGCGCACGGTGTTGATGGTGAGGTCGGCCATGATGGCGGCGAAGTCGACGGATTCCGTGGACAGGCTCGGCTTCGCCTGCTGGGCCAGCACCCCCAGGTCTGCACTGTCGGCGTCGTCGAGGAGGGCGACGATACCAGCCCTGGCCGGAAGGTCGAACGCGTGAGCATCCTGCGCCGTGTCATCCGGCACCTCGATCGTCACCTCGTAGTGCCGCTGGGCGAAGAATCCGGAGATGCCACCAGTGGTCACCGCTTCAGCGGCGATGATCTTCGCCTTCGGACCGTACTCGGCCTGCGCCCTGGCCGTCACCTCGGCGAGGGACGCCCCCTCAAGCTGAAATCGACTCGGTGACACGAACTACCCCTACCGTCTCGATGTTCACCTGGGCGGAGGTGACCTCCTGGTAAGACAGTACCGGCAGGCCACCGCTCTGGGCCGACACCAGGCGGCGGACGGCCGGCCTCAGGGCCGGCGCGCACACCAGCACCGCCGAGTTTCCGGCCGACTCGACCCGCTCCACCGACTCGCGCAGCGAGCCGAGCACCGCCTCGATGCTGTTCTGGTCCATCAGGATCTGCGAGCCGAGCTCCGACGGACGCATCCCCTCGAGCATGGACTGCTCCAGCAGCGGGTCGATCATGATCACCCGGAGGAGCGGGCCGTCGACGTGGCGGGCGGTCAGGGCCGGGCCGAGCGCCTGCCTGGCCGCCTCGATCAGCCCTTCGGCATCCGTCGACACCTTCGCGCGGAGGGCCAGCGCCTCGTAGATGCGCGGGAGGTCGTTGATCGGAACCTGTTCGATCAGCAGGCCCTGCAGCACCCTCTGCACTTCGGCCAGGGTGAGCAGGCCAGGGACCAGCTCGTCGACCGCGGACGGACTCACCTGCTTGACCCCCTCGGTGAGGACCCGGACGTCTTCGCGGGACAGTAGCCGGGCGGCATTCGCCGTGATGATCGATGACAGGTGGGTGACGACCACGGAGACCCGGTCGATGACAGTCGCACCGGTCAGTTCGGCGCTGTGCCGCATCTCGCTGGGAATCCACTTGCCCGACAAGCCGAAGACCGGCTCCACCGTTGTCGAACCGGGGAGGGTGTCGAGGTTGTCGCCGAGGGCCAGCACCTTGCCGGAGGGGGCGACACCGCGTCCGACTTCGACTCCGGCGATGCGGATGACATAGGTCGAGTACGGCAGCTCGACGCTGTCGCGGGTGCGCACCGGCGGCACGACGACGCCCAGGTCCATGGCGATCTTGCGCCGCAACGAGCGCACCCTGGCCAGCAAGTCGTCTGACGCGTCGGAGACGATGTCGACCAGGTTGGGGGCGAGCAGGATCTCCAGCGCGTGCACCCGCATCTGCTCGATCAGATCTTCGGTGGTCTCCGACTTCGGGGCGTTCTCCAGCTCGGCGGCAGCGTCGTCGCTGGCCTGGCGCCTGGCTTCAGTGGCCTTGATGCGCTGGCCGGCGATGATCAGGAACGCACCGACCAGCACGAACGGGACGATCGGCATCCCCGGGATGAGCCCCATGATGAGTGCGGCGACACCGGCGATGGTGAGGGCGACCCTGGACTGGCTCAGCTGCGCCGAAGCGGTGGAGCCCATATCCGATTCGGCGTTCGACCTGGTGACGATCATGCCGGTGGAGACCGCCATGAGCAGCGCCGGGATCTGGGTGACGAGCCCGTCGCCGATGGTCAGCAGCGCGTACGTGTTGAGCGCCTCGCCGACCTCCATACCGCGCTGCAGCATGCCGATCGCGATGCCGCCGATCACGTTGATGATGATGATGATGATGCCGGCGATCGCGTCACCCTTGACGAACTTCGAGGCTCCGTCCATCGCGCCGTAGAAGTCGGCCTCCGCCGACACCTCTGCCCGCCGTTCCCTGGCCTGCACGTCCGTGATCAGCCCGGCGTTCAGGTCGGCGTCGATCGCCATCTGCTTGCCCGGCATGGCGTCGAGCGTGAACCGGGCGCCCACCTCTGCCACCCGCTCGGCACCCTTCGTGACCACCACGAAGTGGATGACGACCAGGATCAGGAAGACGACGGCGCCGATGATCATCGAGCCTCCGACGGCGACATGGCCGAACGCCTCGATCACCTGGCCGGCATAGGCGTCGCCGAGAACCAGGCGGGTCGATGCCACGTTGAGCCCCAGGCGGAACAGGGTCGCCACCAGCAGCAATGACGGGAACACCGAGAAGTCGAGCGGCTTCTTCACGAACATGGTCGTCAGCAGGATGACCAGCGCGAGCATGATGTTGATGATGATGAGCACATCGAGAACTCCGGCCGGCACGGGCACGACGAGCAGCATGATAATGCCGACGACCCCCATCGGGACGGCGAACTTGCCGAGGTTGCGTGCCATGTCAGTGACCTCCGGAGTCTGGAGCGGATGATTCGAGGCGCCGGTTCTGCTGGCGCGTTGGTGTCGCGGTGTAATGTCTGGGCGCGTTCGGATCTGGCACGGTGTGCACGCCGCCGGCCGCCGCTCCGCGAGCCTTCAGCGACATGACGAAGGCGAGCACCCGGGCGACTGCGGTGTAGAGCTCTCCCGGGATCTCATCGCCCAGCTCGCAGGCCGAGTGCAGTGCTCTTGTGAGCGGGACGTCTTTCACGATCGGAACCTGGTCAGTCTCGGCCTGCTCCCGGATGCGCGCGGCAATCAGGCCGGCGCCCTTGGCCACCACGCGGGGCGCGGATTTCCCTGGCTCGTACTTGATGGCGATGGCGTAGTGGGTCGGGTTGACCATCACGACATCAGCGCCGGCGACTGCGGCGATCATCCGGTTTCGGCTCATGGCCAGCTGCCTGGCACGGCGCTGCGACTTGATCAGCGGGTCGCCTTCGGAGTTCTTGTTCTCGTCTTTGACTTCCTTCTTGGTCATGCGGGTTTTCTTGCGGTTGCGCTGCATGACCACATAGAAGTCCATGATGGCGAGGGCGATGCCGGCCAGCACCGCGGACTGGAGCAGCATCGCCGCACCGTCCGCCGCGCTGTCGAGAAGGGTGGCGACGGAGAGTCCGCCGGCCGCCATCAGCACCGGAGTCATCGTCTGCACGACGCCGTAGAGCACGCCGCCGACGACGGCTGTCTTCAGCAGGGCTTTCACGCCCTCCCACAGGGCCTGCATTCCGAAGACCCGCTTGGCTCCGCTGACCAGGTTGAACTGCTCGTACTTGCCCTTGAATTTCTTCAGGTGCACGCCACCCTGGGCGGCCGCTCCGGCCAGTACGACGATCACGACGACAGCGAACAGCGGGCCCGCGATGTTGATGAACGAGCCGAGTCCGGCGCCCAGTGCCTCCAGGGCCACCATCGGGTCCGGGTTGGACGCCACAATTCCGACGGTGAACAGCTGGTCGGTCCCTGCCCGGGAGGCCCGCTCGATGGTGAGTGGCATCATGGCGCCGGCGCCGCCGATGCCGAGCCAGGCGGTGAGGTCCTGTGAGCGGCTGAGCTGGCCCTTCTCGCGGACCTCCTTCATCCGCTTGTGGGTGGCTTCTTCTGTGCGCTCCTCTGCTGGCTCGCTCATGTCACTTCACCCCCGTCAGCATTCCGACGGCGTCGCCGGTGAGGGTGGAGACAACGGAGGGCAGGGCCACGAAGACCACTGCGGCAAGCGTCACGGTCAGCAGGATCTTCAGCGGGAAGCCGAGGGCGAACGCGTTGAGGGCCGGGGCCACCCGGGTGAGCAGGCCGAGTCCGGCGTCGGCCAGGAACAGCACCACGAGCAGCGGTCCGGCGATCTGCACGGATGCCAGGAACATCTGGGTGACCCCGTGCACCATTGCCTCGGCCGGGGCGGCCAGGTCGAGTCCCGCCCCGATCGGGAGGGCGGTGAACGACCGGACGAGACCCCCGATGATGAGCTGGTAGCCGCCGGAGGCGAAGAGCAGGGCGAGCGCGGTCATGTGGAACAGCCGGGCGAACTGGGCACCGTTGATCATCGACCCCGGGTCGAAGCCCTGGGCCATCTGAAAGCCGCCGAAGAGGTCGATCAGGCTGCCGGCCGATTGCACTGCTGCGAACACGATGAAGACCAAAAACCCGAGCATTGCGCCGATCAGGATCTCCATCACCAGCGCGCCCAGGAAGCCGGGCAACTCGCGTTCGCCGTAGCCGGGGACAACCTGCGGCGAGACGGCGAGTGCCAGGCCAATCCCCAGCATCGCTTTCACTCGGCGCGGAAACGCGTTGTAGGAGAACGGTGGCGCAATGAACATGAATGTCGTCATGCGCACCCCCGCGAGCATGACTGCCTCGATCCACCCCATCGAGAACGCCAGTTCCATCAGCCGCCCCCCAGCAGGGAGGGGATCTTGTCAAACAGTTGCTCGGTGAAGGTGACGATTTCGGTGATCATCCAGTGGCCGCTGATCCAGAGCGCGAGTCCCACGGCGACCACCTTCGGTACGAAGGAGAGCGTCACCTCCTGGATCTGGGTGATCGACTGTAGGAGCGAAATCCCGAAGCCGACCACCAGGGCCGTGATCAGGATGGGGGCGGCAAGCTTGCCGGCCACGATCAGGGCCTGCAGCCCGATGTCGAGTACTGCGTTGGCGTCCATCAGCTAGGTCCCATAACTGGAGATCAGGGACGTGATGATGAGGCCCCAGCCGTCGACCAGGATGAACAACAGGATTTTGAACGGCAGCGAGATCATCACCGGCGGCAGCATCATCATGCCCATGGACATCAGCGCCGCGGCGACGACCAGGTCGATCACCAGGAACGGCACGAAGATGACGAAGCCGATGATGAAGGCTGCGCGCAGTTCGGAGATCATGAACGCGGGGATCAGGGTGAGCATCGGCACGACGTCTCCCGACTCCGGATTGTCCTGGTCGGCGGCCCGGGTCATCAACGCCAGGTCTTCCTCACGCGTGTGCAGCAGCATGAATTCCCGCAGCGGGGCGGATGCCGCGTCGATGGCTTCCACGAACGTCAGGCTGCCCTCGAGGTAGGGCTGCACCCCCAGGGTGTTCACATCCCCCAGCACCGGACTCATGATGAACAGCGACAGGAAGAGTGCCAGCCCGGCCAGTACCTGGTTGGGCGGGATGGTGGGCAGCGCGAGAGCGTTGCGGGTCATTGCCAGCACCACGAAGATCTTGGTGAATGACGTCATCATCAGCAGGAGCGCCGGCGCGACGGAGAGCAGCGTGATTCCCAGCAGCGTGACGATTGCCGAAGACGGCTCGCCGTCTGGGCCGTTGATCTCGACGGTCAGGCCGTCGCCCCCGTCTGTGGCCCCCGGTGCCGTCGGCGGTGTTGGCTCGATCGGCGCCGCGTAACCTGCGGCTGCCGTGGTCAATACCAGTGCCGCCGCAAGCACGAGGGTCGGGATGGCCAGTGCCAGCACCCGGGAGTATGCGACGGAGCGGATGTCCCGGTCGGCTGCCGTGGTCATCGTGCCCGCCGGAGTGCGGCGGCCGTACGCTTCCACGTTGCTGCGGACAGGATGGAGCCGTCGAGGGCGCTGGTACCGGATTCCGGAAGGTACGCGACCGGAGCCGGAGTGGTGTGCTCTGCCCGGGGGGTCTGCATGTCGGAGAGAACGCGCGCGAAGGCCGCCCCGCCGTTCGGTCGACTCGTGCTCAGGCCGGCGATCGCGGGAACGCTGGGCGCGACGGCATGTTCTCGCGCCGGTTCCGCTGCCGGGGTCTCGCTGGTGTTGAGCACGGTCACCGATTGTTCGGTGACGCCGAGCAGGAACCGCTGCCCATCGACATCCATGACGACAACGGATGCCTTCGAGCCGACGCTCTGCCTGGCCACCACATTGACCGCTTTGGCCGCCCGCGGGGTGAGGCGCCCACCTTTGGTGAGGCGGCGATGGGCGTACCAGATCGCCGCGAGCACCACCGCAAGGGAGAGGAGCACCCGCAGGGCCAGGTAGATGGTTTCCACGTGTGTCGGTGTTTCTAGCCGAGGCCTTCGGCCACGTCGAGGATCTTGGTGATCCGCACCGCGTAGTCCTGATCGATGACGACGATTTCGCCGTGCGCGATCAGCCGACCGTTGAGCAGTACGTCGGCGGGGGCACCGGCCGAGCGGTCGAGCTCGATGACGGCACCCGGTTCCAGGCTGAGCAGGTCGCGGATGGACATCCGGGTGCGTCCGATCTCCACGGTGAGCGCCATTTCGACGTTGCTGATGCGGGAGAGCTTGTTGGTCACGGATGCCTCCGATTTGGGTGCAGCCCCGTTGACAACGCCGGACTGACGGATGCGGATGGCGAACCATCCGGTCGGCGCACCTCGCCCGGCCAGCACGAACACGACGGTGTCCGGGTCGGCGAACAGCGCGGTGGCATCCTGGACTGCCGCGTTACCGAGAACTCCGGTGCCGAGGTTCTCGGCGGCGCCCTCGAGTGCCGGCCGCACTACGTCGGCCACCGAGACCAGCGCGGAATCTGGTCCGGCTGCGACGGTCATCGCCTCCGGATCAGTGAGCACAACGGCCAGGTCGGCTGACGTCTCCCCGACGAAGGAAGCGACGACGGCGCCGGTGAGCGGGACGTCGGGGGCATCCGACGCATCCAGCATGGTCGCCTTGAGCTTGGTGGCACTCGGAAGCAGTGATGCCAGCGCCGCGGCGGCGGCAACGTTCTGGTCAACGGTGGTGGTCTTCACTATTTCTCCTCGGTATTGACAATGACGCAGGCCAGTCGGGAGCCGTTCGAACCGACCGCCGCCTGTGCGAGGGGCTGCCCCTCGACGGCAACGTCCAGTGGACGGTGCCGCGGATGGGGGAGGTGCAGCACATCGCCGACCGCAAGGTCGAGGATGCGGGCCGGGTTGACTGTCGCTGGTTTCAGCCTCAGCGACACCTCGACTGGTGCGCGTGACAGTTGTGACGTGACGAGTTCCCGCGCGTTGTCGGCCGACACGGTCGGATTCGCCTCACCCAGTTGCGGGAGCAACAGGTCGGCCGGTATCGCCAGGGTCGCGGTCGACGTGTTGTCGCCGACCCGCACCGTGTAGGTGGAAACGATCATCAGGTCGGCAGTGGCAGCGGCCTGGGCGAACTGGGAGTTGTACTGGATGACATCCAGTGAGATCGGGTTGACCAGCATCTGACCGAGCGAGTAGCGCAGGTCTTCGAGGGCGTCTTCCATCAGGCGGCGCACCAGGGCCTGCTCGATGAGGGTGAATTTGCGCTCCGGCGGGTTGCCACCGGTCGCGGCGCCCAGCATGTGGGAGACCCAGGACAGGCCCGCCGCTGCTGGAAACTGAATGACGGCCTTGGGGTCGGCGCCCTCTAGTTCGCACAGCACCATTGTTGTCGTCGGCGGGAGCGCTGCCGCATATTCGTCGTAGGTCTGCATGAGGACCTCTTCGCAGGTGACCTGCGAGACGACGCGAACTTTTGCGGTGAGCTGGGTGCCCCACTGGCGGGCAAAAGTCTCGAAGGACAGTTCGAGCACGCGTGAGTGCTCCCTGGCGAGGGTGGTGGGGCGGCGGAAGTCGTACAGCTCGACCGTGCGTCCCGGCACCCTGGGCACACCAATAACCGCTTGTTCCTGGACCGTCACGAAGGGGACTATCGGCCGCCTCGGCCGCCCGGTAAGGGATGCTCCTACTCGGCCCGCTGTTCTGGGGCACCGAGGTTGCCGTCGATCACCATCGGGATGAGTGATCGCACGCTTTCCGGCTGGTTGGAGACGATGACGACGTCGACGCGTCGGTTTTTGGCCAACTCGGCCGCGCCGGTTCCCTTGGCGATCGGCCTGGCCGCCCCGTAGCCGACGGATGCGATCCGGGTTGCCGGCATTCCGCCCACTTCGACCAGCCGGCGGAGCACTTGCGTTGACCGTCCGGAAGCGAGTTCCCAGTTGGTGGCAAACGGATAGGCCGCCTGGCGCTTGTCGGCGTGGCCTTCGACGCTGACCTGGTACGGGGACCCGGCGAGCACCGGGGCCACCGAGTCGAGCACCCGCGTCGCCACCGTCGACAGTGTGATGCTGTTGTTGTCGAAGAACGTTTCGGACCCGACAAGTCGCACGGTCAGGCCGCGCTCATCGAATTCATACTCCACGGTGTGGGACAGGCCCTTCGCCTTGAGGCTGGCGTCAATCTCTTCCATGAGCGCTCGGAGCCGGTCCACCTCCTGGATGGCGAGCGTGAGTTCGCTGAAACCGACCTCCTCCGCATCGACCATCTCTTCGGGGACGACCACCCCTTCAGCAGTGTCGACGGCCCCCTTTTCGGTGGCGCCAAAGCCGGTGGCCAGCGAGTTGGAGAGATCCTCGTATTTTTTTTGATCGACAGTCGACATGGCGAACAGAACGATGAACAGGCACATCAGGACCGTGATCATGTCGGCGTACGAGACCAGCCACCTCTCGTCGACATGTCCTTCTTCGGCGTGACCGCGTGTGCCGCGTCGACGCCGGGAACTCATGCTGCTTCCGGAAGGTCGGAGCCTGGGGAAACTGTGGACTCCTTCGAAGCCTTGGGCTGGTCATGGTCGGGCACCAGAGCCTGAAGTCGTTCACCGAGAACGCGCGGCTGGCTGCCTGACTGCACGGCGAGCATGCCTTCCATCGTCAGCGTCATCCGCTGGACGTCAAGGTCGGTCAAGCGGCTGAGTCTTCCCGCGATGGGTAGCCAGAGGAAGTTGGCCGAGAGCACCCCCCACAGGGTTGCGACGAACGCCGCTGCGATCATGTGCCCGAGTTCCTCCGGCTTGGACAGGTTCTCCAAAACGTGAGTGAGAGAGACGACCGTTCCGATGATGCCTATCGTCGGTGCGTATCCCCCCATGGATGCGTAGAACTTGCTCGCCGACTTTGCCGAGCTCTCGTAGCTCGAGATCTTGTCTTCGAGGATGACAGCCAGGTCCTCGGCATCCATTCCGTCCGCAATGTTTTGGAGCGCTCCCTTGAGGAAGGGGTCGTCCACTTTGTCAGCCTCCTGCTCAAGGCTGAGGAGGCCCTCGCTGCGAGCTTTCTCTGCGATAGCGACCATTTGATCGATCCTCGCTTGCGGCTTCGAGACTCTGCCAACGAAGGCACGCGGCAGCGCCTTGACAGCATGTATCGAGTCTTTGATGGTGGCGCTTGCGATTCCGACGGCGATCGTGGCTCCAAAAACCAGAATCATCGGAGCCGGAAGCAGCACCGACATCGGGCTCGCGCCCTCCATGACGATCATCACCAACAGGGAGCCGAAGGCGAGGGCGAGGCCGATGATTGTGGCGGGATCCATCAGATCTTCTTTGACTGGATCGGGGTCGGCCGAGCGGGCTCATGTTCGACGAACCTCGGGTCGTCGTCTGACTGGTCGCTGCTCGCAAGCTCCAGCCAACGGGAACCCGATTGGTGGAGCGGTGAGGGAATCTGGGTGGCCATCGCGACGACCCGGGCCCGGTAGGCGGCGATCATCTCAATTACTTCTGACATCGACTCCGTGACGATGTACTTGCGACCGTCGACCATCACGATTGTGGTGTCCGGAGCCTGATGGATGCGCTCGATCAAATCGGGGTTGATCGCAAATTGACTGTCGTTCAGTCGCGTCACAACAATCATCAGCCCGTCCCTGGCTTTCTACTTCGTTCTTCAGGCGTCCTGCCTTCACCGGGCACTATCGGCCAGCCCCCGCGTACCGTTAGCTCCCGAAACGCTGTGGGTTGGGTAGGCGCGCAGCTCCGCATCGAACCCTGTGCCGAGAAAGATGGTTTCGATACGGTCGCTTCGCGACCTACTCAACCCACAGAAGGGCTATTAGCGCTTCAGGTTGGTCAGCTCCTGAAGAACCTCGTCCGAGGTGGTGATGATGCGGGCGTTCGCCTGGAAGCCGCGCTGCGCGACGATCAGGTTGGTGAACTCCTGCGACAGGTCGACATTCGACATCTCGAGGGCGCCGCTGCTGAGTGACCCCATCCCGGCTGAACCGGGAGCACCGATCTCGGCCACCCCAGAGTTGAGGGTCGTCCGGTACGACGACGATCCGGCTTTCTCCAGACCTCCCGGGTTCATGAAGCTGGCCAGCACGACGCGGCCGATCGCCTGGGACGCGCCGTTGCTGAATGCGCCGACGAGGGTGCCATCCTTGCCGAGAGTGAAGGAGTCGAGGGTTCCGGCGTCGCGGCCGTTCTGGTCGTTGATGGACACGGTGGTGAGCTCCGCGTACCCGGTGACGGCCGACAGGTCGACCACCACTCCCCCGACGGTGATGGTCGCCGGAGTCGTGGTGAGTTCCCCATCGACGAAGGTCAGGTCGATCTCGGACGGACCACCGGTCACCGCCGGGTCACCGTCGACGCTCCATCCTCCCGCTCCATCGCTGATGAACGAGAGCGTCAGGGTGCTCGACTCCCCCGAAGCGTCGAAGACCTCAACGTCGCGAACGAGCTCGGTGCCCGCAGCAGCATCGGATGGCAGGTTGCCGCCCACCGTTGCGGTGGTGGTTGCCACCGCCGGCGCCATGGCGTCCAGCGGAAGCGAGATATTGCCCAGGCCGCCGCCCTCGGCGACGACCCCGTTGACCGCTCCCCACCCCTGCACGATGGAGCCATCCGGCGCGGTCAGCCGGCCGGATGAGTCGAAGGTGAATGATCCCGCGCGGGTGTACAGCGTCTCATCGCCGAGTTGCGTCACGAAGAAGCCGTCTCCGGAGATCATCAGGTCGGTGGCGCGGCCGGTGGCCTGGGTGGAGCCCTGCGTGAAGTTCGTCGAGATACCGGCAACCTGTACGCCGAGCCCGACCTGGGCGGGGTTGGTTCCACCGACCTCGGCCTGCGGCGCCCCGGCACCTTGCGTCAGTTGAGAGAGGGTGTCCTGGAACTGCACTCCAGACGACTTGAAGGCTGCCGTATTGACGTTGGCGATGTTGTTGCCGGTCACGTCGAGCATGGTCTGGTGCGAGCGGAGGCCGGAGATTCCGGCGTAGAGAGAGCGAAGCATGTGTTTCTGCCTTCCTATTGGTCAGATCTTGTCTTGAGGTGAATCCGTGGTGGATCAGGGTGAACTGGTGCTGCTGCCGGCCTTGATGCCTGAGATGTGGTCAAGCGGGATGTCGACACCATCGACGGTGACCATCGGCACCGGTCCGGCGAACGACACGGCGCTGGCAACACCGGAAACGGTGTCGCCCGCCTCTCCGGTGTAGGTCACTTCATGGCCGACGAAGGCGGATGCGGCGATCCGCATCTGCAGGGAGAAGTCCTCCTGGCCGGTCACGGCCAGTTCGTTCATCTTCTCCATCATCGCCAGCTGGGTGGTCTGGGAGATCATCTGGTTGGTGTCCATCGGCGAGCTCGGATCCTGGTTGCGCAACTGCGCGACGAGGAGCGACATGAACACGTCGGAGTCCATGGTCTGCTTGGGTGCCCTGACCGTTGCCGTGCCGGGTACGTAGCTTGCCTGTGAAGCGCCGACTACGGAGTCAACTGTTGTTGTCATTGCGCCGTCCTTTTCCTGGGGTGTCGTGGGGCGTGCTCACGCCAGCACGTCGATCGTTGAAGTGGTGCCGAAGATTCCCGCGCGGTCGACTTCCGGTTCGGCGATG
Source organism: Homoserinimonas sp. (assembly GCA_040904805.1). Classification (GTDB taxonomy): domain Bacteria; phylum Actinomycetota; class Actinomycetes; order Actinomycetales; family Microbacteriaceae; genus RYN-87. The sequence goes on along the minus strand of JBBDSS010000018.1, from coordinate 123,082 downwards.
GTGGCATCGGCATCCCCTGCGGCACCAGCGGCGCGCGCCGAGTCACCGCGGTGGGCGCCGCGCTCTGCCAGCTGACCGGTGTGCGAATGCTGCGCGTTCCCGTCCGCCGACGGCTGGTTCTGGGAGGACAGGGCGAGGCTGCCGCCCAGGCCGGCGCCGGCCAGGTCTCGTCTGAGGTCGGGGATGATGGCGCGGATAGCATCCCGTCCGAGGTCATTGGGGGCGAACAGTTCGACGCGTACTCCCTCTGCACCGACATGGGCTCGAACTGTCACCGGGCCGAGATTGTCCGGCGTCACGCTGACCGTCATGACATGCTCACCGACCCCGGCGGCAGCCAGGCTGAATATCGGTTTGGCCAGCTGGGCGGTGAGCGGGACGGCGGGCGCCGGCGCGGGCGTTGGCGGGACTGGAGAAACCGACTGAGGTGGTGCAGTGACGGGGGCGACAGCGGGAGGGGCCGTCGGCGAGGTGGTGCTCACCGGAGCCGTCGAGTGATCGCTTGCTGACGTTGTCAAAGCGGGGACCGGCTTACTGGTGGGGGACTGCACGGGTGGGGCGGGCGGAACGGTCGGGGCGGCGCTGGCCGCCGGCGACGAGTGCCGGCTCGCCGAGCCTGTCGGAACCGCCGCAGCCTGGATGCTCGCGGGATTTTTGACAGGCGGGGCCGGCGACGCTGCCGGAAGCGAAGGGGAAACGCTCGCCGAACTCGCCGATACGAGAACCGGGTCACCCGTGGGGTTTTTGACAAGCGAGGCCGGCGACGGCACCGGAAGCGAAGGAGGAACGCTCGCCGAACTCGCCGAAGCGGGAGCCGGGTCACCCGTGGGGGCTCCGACAAGCGAAACCGGCGACGCTGCCGGAAGCGGAGGAGGAACGCTCGCCGAACTCGTCGATACGAGAGCCGGGTCACCCGTGGGGGCTCCGACAAGCGAAACCGGCGACGCTGCCGGAAG
>JBBDSS010000018.1:0-122026 GCA_040904805.1 Homoserinimonas sp. | reverse complement strand
CGAAGAGGAGACACTCGCCGAACTCGTCGATACGAGAACCGCGTCACCCGTGGGGGCTTCGACAAGCGGAGCTGCGGACGGCACCGGGGTCGGTTCACCGTCGCTCGCTGAGCTTGTCGCAGCGGCGGCCGAATTGCCCGCGGAGGTTTCGACAAGCGGGGCTGCGGGAGCCGAGTTGCCCCGGCGGGTTGCGACAGGCGATTCCAGCGGCGCGGCGGGAGCCTTGTCGGACTCGAGGGTGTCGCCAAGTGGTGCCAGCGCGGCGGGAACAGGGCTGTCCGCGGGGATTTCGACAAGCGGGTCCGGCGAGGCTGCGGGCGCCGAGTTGCCTGCGGGAGCGTCGGCGGGCAGGGGCGGGATCGCCGGCGGCGCCAGGGCATCCAGCGCCTGCTGCAGTGTGCCGCCGAACCCGGCTGCAGCCCTCGCCTCGCCTGGATTTCCCTTTCCGGTGGTCGCCTGAGGCGCACCGGTGAACAGGCCGATCATGCTCATGGCTTCTCCCCATTGTTGTTCCGGTGCCAGCCGATCGAAGCCATCTCATCGATGGCTGCCTGCTCGGCGCGTAGTTCCTCTTCGGTCTGCTGCTCCTGGTGACGGCCGGACAGCTTCTCCAGGCCGATCGACCGTGCCCTCGCCTCGGCGAAGGCTTCGTTCGCCTGGTCGAGCACTGGCTGGTGCTCACAGTCCAGCGAGTCCAGCTCTGCGAGCATGCTTCGCGACGAGGCCCTGGCCGCTGCCACCGCGTACAGCACCGTGGCGCTGGTCGCCTCCGTGCTCGATGAGCCGAGCGAATCCCAGGCGCGGGAGTATCGCGACCTGATCTCGCGAGCGCGAGTGTTCGCCATTGCCAGGTCGCTGGCGGCCTGCTCCTCCTGGATCTGGCGCAGCCGCAGCAATCCGGCGAGCGGAAACATCCGGGCCATCAGCCATCCCCCCACTTGCGCACCAACCGGGTGAGCTGGTCCCAGGCCCCCGAAGAGGTGGACTGGTCGTCCATGCGTTGCTGGAGGAACGCGTTGATGGCATCCTCGTTGTCCACCGCGGCATCCACCAGCGGGTTGGCCCCAGGCTGGTAGGCGCCGACATCAAGCAGGTCCTGAGCACCCTTGCGCGCCGCGAGGGTCTTGCGCAGCAGGGTGGCCGCCCCGCCTTGTTCGGCCGAGATCACCTTGCTGGCCACCCGTGAGATGGAGGCGAGCGGGTCGACCGACGGAAAGTGCCCGGCGACCGCGAGTTTGCGATCAAGCACCACGTGCCCGTCGAGAATCGACCTGGCGGAGTCCGCGATCGGCTCGTTGTGGTCGTCACCGTCCACCAGCACCGTATAGACGCCGGTCACAGAACCGCGCTGGGCGGTTCCGGCACGCTCCAGCAGCTGTGCCAGCAGGGAGAACGTCGATGGCGGGTATCCGCGCGTCGCCGGTGGTTCGCCGACCGACAAGCCGATCTCACGCTGGGCCATGGCAACCCGGGTCAGCGAGTCCATCATCAGCACAACGTCGGATCCGCGGTCACGGAACGACTCCGCAATCCGGGTGGCGAGGAAGGCGGCGCGCAGCCGCATCATGGCCGGTTCGTCCGACGTGGAGACGATGACGATGGAACGCGCGAGCCCGTCAGGACCAAGGTCGTCTTCGAGGAACTCCCGCACTTCGCGCCCACGCTCGCCGATGAGGGCAATCACCGACACCTCAGCTTCGGTGCCGCGCGCGATCATCGACAGCAGCGAGGACTTCCCGACTCCTGAGCCGGCGAACAGGCCGATGCGCTGACCCTTCCCGAGAGTGGTCAACGTGTCGAGCACTCGCACGCCCGTCTGTAGCGGTGCGGTGATGCGTGCGCGGTGCATAGCGGAAGGCGCGTCATTGTCGAGGGGCACCATGGCCTCCGGGCGCAGCGGGCCCTTCCCGTCGATCGGCCGGCCCACGCCGTCGATGACTCGGCCGAACAGGCTCTTGCCGGTCGGCACCAGCAGCGGATTGCCCCTGGCTCGCGCCGGCGCACCCGCATTGATTCCAGTCAGCCGGCTGAGCGGCATGCAGCGGATGCCGGACTTGGTCGTCGCGATTACCTCGGCATCCACGCCGCGATCGTCGCCGATGCTGACAAATTCGCCGATGGCGCAGTCCAGCCCGCTGATCTCCACGCCGAGCCCCACGACTGACGACACGACGCCGACCCGCTGCGGGCGGGCGGCGCTCAGGGCGACGCTGAGCTTCTCCGGGTGCGGGCGCCAGGTGGTGGTCATGGCCCCTCCTCGAGGATGGCGGTTCTCGCGCGCTCCAGGGCGGACGAGACTCTCGCGTCGAGGTAGCCGTCGGCGAACTCGGTGACCGCGTCCCCGCTGCCGAGCGTCGCGTCCGGTACAAAAGTGACGCCGGTGGCGAGGATGGTCTCTTGATCGATATTGGCGAGGTCCGCCGGATTCATTCGCACCAGCTGGACCAATGCCGTATCGACACCGCTGAGGGCGCGATGGAGGGCCGAGCTGGCGGATGCCGCATCACTGCTCAGCTCACGTCCGACGATGGCTGCGGCAAGTTCGATGGCTGTGGCGGCGAGCGCATCCTGAACCTCGGCGATCACCGGTACGGTACGACGGTTCAGGGCGTCGGATGCTGCGCTCAGCACGGCGACCGCAGCAGCTACCCGCGCCTCACCATCGGCGATGGCCTGCGCGAGCGCGGCATCCCGCGTCGCTTCCTCTGCGGCGACGTCGTCTGCGGCGCCCCGGAGGCCGGCCGCATAGCCCGCCGCGTGCCCGGAGGCCCGAGTTCTCAGGTCGTCCACCGAGGGGGCGTTGCGCCGGAGGGAGGGGAAGGTGGCCGGCGAGAAGGTGGCGTCAATAGACATATTCGTCCTCGTCGCCGCCGCGTTGCACAGTAATGATGCCCTGCGCTGCGAGGTCGCGGATGGCCCGGACGATCTCAGCACGGGCTTCCTCGACTTCGGACGCTCGAACCGGGCCGAGGGCGGCGGCCTCCTCGTCGAGCACGGTGCGGTTGCGCTCGGACAGGTTGGAGCGGATGACCTCGATGAGGGCCTCAGTCGACCCCTTCATCGCCACGGCCAGAATGGCGACGTCGATACCGCGGAGCACCTGCTGAACGTCCTTGCGCTCCAGTTTGACCACGTCGGCGAAGGTCAGCATGCGAGAGCGTACTTCCTCGGCGAGCTCTGGGTCGCGCTCGTCGAGGGCCTCCAGCAGGGCACGCTCGGTCGCGATGTCGGCCCGGTTGATGATCTCCACCAACGGTTGGACCCCGCCGACAACTTCAGTCTGCTCGCGACTTCCCACTACCGCGCCTGCCCGCACCCTCAGGGTGTCGGCCACCACGCGCACTGCTTCCGGCGCCGCGGTACCCATGGTGGCAATGGCCTGGGCGACATCCGTCTGCATGTCGTCTTCGAGTCCGGCGATCACCGGCGACGCCTGCTCCGGGCGCATATGGGCCAGTACGAGGGCGATGGTCTGCGGAAGTTCTCCGTCGAGCAGGGTAAGCACCTGGGCTGGCTCGGCCACGTCGAGAAACTCGAAGGACTTGCCCGCCATCGACGAGGTGACCCGAGTCATCACGCCGGCGGCGCGTTCTGAGCCGAACGACGCCTCAAGCAGTCCGGCCGCGAAGTCCTTGCCCCCGCGGGAATTCCAGGAACCCCGGACGGTGATGTCGTGAAACTCGATGATGGTGCGCTCTGCCAGCGCCGTGTCGACTCGCCGCAGACGCACGATCTCGGCCGCGACCTCTTCGGCCTCAGCGTCGGAGAACTGCTTCATCACCTGAGCAGCGCGAAGCTGGTCCATGTTCATGAGCACGATGGCCGCCTTCTGCGTGCCGGTCAGCGACTCGATGGTGTCGGTCATGCCGGCTGCTTCTCATCCATCAGGCCACGCAGGAACTCGGCGGTGCGGCTCGGGTCCCGCTCGGCAAGGGCGTCAATATCTGCCCGGCGTTGGGCGTTGTCGATCGGCTCCTGCGCCATGTGGGCGGTGCCGATCGGCTTCGGCGGACCAACGAGAGACACCGGAACTGTCGCCGCATTGAGAATCGCGCGCTGCTCCTCCAACTGACCGACCTCGACGCTTTCCCTGCGCTGACGGCGAGCCCGGCGGGCGAGCAGGATGAGCGCGATCGCCAGCGGCAACGCGACGCCGAGGGTGATGATGGCCGTGCGGACGATTTCGGCGAACCGATCAGCTGCCGCGGCCTCCTCGGCTGCCGCGAGCGCAGCCGCCGCATCCGCCGATCCGACCTGGTTGAACTGCACGACCTCGACGGTCACCTCATCGCCGCGCGCCTCGTTGATGCCGGCGGCCGCTGTGACGAGGGCGGCGATGTTGTCGGCGTCGATGTTGTCTGCGGCCGCCGCGTTCAGCGCAACCGACACCGACTGGCGATTGATCGAGCCGGACGGGATGATGCGGGACTCAGTCACCTTGTTGACGGCGTTGTTCCGTACGGCGGATTCGGAGATGTACTGGCCGTTCTCGTCGGTGGCCGGGGTCCCGATGTTGTCCGGGCCGAGCACACCGGCCGCCCTGTCGTCTGACCCTTCATAGGACTCCGTATCAATGGACTCACTGAGGGCAGGGGCGTCTTCCGGTGTGGTGAATGTCTCCTCGAGCCGCTCTGCCGACTCGTAGTTCATGTCTGCGGCGACGACCACCGTGGCATTGCCCGGGCCGACCACCTGATCGAGCATGGTCTGCACGGCGAGCTGCACCCGGTCCTCGTATTTGCCGGCGGTCTTGTCGTTCGCGCCGGTGGCACCGACGCCGACTGCGGAGAGTACGGTACCCCGCGAGTCGATCACGGCCACGTTCGACGCCTTCATCCCGTCGATGGACGCGGAGGTGAGGTGCACGATCGCCTGCACCTGCTCTGTCGACAGGTTCACCCCGTGGTCGGTTTTCACGAAGACGGAGGCAGTGGGGTCGACCTTCTGGGAGGCGAACACCGTCTCCTCGGGGATGGCCAGGCGAACTGATGCCATCCGCACGCCGTCGACAGCGGAGACCGTCGACGCGAGCTCGCCTTCGAGTGCCCGCTTGTAGGTGACCGACTGCTGGAACTCGGAGGAGGTGACGCCCATGTCGTCGAGCAGGGAGTACCCGCCGTTGCTGGACGTCGGAAGGCCGGCCGCCGCAGACTTGAGCCGCTGGTCGTAGACGAACTCCTCGGGAACGAGGATCGTGGCACCGCCGTCTGCCAGTTCGTATGGGACGCTGTCTGTGCGCAGCTGCTCGACGATGGAGTTCGCGTCTTCGCCTTCGAGCCCGGAGAACAGCGGGGTGTACGAGGGCTGGCTCAGCCAGGCGAAGAGCCCGGCCGCACCGAGCACCAGCACCGCCGCACCGATCAGCGCGATCGTGCGCTGGGCGACGGTGAACTCGCGGATGGCGGCGGTGAAACGCCGCATCGCCGACGTGACTTGGGCGGGCATCAGGCCTGCATCCTCATGATCTCGTTGAATGCGTCAACGCCCTTGTTCCGGACGGCGGCCACCAGCTCGAGGGTGACCGATGCCCGGGTGGACGCGATCATGGCGGTGTGGATGTCCTGGAGGTCCCCGGTGACCGCCCTGATGGCGAGGTCCTTGGAGGTGGACTGAAGCTGCTGCAGGTTGTCGATGGCACTGCCCAGCTCTGAGCCGAAGCCAGCGCCATCCGTCTGGGCGCCCTTGGTGCCGGCGGCGACGTAGCCGGTACCGGTCACTCCCTGAACCTGGCTCATGGCGGTCACGTCCATTAGGTGCGTCCAATCTGGAGGGCGGCCTGGTAGCTTTCTTTCGCACGATCGACCACCGCGGCGTTTGCCTGGTATCCGCGCTGGGCCATGATGAGGTTCGACATCTGCTCGGCGAGGTCGATGTCGGGGTAGCGCACATAGCCGTCGGCGTCGGCTAGCGGATGCTGCGGAGAGTGGACCATCCGTCCGTCGCCGTCGCCGAGGGCAGTGCCGGAGACGAACACTCCCCCGTTGCCTTCGCCCTCTTGGGCGATGATGTAACGCTCCTGGAACGCGTCCCCGTCGGTTGGCGTGACCGTGTTGATATTGGCCATGTTGTCGCTGATGGCGTCGAGCCATTTGCGGTGGACCGTGAGTGCTGAGCCGGCAATGCCGATGGCGTCGAAAGTCATCAGTGAGTCCTCATCGCGGTGCGGATGTTGGTGAACTGCCCGTTGATCGACTGGGTGGCGAATTGGTAGCGCAGTACGGTGTCGATGTTCGAGAGCGTTTCGGTGTCGAGGTTGACGTTGTTGCCGTTCAGGCGCGTCGGCTCGAGTGAGCGCTGGGTGGTGGCTTCCACATGTCCGTCGCCCTCGTTGACCGATTTGGCCAGGGCGTCTTCGAACGAGACCCGCTTGGCCGTGTAACCCGGGGTGTTGACGTTGGCGATGTTGTTGGCAATGGCACGCTGGCGGAGCGCGAGACCATCGAGCGCGCTGCTCAGGGCAGCGGAGCTGACCGATTCAAGCACAGTTACCTGTTTCGTCGTCAAAGGAACTTGACGGCCGATCCCTGGCCTGTCGGTGAGCTGTCCATGCTCGTCACTGACAGCTATCGGCAATCCTTTCCGGGCCGTTAGCTGCAATCCGCCAGTCTCACCCCTTCGGGGGGTGCCCCTGCCCACAGAACTGGCAGTTACGCGGTGACGTCCAGGTAGACGGACTTCGCGGCGCGCGGCGATGGAATGGATCGCACGGCCGCCAGCTGCTGCCCGGTCACGAGGCGGAGCTCGGTCAGGCGGCGGCTCGACTCGCCGAGCTCAGCCAGGATGCGGCTGGCGCGCTCCCGCAGATCGATCGGAATAGGACCCAGGTGCTGTGGCGGCGACCAGGCCGACGGCCGGGACGGCACGATATCGCGCTCGAGCAGTTCCGCGTCGGTGGCGAGGTCGGCTTCCAGCTCGGCGAGCACGTCCAGCCAGCCCTGCCGGATAGCGTGCGCCTCAGGCGACACCGAGTATCCGTCCGCTGGGCGCTACCGCCGTAGACTGCGCCGCGAGCTGCCCTGCAGCCTCGTGCCACCCCTGCCTGAGCGGCTCGAGGAGGGAAATCGCTTCCCTCACACGCGAGACGTCGCGCTGCACATTGGCCGCGATGAGCGCGTTCGACACATAGGTGTACAGCGCGAGGAGCGTTTCGCCGCCATCCCAGACATCCGTCTTGAGGGAAGACGCCAGCTCGGCGATGATCGCCTGGGCGTGCAACAGGTTTTCGGATGCCACTTCCCAGTCCTGCTGGCCGTGGGCCGCCTCGGCGCGCTCAAGGTCGAGTAGCAGACGGTCGTAGAGCATGGTGAGCAGTCGCACCGGAGAGGCGGAAAGGATGGCGTCGCTGTTGTATTGCGACCGCTGCGCCTCAATATTCGTCATCGTCATGGTTATGCCTCCCGGGAAGGTAGTGAACCGATCTGAGAACTCAGCCAGGCCATCTGGGAGTTCAGTGCACTGAGCTGCACTTCGAGCGCCGAGTAGGTGCGCTCGAGTGTTGCCCGGCGGGACTCGAGTCGCCCGTTCCATTCCTCGACCTGCGTGTTCATGCTCTTGACCAGCGACTCCTGGCCGGTGATCTTGAGCGACAGCTCGCCCTCACGTTTGTGTGACGCCTGGTTGGCTGCTGACTCAACCCGGGTGGCGAGCTCGGTCAGCACGGCTCCAACGCGGGCCGGGTCATCCGCGAAGGTCTTCGCGAACGTCTCGGAATCGAACTCAAGGACACCGGTCTTGGTGATGCTGATGCCGATTTCGGAGGGCGACCGCCCGTCGACGGGCAGGGAGGCTGCGGAGAGGATGCGCTGGTTGACCCCGCGCACCGTGCTGTCGGAGGTGAATAGGCCGGCGGAGACGATCGGGTTTCCGGCGGCATCCTTGCTGTTGGTGACCGTCGACTTGGTCGAGATCAGGGCGAAAACGCCGTTGAGCGCTGCGACGAGATCTTCGGCCACCTTGCTGACCGCCGCCTTGTCGCGGCTGACAGCCACGGTGACAGGGTCGGCTGACACCGCGGAGACGGTGACGGACACTCCAGGGAGGAGTTCGGCGAAAGTGTTGGTCGATGAGGTGATGGTGCGTTCCGCCGCGGTGCCCGCCCAGAGGGTGAGTTCGGCATCCGTCGCCGTCCGGATGGCAGCCGCGCCGGGTTCGGCCAGCAGGTTCGTCGCTGTTCCGTCGGTAACCGCCGCGCTGGTTCCGCGGTACACCTCGAAGGAGCCGGCCGTCCCGGTGTTCTCCGCAGAGAACTGCAGTCTGAATTCGCCGCCGCCGGCGGAGACTTTGACCGCCTTGACCCCGGTCTGGGACGCATTGATCGCGGAGACCATATCGTCCAGTGACGTTGTTGCCGCCGTGATTTCGGTCTGGGTGCCGTCACTGCCCTTGATCGTGATCACTGCCGGGTCATCGGCCCACACCGTCATGGCGGCTGAAACGGAGACCTGGGCTTGGGCCAGTTGCCCGACGACGACGTCAACGGACCCGGCCTGCGCGCCGGACGAGACGGAGGTCGTGACGCTGGTCGAGCTGGATGTCGCCTTGTAGAGGTCGAGGGAGCCAGGCGCCGCGGCGCTCTTGGCCAGCTCGGCGAGGCTGGCGATCTTGGTGTTCAGGCCCTGGAGGGCCGTGATCATCGCCTGGGAGCCGTCGACCCTCTTCTTGAGGAGGTTCTGCGGTATGGCTTCCAGCTGAATCAGCGAGTTGATGAGTGCCGTGGTGTCCAGGCCGCTGACGAGGCCATCGATTGCGAGTCCAGCCATGGTCCTCCCCCTCCGGTCGGTCCTGGTGATTGCTTTCGGTTCGGTGCTGGGTTCTACTGGGAAACGCTCGGTGGCGACCGAGGCAAGAGGTCCAGTTCCTCCTCGGTCGCCACCGGGCGTTGATCTAGTGCCCGGTCAAGCCAGGCGGCCTAGCGGAGCAGCTGCAGGATGCCGCTGTTCGACTGGTTGGCCTGGGCCAGCATCGCCGTGCCGGCCTGCGAGAGCAGGTTCGCCCGGGTGTAGTTGACCATCTCTTCTGCCATGTCGGTGTCGCGGATGCGAGACTCGGCAGCGGTGATGTTCTCCTTCGAGACGTTGAGCGTGTTGATCGCCGACTCGAACCGGTTCTGCACAGCACCCAACTCGGCGCGAGCCGTGGAGATTGCGGTGATCTGGCCATCGATCTCGTTGATGGACGCCTGCGCTGCTGCCGCCGTGTCGAACCCGAGGGTCGTGGACGCGTCAGTCAGAACAACGGCATCAGCATAGGTGCCGGCAGTAGTAACATCCTGCTCCAGCGTGATGGCATCAGTCGATGTCGACTTGGACGTGACGACCAATGCTCCCGCGTCGTCCACCGATGCGGTGAAGTTCTGCGCGAATCCCTCGTCGGCATTGAGGTTGGCCGCGACTCCTGTGTTAGAGGTCGGTGCCGTTCCCGGCGCAGCGACGGTGACTACCGTGCTGCCCTGAGTGATCTCAAAGCCGTCCGCGAAGGACACGGTCGCTGTGCTGCCTGCCTGAACCGCGGTAACCCCGAAGTCCAGCGCATCAACTACAGTTCCGACATCGGCGCCGGTGAGGCTGACATCGATCTGGCTACTGGCGGCGCCATCCGCGCCGACCTGGAAGCTCAGCGAGCCTTCAGTTCCGTCAAGCAGCTGGATGCCGTTGAAGTTCGTCGACTCCGAGATCCGGCCGAGCTCTTCGCGCAGCGCACCCGCCTCCGTGGTGATTGCGTCGCGCGCTTCATCACTGTTCGAGTCGTTACCGGCCTGAACGGCGAGGTCGCGCATGCGCTGCAGGATCGAGTGAACCTCGGTGAGCGAGCCCTCAACGGTCTGGATGACCGAGATACCGTCCTGCGCGTTACGAGCGGCGACCGTGAGGCCGCCGATCTGGGCGCGCAGGCCCTCCGAGATGGCCAGGCCGGCCGCGTCATCCGCAGCGCGGTTGATGCGGAGACCACTGGACAGCTTCTCCAGGGACTTCGAGAGATCGTTCTGCGTGCTGGACAGGTTGCGGTACGAGTTGAGTGCCGCAAGGTTGGTGTTGATTTGCATACCCATGATGTTTTCCTCCGTGACTGGGTTATTGAGCGCCCGCCCATCCATGGGCCGACGTTGTTAGCTATCGGCGGTGGGTCCCCATCCGTTAGATGGGTTGCCGACAATTTCTACGACGCGGCTTCGAGAGCACGGCTCGGGTTCTCGCGGGCCAGGCGCGCCATCCCCACGAGCGCCTGCTCTGCCACCCGGGCGAGGTAGGCGTTGCGGTTCGTCGGCGCGATCCGCGACTGGGGAACGTAGTTCTCGTTGTTCGAGTCGGAGTAGTGCACTTCGAGGCCGTCTTTCAGAAGGCGTACCGCTTCTGCCCGTTGCTGGGAGACTGCGGAGTGCGTGGTGCCGAGTTCTTCGGCGACCTCTTTCACTGTGCGGTCCTCGAAGTAGATCTGCGTGATGACGTACTGCATCTTCTCGGGCAGTGCCGTGACTGCCGCGTGCAGATAGGTCAACCTCTCGGCGGATAGCAGCGTCTCCTCCGGGAGCGCGGTGTCGGCGACCAGGATCTCCGCCGTTGCCTCGTCGAGGGTCGAGACCACTCGGCCGGCATCGGCCAGGCCTGCGACGGCGGTGTCCCGGTCGACCCCGAGCGCGGATGCGATCTCGTCAACACCGGGCGTGCGACCCAGGGCAGCAGTCAGGGTCTCCTTGACGGCAAGGGTTTCCTTAATCCGCTTGCGAGCTCCCCGGGTGGCCCAGTCGGTCGCCCGCATCTCATCGGCGAACGCCCCCAGGATGCGGCGGCGGGCGTATGCTCCGAACGGAATGCCAAGGTCGGCGTTGAAGGAGTCGGCTGAGGTAATCAGGGCGACGGCCCCCGCCGATGCCAGGTCGTCACGGGAAAGGTGGCTCGCCTTGGCACACAGGTCGGAAACCAGATAGCCGACGAGTGGGAGGTTTTCGACCACCAGTCTGTTGCGATCTGTTCTGTTCATTTTCTGGACCCCCGGTTCGCGCGTGCTGCTGTCTAAGACCTGTGTTCGGGTAGGCATGCATACGAATCGAATTCGCATCGGGTGTTGTCACTGTATCCAGCCTGTACCCCGTGATACGAGCAGGAATCCCTTTTGTTTACTTGGTTTTTGCCCCCAGTGCGGGGGCAGCCGTACCCCGTTCTGTTGCAATTTGTCCTCACTTCGGCGGACGGTCTACCCCTGTCCGGGGGGACCGGCGAATCACCGCCCGAGCCCCCTAACGCGAGTAGTAGCCTTGCCGATAGTTCATACGACGGAAGTGGTGACATGGAGCGTATGAACAGCCTGCTGGAGAAGCCATTCGCAACATCGGAGAGGGGCAGTGCAGACATGGGAGCCAACGAGCTGTCGGCCGCTCTTTGGCGCGAACGCGAACTCCTCGATCTCCTGGTCTTCAAACTGGAGGAAGAGCAATTGCTGCTCGCCGCCGGCAAGGCCCGCTGGCTGCAGTTCGCCACCCGCGAGGTGGAACAGGTCATGGATCGACTCCGCACCGCCAGCCTCGCCCGTACCGTCGAGGTGAGCAGCGTGGCCAAGGAGTGGGGTACCGAAGAGAACGCCACCCTCCGTGACCTCGTCGAGCACGCACCGGAGGGCGCCTGGGCCGAATTGTTCAGCGCCCACCTGACCGCGATGTCCGAGCTCACCTCCCAGATCGCGGAGTTGCGCGACCTCAACGAGACGTATCTGCGCAGTGCCATTCGCTCCAGTCAGGAAACCCTGGCAGGCCCCCAGGGCGATGCGGGCCTGTACAACTCGAGCGGAGGCTCCGGCACGACGGCCACCGGCGCCCGCCTATTCGACCAGAGCGTTTGAGGCATCACCGATGAGCACATTCAGCGGACTCAACACCGCGTACACGGCACTGATTGCGGCGCGCCGTGGTCTCGATGTCGTCGGCCAGAACATCGCCAATGCGACGACCGAGGGCTACACCCGTCAACGGGTGACCACCTCTTCGGTCGGTTCGGTCGCCCAGGTCGGCCCACTCTCTGCCACCGTGCAGGTCGGCCAGGGAGTCAGCGTTGACGGTATCGCGCGTCTCGGCAACATCTTTCTGGATGCCCGGGTTCAGGAGTCGGCGGCCACCTCCGGCTACTGGGCGGTCAGGGCGAACACCATGTCAGCGCTCGAGATGGGTCTGCAGGAACCGGGCGAGAACGGAATCTCCGCCGGGTTGCAGCAGTTCTGGGCCGGCTGGCAAGACCTCGCCAACCGTCCGGGCGAGTCTGCTCCGGCAGGCATCCTTCTTGAGAAGGCCGGGGTGCTGACCTCGCAGATCGCCAGCGGCTACCAGGCTGTCGACACCCAGTGGACTCAGCTGCGCAGCCAGTTGAGCGGCATGGCAACGGAGCTGAACGACGCGGCGTCCCAGGTAGCCGAGCTCAACGGGCAGATCCGGGAGGCGAAGGCCAACGGGAGCTCGGTCAATGAGCTCCTCGACCACCGCGGCCTGTTGACCACGACCATCTCCGCCCTGAGCGGGGCCAGCGTGCGACACCTGGACGACGGAACCGCAGAAGTACTCATCGCCGGCAATGCGATCGTCTCCGGCGACACCTTCCGCCCGATCGCCGTACTGGGAAGCGCGCACCTGGCCGGATCGGCGACTGACCCGGTGCGACTGGAATGGGCGCACCGCCCGGGGGCAACGGTCTCCCTCGACGCCGGCGAGATGGCCGGTGCCATCTCGATGCTGGCGCCACCCGCTGGTGGAACCGGCGGCGCCCTTGCCGAAGCGGCGGAGCAGTACAACCTGTTCGCCACCGAGCTCGCCACGGCAGTCAATGCCGTCCATTCCACCGGCTACACCGCCGGTGGGGCCACCGGCCTCGACTTCTTCGCCATCGACCCGGACCCGTCAGTACCTGCCGCCCTCGGGCTGAGCGTCATTCCGACGGACGTCGGTGGTCTTGCTACCGCAACGGCCGGCGCCGGCCCCCGTGACGGATCCAACGCGGATGCCATCGCCGCGCTCGGAACCGGCGACTCGGCACCCGACAATGTCTGGTCGTCATTCGTGACCCGCACCGGAATGGCCGCTCGGTCCGACATGCAGCAGGCAGTGCTCGGTGAGCTGGCGGCTTCGGCAGCCGTGTCGAACCAGCTGTCCCATGCGTCCGTCGACCTGGACGAAGAGAACATCAACATGCTCACCCATCAGGTGGCCTACCAGGGTGCCGCCCGCGTGATGACGGCAATCGACGAGATGCTCGACACCTTGATCAATCGCACCGGGATAGTGGGGAGGTAGGTCATGCGAGTAACTCAGCACACCGTGATGCGGGCAGCGCAACAGAACCTGCAACACAGCAAGACCGAGTTGGCGAAGCTCCAGGAGCGCGCAGCCAGCCTGGACAAGATCAGCCGACCGTCGGACGACCCGATCGGCACGTCGGACTCGATGCAGGTGCGAGCCGCGCAGCAGCAGAACGACCAATACGCGCGCAACCTCACCAACGGAGCCGGCTGGCTCTCCAGCGTCGACTCCGCGCTGTCCACCGCCACCGACCTTATGCACCAGGTCCGCGACCTGACCGTGCAGGGCGCGAACAGCGGTTCGTTGTCCCCCGCGGCGAAAGAGGCCATCGCGGTCGAGCTGGAAGGCCTCAGGGACGAGTTGCTGAACACGGCCAACACGCAGTATCTCGGCCGCACGATTTTCGCCGGTACCTCGGATCAGGGCGTCGCGTTCAACGCCGACCTCACCTTCAACGGAAGCGGCGCGGGAGTCGAACGCCGAGTGGATGCCCACACCACCGTGCGCGTCGACGTTGACGGGAGCGCTGTTTTCGGGGTCGGCGCCACCTCGGTGTTCGCCGTCATCGACAACATCGTCGATGACCTGCGCACCGGCACCAACATCGGACCCCGCTTGACCGATTTGGACACCCACCTGAACGCCCTGCTCGGGCAGCACGGTGCTGCCGGTGCCAGGCACGCGCAGATCCTGAGAGCCGAGGAGACGAATATGGAACGGTCCGGATCACTGGAAGCCCAGCGATCGGGGATCGAAGACGTCGACCTGGGGGAAGTGGTGCTCCAGCTCAAACTGCAGGAGGTCACCTACCAGTCGGCTCTCGCCGTCACTGCTCGCGTGTTGCAGCCGACGCTGATGGACTTCCTGCGATGACCGCCGTATTGACCTTCACCACTCCGCCTCCCGGGCTCGCCCCGCTGGTCGACTTCATCCTCGACGATGTGGGCGGCGCCGCTGGGATCTACGCCCTGCACGCTGCCAGCGATCCGAGCATCCGGCTCTACGTGCTCGATGCCGCGGTCTACCTGCCGTGGTACACCCCGGAAATCACCGATGAGCAGGCCCTGGCCCTCGGCGTGACCGCGCCAGAGGACGCCATGGTGCTGGTCGTCGCGAATCCGTCGGAGTCGGGAACCACGACCAACCTGATGGCCCCGATCGTGGTGAACTCGAGGTCAGGGCGCTGCGCCCAGCTGATCCTCGAGGGACAGGACTGGCCGCTCCGAGCGGAGCTGACCGCACGCTCCGCCTGACTCCGGGTCCAGCTAAAGTGGCGAATGGTGGCATCACCGTTCACCCGCCGAAGGCGGCCAGAATGTCTGAGCTGATTCCCATTGATTCGCCCGGCTGGTCGCTGGAATACGGCGAGCCCGGGCATCCGCTGGTCGTGGTCGTACACGACTGGTACGGCAGGTTGCCCTGGGTCGGCCGATATGCCGAATCTCTCTCCAGCTTCGGATTTCGCGTCGTCGTGCCAGACCTCTACAACGGCGTGGCGACCACCGACACTGCTGCTGCCAGCCAGCTTCGGGCCGAACTGGACGTCGCCCTGTGCCTGGCCATCATCGACGATGCCATCCTGGAGGCCCGCCTGCAAGGATCGGAGCGGATGGGAGTGGTGGGGTTTTCGGTAGGAGGCTGGCTGGCACTGCTTCACGCGCAGGGCGGCTCAGCGGATGCGGTTGTCAGCTACTACGGCAGCCTCGACTCCTCCGAATACGGCGTCACCCCGTGTCCGCTGCTGCTGCACCTCGCCGAGGTCGACCAGTGGCCGGCCGGCGGCGACCCGGAGAACCTGATTCTCCATCTGAAGGATCACGGAACTCCCGTCACCAGGCACACCTACAGCGGGACCACGCACTCTTTCGCCAACGAGTCGATTGACAAGGCGTGGGATCCGGCTGTGGCCGCGCTCTCGTTCGAGCGCACTGTCGACTTCCTCGGCGAGCACCTGCGCTAGCCGCGCCCTGCCCGCCGCGCGGTGCGATGATGAATCAGTGACCCACAGCATCCAGCAGGCAGACCTCGATTTCATCACCGACCACTTCGCGAAGCGGCACAGCCGCGGGCTCGCCCCGAGCGCGGTGTGGGGTGTATTCGACCGCAGCGGTCTCGTCGCCACCGGATCGACCGGAGCGCTGCCGGACGGCGCCACGCCGAACGAGCACACCGCGTATCGCGTCGCCTCCTGCACCAAGAGCTTCGCCGCTGCCTCGGTTCTGGCACTCCGCGACGCCGGAAAGCTGAGCCTCGACGACCCGATCACCCGCTTCCTGCCGGCATTCTCCGAGGTCTCGCTTCCCTCGGCCGACTCCCCCACGCCAACACTGCGGATGCTGCTCACCATGTCGGCCGGTTTCCCCACCGACAATCCCTGGGGTGACCGCCAGGAATCGATCACCAGCGACGACCTCGACGAACTGCTTCGTCGAGACCTCACCTTCGACTCCATCCCCGGTACCGGGTTCGCGTACTCAAACCTCGGGTTTGCCCTCGTCGGGCGCGTGATCGAGGCCGTCACCGGAAGATCGTTCATCGACGACGTCACCGAGCGATTCCTCAAACCGCTCGAGCTCACCGGCACGGGATTTGACGCCACAGTGCCCGCCACCGCCGGTGTCGCGGTGGGAACCCGCTGGCTCGACGACTACTGGGAGCCGCTCCCCTTCTCTGGCCCGGGCGCATTCTCGCCGATCGGCGGCATGTTCAGCACCATCGCCGACCTCGGTCGCTGGGCCGCCTGGCTCTCTGAGGCCTTCGACCCGAGCGGGACCGACACCCCCGATTCCCCCCTCTCCCGCGCCTCGCGCCGCGAACTGCAGCAGTTGCACCGCTTCGCCCCGGGCGCACCGCCGCACCCGGGCGGCTACGGTCTCGGGCTGTTCATCGACCACTACCCGGGTGGCGAGGTCATCACCTCGCATTCTGGCGGCTACCCCGGCTTCTCTGCCCACATGCGCTGGTCTCAAACCAGCGGGATCGGCGTTCTCGCGTTCGAGAATGCGACCGGTTCGCGAGTTCCAGTGGCGGTCACGGAGGTCCTTGACCACCTGGTGTCCACGCGCAAGCCGAACAGGCTGGATGCAGTCCTTCCCGACACCCGCGCGGCGCAGGCGGCCGCCACAGCCTTGATCCACGCCTGGTCTGACGAAGCCGCGGACCGGCTGTTCTCCGAGAACGTCGCCATGGACGACTCCTACAACCGCAGACGGGAGGCGATCGACGGGGCGGTAAAGCGCATCGGCGGGCTCGACGCATCGGCTGCCCCGCGACCGCAGGATGAGACGTCCGAGACGCCGTCACACCTGGTGTGGTTCATCCCGGGTAAGGAAGGCCGGCTGAAAGCAGAGTTGCGGCTGACCCCGGAGAACCCACCGCGGGTGCAGGAGCTGCACGTCACCGTCGATAAGTGACATCCCAGAGATGGTGCACAACGTCGTGCAGGTAGTAGCGGGCGAATGACTCGAGCGTGAAGGTGGCGCCGTCGGTGCGTTCGGCCGTTCGCGTCCAGGCATCCGCCGGCACGCCTTCGAAGCCGGAGGCCGCCGCCTCCGCCGCCTCCGCCAGCTCGGCGAGGACCACCGCCGGGTCCTGCTCGTTGTACTGATCGGCGAGCGCAGCCTGGTCCTGGTCCCAGTTGATGAAGGTGGGGTTGTCTTCGGCCAGGAACCGTTCGAGCCGCTGCGTGTACACCCGGTGCACGTCCCGCACGTGGGCGGCATACTCCAGTGGAGACCAGGTCTGCTCATCCGGACGCTCGCGCACGTCCGGTCGCGCCAGCGCGTTCGGCCACGCCTCGGCATTCGCCCGCACGCGCTCCGGAACGGCGAGTCGGTCAATGGCCGAGGCATCGAACCCGCACTCGGGGCATCGCCGCTTCGCGGTCCACGTCCAGTTCTTGGTGTCAGGGGTAATGACCATACTCCATGGTCCCGCAACCCTGATGCAGGTACCGTAGATTTCGTGCCAACTTTCCCCCCCCTGATGTCGTCGCAGCGGTCCTCGCCCAGATGAACGGCGACCACCCGAAAGACAGCCTGCTCATCGCGCGCGCCTTCGGCAACCCGGACGCCACCTCGGCCATCATGATCGGGTTGGACGACTCGGCCGGTGACCCGGTGGCATCGGCAGATGCAGCGACACTTCGGGTTCGACACCCACGGCGTCGGGTTCTACCCCGCCGACGCCGCGCCGTCAACGGGAGAGGTCGATCGACCCATCGGCAGCCATCGGCCAGAACGGGTTGTGCGCGACCTCCCATGGGTGGCCATCCGGGTCGATGAAAACCCCGGAGTAACCACCCCAGACGGTTTCAGCCCCCGCCCGCCCTACGGCCGCACCGGCGGCGGCCGCTTCAGCGAGAACCTCGTCCACCTCTTCGGCCGAGCGCGTGTTGTAGGCGATGGTCATGCCGCCCCAACCGCCGGCATCCGTCATCGTCGAATCGACGGCCAGCTCGTCGCGGCTCCATAATGCGACCACCATGCCACCGGCCTGGAAGAAGTACACGTCCTCTCCCGGCTGGTTGGCGGGCTGCCAGCCGAGCGCTTCATAGAACTGGCGCGCCCGTTCGAGGTCGCGCACTCCGAGAGTGATCACGCTGAGACGTTGATCCATGGTCTCAGTCTGCTCCATACTACGACGCGGCGATACCGGGGATCGTCGACGCCTGCGACATGAAACGCTGCACGTTCTCGTCGACGATGATGTCGGATGGCCGCAACGGCCTGGTGAGGTAGAGACCGTCGAGTTCGGTGATGCGGCTGAGCGCCACATACGTCTGCCCCGGGGCGAATGAGCGCTGCCCGAGGTCGACGATGGCACGGTCGTACGTCTTGCCCTGGGACTTGTGGATGGTGACCGCCCAGGCGAGCCGCAGCGGGAACTGAGTGAACTCGGCCACGATATCGCGCCTCAGCTGCTTGGTGGCCGGCGAGTAGGTGTACTTGAACTTCTCCCAGACGGCGGGCTGCACCTCGTGCTCCTCACCGTCGATGTCGACCCAGACCGTGGTCGCGATCTTGGTGACGGTTCCAACAGTGCCGTTCACCCAGCGCTGGTCGACATCGTTGCGCAGGAACATCACCCTGGCGCCGATCTTGAGTTCCAGCTTCTCGTCGGCCGGATAGGCACGCCCGCCGAACTCGCCAGTGATTTCGGCCTTCGCGGTGAGCACCCGGCCGGGCAGCCTCGCCAGCTCACTGGCATTGATGCGGTTCACCGTGTCGTTGCGCGTTGCCAGGGTGATCGCGCCATCCGTCGGAGCCGTGCGGGCGCCAGTCTCATTGAGGCGCCCGGCGATCTCCGCCGTGACCTGCCCGTGGCGCACCGCGTTGAGCATGGCCTTGAACTCTTCCTCATGCTGCCGGTGGATGGTGTTCAACTCGAAGATGCGCAACTCGGTGTCGTTCCACACCTTCGCGTCGAAGAACCACATCGACCGGTACTGGTCGTCGAAGTAGGCCCGCTCGTCGGCATCGCCTGGGACCGGCGCGAGCTGGTAGGGGTCGCCGAAAAGCACCAGCTGCACACCGCCGAACGCCTCGTGCGGCCGCTGCCTCGCCTGGCGCAGGCTGCGGTCCATCGCGTCGAACAGATCGGCGTTGACCATGGACACTTCATCGACCACGAGCGTGTCGATGGTGTTCAGCAGCTTGCGCACGTCGCCGTTCTGCTCGATATCGTGGTCGGCGATCACGCCGATCGGCAGCCGGAACAGGGAGTGGATCGTCTGCCCGCCGACGTTCAGCGCGGCGACGCCGGTCGGCGCGCAGATGACGACCTGCTTCGAGGTGTTCCACGACAGGTGGTTCAGCAGGGTCGACTTGCCGGTGCCGGCACGGCCGGTGACGAAAATATTCTCGCCGGTGCTCTCAATCGTCTCGTACACCGCGGCCTGCTCGGCCGAGAGCTCGAGTTCGCGCATCCATCCAATCTAGTTGCTCCGGTGGCGCTCGGGGTGCGGGACCGTGACGCTTAGGATGTCGTCATGGCCACGCGCATCGGGGAGGACGACTCGAGCGCGACCACACTGCTGGCCATCCGCTGGGGGGTCGCCTTCGGCGTGCTGCTGCTCGCCTTCGCCGGAACCGTGGTCACCCTGAACGCCACGCTCTACAGCGCGGCGGGTTTCGTGTCGTCCTACCTGGACTCCCTCGCCCGCCATGATCTCGAGGGCGCGCTGGCGATGCCGGGCGTCGAGCATCCGTCGGATGCCCTGCCCGACTTGCTGGTCGCGGATGGGCTGGGGCGGCTCACCTCGTATGAGCTGGTCTCCGATGAGGCGGACGGTGACGGGCACACTCTGCGGTTCGACGTCCACTTTGCCGGAGACATTCGCAGCGAGATCGAGTTCACCGTCGAGCACACTGGGCACCGGATGGGGGTCTTCTCGGGGTGGCGGTTCACCCGCAGCCCGATCGGGGTGCTCCAGGCGACCCCGCTGCATGCCGCCGATTTCGAGGTGAACGGCGTTGCCGTGACCAGTGCCGATGGCGCGAACCAGCCGAGCCGCTATCAGGTGATGACTCCGGGGATCTACACGCTCACGCATCAGTCCAAATACCTGCAGGCGGAACCGGCGACATTCCTGGCCGAGGGATCGGCGAGCATCACAGAAGCGCAGCTCGACATCCAGGCCAGCCAGGAGTTCGTCGACCAGGTGAGCACGGAGCTGGCAGCCTACCTCGACGACTGTGCAGCCCAGCAGGTCCTGCTGCCGACAGACTGCCCGTTCGGCAAGACCATGAACAACCGCATCGAGGGCCCGCCCGAGTGGTCGATCGCGGTGTACCCGGAGGTCACCATCGTGCCATCTCCCGATGAGGGTGGCGTGTGGCTGGTACAGCCGACGCCAGCCGCTGCCCACCTCACGGTGCAGGTGAAGTCGCTCTTCGACGGCTCGGTGTCGACGTTCGACGAGGATGTGCCGTTCGACGTCGAGTACACCATCACCTTCCCTGGCGACGGCACCCTGCTGATCACGCCACGCTGAAGTGCCCGTTCCGGTCAATAGTGCCCGGCGGAACAGCACCTATTCGCCGGAACGGGCACTTTAGCGGGAGTTGTCGTCGCGGGCGGCGCGCTTCGCCAGCATTGCGTTGTACTGGGCGAGGTCGGCGTCCCCGTCGCGCTCTGCCCGCCGGTCGAGCCTCTTTGAGAGTCGGGCATCACTGCGGGCCCAGCCGACCACCACGGCGATGGCCAGGGCGATCGTCGGGATCTCGCCGATGCTCCAGGCGATCCCTCCGGCAGCCTGCTGGTCGGCGATCGCGCTCGGTCCCCAGTCCCGGCCCATTGCTCCGTACCAGTCGGCGAGCAGCAGGCCGCTGCCGGTCATCAGCGAGAGCCCGAAGAACGCGTGGAACGCCATGGTTCCCAGAAGCAGCAAGAGCCGCAGCGCGTATGGGGCCCGGTACGGCACCGGGTCGACACCGATCAGGGCCTGCACGAAGAGGTAGCCCGTTGCCAGGAAGTGCACGACCATCCAGATGTGGCCAATGTGCTCGCTGGTTGCCCAGCGGAACAGCGGCGAGTAATAGAACACCCAGAGCGACCCGGCGAACAACACTGCGGCGACAATCGGGTTGGCCAGTACCGAGGCATAGCGAGAGTGCACGGCCATCAGGATCCATTCCCGCGCGCCGCGGCTGCCATCCATTCGCTTTCGGATGGCGCGCGCGGCGAGCGTGATCGGCGCACCGGGAACCAGCAACACCGGGATCATCATGGTCAGCAGCATGTGCCCGAGCATGTGCATGCTGAACAGGTATTTGTCGTAGACGTAGAGGGCGCCGCTGGTCACGTAGAACAACAGCAGTAGTCCGGCCACCCACGAGATGGTTCGCAGCACCGGCCAACGATCGCCGCGCCGGCGCAGTCGCCACACGCCGGCGAGGTAGAAGAAGGCGAGGAAGCAGACAACGAGCACCCACAGCACGTCGAAGCGCCACTCGGTGAGGAAGCTCATCGGGGTCAGCGGCGGCGGCAGGGGTTCGCCGGTCAGGATCAACGCCGGAGTCGAACTCACGACCTCTTCAGTGACCGGGGTTGCCGTGCGGGCGAGGGCCGCAGCGACTCCGGATGCGAGCCCCATGAAGCCGAGCTCGGCAGCGACCAGCCACCAGAAGTATCCGCGCCCGCCGTTGGCTGCCCGCTGCATCCGGTCGATCAGGAACCGCCGCTGAGCCAGCCCGAACAGGCCGAGCGCCAGCAGGGCCGCAACCTTCACCACGACCAGGATGCCGTACGGCGTGAGCAGGTGGTCGAGGGTGCCCACCCTCAGCGCAGCGTTCACATAACCGGAGATCGCGACCACGAAGAAGCAGACGATGGCCAGCGTCGAGTACCGCGCGATCACCGGGCCGATGCGTCCGTCGACCAGTGCCGGCCGAAGCAACACCACGGTCAGCAGTCCGCCCAGCCAGACGGAGGCGAACACGAGGTGCAGCCCGAGTGAGGAGACTGCCGCATCGTGCCCGGATGCCCCGGCCGCGTGCCCCTGCTCGGCGAGCGGGATCAGGGCGGCGCCGGCCAGGAGGGTCACGAAGACCAGCGCGGTCGGATTGCGCACAGCGAAGCAGAGCACCGTTACCGCCGCGGCGATCAGCGTCACGAGGAGCCAGGCCTGGCCCACTGCGGTATCGGTGATGAACTGCGCCAGGGTCTGTCCGAAGGCAGGATCGAACGACACCGGACGCTGGTAGAAACTGAGGAAGGTCAGAAACCCGGTGCTGGCGGATGCGACGGTCCAGAAGGCGGCACCACCGGCCGCGATATCGACGGCGGCGCCGTAAGCCTCCTCCCGCTTCGACAGTGCGAAGCTGGTGAGGACCAGGGCCCCGATAGTGAGGGCGATCCCGAGGTTGAGCAGGAGCTTGGCGACAGGCAGCCCGAAACGCACGGCTGGTCCTGGGTCGCTGATGAGCGGGGCTTCCGCCCCGCCACCGAAGGCCAGGGCGGCGAAGAGTGCCACCAGCGCCACGGCCAGCAGAAACGCTGGACCGACAATGCGTACGAGCCTGGTCACGCTCCCAGCCTAGGCGAGCCGTGCACCCGGTCAGCGCCCGACCTATTGTCGTGAGTGTGGCCTCACCAATTGTCGAACAGCGCAGGGCGAAGTCCGGCCTCGCCTACCGCCTGCACCTTTCTCCCGCGAGCGCCGGGGTAGCCCCTGCGGTGTTCGTGCTGGTGCACGGTATCGGCATGTCCCACCGGTACCTGGCCAGGCTGCACCGGGAGCTTGAGCCGTTCGGCACGGTCATCTCGTTCGACCTGCCCGGGTTCGGCGGCACTCCGAAGCCGTCCGGAAGCGTCTCCGTCGAGCAGTATGCGGAGCTGATCGGCCAGGCACTGCAGCGTGCCGGGGTGCAGGAGTGCGTCGTTGTCGGCCATTCGATGGGGTCCCAGTTCGCGATCGAGGTGGCCAGACAGCATCCGCTGCTCGTATCCCATGCCGTGCTGATCGGGGCGGTCGTGGACGCGAGGAGGCGCACGTTGCTCCGACAGGCGACAGCACTGGCCGTCGACACGCTCCGCGAGCCACCATCCGCCAATGCGATCGTGCTGCTCGACTACCTGCGCTGCGGGCCACGATGGTATTTGACCGAACTCCCCGAGATGACGGGCTACCCGACGGAGAAGCGCATCACCGATGTGCCCGTTCCGGTGCTGGTCATTCGCGGCGCGCGGGATCCGGTGTCGGGATCGATGTGGAGCGCAGTGCTGGCGGCCCGAGCTCCGCTGGGGCGGATGCTGGAGATCCCGGGGGCCCACGTCGTGCAGCAAAGTGCGCCCACACTGGTGGCGGATGCCATCCGCGCCTTCTCGAAGGATCCAACCGCGGTCGGTGGTGCCCCGTGAGGGCGTTTCGCCTCGCCTGGTGGTGGATGCTCGACTACGCCTACGCCGGACTGTGGCAGGTTCGAGCCGCGTTCACCCGGTCCGCCACGTCGGAGATCACGGGCGATGCTCGCCCGGTGGTCGTCATTCCGGGGATCTATGAGACCTGGCAGTTCATGCGACCGCTCGTCGATGCGCTGCACCGTGCCGGGCATCCGGTGCACGTCGTGACGCTCCTGCAGAACAACCGCATGCCGGTCGAGCGCGCAGCCGGACTCGTCATCGACTACCTGCGGCGGGAAGGGTTGAGCGACGTCGCGATCGTCGCCCACAGCAAGGGCGGCCTGATAGGCAAGTACGTGATGATGCAACCGGATTCCCATGCCCTGGTTCACTCCATGGCGACGATCTGCACCCCGTTCTCCGGTTCGCGCTACGCGCGGTTCATGCTGCTCCCAAGCCTGCGCTCGTTCTCCCCGACCCATGCGATCACCGCCCAACTGGCTGGCGAGGTGGCTGTCAACGCTCGAATTACCTCGATCTTCGGGCAATTCGACCCGCACATCCCGGAGGGTAGTGAGCTGGCCGGCGCCAGGAACATCCAGCTGCCGGTTGGCGGGCACTTCCGCATCCTGAGCGACCGCCGGTGCATCGATGAGGTGCTCGCGGCGATCGCCTGATCCGCGGAGGACGAAAAAGGGATGTGCACCGTTGCCGGCGCACATCCCCCTTCGTGGAAAGCGTACTTACTTGGCTGCAGCCTTCAGCTTGCTGCCAGCGCTGACCTTGACACCGTAGCCGGCAGCGATCTGGATGGCCTCGCCGGTGGCGGGGTTGCGTCCGGCACGTGCGGCGCGGTGGGTGCGCTCGACCGAGAGCCATCCGGGGATAGTGACCTTCGTGCCCTTGCCCACCTCGGTGGACAGGGTGTTGAAGAGAGAATCAAGCACTCCGTTAACAGCGGCCTGGCTCTGGCCAGACGATGCGGCGACAGCCGCGACAAGCTCGGTACGGTTCATTCGAAGTCCTCCTCGGACATTTGAAAACATTCACGCCTGCTGGTCAGCCCAGCACGAGTGTTTGGATCAGTTGAGCAATGTGAAATTTCCGGAGAACCTTCGGAACCCCGTCATTGCAACGAATTTACCAGCTTGACTTGGTAATTCCGGGCAATTCTCCACGGTGAGCCATATCGCGGAAACGAACACGCGAAACACCGAACTGCTTGAGAAAACCTCGTGGACGACCGTCGATGGCGTCGCGACCTCGTACGCGCACCGGCGAGGCGTTCCGTGGCAGCTTCTGCAGCCCGAGGCGGGCCTCTTCGCGCTGCTCGTCGGTCGACGCCGGGTCGACCAGGGCCTTCTTAAGCTCAAGGCGCTTCGCCGCATAGCGGGCGACAATCACCTTGCGCTGCTCGTTCTTGGCAATCATGCTCTTCTTCGCCATGGTTAGCGCTCCTCGCGGAATTCGACGTGCTGGCGAATGACAGGGTCATACTTCTTCAACACGAGACGGTCTGGGTTGTTGCGGCGGTTCTTGCGGGTCACGTAGGTGTACCCGGTACCGGCGGTCGAGCGGAGCTTGATGATCGGGCGGACGTCCTGTGCCTTGGCCATTAGATCTTCTCCCCACGGGCGAGCAGGTCCTTGACGACCGACTCGATGCCACGAGCGTCAATCGTCTTGATTCCCTTGACGCTGAGCGTCAGGGTCACGTTGCGACGGAGGGACGGCACGTAGTACGTCTTCTTCTGGACATTCGGGTCGAAGCGGCGCTTGGTGCGACGGTGCGAGTGCGAAATGTTGTGCCCGAAGCCTGGAACGGCCCCGGTCACCTGGCAGGTTGCTGCCATGTGATTCTCTCTTTCCTGAATACCGTAGGGCGATCTGCCCTACCCAAGATCTCTTGTCGGCATGCACAATCCACCGAGATTTCAGTGGTGGACTTGCATACAGGCGCGCGGAGATACCGCACGCAACGATCTACTGTAGGCGATGCCGCCGTTCAGAGCAAGCCAGCTACGCTGTTCCCGGCGGCAAGGAGGCAGCGGATGCGCATCGGCTACGCGACCGGTTATTGGAAGCAGGGTCCGCCGCCTGGTGCCCTGAAGGCGATCCGCACGGCGGAACGCCTGGGCTACGAGTCGGTCTGGACGGCCGAAGCCTACGGATCGGACGCCTTCACCCCACTCGCCTGGTGGGGCTCCCGTACCCGAAGAGTCAAGCTCGGCACCGGCATCGCGCAGCTCTCAGCCCGCACGCCGACGGCGACAGCGATGGCTGCCCTCACCCTCGACCACCTCTCGGGTGGTCGCGCGATTCTCGGCCTCGGAGCATCCGGCCCCCAGGTTGTCGAAGGCTGGTACGGCCAGCCGTACCCGAAGCCGCTCTCCCGAACACGGGAGTATGTGGCGATCATCCGGGACGTCCTCGCCCGCCGGGAAGCCGTCACTGCACCCGGGCCGCACTATCCGCTGCCCTATCAGGGGGAGGACGCCACCGGGCTGGGGAAGCCGCTGCGGTCGACGGTGCATCCGCTCCGATCCGATCTGCCCATCTACCTCGCCGCCGAGGGCCCGAAGAACGTCGCCCTGGCCGCCGAGATCGCCGATGGCTGGCTGCCATTTCTGTTCTCCCCACGGGCCAACACGGAGTTCGGCGGCTACCTGGCCGACGGATTCAGCCGTCGCGACCCGGGGCTGAGCCCGGAGGCCGGGTTCGAGGTCGCCGTGCAGCTTGCCGTGATCCCGCATCCGGATGTCGAGGCGGCAGCCGACCTGGTGCGCCCGGTCATCGCCCTGTATGTCGGCGGGATGGGCGCCAAGGGGGCGAACTTCCACCGCAACGTGATCGACAGGCTCGGTTACTCCGCCGACTGCGACCGCATCCAGGAGCTCTACCTGGCCGGCAAGAAGGCCGAGGCGATCGCGGCCGTCCCGACGAAACTGGTGGAGGAGGTCGCCCTGATCGGCCCGCCCGAGAAGATCAGGGACGAACTGGCCGCGTGGGAGGAATCGGTCGTCACCACCCTGCTGGTTCAGGGGCCGGCGTTCGCGCTGCGCACCATCCGCGATGTTGTCGCCGGGGGCTCCCTCACCCGGGCCAAACTCGGCGCGCTGGCTTTCGCCTACGCCTCCCGCCGTGGCTGACGCTACGTGCTGGGCAGGTCGCCCCGCACCACCGTCCCGCTGGGCCATCTGCGGGGCGAGCCTCCGATCGATGCGCGTGGGTGAGCGGCCCCGGGAGTGGATCACCCGTCGCGAGCGCGTCACCTGCGCGCTCAGCGGGCGGAGCAGCTGGCGCAGAGCCCGAACACGTCGACGACATGTTCCGGCCGGGTGAACCCGTGCTCTGCGGCGACGGCGTGGGCCCACTGCTCCACGGCATCCGCCTTGATCTCCACCGTAGTTCCGCAATTACGGCAGATCAGGTGGTGGTGGTGCCCGGACGTGCAGGCGCGATAGAGGCTCTCCCCCTCCTGCTGCAGGGAGTCGGCCTGCCCCTTGGCGGCCAAGTCGGCGAGCGCCCGGTACACGGTCGCCAACCCGATCGACGACCCGCCGCCACGAAGCGAGGTGTGCAGGGATTGGGCGCTGACGAAACCGGCCTCATGTTCGAGGGCCTCACGCACGGCATCCCTCTGCCAGGTGTTCCGCTTCACGGCACTACCACCGGGTCCACCCGGACGGGTCGCGGTCCGAGCCCACGCTGCCGCCGGCGATTCCACTCGATCAGCCGGCAGACCAGGTAGATGAGGAACGCGATCGTGGTGACGAACGGGCTGATCGGCAGTCCACCGCCCAGGGACAGCAGAATTCCGCCCACCACCGACACAACGGCGAAGGTCACGCTGAGCAGCGAGGTCAACAGGGGGGACGAGGTCACCCGCATCGCCGCGGCCGCCGGGGTCACCAGGAGGGCGAGCACCAGAAGCGCCCCCACGATCTGGATGGAGATCGCGGTCGCCAGGCCCAGCAGCACCATGAAGGCCAGCGAGATCACCGTCACCGGCAGCCCTTTCGCCTGGGCGACCTCCGGGTCGACGCTGGAGAACGTCAGCGGTCGCCACATGACCAGCAGTCCGACGATGACGATCGCCGATACGACGACCATGAACATCAGCTGCGGGTTGTCGACTGAAACGATCTGCCCGGTGAGCAGGCCGAACTTGTTGGCGCTGCGACCCTTATAGAGGGCGAGGAACAGGATGCCCAGCCCCAGCCCGAAGGGCATCAGCACGCCGATGATCGAGTTGCGGTCTCGCGCCCGAGCACCGAGGATCCCGATCAACAGGGCGGCCACCAGCGAGCCGACGATCGATCCGGCGACCACGTTCACCCCGATCAGGAGGGCGCCGGCTGCACCAGCGAACGACAGCTCGCTCACCCCGTGCACGGCGAATGGAAGGTCGCGGCTCATCACGAACGGACCGATCAACCCACCGACGACGCCGAGAATGGCCCCGGCGATGACCGAGTTGCGCACCAGGTAGAGCAGCTCCCCGTAGTTGTCGAAGTTGAAGAGTTGCGACCAGAAGTCGCTGTCGAAGGTCACAGCTGCGGCCGCCTCTCCGCAATGTGGTGTTCGAGGTGATCGTGCACTCCGTACCCTTCCGGAGCACCGAGAACGGCGATCCGGCCGCGACTGCGGATGACCTCGACCGGGGTGTCGTACATGTAGGACAGCACTTCGGAGCGCAGCACCTCATCCGGTGTCCCCACCCGGAATCGTCCGCCGGCCAGGTACAGCACGCGGTCGACCATCCCGAGAATCGGGTTGACATCGTGGGTGACGAAAATCACTGATGCCCCGCGTGCCTTCGCCTGCTCGTTGATGAGGTCGCTGATCGCCCGCTGGTGGTGCAGGTCCAGGGAGGAGAGCGGTTCGTCGGCAAGTATCAGCGCCGGGTCGCCGACAATCGACTGCGCAATGCGGATGCGCTGCTGCTCGCCCCCGGAGAGGGTGCCGACCGGCACGTTCGCGTAACTGCTGGCACCGACCGCATCCAGGACCTCGTCGACCTTCCGGCGCACCGAGCGCGACCAGCGAGGCAGGCCCCACCGGTGGCCATCAATGCCGAACGCCACCAGGTCGCGGGCGCGCACCGGCGTGCCGTCTTCGAGGACCTTCTGCTGCGGAATGTAGCCGAGCCTGCGGTTGCCATTCGCTACCGGCTCACCGAAGAGGCTGATGGTCCCGGAGGTGAGCCGCTGCCGCCCGAGGACGGTTTTCACCAGACTGGTCTTGCCCGACCCATTGGGGCCGAGAACCGCGATGAACTCACCCGGCTGAACCTCGAGGTTCAGGTTGTTCCACAGTTCCCTCTCACCGAAGTGAAGGGTCGCCGCCCGCAGGCTGAGCACTGGGTGCCCGCTCACGGCGCGCATCGCCGACCGACCGTCATGGAGCGTCCAACGCCGACTCCAGGGAGTCGAGGATGCCGTTCATCCAGCCACTGTAGTCGCTGCCCTCCGGCAGCAGTTCGGTTACCGAAACCACCGGAATCCCGGCATCCTCCGCTTCGGCGAGCAATGCCTCCGTCTCGGTGCTGGTGGTCTGGTCGTTGTAGACCAACACCTCGGCCTGGCCGGTCGCGACGAGCGTGAGCATCTCGTTCAGCACGGCTGCCGAGATTTCTGAGCCTTCTTCGATCGCCTCGCTGAAATCAGCCGGCGTGAGGTTGTGCAGGCCGGAAGCCTCCAACAGGTACAGCGATACCGGTTCGGTGATGGCCACGCCGGTGTCTTCATGGGCTGAGTGGATGGCGGATGCCCGCTGGTTCAGCGCGTCCAGGTCGTCGAGCAGGGCGGCCGCATTGGCCTCGTACTGCTCGCTGTTCTCCTGGTCCAGGTTGATGAGCGCGTCCCGCAGCTCGTTCACGACGGCGGCGACTGTGGGGAAGTGGTACCAGACGTGCTCGTTGAAGGCGCCATGGTCGTGGCCCGCGTGATCATCCTCGGCATGGCCATCGTCGGCATGGCCATCGTCGGCATGGCCATCGTCTTCCAGGTCGAGTGGGCTCAGCTCCACGGCGCTGAGCACCAGCTGATCCGGCACGTCGAGGCTGGCGAGGAGCTGGCCGACGAAGGGGTCGTACCCGCCGCCGTTCTCAATGACGATGTCGGCCTTCGACAGTGCGAGCTGCACCCGGGCATCCGCTTCATACGAGTGCGGGTCCTGGGCGGCGTCTTCGATTATCGAGGTGACTTCAATGACGTCACCTCCAATGAGTTCGGCAATGTTTCCGTAGACGTTGGTGGAGGCGACGACGGAGAGGGTCCCGTCGTCCGCTGGGGCCGGCTGCGGCGAGCAGCCGGCGAGGGCTGTCGTGGTCAGGGCGGCGGCGAGGGCAATGCTGATCTTCGTGCGGAGGCGCATGAGTGGATGTTTCTAATTAGGGCACCAGGTGGAGTGCTAATGATATTCGTTATCAATAGAGTAAACCACATACCCAGCCAAAGTGCCCGTTCCGGTCAATAGTGCCCGGCGGAACAGGAACCATCCTCCGGAACGGGCACTTTCGAAGCGGTCGCCGGACGACCGGCTAGTCGAGGAGGAGGGCCGGCTCTTCGACGATGCTCGCGACATCCGCCAGGAACCGGCTCGCCACATCGCCGTCGACCACCCGGTGATCGAAACTCGCGCCGAGCGTAGTCACATAGCGTGCCCGCACCTCACCGTCGACCACCCAGGGCTTCTGCTTGATGGTACCGAGCGCGACGATTGCCACCTCGCCGGGGTTCAGGATCGGAGTGCCGGTGTCCATGCCGAAAACACCGATATTGGTGATGGTGATGGTGCCATTGGACATCTCGGCCGGCTGCGTCTTGCCGTCGCGGGCGGTGGTGGTCAGCTGCTCGATCGCCTGGGCGAGTTCCAGCAGCGACAGGTCGTGCGCCTCCTTGATGTTCGGCACGATCAGGCCTCGGGGGGTGGCCGCGGCAATGCCCAGGTTGACGAAGTGCTTGACGATGATCTCCTCGTCGGTCCACTGCGCATTCACCGTCGGATTCCGTCGCACCGCCCAGATGATCGCCTTGGCGATGATGAGCAGGGGAGACACTTTGATGCCGGCGAAGTCGGTGGACGCCTTGAGTCGTTTGACGAACTCCATGGTGCGGGTGGCGTCGACATCGACGAAGACGCCGACATGCGGAGCCGAGAATGCACTCGAGACCATGGCGGAAGCGATGGCCTTGCGCACTCCCTTCACCGGAATGCGCTCTTCGCGTTCCGGAGACCACTCCGGTGTCTGCAGGTTGCGGAAAACGCTCACCTGAGTGGCCTGCCGCAGCACATCGTCGCGGGTGACCTCGCCGAGCGGGCCGGTCGCAGTGACGGCTGCGAGGTCCACCTCCAAGTCTTTGGCCAGCTTGCGCACGGGCGGTTTCGCCAGGACCGATCCGGATGCTCGCGGGGCGGCCGGGCGGGGCTCGGTCGACGCCCCGCCGCCCCCGCCGCGACGAGAGGTCACGGCGCCCTTAAGCCCGTAGCCGACCAGCACGGCGCCGGGCTTCTCTTCTACTGAGACGCTGGCGGCGGTGTCGGCGACAGTGTCGGCGCTGTCGCGCACTGAGTCTGTCGAAGTGACTTGCTCGGCGACCCCTTCCCCAGGCTCAGGGACCGAAGCGCCGGTCGCCACCGAGATGATCGGGGTGCCGACCGCGACTGTGACGCCCTCCTCGACGAGGATCTCCTCCACGACGCCCTCGAAAGGGGACGGCAGTTCGACCAGGGACTTCGCGGTCTCGATCTCGACCAGCACCTGATTCACGGCGACAGTGTCGCCCGGGGCGACCTTCCACGAGACGATCTCGGCCTCGGTGAGGCCTTCACCGGCATCCGGCAACAGAAATTCTGAGGTAGTCACTGTGTTCCTTGTCTCAGTAGGCCATGGCCCGGTCGACGGCCTCGAGCACTCGGTCGGCGTCGGGGAGGTAGGTGGTTTCCAGCTTGGCCGGCGGGAATGGGGCGTCGTACCCGCTGACCCGGAGCACCGGAGCCTCCAGCGAGTAGAACGCCCGCTCGGCGACGGTTGCCGCGATCTCGGACGAGATGCTGACGAAACCCGGCGCCTCTGAGGCGATGACGAGCCTTCCCGTCTTCGCCACCGAGGAGAGAACCGGCGCGTAGTCGATGGGGGAGAGGGAGCGCAGGTCGACCACCTCGACGCTGGTCCCCTCGCTTTCGGCCAGCTCAGCCGCCTGCAGCAGGACTGTCACCATCGCCCCGTGCCCGACCAGCGTCACATCCGTCCCGCTGCGCACCACTTTGCTGGAGTGCAGCGCCGCGGAGTTCTCGGACAGGTCGACCTGCCCCTTGTGCCAGTAGCGGCTCTTCGGTTCGAAGAACATGACCGGGTCGTCCGATGCGATGGCCTCCTGGATCATCCAGTACGCGTCGTGCGGGGTGCTCGGACTGACCAGGCGCAGGCCCGGGGTGTGAGCGAAGTACGCTTCCGGGCTCTCCTGGTGGTGCTCGACGGCACCGATGTGCCCACCGTATGGGACGCGGATGACGACCGGCATCCGCATCTGGCCCTCGTGGCGGTTGGTCATCTTCGCCAGCTGGGTGGTGATCTGGTCGAAGCCGGGGAAGATGAAGCCGTCGAACTGGATTTCGCACACCGGCCGGTAGCCGCGCATCGCCAACCCGATGGCGGTGCCGATGATTCCGGATTCGGCCAGGGGAGTGTCGATGATCCGCTTGCCGAACTCGCTCTGCAGGTTCTCGGTTACCCGGAACACCCCACCGAGCGGCCCGATGTCCTCTCCCATGAGCAGAACCCTGGGGTCGTCGGCGAGCGCCTTGCGCAGCCCGGCGTTGAGGGCCTTGGCGAGCGGCAGCTCGACGATATCTGTCGCTGAGCTCGAAGTGCCCTGCACCTGTCGGTGGACCACAGAGGTCATGCCGCACCCCCGAACGACGCCTCGTAGTCGGCGAGCCACTGCTTCTGCTCGTCCATGACCGGGTGCGGTTCCGAGTAGACGTGGTCGAAGATCTTGTCCGTGCTCGGGTTCTCCAGGGCGTGGGTACGGCGGCGGATGTCCGCGGCCAGGTCTTCAGCCTCGGCCTGCAGCTCGGCGAAGAACTGGTCGCCCTCCCCTTTCGAGCGCAGCCAGGCCTCGTACCGCGTGATCGGGTCGCGCGCGATCCACGACTGCAGCTCGGCGTCCGTGCGGTATTTGGTCGGGTCATCCGATGACGTGTGCGCGCCGATGCGGTAGGTGAGCGCCTCAATGAAACGCGGACCGCGTCCGCTGCGTGCATCGTCCAGGTTCTTGGAGGTGACAGCGTAGCTGGCCAGCACATCGTTGCCGTCGATCTGCACTCCCGGAATTCCGAAGCCGGCCGGGCGCTCCACCAGCGGGGTGCGCGACTGAACGCTCACCGGCACCGAGATCGCCCAGTGATTGTTCTGCAGAAAGAACACCTGCGGTGTCTGGTAGCTGGCCGCGAAAACCAGCGCCTCACTGACATCGCCTTGCGAAGTGGAACCGTCACCGAAGTAGACCATGACTGCTTCGTCCACATCCGGGTCGCCGGTGGCGTACTTACCATCGAAGGCGATCCCCATGGCATAACCGGTGGCGTGCAGGGTGTGCGACCCGATGACGAGGCTGTAGAGGTGGAAGTTCCCGGTCTCGTCCGGGTTCCAGCCACCGTGGGTGTTGCCCCTCAGCAGCTCGACGATGCGCAACGGATCAAGGCCGCGGATCATCCCGACCGCGTGCTCGCGGTATGCCGGGAACAGGTGGTCCTGGGGACGGGCGGCATGCGCCGAACCGACCTGCGCGCCTTCCTGCCCGATGCTCGGGACCCAGAGGCCCATCTCGCCCTGCTTCTGCAGGTTGGCCCCTTCGATATCGAAGCGGCGGGTGAGCACCATGTCGCGGTGGAACTGCTTCAGCTGGTCATCCGTCAGCAGCTCGATGTAGTGCAGGTACTCTTCCGCGACACCATCGGTGGTCAGCACGCCGTCAGCGTCGAGCAGCTGGACGGGCCCTGTGCCGCTGTCGGCCCGGTGCCGCTGGTCGCTCGGGTTCAGACTGTCTTCCACACTTGCCTCGCAGTCTTGTCGAATCGTCGGTGCACGCCGGATGTGTCCAGTAGTGGCGGCCGGAGGGTCCGTCGCGGCACCAAAGTTCTAATCTAATGCGGGAGGTCAGGCCCGCGTTGGTAGCTTCGTGACAACCTCTGCAGATACCTCTAGGAGCTTCTCCACAGATTCCGGTTCACCGATCGAGACGCGGATGCCCTCGCCGAGGGCCCGACCGACGATCCCGCCGTCCATGAACAGGTCGGTCGCCTCCGCCGTGAAGTCCCCGGTCGGGAACCAGACGAAGTTGCCCTGGGGGCGAGGGATCTCCCAGCCCTGCTCGGTCAGCGCGGCCCAGGTCCGGTCCCGCTGTTCGATGATGGTCGCGACCTGCGCCAGCAACTCCTCATCGTGATCGAGGGCAGCCATGGCAGCGCGCTGCGCCGGCTCGGTGACGGAGAGCGGGATCGCCGTGTTGCGCGCCGCATCGAGGATGTAGGGCGCGCCGAGGGCGAACCCGATGCGCAGGCCGGCGAGGCCGTAGGCCTTCGAGAACGTGCGCAGCACGACCAGGTTCGGGTGTTCTGCGAGGATGTCCTGTCCGCGCACGGCGGCCGGGTCGGTGACGAACTCGGCGTAGGCCTCGTCGAGGATCACCAGCACGGTGGCCGGAACCTCCGCCATGAAACGGCTGAATTCGTCAGCGGTGACGATGGTGCTGGTGGGGTTGTTCGGCGTGCAGACGATGATGGCGCGGGTGCGGTCCGTGACCGCAGCGGCCATCCCCGGCAGGTCGTGGCGGTGGTCGGGGAGGTTCGGCACCTGCACGCTGGTGGCGCCGGCCACTGTGACCAGTCCGGGGTAGGCCTCGAAGGAACGCCAGGCGTAGACGATCTCGTCTCCCGGGGCGGAGACAGCCTGGATCAGCTGGGCGAGGATCGACACCGACCCGGCACCGGTGTGCACCCACTCGACCGGCAACGCGAACCGGTCGGCCAGCCGGGCCCGCAACACGGCGGCCGAAGCATCCGGGTACCGGTTCGTCGTCGTCTGCGCGATCGCGTCGGTGACCGCCTGGATGGGGGGAAACGGATTTTCGTTGGATGACAGCTTGAATGCGTCCGCCGGAGCCGGCTTGCCCTGCCGGTAGGCAGCAGTGGCGACGATCTCTGGTCGCAGACGTACGGTGGCGGATGCTTCTGCTGCGGTGTCGGGAGTAGTCACCCCTTCACCTTAAGTGATGGCATCGATTGCCGGTCATCCCCGCTGGCTGCAATAGTGGAGGAATGACACGTTTCGTAGTGCGCCTCCTGATCAACGCGCTGGCCCTCTGGATCACCACAATGCTCGTCGCCGGCGTCAGCGTTGTGGCCTACGAGCCGAATGACACCCTGGCGAGGGTCCTGACGTTCCTGCTGGTCGCCGGCATCTTCGGCGTTGTCAATGGCGTGATCGGTAATTTCATCCGCATCGTCGCGTTCCCTGTCTACATCCTCACTCTCGGGCTCATCGCCCTGGTAGTCAACTCGCTCCTCCTGCTCTTGGTGGCCTGGATCTCCGACCTCATCGGGTTCGGGCTCGACGTCGACGGCTTCTGGTGGGGAGTGCTCGGTGCCCTGGTGCTCGCCCTCCTGAGCTGGTTGATCAGCATCGTGCTGCGGCCGGTTCTGGGCAAGAACGCCAGGCGCTGACGCTCGCTCCCAGAACTTGCGGTGCCAAGCTCTGCGTGCCGGTTCGTCAGTCATCCGCTTGCCTCCTGGCGTGGTACCGCGTGGTGGTCACGGCTTCCGCGTTGCCGCCGAGTTCATTCAACCGGTTCAGCAGCTCGCCGGAGCGCCCATCGCGGCTGTCGTCGAGCATCGCCGCAGTGTCGCGATAGCGGGTCAGCTCGTGCGCCGGCAGCAGGCTGTCGTTCGGCACTGTCTCACCGGCGAACGCCCGCCGGCGAACCAGCACGGCATCCGGTGCGGTTCTGTTGCCACCGAGGGCGGGCACCAGGTCGTCGGTGTGCTCGACCGCCAGCCAGGGGACTCCCTCCGGGACCAGGCCCTGGCTGACCACACCGCCCACGGTGAGCAGGCCCCGGGCGTTGTAGTCGCCTGACCCGGCCAGAGCGGCTGCGACGAGCCCGCCCTGTGAATGCCCGACGAACTGCACCGGCGAGTCAGGGTCGATTCCGGCCAGCCGCATCGCCTCTTCGACGGCCCGGTAGGAACCCGCGTCCCCCATCGACAATCCCTGAACGTTGCTGGTCATATCCCAGGGTTCCTTGCGAGCAACCAGGCCCATGTCTCTGGTTCCGCCGACATAGATCTCGAACCGGTCGGGTTGACCCTCGGTGTGAAAGCGGTCGATTTTGATCTGCGAGGTGCCTTGCGGTATGCGGCGCACCCGCTCCTCGAAGGTGGTGGCCGGCGCCCGATCGCTGCGGGTGGACACCCGGCTCACCCGAACCGGCGTTTCGGCCAGGGCGCCGAACGGGGCGACGACCCCGGCGAGCAACCCCGCCGAGGTGGTCAGGCCGAGAAGCCCAAGCCCCTCGTCCCCGAGCAGCTCGACCAACTGGGGATTGACCCGTGCCAGCCCGCCGCCGAAGTCATCCGCGCTCATCACCCCGAGGCGCACCAGCATGACCAGTTGGGGATTCGTCAGGATGTCGTTCTGGTCGGCCAGCCAGCGGTGCATGGTCTCCCGCCCGTCCTCGGGCATGACCGCGTAGGCGGCGGCGGCGGACAACGCTGTCGACGCCAGTGCGGGGGAGAACAGCAGGGCGAGGCCGGGGAAGAGGAACCCGAGAACGTAGGCGAACTTGGCGGCGAGCGCCTGGTTCAGCTGCTGCAGTGTGCGTTCCACGCCGCCATAGGCTTCGGCGGATGCGGCGAGTGCCGCCCTGAGGGAGTATGCGGTGAGGATGGCCAACTGAAGCGCGCCGATGGCGTCGTCGATGCGGGCCTCGGCGCTGAAGGCCGAATACTTCGCGTTCCAGCCGCGAAGCTCCGCCCGGTCGAGCCCGCGGTCGATGACGGCCAGTTGCGCCAGGCACTCGCCCAACTCGTCGATCATCCGTTGCAACTGCCCGGACTGCTCGAACAGTTCCGCTGTCGCCACCGCGGTCGACCCACCGCCGGAGACGATCAGCTCATCAGCCACAGCCCAGCTCGGCAGAGTTTTCGCCCGCGCTGAGCGCGTTGATGGTGTCGTGCAACGCCTCGCCGAGGTGGTTCTCGGCTGCGCGCAACTCAACCCGCAGACTGCTGATCGCCAGGTCATAGGCCAGGCTGGCCGGGCCCAGCCACCCCACGCTGCTGCCCAGGCTGCCCAGTCGATTCGATGCCTGCGCGAAGACGCTCATCGCTGCCCGCAGCGCCTGCTCCTGGTTTCGCAGGCGGCGGTCCATCAACTCGTCCATCGGCCTCCGTCCTCCCCGACCATGGTGGGCGGTCGCCGCTGGGATGCGGCTTTGCTCCCGCGCCTGGTGGGGCGCGACGTTCACCCGGCCATGGGAAGGAGAGGACTGCGCCGGCGGGGCATCTGAGGGACAATGACGACATGAGCTTCGATCGCACCTTCGACGTGTCGGCACTCTTTCGCATTTGCTTCGTTTGCACCGGTAACATCTGCCGCTCGCCGATGGCCGAGTCAGTCTTCCGCGACGAGGTGAAACGAGCCGGATACGCCGGGCTGGTCGCTGTCACCTCGGCCGGCACCGGCGATTGGCACGTGGGCGAGCAGTCGGATCATCGCACCGTCGAGACGCTGGCGCAGCACGGATACGATGGTTCCAGGCATCGGGCCAAACAGTTCGAGTCCGGCTGGTTCGAGAACCTCGACCTGGTGGTCGTCTTTGATCGCAGTCAGGAACGGATCGTGAAGTCCTGGGCCGGCAGTGACGCCGATCGCAGCAAAGTGCAGTTGTTACTCAGCTTCGATTCCGAGCAGGTTCAGGTCGATATCCCGGACCCGTACTACTCGGACGCGGCGCTGTTCGATTCCGTACTTCGTTCAATCAAGCAAGCCAGTGCGGCGCTGTTCCGCCAGATAGAGCCGGGCATCCGGCGAGGAGTCTCATGAGCCAGCTGCCACTGCAACCACTCAGCCCGCTGGACGGGCGATACCGTGCTGCCGTCTCCGAGCTGGGGGAGCACCTCTCCGAGGCCGGGTTGAACCGGGCACGCGTGCACGTCGAGGTCGAGTGGCTCATCTACCTGACCGACCATGGACTGTTCGGTTCTGCGCCGTTGGCGGATGCCGACAAGGCCGCCCTGCGCGCCATCCGCTCCGACTTCGGCCAGTCCGAGATCGACACTCTTGCCGAGCT
Organism: Homoserinimonas sp.; assembly: GCA_040904805.1. Lineage (GTDB taxonomy): Bacteria > Actinomycetota > Actinomycetes > Actinomycetales > Microbacteriaceae > RYN-87. The sequence continues at coordinate 84,551 of JBBDSS010000018.1, read as the reverse complement.
TGAGGCGACTACCCGCCATGACGTGAAGGCTGTGGAGTACCTGGTGCGCGGCAAGCTCGATGAACTGGGGCTTGGGTCCATCGCGGAGTTGACCCACTTCGCCTGCACCAGCGAGGACATCAACAACCTGTCGTATGCGATCACCATCGGGGATGCGATGCGCCAGGTGTGGTTGCCGAAGGTTCGCGACGTTGTCGCCGCCCTGCGCCAGCGCGCCCTCGCCCACCGCGATGAGCCGATGCTCGCCCACACGCATGGTCAACCGGCGACTCCCACCACGGTGGGCAAAGAGTTCGCGGTCGTCGTGCACCGACTGGAACGGATCCTGAAGCAGGTGGATGCGACCGAGTACCTGGGTAAGTTCAGCGGTGCCACCGGAACCTTCTCCGCGCATGTCGCCGCGGACCCGGACCAGGACTGGCCAGCCATCTCGGAAGAATTCGTCACCTCGCTCGGCCTGGTCTGGAATCCGCTGACAACGCAGATCGAGCCTCACGACTGGCAGTCAGAGCTGTACCAGCGGGTGGGCCATCTGAACCGCATTCTGCACAACTTGTGCACGGATGTCTGGGCCTACATCTCAATCGGCTACTTCACCCAGATCCCCCAGGCAGGCGCCACCGGCTCATCCACGATGCCCCACAAGATCAACCCGATCCGGTTCGAGAACGCTGAGGCGAACCTCGAGCTGTCCTGCGCGCTGCTCGATTCGCTCGCCCGGACACTGGTCACCAGTCGCCTCCAGCGGGATCTCACCGACTCGACCACCCAGCGCAATGTCGGCGTCGCACTCGGCCACTCCCTGCTTGCCCTGGACAACATCGAGCGCGGCCTTGGTGAGATTGCCGTTGACTCGACCAGGCTCGGCGAGGACCTCGACTCCAATTGGGAGATCCTGGGTGAGGCCATCCAGACCGTCATTCGCGCAGAGGTGGCCGCCGGGCGAAGCTCGATCGCCGACCCGTACGCCCTGCTCAAAGAACTCACCCGTGGGCGGAAGGTCGGACAGGCAGAGCTGGTCGAGTTCGTGGAGGGCCTCGACCTGGCTCCCGAGGCCAAGGCGCGACTGGCCGCGCTCACCCCGCGCGGATACGTCGGGCTGGCCGGCTCGTTGGTCGACCACCTCGCCTGAGCAGCAACAGCCTTCTCCGTTTTAGGGCAGCTGACGGGCAGGCGCACGGAGGACTGATGCCGTGCGCGGGGTGAGCCGCTACCTCAACACGCCGCCGTTCTGGCCGTCGAGATCCTTCTTCTCGTCGTCATCCGGTTTCATCGCCATGACCAGCAGTGCGATCGTGACCAGTGTCAGGATGAAGATGATCACGAAGAAGATCAGGGTAAGCACGAGGTCGCGCGTCGACATGAGCGTGACCAGCCCGCCAAAGGTCGCGATCACCAGGGACAGGCCGATCAGTTCTGCTGGGCGGAACCGGTCCCGCCGGCTGGGTTCGGTCATGATGGCATCTCTCTTTCGGCTGGGTGAACCTCGCCCGGCTTCTCGGACGCCCACTTCAGGGAGAGCCCGGCGATGACCAGGAAAACTCCGAGGATGATCCCGTAGGCACCGATCAACCCGGTGGCGAGGATCGAATCAGGGGGAATCAGGACGAAGACGATGGCGGCGACTGCTGTGTACGCTCCCACGGTCGCCCAGTCCCTGGCCGGGGCCGCACCGCGTGACCGCAACCCGGCATACAGTTCAAGCGCTCCGGTCAGGGCGGCATACATGGTGACGATGAACAAGAGGATGCCGGGGCCGCTCTCCCAGAACGCCAACGCGGCGGCCCCGGTGACCAGGGCGACCACGGCCTGGGTGATGAAGATGCCACGCACTACCCGGTTGGCAAGCGTGCGCAGGCTTCCCAGCATCAGAACCGCTCCCGTGACCACGGCGAACACCCCGAAAGCGATGAGTCCGACGCGAGGCGAGTGGTCTTCTGTGAAGGCGATGATCAGGCCCACCACAACGGCCGGGATCGCACGAAGCACGGGCACCAGCCAATAGGAGTCCGCAGCGACAACCGCCCGCAACGGGCCGCTGCTCGATTGGCGCTGCGCTGCTGGGCGCTGCGGTGATGACACGGTGCCTCTTTCTGACGATGATCCCTGCCAGTTTAGCTGCGCGCTGGGACCAGGAGGATTGTGCAGCAATCCCGCGTCCAGCGCCGACTGAGCCTGCGAACGCGCGTCCTCCCACCGCTGCTTAGCCGGGTGCCATGTCGGTGAAGCGGGAGAAGTGCCCCTGGAATGCCACGGTGACCGTTCGCGTCGGGCCATTGCGGTGCTTGGCGACGATGAGGTCGGCTTCGCCGGCGCGCGGGTTCTCCTTCTCGTACGCACTCTCCCGGTGCAAGAGCACGACCATGTCAGCGTCCTGCTCGAGCGACCCCGATTCACGCAGGTCGGAGAGGGCAGGCATCTTGTCTTGCCTCTGCTCTGGGCCACGGTTGAGCTGGGAGAGTGCGATGACCGGTACCTGAAGTTCCTTGGCCAACAGCTTGAGCGCACGCGAGAACTCGCTGACCTCCTGCTGGCGGGACTCGACGCGCTTGCCCGAGGTCATCAGCTGCAGGTAGTCGATGATGACCATCTTCAGCCCGACCTTCTGCTTCAGTCGCCGGCACTTCGCCCTGATCTCGACCAGGGTCATGTTCGGACTGTCGTCGATGTAGAGCGGTGCGTCGTTGATGCGGCCGCGCGTCGAGGCAATGGTGGTCCAGTCGCGGGTGTCGACAGTGCCTTTGCGCATGCTCTGCAGGGGAACCGCGGCTTCCGCCGAAAGCAGTCGCATGGCGATCTCTGATCGGCCCATCTCGAGCGAGAAGAAGATCGACGGCATGTCGTGCTTGATGGACGCCGCCCGCGCGAAGTCGAGCGCGAGGGTCGATTTTCCCAGTGCCGGACGGGCGGCGATGATGATCAGCTGACCCGGATGCAGCCCATTGGTGAGTTCGTCGAGTTCGGCGAATCCAGTCGGCACGCCGGTCATCGAACCGTCGCGGCCCTTTGCTGCCTCGATCTCGTCGATGGCGGTGGTGACGGCGACAGTCAGCGGGATGAAGTCCTCTGCCTCGACGCCACCGGTCACCCCATAGATCTCGGCCTGTGCGTTGTTGACCAGGTCGACGACTTCGCCCTCACTGGCGTAGCCCATCTGAACGATGCGGGTTCCCGCTTCGACGAGTCGGCGGAGTACGGCTTTCTCGGCGACGATGCTGGCGTAATAGCCGGCGTTGGCTGCCGTCGGCACCAGCCCGGTCAGGGTATGCAGGTACTCCGCACCGCCTGCCCTGGTCAGGTCACCGGTCTTGGTGAGTTCGTCGGTGACCGCGATGACGTCTGTCGGCTCGCCGTGCGAATACAGCGAGAGGATCGCGTCGAAGATGATCTCGTGCTTGGGAATGTAGAAGTCGATGGCACGGACCGACTCGATCACGTCGGCGGTGGCATCCTTGCTGAGCATCATCCCGCCGATGGCGCTCTGCTCAGCCAGAAGGTCGTGCGGAGGAGTCCGGTCTGATGGATTTCCCGAGCTGCGCGAGTCTTGTGACCCGGCGATACCGAGGTGGGCTATCGACACTGGCGCACCTCCTGTTGTCTTGCTCCGGCCGGCTCGGTTGTCCCGACGGCTGCCCGCTGGTGGCGGGCCCTACTCACTACTTCTAACGCGTGCCCCGGACATTCCGAGTAGGCGCACGGGCTGTTGCTACATCGGCCGGCATCGCCACGAGGAGATCACCGAAAGGGCGCCGGTATGCGTCGTCCATTCACGTGCTGCTACACCTTAGGAACTGCTGAGAATAGGCATCAAATCGCCCTGTGGAAAACCCTGTGGATGATCTGGGCGAAACGCCGGGCGCTGTGTGAGGAAGCTGTGGAGAGACTTGTTAGCAACTCGCCAATATTTTGACGCAATACCCCTGTGACCTGCAATTTATGGGTTCCTGCCTTGTGTGTAGAAACATGTTTAGAGTTGGGGTTGAGGGTTGTACCTGAAAATTCCCTCTGTGCACAAATGATGCGTCCGCCACCCGCGTTAGGCCTTGACATCAGCCCTTAAATACCGATAGCGGCGAGCCGAAGCTCGCCGCTATCGCCGGGTGCGACCAGCGCACCGGGAACTACTTGGCCGCAACCACCTGAACGGTGATCGTGGCGACGAGGTCGTCGCGCAGCCGCACGGTAGCCTCGTGGTCGCCGACGACCTTGATCGCGGACGAGATCTCGATCTTGCGCTTGTCGAGCGAGCCCAGGCCGGCAGCCGACACCGCGTCCGCGATGTCAGATGTCTTGACCGAACCGAAGAGGCGACCCTCCTTGCCGGCCTTGACGGCAAGCTTGACCTTGGTCGCTTCGAGCTTCGCCTTGAGGTCCTTGGCTTCTTCGATGGTCGCGTGCTCGCGGGCAGCACGGGCAGTCTTGATCTGATCAATCTGCTTTTCGCCGCCGCGGCTCCATGAAACCGCGAAGCCCTTCGGGATGAGGTAGTTGCGGGCGAACCCGTTCTTCACCTCGATGATGTCACCTGGTGCGCCGAGGCCGGTGACCTCGTGCGTGAGAATCAACTTAGACATGTGCGTGGCTCCTAACGGCCTGAGCCGGCGTAGGGCAGCAGAGCCATCTCGCGTGCATTCTTGACTGCACGTGCGATGAGCCGCTGCTCCTGAACGGAGACACCGGTGATACGGCGGGCGCGGATCTTTCCACGCTCGGAAATGAACTTACGGAGGGTGGCGACATCCTTGTAGTCGATGACGCCGACGCGAATGGACTTCGCGGGGGCGGCGTTCTTGCCGCCCTTCATGTTGCGGAGTGGCTTGCGGCGGTCGCCGCTGCTCTTTCCAGCCATTGTTTCCTGCTTTCGGTAAAAGTGAAGTTCTGCCTGCTGAGGAGGGCCATCAGGCCCGTCTCACAGGTTTAGAAGGGAGTCTCGTCGCTGTGGTTGCCCGGGGTGTTCCAGACGTCACCACCGGAAGAGGAGGCTGGTGCGGATGCTGCCCACGGCTCGTCCGCGGCCTGGCCACGGGAGTTGCCGCCACCACCGGAACCGCCACCGTCACGTGACGGGGAGGTGCGGGTGATCTGAGCCGTTGCATAACGCAGCGACGGGCCGACCTCATCCACGTCGAGCTCGATGCTGGTGCGCTTCTCGCCCTCTTTGGTCTCGTACGAACGCTGCTTCAGGCGCCCGGTCGCGATGACGCGCGAGCCCTTGGTCAGCGAGCCGGCCACCTGCTCTGCGAACTCGCGCCAGACGCTCGCCCGGAGGAACAGCGTTTCGCCGTCCTTCCAGTCGTTGCTGGCTCGGTCGAAGTTGCGGGGGGTGGATGCGATGGTGAAGTTGGCAACAGCCAAGCCGTTCTGCGTGTACCGCAGTTCCGGATCGGCGGTGAGGTTGCCCACCACGGTGACTACCGTTTCGCCAGCCATGGCCTACTCCGCGCTTGCTGTGTCGTCGGCGGGGGCCGTCGCTGCTGCCGCTTCGACAGGCTCGGTGCGCTTGGGAGTGGCGGCGGCCTTGCGGGCAGCCTTCTCGGCCGACAGCTTCTCGGCTTCGGCGACCTGTGCGATTGCTTCCTCGGCGCGGAGCACCTTGGTGCGCATGACGGCTTCGCTGAGCTTCAGCTGGCGGTCGAGCTCAACGGTCGCGTCGGCGTTTGCCGTCATGTCGACGACGGCGTAGATGCCTTCGGTCTTCTTGTTGATCTCGTAAGCCAGGCGACGCTTGCCCCAGATGTCGACCTTGTCGATGGTTCCACCATCGGTGCGGATGACATTGAGGAACTTGTCGAGGCTGGGGGCCACGGTGCGTTCATCGATCTCTGGATCGAGAATTACCATTAGTTCGTACTGATGCATAACTAACCCACCTCCTTTGGACTAAAACGGCCACAGACGGTCTGTGACAGGAGGGTTTGGCATCTGTTGCCTGGAGGTGCATCAGATAACGCACACAGACAACCTGCCTAGTGTAGTCAGCCAGTGCAGCCTTAATCAACAGTCAACCCAGATCTAATCAAGGAGCAATCCCCATGACCCTTCGGGTTGCCATCGCCGGTGTCGGAAATTGCGCCAATGCGCTCATTCAGGGGGTCACGTTCTATCGTGATGTCGATGACAACGAGTCCATCCCCGGCCTCATGCACACCCGGTTCGGACCGTATTCTGTGCGCGATATCGAGTTCGTGGCCGCCTTCGACGTGGATGCGGCCAAGGTCGGGGCCGATCTGGCCGACGCCATCTGGGCGAGCGAGAACAAAACATTCAGCTTCGCCGAGGTCGCACCGAGCGGTGTGCTCGTGCAGCGGGGTCCAACACTGGACGGGCTGGGGGAGTATTACCACGAGATGATTGAGGAGTCAGATGCCCCGGCCGTCGACGTCGCGCAGGCGCTCCGGGACTCCGGTGCCGACGTTCTGGTCTGCTACCTGCCGGTCGGTTCCGAGAATGCCGCCAAGCATTACGCCCAGGCCGCCCTCGATGCCGGCGTCGCCCTGGTGAACGCGCTGCCGGTATTCATCGCCAGCGACCCGGTGTGGGCGCAGAAGTTCGTCGACGCCGGTGTGCCGATCGTCGGCGACGACATCAAGAGCCAGCTCGGTGCCACCATCACCCACCGCGTGCTGGCCAGGCTGTTCGAAGAGCGCGGCCTGGTGCTCGACCGCACCTACCAGCTCAATGTCGGCGGCAATATGGACTTCATGAACATGCTCGAGCGCAAGCGACTCGAGTCGAAGAAGGTCTCGAAGACCCAGGCGGTGACGAGCAACATCAGTTCCCGGCTCGACCCGCGGAACATTCACGTCGGTCCGAGCGACCATGTTCCGTGGCTTGATGACCGCAAGCTCGCCTTCGTGCGCCTCGAGGGCCACGGATTCGGGAACGCTCCGACCTCGTTGGAGTACAAGCTCGAGGTCTGGGACTCTCCCAATTCCGCCGGCGTGGTGATCGACGCGATCCGCGCGGCCAAGCTGGCCCTGGACGCCGGGTTGGGCGGACCCCTGGAGGCGGCATCCGCCTACTTCATGAAATCGCCGGCCGTGCAGCACCCTGACCCGGTGGCCCGCGACATGCTCGAGCAGTTCATCCGGGACAACTCCTGACGGCGGAGTAGTCCCCGTCGCACCCGCCTCCTCTGTCGGGCATCAGGAGGAGATTCCGCCATCCGTCGGCAATTCGTTCCCGCCAATCGTGCGGAAGGCGCAAAAGGTCCCTCAAACGTGCCCGGGGGCGGATGCCGGGCAGTGCTCTAGCAACAGAGGGGTGGGGCGATTAGCGGGCTGCCCACCACTCGCGCAATCGGCGGGCGGCTTCCTCCTCGCCGAGCGGGCCTTCGTCCAGGCGCAGTTCGAGCAGGAACTTGTAGGCCTCGCCCACCTCACGGCTGGGCTTAAGGTCGAGCAGCGCCATGATCTGCTCCCCGTCCAGGTCCGGTCGCACCGCGGCGACGCCCTCCGCCTCCGCGAGGTCGTCGATGCGCTGCTCCAGGTCGTCGTAGGCGAACGACAGGCGGTCGGCCTTGCGCCGGTTGCGGGTGGTGACATCAGCCCGGGTGAGGATGTGCAGCCGATCCAGCAGGTGGTCGGCGTCCCGCACGTAGCGACGAACTGCCGAGTCGGTCCACGCTCCTTCGGTGTAACCGAAGAACCGCAGGTGGAGCTCGATCAGGCGCGAGACATCCGTGATCGTCTCCTTGTCGAAGCGCAGCTGCCGCAGGCGTTTCCTCGCCAGCTTGGCCCCCACTATGTCGTGGTGGTGGAACGTCACGACGCCCGGCCCCTCGGTGCGCTTCGTCGACGGCTTTCCAATGTCATGCAGGAGTGCCGCCAGGCGCAGGATGAGATCGGGCGCCTCGTCCGGATGGCGCTCCTTCTCCAGGTCGATCGCCTGCTCGAGCACGGTGAGGCTGTGCTGGTAGACATCCTTGTGATGGTGGTGCTCGTCAATCTCCAGGCGGAGGGCTGGTATCTCCGGGAGCACCGAGTCGGCCAGTCCGGTCTCGACGAGCAACTCGATTCCGGCCCGGGGCGCGTCCGTCTTCAGCAGCTTCGACAGCTCGTCACTGATCCGCTCCTCCGAGATGATCGACAGGCGATCGGCGAGCGCCACCATCGCCTCGCGAACCGGCTCGGTGACGGTGAACTGCAGCTGGGAGGTGAAGCGGGCCGCCCGCATCATCCGCAGTGGATCGTCGCCGAAAGACACCTCGGGCGCAGCTGGGGTGGTCAGCTTCCGGGACAGCAGGTCTTCGACACCGCCGGACGGGTCGACCAGGGTGCATGCCGGCAATTGCAGGGCCATGGCGTTGACGGTGAAGTCCCGTCGCACCAGGTCCTCCTCCAGGGTCTCGCCAAACTCGACGACCGGTTTTCGCGTCTCGCCGTCGTAGGCATCCGTGCGGTAAGTGGTGATTTCCATGGTGTGGCCGTCGATGCGCACGCCAATGGTGCCGAATGCGCGGCCGATGTCCCACTGCACCGACGAGATGGGGACGACCACTTCGAGAATCTGCTCAGGGGTGGCGTTGGTGGTGAAGTCGAGGTCGTTGACCTGGCGATCCAGGAAGGCGTCACGCACCGGTCCGCCGACCAGCGCCAGTTCATACCCGGCCGCGCCGAATGCGTCCGCCAGCCGGGAGACGTGGGCGGAGGACGCCAGCGTCGCCAATCGCTCGAGGGCGGATGCCACGTTGTCCATATTGTCCAGCCTAGGCGGGCTGGTGGCGCCGTCAGGTTCTCCGGGCCGCAGCCGAATAGACTCTGTCCATGCTGGCTGACCGGAACGTTGCGGCTGGCGGACGTCGATGAGACTCGTTTCAGCCCTTCTCGCCCTGGCCATGGCCCTCGGCGGGATCACTGCTGCAGCGGGAGCCGCCTCCGCTGCCGAAACCCCGGTGACCCGTCTCGCGCTGGCCATGCCGTTGACGGTGCCGCCCGAGCCGACCGGGTTGATACCTGTCGAGAGCCTCGAGAACTACACGGCTCCCACCGGCATCCTCACCCGTAGCCTCAACGCCGTGGAAGGCCAGGAGGTAGCAGTCGGAATTGATCCGATGATCATCGCCTCGATTCGCCTCCTGGGCAATACCGCACCGCAGCCGGTCCTCGACTGGCTTGAGCGGCTTCGGGCACTGGACAACGAAACCTTCGCGCTCACCTACGCCGACACCGATATTGCCGCTCTCAGCCAGTCCGGAAGCACGAACGTGCTCGCCCCGCTGTCATTCCCGATCGACCCGAACAGGTACCCGGTCGAAACCGGGGGCGACGCCGATAGGACGCCGACCCCCGGGCAGGCCACAGCACCCGATGCGCCGGATGTCCCGACCTCCGTGACCATCACCGACTGGCCCCACACGATCGAGAGCGTCCTCTGGCCCAGGCAGAATACGGTCACGTCGGCCAGCCTGGCGTCGTTCAACGCGGCTGGGCCGGTGACCACCGTGCTCAGCTCCGGCAACGTTACGGCGACCCCGGGCGCCTCCGCTGCCGTCGGCGAGAACACGGTGCTGGTATCCGATGAGATCATTTCGAACATGCTCGCCGAGGCATTGACAGCCACCACCACCACGGAGTGGCAGGCGGTGGTGGATCGGATGGCGGCCGAACTAGTGAGGAAGCCGGGCAGTCAGACCATCCTGGCCACCTTCAACCGCTTTGCCGCGGACTCGCTCAGGCTGGCCGAGACCGTCGCCGCGCTCAGTGAGCTCGACGGCGTGCAGCCCTCGCCCCTCTCTACCGCCATAGCCGAGCCGAAAACGGCGGTGCGGGTGGCTGACATCCCCGTCGACGCCGACCGCGTAAGCAGGATCCGACTGATGCTGGCGTCGGAAGCGCGCATCACCCCGTTCTCGAGCATCCTCGCCGACCCCGCGCCCCTCACCGGCGAGCGCCGGCTCTCCCTGCTCGCACTATCGTCCAATTCCTGGGTGGAATCATCGAGCGCCTGGACGGTCGCGGTCGACGAGTGGCTTGAGCAGTCCAATGAGATCCTGACTTCGGTGCAGATTGCTGAGAGCAGCACCTTGAATTTTTTCCAGGACACGGGCAACCTTCCCATCGCCGTGAGCAACAACCTCGATTACCCGGTCACGGTCAACGTGACTGTCCGTCCGTCGACGGGAATCCTGGTTGTGCTCGACAGCAGCGTGCCGATTGAAATTCCGGCTGGGTCGCAGGCTCGCGCATCGATCCCGGTCCAGTCCATCGCCAACGGGCAGGCGTCGCTCCAGGTATCGCTGTCTTCCGAATCCAGTGTGGCGATCGGCGCCCCCCACACTGTGACCGCGAACGTCGTTGCCGGCTGGGAGACCACCGCGACGTTCTTCATCGCCGGGCTGCTGGTCATCCTGTTCACCGCCGGGATCGTGCGCACAGTGCTGAAACGCCGCAAGGCGAGAAGTGCAGAGCAGGGTTCAGGCCAGGAGCAGGATGAGTAGCGAGACGACCGAGACTGGAGGCATCGGCCGTGCCAGTGCCGTGCTGGCCTCCGGAACCCTCGTCTCCCGGCTGCTCGGGTTCGTCAAAGCCGGGGTACTTGCGCACACGATCGGGCTGTTCGCCGCCGGTGACGCATTCGCCGTCGGGAATCAACTGCCCAACCTGATCTACGAGCTCGTCGCCGGCGGAATCCTCAGCGCGGTGCTCATTCCGCAGATTGTGCGCGCCGGACTCCACGACGACGGTGGTCAACGCTTCATCAACAAGCTGCTGACGGTGGGCGTTGTCATCTTCGTTGCGGTAACAGCCACTGCCACCCTCGCGGCCCCCTGGCTCGTCGACCTCTACACGCAATCGTCTGCCAGTGGCGATGCCGGGTTCAGCCCCCGGGGCATCGCGCTCGCCACGGCCTTCGCCTATTGGTGCCTCCCGCAGATCCTGTTCTACGCCATCTACAGCTTGCTCGGCGAAGTGCTGAATGCTCGCAAGGTGTTCGGTCCGTTTACCTGGGCCCCGGTGCTGAACAATGTGGTGGCGATTGCCGGCTTGATCGTGTTCACCAGCCTCTTCGGTGGTGATTCCGCGAACTCGTCAGCGGAGGTCTGGACGCCGTCGATGGTCGCCGTGCTGGCGGGGAGCGCGACGCTGGGAATCGCGGCACAGGCCGGTGTCCTGGCCTTCTTCTGGCACCGCACCGGCCTCACCTTCCGCCCGGATTTCCGGTGGGCCGGAGTCGGCCTGGCTCAGACCGGACGCGCGGCAGGGTGGCTGTTCGCGATGGTTGCGGTGAGCCAGGTGGCCGGAATCGTCCAGGCCAACGTAGTGAGCCTCGCCGCCGGTACCGGCGCATCCGTTTTCGCCCTGGCCAACGCCTGGCTGATCTTCATGGTGCCGTTCTCGGTCATTGCCGTGTCGATCATGACCGTCTACTTCACCCGGATGAGCGGGCACGCCACCACCGGCAACTACGACGGGGTGCGCGCCGACCTGTCGTCGTCGATGCGCGCCATCGGCATCATCCTGGTGTTCGCGATGATGGCGATGATCGTCGCCGCCTACCCTCTCAGCCGCATCTTCACCGCAGACCCCGAGACCCTGATCGGCATGGGCAACCTGGTCATCGCCTTCGCCATCGGCACGGTGCCGTTCAGCATGGTTTTCGTGCTGCAGCGCACCTTCTACTCCCTCGAAGAGACACGCACGGTGTTCTTCATCGTGTTCGCCAAGTCGGCGCTGTTCGTCGGCGGGCTCCTGCTGGTGGCGCTGCTCCCGGTGGGACAGATCGGTGTCTCCGTGGCGCTGCTCTCGTCGGCCATCTCGTTCGTCTACTTCGGGATCGCGTTCGTCGTCCTTCGTCGTCGACTCGGCAACCTCGGCGGGAAGCTGGTGCTGTGGCGGCACGTGCAGTACCTGGCGGCTGGGGTCGTCGCGGCCGCCGCAGGCTTCGGATTGCTCGTGGTGCTCGGCGGGTACCACTCGGGCGGTTTCGCTTTGTCGAGTTGGTATAACGCCGTGATCGCAATAGCCGCCGTGGGCTTGGTCATGGCTCCGGTGTACGTCGCCGCCCTGGCCACCATGCGCAACCCGGAACTACGCACTCTCGCGTTTACCCTGCGTTCACGTTTCGGCAAAGGGAGGTCGGAATAGCTGGCCCGTAGGATTGGTTGTATCGGGCGACAGCCTCCAGTTCACGCTGCCTTACACAGGCCCCTCCAAAGGAGAAAACGCTTTGCGCCAAGTCATCATCATCGGCTCCGGGCCTGCCGGATACACGGCAGCTATCTACGCCGCCCGCGGCGGGCTTGAACCATTGTTGATCGCCAGTTCCGTTGAAGCCGGCGGCGAGTTGATGAAGACGACGGATGTCGAGAACTACCCGGGCTTCCCTGAAGGCATCCAGGGACCGGACCTGATGGAGGCATTCCGCAAGCAGGCTGAGCGCTTCGGGACCGAGATCGTGATGGATGACGTCACCGAGCTCGAGCTGGCCGGAGAGATCAAGAAGGTCACCCTGGGCAGCGGCGACACCCATGAGGCGTTGAGCGTGATTTACGCGACCGGCTCCGCCTATCGCAAGCTGGGCCTCGAAGACGAGGAGCGTCTGAGCGGCTACGGGGTGTCTTGGTGCGCGACTTGCGACGGGTTCTTCTTCCGCCAGAAGACGATCGCGGTGGTCGGTGGCGGCGATTCCGCGATGGAAGAAGCCACCTTCCTCACCAAGTTCGCTGACAAGGTCTACGTCATCCACCGCAGTGATGAGCTGCGTGCGTCCAAGGCCATGCAGGACCGCGCTTTTGCCAACCCGAAGATCGAGTTTCTCTTCAACAAGACCGTGCAGCACATTTACGGTGCCGATCAGGTCAGTGGCGTCGGCCTCCTCGACACGATTGACGGTTCAGAGTCAACGCTGGATGTCAGCGGGCTCTTCATCGCCATCGGTGCCGATCCGAGAACCCACCTGGTCCACGGCCAGCTCGAGTTCGCCCCGGAGGGGACGATCGCCGTCCAGGGCCGCACCTCACGCACCTCTGTCCCCGGCGTTTTCGCCGCCGGCGACGTCGTCGACCCAACCTACCGCCAGGCGGTGACGGCGGCCGGTTCCGGCACAGTTGCGGCACTGGACGCTGAGCACTACCTGGCCGAACTCCCCAAGCCCATCGTGACCGTGTCCGCCTAGCGGGACCAACAAAGAAAAGAGAGACAGAACCATGTCAACTGCACCCGACGTAACCGACGCCACCTTCGATGCCGAGGTGTTGAATTCTGACGAGACGATCCTGGTCGACTTCTGGGCAGAATGGTGCGGCCCGTGTCGCGCCGTCTCGCCGATCCTCGACCAGATCGCAGCCGAGCACGCCGGGAAGATCAAGGTCGTGAAGCTGAACGTCGACGACAACCCGCAAACCGCTGCCAAATACCAGATCACGTCGATCCCGGCGATGAAGGTGTACCGCGGCGGCGAGGTAGTGAAGACCGTTATCGGTGCCAAGCCGAAGCCCGCTCTCGAGGCGGACCTGGCCGCATTCCTGGCCTGAGCCCGTCGTGAGGAAGGCCCGCGCGATCAGGCGGGGGGGCCTTCTTCATCTATTCTGGAAGCTTCATGCACCCCCGGCCGCTCACGGCCGACGAATGGAACAGCGGATGACGACCCACGGCTCAACGAGTACCACTTTCGATCCTTGGTATGACCACTATGCGGATCGCGCCTCCGGCCTGAGCGCCTCCGAGGTGCGTGCGCTGTTCGCCGTCGCCTCACGCCCCGAGGTCGTTTCGCTTGCCGGTGGCATGCCCTACGTGTCTGCCCTGCCGACATCTCTCGTCTCATCCGCCCTCGACCGCGTCATGCACGATCACGGGGCACAGGCCCTGCAGTACGGTTCCGGGCAGGGGACTCCCGAGCTTCGGGAGCACATTCTCGAGGTGATGGCCCTGGAGGGCATCCGCGGCCGGGTTGACGACGTGGTGGTGACTACCGGCTCTCAGCAGGCTCTCGACCTGGTCACCAAACTGTTCATCAACCCTGGCGATGTGATCCTTGCCGAAGCCCCGAGTTATGTGGGCGCGATCGGGGTGTTCCGCTCTTACCAGGCCGAAATTTCCCACGTGGCGATGGACGAGGACGGGCTGATACCTCAGGCCCTGCGCGAAGCGATCGCCGCCCTCAAGGCTGCGGGCAAGACCATCAAGTTCCTCTACACGATCCCCAGCTTCCACAACCCGGCCGGTGTGACCCTGAGCTGGGAGCGCCGGGTGGATATTCTGGAAATTTGCCGGTCAAATGGCATATTGGTGCTGGAGGACAACCCTTACGGGCTGCTCTATTTCGATCAACCGGGCCCTGGCGCCATCCGCTCGCTCGACACGGATGGCGTTATCTACCTCGGCACATTCTCGAAGACCCTGGCCCCGGGATTCCGGATGGGCTGGGCCCTGGCACCGCATGCCATCCGGGAGAAGCTCATCCTCGCCAACGAGTCGGCAATTCTTTCCCCGAGCGCGTTCAGCCAGTACGCGATCACCGAGTACCTGCGTGGTTCGGATTGGAAGGGGCAGATCAGCACGTTCCGCGGCGTTTACCGGGAGCGTCGGGACGCCATGCTGGCAGCGCTTCAGGAGAACCTGCCTGAGTGCTCCTGGACGGTACCCCGCGGCGGCTTCTATGTCTGGCTCTCGCTGCAGCCGGGGCTGGATTCGAAGGACATGCTTCCGCGTGCGGTGAAGGAACTCGTTGCGTACACCCCAGGCACGGCGTTCTTCGCCGACGGCGGCGGTCACGGGCAGATCAGATTGTCATTCTGCTACCCAACATCGGACGCGATCAAGCTCGGCATTCGACGCCTGGCCTCAGTGGTACGGCAAGAGCTGGAGCTGCTTGACACCTTCGCCGAGACCGGGTCGCACCGGATCGTGCGGGAAGACAGCCATATCGTTGGGCCACCGCCGAACACCAACTGAGGGACGAACCGATGAACGACAACAGTTCGCTACCGAGAGTGGTCGTGCTCGCCGGCGGAATCTCACATGAGCGGGACGTCTCCCTGCGCTCTGGGCGGCTGATCGCCGACAGCCTGGCAAGCCAGGGAGTGTCAGTGGAATTGCGCGACCCCGACGCCACGCTCTTCGGGTACCTGGAGGAGACGAGGCCGGATGTCGTCTGGCCGGCATTACACGGGGCGAGCGGAGAGGACGGGTCGCTTCGCAGCCTCCTCGACCTCGCGGGAATCCCTTATATCGGCGCCCGCGGAGCTGCGGCCAGGCTCGCCTGGGACAAGCCGACGGCCAAAGCGCTGGTCGCCGCGGCCGGCATCGCCACTCCCCAGTCGCTCGCTCTCTCCCGTGACACTTTTCGCGACCTGGGCGCCGCGAATGTTCTCCAGCAAATCGCCGCGAACATCCTCGGCCCGCTCGCGGTGAAGCCCGCGCAGGGAGGTTCAGCCCAGGGCGTGGCACTGGTCGACGACCCCGGGGAGGACCTCGCCGGCGCCATGGTGAATGCCTACCGCTACTGGGATGTGGCCGTCGTAGAGCGATTCATTGCCGGTACCGAGATCTCGGTCTGCGTCATCGACAGCGGAGGCGGCCCGGTTGCCCTCCCGGCTGTCGAAATCGTGCCCCGATCGGGGGTTTATTCTTTTGAGGCTCGCTACAATGCGGGGGAGACGCGGTTCTACACCCCGGCCCGAATTTCCGCTGACGCTGCTGCCACCGCTGCGAATGCCGCAGTTTCAGTCCACCGAGCCATCGGGCTGCGCCATCTGTCCCGAATCGACTTCATTCTCGATTCAGCCGGCGTCCCCTGGTTCCTCGAGGCAAGTGTGATGCCAGGCCTCACCGAGACATCCCTCTTTCCGGAAGCGCTGGAAGCCGCCGGCCACGACGTCGGCTGGCTATTTCTCGCGCTCTGCCAGGCCGCGGTTGCCGATCAAATAGCTGTCTGATCTGGGGTTTATTGAACCAACGCCTACGAGAAGCCTGGTTCGTCGAGCTCGGAGAGAATGCGGTTCAGGTCACCGACACTCGCGAAGTCGATCACGATGGTTCCCTTGCTTGCGCCAAGGTTTACCTTCACCCGCGTGTTCAGACGGTCGCCCAGGCGTTCCGCGATCTCGTTGAGCTGACCCTGGCGCTTACCGGCATTCGGCTTCCCCGGTTTCGCCGACTTGGTGGCGACCAGCCCGGCAGCGGTCTCCGCGGCGCGAACCGATAGGTCCTCGTTGACAATCTTGTCGGCCAGTTTCTCCATGGTGGCCTTGTCGCCCGTTGAGAGGATGGCTCGCGCGTGTCCGGCGCTGAGCACCCCGGCCGCGACGCGACGCTGAATGGTCTCTGGCAGGCGCAGAAGGCGCAGCGTGTTCGTGATCTGGGGCCGAGAACGGCCGATACGGTTTGCCAGTTCGTCCTGGGTGATACCGAAGTCCGCGAGCAACTGCTGATAGGCGGAGGCCTCTTCGAGGGGGTTGAGGTTCGCCCGGTGGAGGTTCTCCAGCAGAGCGTCTCGCAACATCGATTCATCAGCGGTGTTCTTGACTACCGCCGGAATGCTGTCCAGGCCGAGGTGCTTGCTCGCCCGCAGGCGGCGCTCGCCCATGACGAGTTCATACTGTGGTTCGCCCTCGGCGGCGCCCTCGATTGGTCGAACCACGATCGGCTGTAATACCCCGACCTCCCGGATGGAGTGGATCAGCTCGTCCAACTCCTCCTGAGCGAACACCGAGCGTGGTTGTACCGCGTTCGGCGCGATGTCATTCGGGTTCAGGCTGGCGAGGCGTGCACCAGGCACCGTCGCCAGTGATTCGGCCTGCTCGGCCACCGCTGTTGCCCGAGTGTCGGGGAAGAAGACATCTACCGGTCGCGCCGGGGAGCCGACGTCTGTCGGGATGAGAGCGCCGATGCCGCGCCCGAGGCCAGTCCGCTTTGCTGCCATCAGTTCTTTCCTAGTGTTGCGGGGGCTCCCCGTCGTGCTATTTCTGCTGCCGCTTCGAGGTACGAGAGCGACCCTGATGAGCTTGAATCGTAGCTGATCACACTCTGCCCGAAACTCGGCGCCTCCGAGATCCTCACGGATCGCGGTATCGGGGTTGCGAGCACTTGCTCCGGGAAGTGATCGCGAACATCCTGCGCGACCTGGTTCGCCAGGTTCGTCCGCGAATCATACATGGTGAGCAGAATCGTGGTCACTTCCAGGTCGGGATTGAGGTGGCGCTCAATGAGCTTGATGTTGCTGAGGAGCTGGCTGAGCCCTTCGAGGGCGTAATACTCGCACTGGATCGGAATCAGCACTTCGCGTGCAGCCACGAAGGCGTTGATAGTGAGCAGGCCGAGAGATGGCGGACAGTCAATGAAGACATAGTGGAACAGTTCGTCCGACTCAGCGAGGAACCGGTCGAGAGAGGTTCGGAGTCGCTGTTCCCGCGCGACCAGCGACACCAACTCGATCTCCGCACCAGCCAGGTGGATAGTCGCCGGCACGCAGTACAGCTGCTCGAATTCCGGGCTCTTCTGGATCACCTCGCTGATCGGTTCGTCATTCACGATCACGTCGTACACGCTGACGGTATCGGACCGGTGCTCGATGCCGAGAGCGGTCGAGGCATTTCCCTGTGGGTCGAGGTCGACAACCAACACCTTGGCTCCGCTGCGGGCAAGTGCCGCTGCGAGGTTGACCGTGGTCGTGGTCTTCCCGACCCCGCCCTTCTGGTTGGCGACGGTGAAGACGCGAGTTTCCTCGGGAAGGGGAAGGACGGCAGCTGAAATCGCGGCCCTCCGTCGGGTGAGTTCGGAGATCTCCCGAGCCAGGGGAGTGTCGTTGTAGTGCCGGGGCGACGATTCGACCGTGCCATCTTGCTGGCCTGCGGGCTGCTCTTCGGGATGTTTCACGTGAAACCTCTCGGTCGTTGCGGTAGGTACTGGGCTATCTACAGCTGGTCAGCAGCTGCGAGCGACCCCGAGGTGACGCGAACCGCTGATGAAGCGAGCGCCGAAAGGACTGTCGCTCTCCAGCTGTTCAGGGGAACGAAATCCAATTAGTCAACTGTAGCCCGAAACACTCGGGTCACTTCCGGTAGAACGCCCTCTCCGAGGGTCATGACCTGGACGTTCGACAGGCGCGCCTTTCGGATGGCCTTTGTTGCTGCAGCAATCTCCGCGTCCACGCTCGCGCCCTTGAACAAAAGGAGTTCGCCCTCTGAACGAACCAGGCGCGCCGTCAGGGGGATCAGCTTGGACAAAGCGCTTACGGCTCGTGCTGTGACCTGGTCGAGCCAGGGACTCAACTCGACATCTTCAGCCCTCGCCCGCACGACTTGGACGTTGTCGAGACCCAATCGATCGGTCTCGCTCAACAGCCAGCCAACCCGGCGCTCCATCGGCTCGATCAGCACGAGCTGCGCATCGGGTCGTGCGATGGCGAGAACGAGCCCGGGGAGCCCGGCACCGCTGCCCACGTCCCCGACACGGCCCGCCTTGAGCAAGGGGGCGAGAAGGGCGGAGTTCAGGATGTGCCGTGTCCACAATCGAGGGAGCTCCTGGGGACCGATCAGCCCAAGCTCTTCGCCCCTGCCTGCCAGCTCGTGCACATACGATCGAGCCATCTCGATCCGCGAACCGAAGATGTCGACGGCAACAGCCGGCTCCGGCTCGAGACTGTCGTGTTTCACGTGAAACCTTCCTAAGGGGATCCGGCGTTGGAGGGCTGGTAGCTCACAGAGTGAGGCCGGTCGAGTTGGCCGAGACCCGGTAGGGGCCCGCTAGTTTCACGTGAAACCAGAGAACCGGCGCCTGTGGCCTCCGCACTAGGCCTGCCGGGCTAAACGATCGGCAGGCTTCGCGGCGAGTTCTGCGGACGATCTCGGGCGGCCAGGGCGACAACCACAATCTGGTCGAGCTCGTGGAGTTTCACGTGAAACCTACGCGCGAGTGACGACCGTATGCCGGTCGCGGGACTCGCCCTCGGACGCGGAGGAGAACCCATGGGCAGCGACAATGTCGTGCACAAGCTTCCGCTCGTAGGAAGACATCGGGGGGAGTGCGGCCGACGCTGCGCCTCCCTCGATCTTCTCGATGGCGCGTTCGACGAGCAGGCTGAGCTCCGCTTGGCGCGCTTCACGCGAGCCACCCACGTCGAGGATCAAACGAGAGAAGTTCCCGGTCTTCGTCTGGACCGCGATCCGGGTGAGTTCCTGGAGGGCGTTGACCGTGTCTGGCTTGGAAAGCAGTCGAAGGTTGCTGTCCTCGCTTGAATTCACTGAAACATACGCGCGTCCGTCTCGGGCGTCGATGTCGATGTCTCCATCGAGGTCGGTGATATCGAGCAGCTCCTCGATGTAGTCCGCGGCGATGTCTCCCTCTTCTTCGAGCTGTCCACCGGAACTCTCCGACTCGGGGGCTTCGTCGCCGGCAGCCCGAACGGCTTCGCTGGCGTCCTCTGGCTTTGTGGGTTCCGTCACGGCAGTGCCTTCAGTTTCGATGCTCATGGGAGGTCCTACTTCTTTTTCTTCTTGCGTTTCTTCGGATTCACCGGCTGTTGCCGCTGAGTGGTCTTGGGTTGTTCGGGCTCAGGGTCCTCGACGTCCTCGATAACAGTGATGCCCCGGCGCTGGCGCCTCTTCGCCAGTCGTGCTTCACGAGCGAGGGCTGCTTCACTGCCGGGGGTCGGCATGTTCCGGATCACCAGGAACTGCTGAACCATGGTCCAGAGGTTGGAGACGAGCCAGTAGAACATCACGCCGAGCGGGAAAGTGAAGCCGGAGAACAGGAAGACGAGGGGGAGTAGGTACAACAGCATCCGCTGCTGCTTGTACATCGGGCTGTTCTGCATCTCGGGCGTCTGGTTCTTCGACATGATCTGCAGCTGGGTGATGAACTGCGATGCCGTCATCAGCACCACCATGATCGACGCCATCACTATGACCGTGACATTGCCCTCAGCCGTGCTGATCGCCAGGTGCAGGGGAGCGCCCCACAAATCGGAGCTACCGAAGGACGCAGACAGCTCCGCATTCAGCAGGCCCACACCCGACGGGTCTTCGGCGGCCTGGTTCTGCGCGTGCTGAAGAACCGAGAACAGACCGAAGAAGATCGGCATCTGCAAGAGCAGGGGGAGGCACGAGCTGAGCGGGTTGGTACCGGTCTTCTTGTACAGCGCCATCGTTTCGCGGGACATCGCCTCGCGGGAGAACTGGTCCTTCTTCCCCTTGTACTTGTCCTGGATCTTCTTCAGGTGCGGCGCGACCTCAAGCATCCGTCTCTGGCTCCGGATCTGCTTGACGAAGATCGGGATGAGTGCGGCGCGCACCACCAATACCAAGCCGACAATGGAGAGCACCCAGGTCAGGCCGTCATCAGGATCCATGCCGATCGAGGTGAAAACGGAGTGGAATGCGACCAGGATCGCTTCAATCGCCCATTTGATAGGCCAGAGGATCGTGCCGAAGATATCCATGCGTCTGGGTCAGCCCTTTCGTTGTTGCTGGACGAGCTCCCGCGATGCGGTATGCCGGTGAGTGTGGTTCTGGTGAGTACCCCGGGGGCCGGCCGGCACGAAAACGAAACCGAAACGGGAGATGCCAAAGTCGCGACCGCGAGGTTCCGGAACGTCGTCAACGCCGCCCTGCGCCCACGGATGGCAGCGGGCAATCCTGCGCGTTCCGAGCCAAACACCCTTGACCACACCGTGCTGCTGGATGGCCTGAAATGCGTAGGAGGAACAAGAGGGGTAATAGCGGCACACATCGCCGTAGAGCGGAGAGATCACGGCGCGATAACCATGCAAGACGAACAGGCACGCGTTCCGGGGGAGCAGCCAGACGAACAGCAGGGTTCGCTTCATCGCCTGGCTCCCGTCTCTAACGCGACCGCCACCTCATTGCGAAGATCGGCCCAACGGACATTCCGTGAACCAGGCAGAGCGCGGATCACAATGTCTGTGTCGGTGGTCACTGAACCAAGAAGCGAGTGCGCCACAGACTTGAGTCTTCTTCGAATCAGGTTTCTCGCCACCGCATTACCCACAGCCCTGGAGACGATGAAGCCGAAGCGCGGCACCACCGCATCTCGGCGCTGAATGACGTAGACGACGGTATTCCCCGTTCCTGTGCGACGACCACGCCGAACAGTGTTCCGGTAGTCCTCGGCCCTGACGAGCCGGTTGGCTCTAGCCAGCACCGTAGCGGTCTCGAAGAGACTAGGCGGAAAGCTTGGTGCGTCCCTTGGTGCGACGGTGCGCCAGGATGGCGCGGCCGGCACGGGTGCGCATGCGCAGACGGAAGCCGTGAACCTTCGCACGACGACGGTTGTTGGGCTGGAAGGTTCTCTTGCTCATGGTTGTATCTCCGCGACAGTCGGTGTACCGCTCGCTAGTCGAACAGCACTGGTGGGAATGCGCCTCGGCCCCGCAGGACCGAGAAAGTAGAAAGTGGCCGATATGGCCGAAGTCAACTGATTAAAAGTACGGGGTTAATCCTCCACGGTCAAACTCCCGCAAGGCAAACCTCACATTATCCACATCCCCGCTGCCTTGATTGCCACCGACCCGCCGTCACAAACTAAGGTGGTGGCACTGCACACCCGGTGGATAACCCTGTGCATAACTCAATCGACTTTCGAGGAAAATATGACCGACCTTGCAGATCCCACCCAGGAGATCTGGACCTCCATCCTCAGCACGCTTCAGCAGGATGACCGCATCACGCCCCAGCTCCAAGGCTTTCTCAGTCTCGTCGAACCGCGCGGTGTGATGGCCGGGACTCTCTACCTCGAAGTACCGAACGATCTCACCCGCGGCATGCTCGAACAACGGATCCGCCTCCCCCTGCTGAATGCCATCGGCGCGCTCGGCGACGACAACGTGGTCGCCAACTTCGCGATCGTCGTCAACCCGGAGATCCAGCATGTGTCGCTCGATCAACCCTCCGAGCCGGCTGAACAGCCGTACATCGAGCAGGTAGCGCCGCCGGCAAGCGATGCCAGCGGCCGCACCGACTCCCGACTCAACCCCAAATACAACTTCGATAACTTTGTCATCGGCGGATCCAATCGCTTCGCCCATGCTGCAGCTGTCGCAGTGGCTGAGGCTCCAGCGAAAGCCTACAATCCCCTCTTCATCTACGGAGACTCCGGCCTCGGTAAGACTCACCTCCTGCACGCGATCGGGCACTACGCCGTCAGCCTGTATCCGGGCATCCGCGTTAGGTATGTGAGTTCTGAGGAATTCACCAACGATTTCATCAACTCAATTGCCAACAACCGGGCCTCGGTCTTCCAATCCCGTTACCGGGACATCGACATTCTGCTCATCGACGACATCCAGTTCCTCCAGGGCAAGGACAGCACCCAGGAAGCCTTCTTCCACACCTTCAACACCCTCCACGATCACAACAAGCAAGTGGTCATCACCAGCGACCTGCCTCCGAAGCACCTCACCGGCTTCGAAGACCGGATGCGCTCACGATTCGAGTGGGGCCTCATCACCGATGTGCAGGCACCCGACCTTGAGACGCGCATCGCCATCCTCCGTAAGAAGGCTCAAAGCGAGAAATTGCAGGTGCCCGACGACATCCTGGAGTTCATGGCCTCCAAGGTCTCGTCGAACATCCGCGAACTCGAGGGAACTCTCATCCGGGTGACGGCGTTCGCCAGCCTGAACCGAACGCCAGTCGATCTGAGCCTGGTGCAAACAGTCCTGAAAGACCTGATCACTCTCGACGAAGACAATGTGATCGCTCCGGTCGACATCATCAATCACACTGCTGCCTACTTCAAATTGACCGTCGACGACCTCTACGGATCGTCCCGTTCGCAGGCCGTTGCCACCGCCAGGCAGATCGCTATGTACCTCTGTCGTGAGCTCACCAACCTGTCACTGCCGAAGATCGGACAGCTGTTCGGTAACCGCGACCACACCACGGTCATGTATGCCAACAAGAAGATCACCGAGCTCATGAAGGAACGTCGCTCGATCTACAACCAGGTGACCGAGCTGACCAGCAGGATCAAGCAGAACCATCGCTACAACAGCGCATAAGTGAACTTTGCGTCCCTCAGCGGAGTTGCTTCACCCTTGTGCATAGCCTGTGGATAACTATCGAGAACACGCCGGAACGATTGTGGACTACTCCACCAACGCTGTGGAATCACAAACTTGTCCGACCCCCGGCCGCCGGCTGATCACCGGGTCTTCCCACACCGTCCCCACATCTCACACGGATGTAGTTCCCTGTAGTTCGCAGTGCTCCACCTGGTTATCCACAGAGCACACAACGGTTAATGCTCTTAGAAGTTAATTAATCCATGAATCGATCAGATAACCCTTAGGGAGCCGGACTTCGGCCTGCTATGCCAGTATTAACACCCCGAACCTTGTTCGGCTTTCGAAGGGATGCTCCATGAAGTTTCAGGTGAATCGCGACGTTTTCAGCGAGGCCGTCTCCTTTGCCGTGAAACTCCTGCCCCAACGAACTACGTTGCCCATCCTCAGCGGGGTCCTGATTGAGACCACCGAGAGCGGACTGACGCTGTCGTCGTTCGATTACGAGGTATCGGCACAAACCGAGATCGACGCCAACGTCGAGGAACCAGGGCGCATCCTGGTATCGGGGCGCCTGTTAGCCGATATCGCCAGCCGGTTGCCCAATGCACCGGTGCAGTTCTCAGTGCAGGAGAACAAGATCTCGGTGGTCTGCGGGTCAGCAAACTTCACACTGCTGAGCATGCCGGTCGAGGAGTACCCGACTCTGCCGCAGATCCCCGAGCAGTCTGGCCTGTTGCCTGCCGAGTCTTTTGCGAACGCCGTCTCCCAGGTGGCTGTCGCCGCGTCGCGAGATGATGTCACGCCGGTCATCACTGGTGTGCAACTCGAAGTCGCCGAGAACACCCTGACGATGGTGGCGACGGATCGGTACCGCGTCGCTGTTCGCGAAATCGATTGGGATTCCGGTGACACGGGTGCCCAGGAATCGGTCACCGCGCTGGTTCCCGCCCGCACCTTGCAGGAGGTCGGAAAGACGTTCGGGCACAGTGGCACCATTTCTGTCGCCATCACGAACACCGATGAGCGCGAGATTATCGCGTTCCGGGCCGACCGCAAGATGGTCACCTCGCTGCTCATCAAGGGAAATTTTCCTCCGGTGCGCAGGCTCTTCCCGGAGGACGTCGACAACTACGCCGTGATCAACACGGCCGAGCTGATCGAGTCGGTTCGCCGAGTATCCCTGGTGCTGGAGCGAGAGGCCGCGCTGCGCTTCACCTTCACTGTGGACGGTGTCACTCTGGAAGCCATCGGCTCCGAGCAGGCGCAGGCGTCCGAAAGCATCGATGCCCATCTCAACGGTGGCGACATGGTGGTTTCATTGAAACCGCAGTTCCTGCTCGACGGTCTTGGCGCCGTGCATTCCGAGTTCGTGCGCATTTCGTTCACCAAGACCGAGAACCCGAACAAGCCCGGTCCGGTCTTGATCACCAGTCAGTCTTCGAAAGACCAGCCGGGTGCGGACAACTACAAATATCTCCTGCAGCCGAACCTGCTCCTGCGCTGACAATCCACTCGTCGGAGGGGTTGACTACAACAGTTGACTGAGCCACACGAGAGCGGTCGGACGCGGAGAAGAGGGAGCTTGCCATGCACATCGGACTAGTCGGTCTCGGCAAAATGGGCGGGAGCATGCGCACCCGGCTCCGGAGCCAGGGCATTGAGGTCACCGGGTACGACCGGGACACTGAGGTGACAGATGTCGACAGCCTGGCTGCAATGGTGCAGGCAATCCCCGCTCCGCGCATTGTTTGGGTGATGGTTCCTTCCGGGCCAATCACCACCACAGTCATCTCAGAGTTGGGCACTTTGATGGACGAAGGTGATCTCATCATCGACGGTGGGAACTCCCGGTTCACCGAGGATGCCAAACATGCCGCCCTCCTGGAACCGTTGGGGATGGAGTATCTCGACGCCGGAGTCTCTGGCGGGGTGTGGGGAGCGAAGAACGGGTATGGCCTGATGGTCGGCGGAAAAGCCGACCAGGTCGAACGAGCGATGCCCATTTTCGACGCCCTGCGTCCGGAAGGCCCGCGAGAAGAAGGTTTCGTTCACGCTGGCGAGACCGGGGCAGGCCATTACGCCAAGATGGTGCACAACGGTATTGAGTACGCGTTGATGCAGGCTTACGCCGAAGGGTACGAGTTGCTCGACAAGCGCGAGGACATCATCAAGGATGTGACGGGAACCTTCAAGGCCTGGCAGCGCGGCACGGTTGTGCGGTCCTGGCTGCTCGAACTCTTAGTGCGGGCGCTCGAGGAGGATCCAGACCTCGAGGACATCGCCGGATATGTCGAGGATTCCGGTGAAGGGCGCTGGACCATCGAGGAAGCGATTGCGAACGCAGTGCCGGTGCCGACAATCAGCGCATCCATTTTCGCCCGATTCGTCTCACGCCAGGAGGATGGCTCTCCCGCAATGAAGGCTGTTGCCGCCCTGCGCCATCAGTTCGGTGGTCACTCGGTGAAGAAAGCCGACTAGGCAAAATTGATCGTCTCCCAGCTGAGTCTGACGGACTTCAGGAACTACCCGACCGCCGAAGTCACTCTGGTGCCCGGTGCCAACCTCTTCGTCGGCAGCAATGGGCAGGGCAAGACCAACCTTGTCGAAGCCCTCGGCTACCTGAGCACTCTGGGGTCGCACCGAGTCTCTTCCGAGCAGGCGATGATTCGACAGGGTCAGGATGCCGCGATTATTCGGGCGCGCCTTGAGCATGGTGATCGACAGTTGCTGGTCGAAGTGCAGCTGAACCGAGGCGGTGCCAACCGGGCACAGGTGAATCGTTCAGTGATCAAGACCAGGGAATTGCCCCGCTACTTCTCCAGTGTGGTGTTTGCACCCGAAGATCTCGCCCTCGTCCGGGGAGAACCTTCCGGGCGCCGGCGGTTCCTCGACGAACTGCTGGTGCTGCGCAATCCGCGGCTTTCCGGGGTGATGGCTGACTATGATCGTGTGCTCAAGCAGCGCAACACCCTGCTGAAATCGGCGCGGTCGGCCGGAGTCAAGCAGGGTCAGCTGACTACCCTGGATATTTGGGATGAGCGGCTCGTAACCCTCGGGTCCGAGATCATTGAGGCCAGGACCCGGCTGGTGGCAGGCCTGTTGCCGGAGGTGGCGATCGCCTACGAGCGGATCGCCGGCGCCGACCACCATGCGATTCTCACGAATCAACTGAGCATTCTCGCCGATCATCCCGAATTCGACGAGGACGCCTCCGATGGCGACCAGGCGGGAGTTGTCACCACCCAGGACGCCTCCGCGGCATTCCGGAATTCACTCGAGCGGCTTCGCCGCAGTGAACTGGACCGGGGGATCAGCCTGGTTGGTCCGCATCGCGACGACCTGGTGCTGCACTTGAATCGGATGCCGGCCCGCGGATACGCCAGTCACGGCGAATCCTGGTCGTTTGCGCTTGCCGTGAAACTGGCATCCGCCGAGCTGCTGAGACGCGATGCGGCGGCAGGCGACCCGGTGCTCATCCTCGATGATGTCTTCGCCGAACTCGATCAGTCGCGGCGCGGGCGACTGGCCGACGCCATCTCCGATTTCGAGCAGGTGCTTATTACCGCCGCTGTGTACGACGACGTTCCGGATGGGCTCCGCACTCACACAGTGCATATCTCGCAGGGGGCAATTGTGGAGGCTGCGTCATGACGCCCGAAAGCGAAGAGGCCGCAACCTCCGAGGCACGGAATGTCTATCTTCGGTTCAAGCGCACCTTCGGCGGAAGCACCTCACGGTCGGCGGATGCGCGCAAGCGGTCGATCAAGGACCCGTCGTCCACCACACCTTTTGGGGGAGGACGAGACCCCCGGGGTATAGGGGAGGTCATGGACGCGCTGACGGCGAAGCTCGGCTGGGACTCTCCCCTGGCGAAGTCAGAGTTGTTGGCGTCGTGGGAGAACATCGTCGGATCCGAGACTGCCGAGCATTCGCATCCGGTCGGAATTGACGATGGGGTGCTCTCGGTCCGTTGTGACTCAACAGCATGGGCCACTCAACTGCGGCTGATGCGCGTGCAGATCCTCAACCTGATCATTTCGCGCTACCCGGGCGCCGGCATCAACTCATTGCGTTTCGAAGGGCCGGGTGCCCCCTCCTGGAAACGCGGTCCCAGATCGGTTCCAGGGCGCGGTCCGCGCGATACCTATGGCTAGCAAGGCAAATTAGGTGGGGAGCCCGGAACAAAGTCCCCAGATGGGCGCATATCACCGGTTCGCTCGTGCTTCTTGGTAGAATGGGACGGTCGTCATGGCAGCTTTCCCCTGAAGGGAGCCGGGCCGCGAACGGCACAATCGATCTACCTGGCAGGAGCCTAATTTCAGATGTCGTCATCCACGCCCGAAGACCTGCCAGACGCTCCCTCCAACTCCACCGCAACGACGAAGAAGCCTCGCAACGACAGCGAATACGGCGCGGACCAGATTCAGGTTCTCGAGGGGCTCGAAGCGGTGCGCAAGCGCCCGGGTATGTACATCGGTTCCACCGGTCCTCGCGGCCTGCACCACCTCGTGTATGAGGTGGTCGACAACTCGGTTGATGAATCCCTCGCCGGCTATTGCGACCAGATCACCGTGATGATGCGCCGGGATGGCGGCATTCGGGTCACCGATAACGGCCGAGGCATCCCGGTCGGGATGAACAAGCAGGAGAACAAATCCACCGTCGAAGTTGTGCTGACCATCCTGCACGCCGGAGGAAAGTTCGGCGGAGGCGGATATTCGGTGTCCGGAGGACTGCATGGCGTCGGCGTCTCGGTCGTGAATGCACTGTCGAAGGAACTCGACGTCGAGGTGCGCCGCGACGGCAACATCTGGCGCCAGTCGTATCAGAACGGAGTTCCTCAGGCCCCGCTGGAGAAGGGGGAGTCTGCGGAAGGAACCGGGACGACCATCACCTTCTGGCCGAGCCCGGACACATTCGAGAGTGTCGAGTTCGACCACGAGACACTGCGTGCTCGCTTCCAGCAGATGGCCTTCCTCAACAAGGGCCTCAGCATCACCCTCATCGACGAGCGCCGGGGCGACGAAACTAACGAGGACACCACGGTGACCTACCTCTACGAGAAGGGGCTGGTCGACTACGTCGAATACCTGAATTCGGCGAAGAAGGCGGACCTGGTGCATCCCGAGATCATCTCCTTCGACCTGGAAGACACCGAACGCAAGATCTCGGTCGAAGTTGCGATGCAATGGACGACCTCGTACCAGGAGAGCGTGCACACCTACGCGAACACCATTAACACGCATGAGGGTGGAACGCATGAAGAAGGATTCCGGGCCGCGCTGACCACGCTGGTGAACCGCTACGCGCGCGAGAAAGGCATCATCAGGGAGAAAGACGAGAACCTCACCGGCGACGACATCCGCGAGGGGCTGACCGCCGTGATCTCAGTGAAACTGGCCGAACCGCAGTTCGAAGGCCAGACGAAGACCAAGCTCGGCAACACCGAGGCGAAGTCCTTCGTGCAGCGGATCACCGGCGAGCAGCTGGGCGACTGGTTCGACCGCAACCCGGCGCTGGCGAAGGATGTCATCCGGAAGGCACTCCAGGCATCCGCTGCCCGACTGGCCGCGCGCAAGGCGCGCGAACAGACCAGGCGCAAGGGGCTGCTGGAATCCGGCGGCATGCCCGGCAAGCTGCGCGACTGTTCGAGCAACGAGCCCAGTCGGTCGGAGATCTTCATCGTCGAGGGTGACTCCGCCGGCGGCTCCGCCGTGCAGGGGCGAAACCCGGAGACGCAGGCCATCCTGCCGCTGCGTGGCAAGATCCTGAACGTCGAGAAGGCCAGGCTCGACCGGGCCCTGGGCAACAACGAAGTGCAGGCCATGATCACCGCGTTCGGAGCGGGCATCGGCGAAGACTTCAACCCGGACAAGGTCCGGTACCACAAGATCATCCTGATGGCGGATGCGGACGTCGACGGCCAGCACATCACCACACTGCTGCTGACCCTGGTCTTCCGGTACATGCGTCCGCTGATCGACCTGGGCTATGTGTACCTGGCACAACCGCCGCTGTACAAGCTCAAGTGGACCAACTCGCCGCATGAGTACGTGTACACCGACCGGGAGCGTGACGCCCTCCTTGAACACGGGATCGCTGCCGGAAAGCGGATCCCGAAGGAGAACGCGATCCAGCGGTACAAGGGCCTCGGCGAGATGGACTACAAGGAGCTGTGGGAAACCACCATGGATCCGGAGTCGCGCACCCTGATGCAGGTAACCCTCGAAGACGCGGCTGCGGCGGATGAGGTCTTCGCGACGCTGATGGGCGAAGACGTGGAGTCGAGGCGCAACTTCATTCAACGGAACGCCAAAGACGTGCGCTTCCTCGACATTTGATGTTTTCCGGTCGCTGAGCTCGTCGAGGCGCCCGGTCCCCGAAAACTTCCCTCCGACATGCTCAGGGAACGAAGAATTGAGAACTCATGGCTGAAGACACCGACAACACCGAGAACGCTCCGGTCGCTGACAACCAGATTCCCGGCAGGGAGACCGACCTGAGGCACGACAAGGTGACGCAGGTCGACCTTCAGATGGAGATGCAGCGGTCGTACCTCGACTACGCGATGAGCGTCATCGTCGGCCGTGCGCTTCCTGACGTGCGCGACGGTCTCAAGCCGGTGCACCGTCGGGTGATCTACGCGATGTTCGACGGAGGCTACCGTCCGGACAAGGCGTTCTCGAAGAGTTCGCGCGTTGTCGGCGATGTGATGGGCCAGTTCCACCCGCATGGCGACACCTCGATCTATGACGCGTTGGTGCGATTGGTGCAGCCGTGGAGCCTCCGATACCCGCTGGCCTCCGGCCAGGGCAACTTCGGTTCCCCGGGCAACGACGGTGCTGCCGCCCCCCGTTACACCGAAACCCGGATGGCTCCGCTCGCGCTGGAGATGGTGCGGGACATCGACGAGGAGACCGTCAACTTCCAGGACAACTACGACGGTCGCACTCAGGAGCCGTCGGTGGTGCCGTCCCGGTTCCCCAACCTCCTGGTCAACGGTTCCGTCGGTATCGCCGTCGGCATGGCCACCAACATCCCGCCGCACAACCTGCGTGAGGTGGGTGCCGGCGCGCTCTGGCACCTGGCGAACCCAGATGCCAGCGCGGAAGAGCTGATGGAGGCGTTGCTTCAGCGCATCAAGGGGCCGGACTTCCCGACGGGCTCGCAGATTCTGGGCATCAAGGGCATCCAGGATGCCTACCGCACCGGCCGGGGCTCGATCACCATGCGGGCGGTCATCAACGTAGAAGAGCTGCAGGGTCGGACCTGCCTGGTGGTCACCGAACTGCCGTACCAGGTGAACCCGGACAACCTCGCGCTGAAGATCGCCGACCTGGTCAAGGAAGGCAAGATCTCCGGGATCGCCGACATCCGGGATGAGACATCCGGTCGCACCGGCCAGCGCCTGGTCATCGTGCTGAAGCGCGACGCGGTCGCCAAGGTGGTGCTGAACAACCTGTACAAGCACACCCAGCTGCAGGAGAACTTCGGCGCCAACATGCTGGCCATCGTCGACGGTATCCCACGGACGCTGGCCATCGACGGGTTCATCACCAACTGGGTCGCGCACCAGATCGACGTGATCGTGCGTCGCACCCAGTTCCGCCTGCGCAAGGCGGAGGAACGGGCGCACATCCTGCGCGGCTACCTGGCTGCGCTTGACGCGCTCGACGAGGTGATCGCCCTCATCCGCCGCTCGCCCACCGTGGAGGAAGCCCGCGAAGGCCTGATGAAGCTGCTGAGCGTCGACGAGCTGCAGGCCCGTGCGATCCTCGACCTGCAGCTGCGCCGGCTGGCTGCCCTGGAGCGCCAGAAGATCATCGACGAGCACGACCAGATCGAGCGCGAGATCGAGGACTACAACGACATCCTCGCCAAGCCGCAGCGCCAGCGCGACATCATCAGTGGAGAGCTGACCGAGATCATCGACAAGTTCGGTGACGACCGCCGCACCGAGATCATGTTCGGCTTCGACGGCGACATGAACATGGAAGACCTCATCCCGGTGGAGGAGATGGTGGTCACAGTCACGCGCGGCGGGTACATCAAGCGCACTCGCAGCGACAACTACCGCAGCCAGCACCGCGGCGGCAAGGGCGTGCGCGGTGCCCAACTGCGCGCGGACGACATCGTCGAGCACTTGTTCGTCACCACGACCCACCACTGGTTGTTGTTTTTCACCAACAAGGGTCGCGTCTACCGCGCCAAGACCTACGAGATCCAGGAGGCCGGCCGGGACGCGAAGGGTCAGCACGTGGCCAACCTGCTCGCGCTGCAGCCGGATGAGGAGATCGCCGAGATCCTCGACATCCGCGACTATCAGGTCACCAGGTACCTCGCGCTGGCGACGCGCGGCGGCCTGATCAAGAAGACGGCGCTCAGCGAGTATGACACCAACCGCACCGGTGGCATCATCGCGATCAACCTGCGCGAGGGCGACGAATTGGTGTCGGCAATGTTGGTCGAGGAGGATTCCGACATCCTGCTGGTCTCGCGCAAGGGCATGTCTCTGAGATTCACCGCGACGGATGATGCGCTCCGTCCGATGGGACGCGCCACCTCCGGCGTGATCGGCATGCACTTCCGGGAGGAGGACCAGCTGCTCGACGCATCCGTCGTCTCGGATGAAGGGTTCGTCTTCGTGGTCACCGAGGGGGGGTACGCGAAGCGCACCTCGGTCGACCAGTACCGGGTGCAGAACCGTGGTGGCCTCGGCATCAAGGTGGCCAAGTTGCAGGAAGCCAGGGGCGACCTCGCGGGTGCGCTGATCGTCGGCGAGGACGATGAGGTTCTTGTGGTTCTTGCCAGCGGCAAGGTGGTACGCTCATCTGTCGCTGAGGTCCCGGCCAAGGGACGCGACACCATGGGTGTCGTGTTCGCCCGGTTCGCTGAGGATGACAAGATCATCGCAGTGGCACACAACAGTGAGCGAAATCTCGACGTTCAGGATGCCGGACTCGAGGGTGACCCGGACGCTAGCGAAACAACGAAGGACGAGGCAGTAGATGAGTAGCGTGGCAGAGAAACTCCAGCGCAAGTCGCAGCGCTCGGTGGCGACCAAGCAGGTTCGCCTGAAGTTGGTCTACATCGACTTCTGGTCGGCCATCAAGTTGTCGTTCCTGATCACGGTCACGCTCGGCATCATCCTGGTTGTGGTGTCGTTCCTGGTCTGGACCCTACTGAACTCGCTCGGTATCTTCGCGCAGATTGATGGGATCCTCGGAGACATTCTGGGTGAAGGCGAGTTCAACTTGCTTGAAACGTTCTCTCTCGCCCAGGTAATGATGTTCGCCCTGGTGATCGCGCTGCTCAATATGGTCGCCGGTACCGCCCTTGGTGCGGTCGGCGCGCTGCTCTACAACTTCAGCGTCAAGCTGACCGGCGGCCTTCTGGTCGGCTTCACGAACAACTGAGCCGCACCCGCGAAGCGGGGTGAGACTGTCCCGCTCGGCCACGCTCGCCGAGGTCGGCTCAATTTACGGAATAGGGCTCGCGTACGATACTCTCGTATCTGCCTCACGGGGATATAGCTCAGGCGGTTAGAGCGCTTCGCTGATAACGAAGAGGTCCCAGGTTCAAGTCCTGGTATCCCCACGCAGTTCAATAAGTAGTACGGGGCCTTAGCTCAATTGGTAGAGCGCCTGCTTTGCAAGCAGGAGGTCAGGGGTTCGATTCCCCTAGGCTCCACATCTTGGGTGAATCGCACTGGGTTTCGTTCCTAGTGTTTTCCGAGGGCGACGGTTGTCGTCTCGGGTGATTCGAGGTCAGCGTAGTACGTGGCCTCGACTTCGGTGGGGGTTCTCATGTCGAGTTCCCCGTGAAGGCGTTGGTTGTTCCACCACCAGACCCATTCCAGGGTCGCCAGTTCGACCTGTTCGACGGTGCGCCAGGGGCCGCGCTGGCGGATCAGTTCGGTTTTGTAGAGGGCGTTGATTGCTTCGGCGAGGGCATTGTCGTAGCTGTCTCCCACTGTCCCTGTCGAAGGGGTCGCACCGAGTACAACGATGCGATCGGTGTAGATCAGTGACATGTAGTTGGAGCCGTGATCGCTGTGATGAGTCAGCCCGGTCAGGTCACCTCCTGTGGTGAACGCGGCCATGTCCAGGGCCTGCAACGGCAGGATGTCCGCTTTGAGAGTGGAAGCAACGTTCCAGCCCACGATGCGCCGCGAGAAAACGTCGGTGACGAAGGCGACGTAAGCGAAGCACTGCCATGTTCTGACATAGGTGATATCGACGACCCAAAGGCGACATGGTGCGACGGCAGTGAACCGGCGCTGCACTAAATCCAACGGCTTCATCCCGGCGGGGTCCGACTTGGTTGTGAACACCCGTTTGCTGCGTTTGACTCCGCGAAGCCCCAGGCTGCGCATGATCCTGCCGGTCTGGTCACGGCCTAGCGCCCACCCTTGCCGGCGCATCAGGGCGTGCATCTTGCGAACCCCGTAAACGCCGTAATTCTCTGCGTGCAAGCGAACCATCTCGCCACCCAGCAGCTGATCGGAGATGGCTCGGGCCGATGGCGGTCGGCTCTTCGCGGCCCGATAGCCGCGGGCGGTCACAAACCCACACTCTGTCGCACCGAGAATGCGACAGATGGCCTCGACCCCAAAACGATCCCTGAACGTGTCCACGTACTGGATCATCTCGTCGTGGGGTGGTCGAGTTCCGCTGCGAAAAACGCTGACGCCGTTCGCAGGATCTCATTAGCGCGCCGCAACTCCGTGTTCTCACGCCGAAGGCGCTTGATCTCGGAATGCTCATCGCTTGTGACACCGGGGCGTTGACCGGTGTCGATCTCGGAACGGCGACGCCACTTACGCAACGTCTCAGGGCCAACGCCGAGCCTGGCGCCCACATGGCGAATCGCCGAATACTCGGTCTCATGATCAGGCATCGACTCCTCGATCATCCTGAGCGCGCGCTGCCGGAACTCCGGCGGAAACTGACGGGGCATGATCCATCCTCCCAAAGGAAGCGGAACGAAACCCAGTGCGATTCAAGATGACATGTGGTCCGACTCGACCTGCGTTTTCATCCACGCCTCAAATGCCGCGGAAAACTTCTCGACGGCGTCGACAAGGCGCTTCAGGTATTCAACGCTGTAGTCGCTCAAATGGACACCGCTCCCCTCGACGTAGCTTTGGGGTCGGTCACTGCGGCCCTTGGGATCAAAGCTATGGTGCGCCTCCGACATTTGCCGGCAACTGCGTCATGTGCCGTTAACCGGTCCACTCACCCCGTGGCGCGACGAAATGCATATTCTCGGCCATCGTCGCAGCGCGTAGGTTCCGGTAGTAGCCGACGAGCTGACGGTCCTCGGATCGTTCCGCCCAGGTCACGGCCCGGTACCCGTACTCACCGCCGAATCGGCGGTTGAAGGTAGTCTTCGATGCGAGGACACCGGGCTGTCCAGATGCCGCACACATGTGTTGGGACGGATCCCTCCCGCAACTACGATTGAAGAACGGCTCTACCCGCCGGGGGAACGAACGGCTAGGAGGCAACAGATGACGGTGCTCGCGCAAGCGCTGACTCCCCGCTTCCGGTATGAGTCGGATCTGGTCGCACCGTTGCGAGAGCAACTTCCGCGTTTGATGTTCAGCGCACGGTCTCAGGTTGACGTTGAAACGTTTACTGAGGTTCCTGCCGTCCGCGGAGTTCCGGACCTCGCATCCATCCGATTCGACAACGCCGCGGTATCTCGCCGGCAGGAACTCGGAATCCGCCCACTCACAACCGACGTCGAAGTGCGTGCGGTGCTAAGCCTCGGCCAACATCCTGTGAGCGCTGCGGATCTGGCAGCGCGCATGCGTGTGTCGGCTGACTATGTTCGACGCGCGGTTATTCCGCTTCTGGTTGAACAGGGCTGGGTTGTTCCAACAGGCAAAGGAATGTTTGTTCGGGCTGAAGGAGCAAATCCTGTCATGCGCCGAGTTGTCACGGTTGAGGCGAAGCTTCGCGATTGGCATGGCGCTCTCTCGCAAGCTCGCCGTCAACGATTGTCAGCCGACGACGCATACATTGCGCTTGAATCATCCGCGATCGATGCTGTGGGCGATGAACTTGCGTACGTCGCGGAGTCAGGCATCGGCATCATCACCGTAGACGCCCGGAGGTTGAAGGCCCGCATCTGGGCGCGCCCCAAGCGGCGTCTCGCGACAGTGCAATCTGCGGTAGGGCGCATGCTTATCGCTGAACGATGCCTAGAAATGCTGGAGCGCGGCGAACGAGAAGGAAAGATCTACCCGGTGTTTGGGTGGACTCGCCCCGAAAGCAGCTAGGCGAGGACATCTCCCCAAGGGGCAAGATGCAGGGGGCGGTTGAGTCCAGCCGGCTGGTCGGCCCGACGGAGATCAGTAATGAACTTGGCTGCCGTCCGCACTTCCCGAGCAGCTTTCGCTTGGGATCGCTTCCCTTTTAGCGTCGATTGTAGATCGGCGACAGCCACCAGATAGTGCAGTCCTCCGAGCTCGTGGGTGTGGCCCTCCTCCTCTATTTCGAGTGAGTAGGGCGTCACATGCTCTTCATGGTCTTCGAATTCGGCGAGCCGCTGGAACTCGGAATACTCAATCGTGTGCAGTAGCTGGGAGTCGAAGTAACGCGGAATCCTGGGAGGTGGCCGCTGCCCTTTTCTGCCGCCCATGATGCGTTGCCGAGCGAATGCTTGTTCCGGCCAGGCTTGGCCAGTGGAAAACCCGGTGGCGCCAAGTGCCGTCGCGACCCAGCCGGTCAGGCCGGAGTTGGGCAAAAACAGCTGCTTGTCCTCCAGTGCGCAGAGCCCCGAAAGCTCTCGATACCCAGCGAGGATGGCCGCATCGACTAGTTGGCCGTACCGAACGGGTACCTCTGGCCAGTAGAACCGGAGGTACCAATGTGGCTCGTTGCTCTCGACTATCTCCTGCAGCAGGGTCGCCCGAAGGTCTTCATCGACGAGCCAGCGCCAGTCGAAAGTCAGATTCACCATCATGGGTACGCCAGAGCCGAGGTATGCGCGGCTCTCGGCAGCGAAGTTCATTGCGCGTGCAATTGACTTCGTCCCGTCAACGGCGTCTACCCATCCGGTGGCAGAAAGTGCGACGGTGGCCCCTAAGTCACGCTGGATATCGAGTGTTAGCTTGACCCATCTGGGTTTCGGTTTCTTCGGGGCGTCCATGAGCTCAGCCCAGTCAGCGTTGGGCTCGGTGCGACCCTCCCACGCTGATGTGGATGAGTAGTGCAGTTCCGGGTCGACGATGATCATCGGGGCATGGCGGCATTGGGCGACGAACTGATCGACCGCGCTGCCTTTGTGGTTGTGGAGTGGGACAATTACGCCGAGACCCAGGCCGGGCGAATAGAGACTGTTGATGTACTGAAGAGCCTCGGGAACTCGCTTCGCATTCTGATAGCTCTTGTGCACCAGAAGCGTCGGGATGTCTCCGGCAAGTATTGTGTCGAGACTGGCCGGGGCTACAGCACCGGTGGGCTCGGGTGCAGGCGTCGAGATTGTCATTTCGTGGCCAACTTTTCTAAATCGGACAGGGTTCGTCGAGCACTGCCTCGTTGATATTCATGGTCGGAGAGCATTCGGCCGACGAGCGATTCCAGTTCGGATGGCACACCCTCAGCCATCGGGCGAGGATCGCCGACAACCAGGTCGGCAAGGTCGTCTATGTGCAGCCCGTCGGTGGCCGTGATGTAGGGGTGGTTGCCGGTCAGCAGCTTGTAGAAAAGCACCCCGCACGCCCAGATATCGGATGCCTTGCGTGCTTTCTCACCCCGAAGTTGCTCAGGCGACATGTAAGCGACTGTGCCGACCCGAGCTGGGTACACCGTAAACGTTTCATCTGTCAGCCCCCGTGAGAGCCCGAAGTCAATCAACACAGGACGAGCCCAGTCCCCACGTCGAAGGATGATGTTATCCGGCTTGATATCACGGTGGATGACATCAACGGAGTGAAGCTTGTCGATCGTGCTCATCAGCCCGAGCGCAAAACTCACCGTCTGATCGGTAGTGGGCAGCCCGTTTGCCGCGAGGTTCTGACCCACGCTGCCGCCATCGACGTGCTCGCAGACCAGAACGGTCCGCTTCTCCGCAACGAGAACAACGTCCCGCACGTCTAGAAGTCGCACGATGTCGTCCGAATCGAATCGACGGAGTCCTTCGGTCTCCCTGTTGACAAGGCGGAGGTTAAAGTGCTCCGGGTGGAGAATCTTCACCGCATAGTCGTCAACGATGCCGTTGACATCCATCCCGCATATCTGCCAGGTTTCGCCGAAGGTGCCGGAGCCTAAGAACAGTGCGGTCTCGCACTCGAACGCGGCGGCAACTTCTTCAGGGCTTAGGGAGGTTGTCATTCGAGGTATCCGGTCGGTCGAATGCGATCGCGGTGGCTCGCAACCATGGCATGAGATCTGCTCAATCTAGCCCGGTTATCGTGACCGGCATGCTCCCACGCCGGGGACCAAACGGATGCAACTGGAGCGAGGCGCGCTGACCTGTTGGTAGAGCTGCGAGAAAAAGGGCTGTGGGAAAGCGGATCGTTGTTTACCGCGGGTTGCATCCAGTAGAAGCGCGCGCGTGATCGCAACAAGTAGTGAGTGAGACCGACTGCCCTATGCAGTGACTGGCATCCGCCGTGCAAAAGAGGATAATCCAGGAAGGACGAGAGGATATTTTTGGTCCCAACCAAAAACAGCCCTTATGGCGCTTGCTCAGAAGCGAGTTAGATCAACCTACATCTTTTCCTGCATGACATGTTGCGAAGATCTCACCAAAGTCTTGCATTTCCATGATCAAACCCTGTGTACCGCAAGCGGACTCCTTTTAGGCCCGTCTGGGACGTGTAGGCCGCGGACGCAATCGCTGATTTATGCTTCAATCGGCTGGCCAGGGAACATTGAAAGGGCTGCAAGCTGCAAGTCGTCGGCCCAAGCCTGTGGGTCGAAGCGGTTCGCCGGTCCGGCGATACTGAGAGCGCCTATGATGTTCCCGTTCTCGTCTGGAATGGCACACGCAATCGCGACAACGCCGTGAGTGAGCTCGTTCGCGTTGATCGCAAAACCAGCCTCACGCACTGAACGGATGTGCTCGACCAGCTCTGATCGAGTCTTCAGAGTGGCTTGGCGCGCGCGCGGCAACTCTTCATCAGGATAAAGCGAAAGAATTGCCATCTCTGGCATAGTGGCGAGAAGAACTTTGCCCGATGCGGAAGCGTGTAGCGGCATGCGCGTTCCCAGCTTGATTTCGGCCCGCAACAGCTCTGCGCTCTCGATTCGCTTGATGATAATCGCGTCGGTATTCGCCTGCACCGATATCGAAACGGCCTCACCGGATCGGTTCGCGAGCGAACGCATGCCGTGCAGCCGGGACTCATCGAATTTCAGGCTCATGGGGAGCGCCGCCCCGACTTCGAACGCGGCTAGCCCAAGCCTGTACACGCCAGACTTTGATCCGGTGACGAATTTCTCTTGTTCCAAAGTGCTCAAAAGCAAATGTGCACTGCTTCGGCCGATTCCGAGGAGCCGAGCCGACTCTGCGACGCCCAATCCTTCTGGGGCATTCGACAGTAGTACAAGAAGTCGAAGTGCGTGCGTGACGGTGCTGCTGGTTCTTCTTTGATGGGACTCCATTGGCGGCCTCTCGATTGGACTGAGCTTGGCAGACGGGTTACCGAGAAGGAAGCTCTGGCGTTCCGCGGCCTGCTCGATTGCCTTATGGACACGCTTGCGGTCGACGTTGGCCAGATGTAGGCTCTGTTCGTAAGTTCCGATCATAGTATGTCATATACGAACGCTAGGCCTTAACTGATCTAGTTCAGTGGATCCGGTGTGCTGACTCGTGAATTGCGCACCCAGAGCAGGAAGAGACAAAGATGTCATTTAGTCGAAAGACTGCGATTGCAGCAACCCTCGCTGCCTCGTTGGCCCTGGTCGGATGTACGGCAGGGGGTGAAGGTGAAAGCCAAGATAACGTTACGATTCGCTTCCTTGGGTCCCAACCCAACGAACTGATCGATCCCGTTGTGAAGAAGTACAACGATGCCAACCCTGGGACGACAGTGGTGTACGAATCAGTCCCGTTTGAGAGCTTCAGCGCTGTAATCGCACAGCGCGTTGGAGGGGACACGGGCGACGTCGACGTTTTCTACGCTGACGCCCCGCGAAACCCGTCCATCATCAACGCGGGCTATGCGCTCGACCTTACCGGCGAGCTCGGGGACTTCGAAGGCACATGGGCCGAGTCCAGTATCGAGACAGCCACTGTTGACGGCAAGATCTACACGGCACCAATGCGCACATCGACACAGGTGCTCTACTATAACGTCGATCTTTTGGCGGCAGCAGGAGTAGACCTCCCGTCGATTGATCCGGCAGAGCGGATTACGTGGGAAGAACTCAAGGCAGCAGCAGCAAAGGCTCAGGATGCGGGTGCCAAATGGGGCTACCTTGACGACCAGGTTAGCCGCTATTACCAGTTCCAGCCGCTACCCGAGTCATTGGGCGGAGGATCCGGCCTATCAGGTGACGAAAACCTGGAAGGTGACCTCCTTAACCCGAAATTCATCGAAGCCACCGAATACTGGCAGAGCCTTTACTCGGAAGGACTCGCGCCGAAGGGCGTCGACCCTGACCAGACGAAACCGATCTTCCAGTCGGGACAAGCCGCGTTCATGCCTGGTGGACCATGGTGGATGCCGGTCTTCGCCGAGGACAGCGAGTTGAACGTCGGAATTGCTGCATACCCCCGGTTTGAAGACGGCGAGGCCGTAACCCCGACCGACTCCGAACACCTTGCAGTGAGTGCAAACACGAAACACCCTGACGAGGCAATCGACTTCGTCAAGTGGATCACTCTCACCGAGGAGGGCGCGCTCGCAATGTCTGACGGGCTCGCGGTTCCGACAGCGAACCTCGAAGCACAGCCGATTCAGCTTGCTGGACTCGAAGAGCTGAGTGCGGGCTATGCAGGCTTCCGGGCTCTCGCGGAGTTCGAGATGCAGAACACCGCAGTTGCCCGTCCGGCCAGCGTGGGATATGTCCAGTTTGAGGATGTCATGGGCAAGGCGTTAGAGGACATCAGAAATGGATCGAACGTCACTGATCGATTAGGTCAAGCAAACGAACAGCTTATGTCAGCGTTCTCCCGGCTTCGATAGACAACCGACCTAAGTCGTAATGAGTTCAACTGACGGGGTGCCTGTGTCGGCGCCCAAACCGTCCGACATTCGTCGGCCCTCGAGAGTAATCCTCGAGGGCCGACGATCCGGCCCCATCAGCGATCGAAGAGGGGGGAAAGCCAAGGCGAACAAGCGAACGCTCGCCATCGCACTCGCTCTTCTACTTCCGGCGATTGTCAGTCTTGCCCTCTTTCGGCTCTGGCCGGCAGGAAAAGCTTTCGTCACCAGCTTCGAGGAACTGTCGGGTGGCTTCGGCTTCGGGAACTATGAGTATTTGTTCTCAACGCCCGATTTTCAGCAGATGATCTTCGTGACGTTGATGTTCAACCTCGCCATCAACCCAATTCAGGTTGTGTTGGCGCTAGCTCTTGCGTTGCTCATCCAACAGCGACTCCCTGGAACAACTCTGTGGCGAATGCTTGCATTCGCACCAACAGCGCTGCCAATCGCGGTTGGCGCGATCGTCTGGAACATCGCGTTCCGTGAAGACGATGGCCTCGTCAATTCGTTCCTTGCCACCCTTGGCTTCGACAAACTCCCATGGCTAACTTCGACCTCGTTGGCTATGCCCGCGATTATCATCATGGCGTGTTGGGTCGGAGTTGGATATTGGATGGTCTTCCTGCTGGCGGGGCTCAACGAGATCCCGCAGAGCATCCTTCAGGCAGCCGAGATAGATGGGGCTGGCTGGTGGCGACGAACTTTCAGCATCGTGATTCCATTGATCCGGCGCCAACTCTTGTTCGTCTTGATTGCCGCGACGGTAGTCAACTTCCTCATGTTCGCCCCGGTTCAGATCATGACCAGCGGGGGACCAAATGGTTCGACGAACCTAATCATGTACTCGGCCTATACCCAAGCATTCGGGTTCAATGACCAGCCGTTGGCTGCAGCGCACGTCGTCATTGTGATGTCCATCTTGCTGGTCATCGTTGGGATCCAGTTCAAGCTTCTCAAGAGTAAGGACGGTGACAATTGAGTCGCGACACTCGATCGCATAACTTGCGTCGAGCATCCCTGATGACCATCGCAGTCCTTACCGGGATCTTCTTCGCACTCCCCCTTTGGTGGATTCTCATCTCAGCATTCCGCCCTGAACTAGACATATTCCGCTACCTTGACCCACTTTCCGCGCAGTCGCTGATCCCGTTTCGGCTGACGCTCGACAACCTGACGGCGCTCTTCGCTGGCACATTCCTTCGAGCCACTTTCAACTCAATATTTGTCGCAGCGGCGACAGTGATCATTGGGCTAGTTATTTCGGTTCTAGCGGCATACGCCCTGAGCGTTCTCGAGTTCCGGGGCCGTGGGTTGATTTTTCTAATCGTCGTCGTCGGATTCCTGGTGCCGTTTGATGCAGTGGCAATCCCGCTGGGGGAGATCTTTACCGACCTCTCCCTGCGGAATACCTACGCTGCCCTGATCCTTCCGGGGATCGGAAACGGACTTGCTATCTTCGTTCTGCGCCAGTTCTTCATCGGGATACCGAAAGACCTCAAAGAAGCAGCATCTTTAGATGGTGCCGGAACCTGGCGCATCCTGTGGCAGATCTACGTGGTGAACTCCAAACCGGCTCTCGTCGGAGCTGGATTGATTCTCTTCGTTTTCCAATGGCAGGCGTACCTCTGGCCGCTGATCGTAATCAGCGACGACTCGATGCAGGTCGCTCCGGTTCTCCTGGCCAAACTGCAGGGTCAAGCAGAATACGGATTCGATCCCGGACAGATCTTCGCCGGAACGCTCATCCTCTCGATTGTCCCGATATTCCTGCTCCTGCGATTCCAGAAGAACTTCGTGCAGTCCGTGGCTACCAGCGGACTTGATTAGCTCCAATTCAAAAGAAGGGAATTACGATGACAATCAAAGTGCTGCTTGACTGTGACACCGGTTGTGATGACACGCTCGCTATTCTTTATGCTGCACAGCATCCCGAAATCGACCTTTTGGGCATTGGGGCCGTGTGGGGGAACGTATCTGCCGAGATCGCTGCACGTAATTCCGCGCACGCGCTTGCCATGCTAGGCAAGGAACACATTCCGGTAGCACCCGGCGCAGTGGGCCCGATCACGGGCCGGCCGGGGGAATTCGCCTATCACGTGCACGGTGATGATGGCCAAGGCAATGTAGGCGACGCAGATTTCCAGCCGACCTTGGCAGGCGAGACTGCAGCCGAACAGATCATTAGGCTCGTTAAAGACAACCCCAACGAAGTCGAGATTATCGCTGTGGGT
Source organism: Homoserinimonas sp. (assembly GCA_040904805.1). Lineage (GTDB taxonomy): Bacteria > Actinomycetota > Actinomycetes > Actinomycetales > Microbacteriaceae > RYN-87. Next base: position 42,191 of record JBBDSS010000018.1, on the reverse strand, counting down.
CCTCTCACCAACTTGGCGATCGCGCTTGCGATGCTGCCCCAACTGCCCGAGCTGGTTCGTGGTGTCACGATCATGGGCGGGGCGGCGTTGGTTCCAGGAAACGTCACTTCAACGGCTGAGGCCAATATCTGGTGCGATCCAGAGTCCGCTGCGGCGGTTTTCAACGCTTCCTGGCGACTCCGGATGGTTGGTCTCGACGTGACCATGCGAACGCTTATTGACGAGTCTCATCGAGAACAGCTTCTAGCCGGTGGTTCGATTGCTCGGTACGTCGGACGGATGCTTGATTTCTATTTCGACTTCTTTACGAAGAATGCATTTGGCGAGCGGAGCTCGTGCATGCACGACGCCCTCGCCGTAGCAATCGGAGCAGACATTCTCACTCCAGATCTAGCTCCGACCGTCAATGCAGTCGTAGATACAAGTGATGGGCCCGGACGCGGACAGACAGTCTGTGACTTGCGCGGCATGTATATGGGTTTCCCGGAGCAAGCAGGCGCTCGCTGCGAAGTCGTACTCAAGTCCGACCCGGCCTTCGCGAAGCAGGTCATCGATGTCATTTCGGCGTCGGGTGATTCGCGGTTACCGGGGGCGTCGTCCAAATGACTGACGACTTCCGCCCCGGATTAGACGGCCTAAAGGTCGTCGTCGTCGGCGGTGCCTCTGGTATCGGTCGGGCCACTGTTGAACTCATCAGAGCCAGTGGTGCCGCTTGCGTGGCGGTTGATCGTGATGCCGCCGCTGATGTTGTAGCGGATATATCTACCGCGACTGGTTGCGAAGCGGCTATCGACGGTGCAGCCGACGCCTTGGCTGGCATAGACGCACTGTTTGTTTCCGCGGGTGGGGGTGTCTACGCCTCAATCGAGGACACGGATGAGCAAGTGTGGCATCGGACCCTCGCGCTCAATCTCGTTGCAGCAGGCCTTTTGACTAGGGCGGCTCTGCCTGCCCTGCGACGCTCCGCTCGGGCATCCATCTTGGTCACCGCATCCGCGGCCGGGCGCCAAGGGTATCCGGAGTTCTCCGCGTACTCTTCGGCTAAGGCCGGGTTGGTTCATTGGTCGCGCGGGGTCGCGCGCGAACTGGGGCCCTCAGGAATCCGAGTCAACAGCATCAGCCCTGGGCCGATCGACACTCCGATGTTGAGAGCCGGCGCCCCGTCGGGTGCTGACGTGGAGGCGTGGAAGGCAAATCTCGCGAGCCGCACATGCCTAGGCCGAGTGGGAACAGCTCAGGAGGTCGCCAACGTGGCAGCTTTCCTGATCTCGGATCTTGCCTCATTCGTTAGCGGCACAAACGTCGAAATTGATGGCGGGGAAACTGCTTAGCGCGGGGCTCTCTCCAGCAAAATCTGGCGCTACTACGAAGGAGATTTCATGATTGACATGACGGGCAAAGTTGCCATCGTCACGGGCGCGGCGCGAGGAATCGGTCGGGCTGCGGCCGTTGCGCTAGCGGAGGCTGGTGCTTCCGTGGTGGTTTCGGATCTGCAGGAGCGAGTGACCGGTCTCACCTACGCGACGGCCACGAGCGAAGACCTCGACGAGACCGTCCACGCGATTGAATCAATAGGGGGCCGAGCGCTGGCCGTGCGAGCGGATGTGCGCCGGTTCGAGGATCTTCAACGAGTCGTCGCTGCAGCGACAGACACGTTTGGCCGCCTAGACACCGTCGTCGCAAACGCCGGCATCGCTAGTTGGCCCGCTTCTACTTGGCAAGCAACCGAAGAACAGTGGCAGACCATGATAGACGTCACCTTAACTGGCACATGGAACACCTGTCGAGCAGCGATTCCCGCGATGCTCAAAGCTGGACAAGGCGGGGCGATTCTCATTGTTTCGTCGACCGCAGCGATCAAGCCCATTCCCACGATCGGACACTATGCGGCAGCCAAAATGGGGCTGACGGGTTTGGCGAAGAGCCTGGCGCTTGAACTGGCCGCCGACAGTATTCGGGTGAACACCGTGCACCCAGGCGGCACCAGCACCCACATGACCGAGAACGACGCAGCAGAGCATTGGCAATCCACTGCGCCAGGCGTTGCCGGTGGGCTCAAGCTGCCGATGCCTATCACGCGGATGGAGCCGGAGGAAATCGGAAATGCGATTCGCTGGCTGTGCTCAGATGAATCCCGATATGTCACCGGGACCTCGTTGATCGTCGATGCCGGCGCAACCTTGCAGTAACCCGTTACCGCAGTGTGGTCCCGGCTGTTCAAGGCAAACGGGTCCCTCTGCATCGTTCATACCCCAGCAACAAAATAGACCGATAAGGATAGAAGATGTCTGACTTCAGATTGACCCGCGACGACCTCAAGCTGACCGTACGCAAGTGGGTGACACAGGTCGAGGAGGTGCTCTCCGATGGCCAGAAGGACACGGAACGGCCGATCAGGAAAGCCGTGATCGCAGCGGTCGTGGTGAACCCTTATGCGGGGCGTTGGTCGGCCGACCTGAGCGAACTGATCGATGCTGGGGAAGTGCTCGCCGATGTGTTCATGACGCGCGGCATGGAACTGTTGGGGGGAGAGGTGCAGGCCTACGGTAAGGGCGGCGTCGTAGGCGAAAACGGCGAAATTGAGCACATTGCTGCGTTGCTTCACCCCAAATTCGGTGGCCCAACTCGAGCCATTACCGAGGGCATCTCGATTCTTCCTAGCGTCAAAAAGCGAGGTGGGCAAGGCGCGACCCTAGATATTCCAGTGCACCACAAAGACGCCATGATGATCCGGTCGCACTTCGACTCGGTTGAGTTCCGTGTCGGCGACGCTCCGCGAGCGGACGAAATTGTAGTTGCGCTGGCGGTAACCGACGGGCCGCGACCCCATCACCGGGTTGGCGGCCTGACGGAGTCCGAAGCAACCGCGAAAGATGGATTGAGGTAGTACCCATGAGTGAACTGGATCAGTTCTCGCGTAAGACGGTGGAGCAGGTTCGATTACCCATTACTGCGGAACGCACCGCGCTGATTTTGGTCGACTTGGTCAACGACTACCTCGAGCCCGATGGCGCCATGCCGGTTCCGAACCCGCAAGCGATGCTTGCGAAGGCCGATGAGCTCGTCGGAATAATACGCGAAGCTGGTGCCATGGTTGTCTGGGTGCGACCGGGGCATTTCGAGGATGACGATGGCCTCTTCCGGAAGCGGATTCGTCATGGATTCGTCGACACAGAGGGGGCGCAGATTCATGGTTCGCTTGCACCGCTGTCGAACGAGCGAGTGATGACGAAGCGACGTTATTCCGCGTTCTTCCAAACTGACCTCGACCTGTATTTGCGCGAGCACAGAGTCGAACGAGTTATCGTCTGCGGGGTTGCTGCAAATATTTGCGTACGGTCAACTGTCCATGACGCCTTCTTCAACGGATACGACGTCTGGTTCGCCCGAGACGCTTCTCAAGCAACGGGCCAGCGAGAAGAGGAGTCCACAGTCCATGACATCCAGGGTCATTTTGGCGAAGTACTGACGGTTGCTGACGTCCGAGCCGAGTACTCCCGGTGAGCACACTTCTCCACGGCGCAGCAGCGATCGTTAGCGGCAGGCTTGAAGAACCCCTCCTTGTCGCTGACTCAATTCTGATCCGAGATAGCATCATCGTGGGCGTCGGTAGTTTTGCCGAGCTTGCCCAGGAGAACCCAGACGAGATCATCGACGTCAAGGGTGGAGTAATCGCCCCCGGCCTTGTAGACCCGCACACTCACCCGGTTCTTGGAGACTTTACTCCACGTCAGAACACACTCGGGTGGGTGACCGCGCATCTCAATGGTGGAGTCACCACGTTGATTTCGGCCGGGGAGACGCACTGGCCGGGACGCCAGCGGACTCCGATCGGAGCTAAATCCATTGCCATGGCGGCGGCCCAAAGTTCGCTCGAGCTGAGGCCGGGCGGAGCGAAGGTGCGCGGCGGTGCTCTTCTGATCGAGCCGGGGCTGACAGAAGCTGACTTTGATGACATGGATGAAGCGGGTGTGCGGTACGTCGGAGAGATTGGGCTGGGAACCAGCATCGATCCGGAGCGAATTCGCGGACCCGTAGAAATGGCGCGCGCGCGAGGCTGGGTGATACCAATGCACGTTGGCGGAGCCTCGGTCCCCGGGTCGCACGTTGTAGGGAGCGAGCTGGCGCTCGCGCTCGAACCCGACGTGGTGTCACACGCTAACGGCGGGCCCACCGCTCGACCGTTCTCAGAGATCCTAGACATCATCAATCACACCGATGCGGCCATTGAAGTGGTGCAAGCCGGAAATACTCGTGCGCTGGTTCGCATAGCCTCCCATTTGAGCAACGAGGGTATGCTCAACCGTTTACAAATCGGTACGGACAGCCCTTCCGGTACGGGAATTATGCCCTTGGGAATCCTACGAACGATCGCGTACTGCTCCGCTTTCGCAGAGATCGACCCCGCTTCCGTTATCGCGTGCGCGACCGGGGTAGTCTCAGCTCGATACAAGCTGGATGGTGGCGTCATTCAGGTCGGAAAGCCAGCCGACCTTGTCGTGCTGGATGTGCCTCGAGGCGGTGCAGGGAAGACGGCGCTCGAATCGTTCTCCGGTGGAGATGCTCCAGCCGTGGCTCTCGTAATCGTTGACGGTGAGATCGTTGTTGAACGGAGTCGAGTGACTCCGCCGCCACGAACTCAACCCGTTATCTCCGCCAGGATACCGAACGTGAACACACTGAAGTAGAAAGCAATGCGCGAATGAGAGGAGTGTCGCAAGCGTGAGGGGGCCAACCTCGCCGCTGGCGGCGCTGACAATGCTGAACCGGACCCTCGCACGCCGCTGGCAGGGATCAGGATCGCCGACTTCTCGCGAAACGAAAATGGGGTGGCGATTCGGCGCGCATTGCGGCCGCTGTTGAACAGTCTCAGGAGTACCCGCCCGTCCGGCCAACGGTACTACCCGGGCGACGACTTCGCGACCACGCTCGGCCTTGGTCGCACTGGCAAGCAGACCAGCAACCCAATTGGCTTGTCCCGCTCGCCCACGACAGGTACTTGATTAGCGAGATAGATCGAATGAAGGAGAGGCGATGAAAGATAGTTCACCCAGAATTCGACGAGCGCGAAGGATCGGCATAGTCGGTGGCGGCATAATCGGCATTTCGATCGCGCGCGCCCTCTGCATGACGGCGCGCGACCATGTCACCGTCATCGAAAAGGAGCCTCGAGTTGCTGCCCATCAAACAGGGCACAACTCTGGCGTGGTTCACGCCGGGATCTACTACGAGCCAGGCTCTTTGAAGGCCAGGCTCTGCGCTATTGGCCGAGAGCGAACTCAGCAGTTCTGTGAGGAAAAAGGCTTGCCGTATCGCGAGCTCGGAAAAATTGTGGTTGCAACGTCGGAGGAGCAACTCAGCCGGCTATACGCCTTGGAAACGCGCGCCGCAGCGAACTCCGTGCCAGGGCTGCGTCGGCTGAATGCTTCCGAGTTGCTTGAGATTGAGCCCCATTCTGCCGGGATTGCCGCGCTTCACTCCCCAAGAACCGCAGTGGTTGACTACACCGCGATTACGGAGGCCATGGCAAGAGACGTACTCGAAGCGGGCGGTGCGATTCACCTCGGTGAAGAAGTAACTGGGATCCGTCGACAGTCGCGTGGCGTGGATGTGGTGACGACGATGAATGACTACTCATTCGACAAGCTCATCGTATGCGCAGGTCTGCAGGCTGACCTGGTAGGAGGGATGGCTGGCGCTGATCGTTCCCCCAAAATCCTGCCGTTTCGAGGCGAATACTGGGATATTTCACCGGAAAGAGCCCACCTAGTCCGCGGGATGATCTATCCGGTGCCAAACCCGAACTTTCCGTTCCTCGGAGTGCACTTCACCCGCGGTGTCTACGAACAGGTGCACGTGGGACCAAACGCTGTTCCGGCGCTTGCTCGCGAAGGGTACAGCTGGAACGAGATATCGTTACGTGACACCGCTGGTTCGCTGTTTTGGCCAGGGGCAGGTCCTCTGCTTGCGAAGCACTGGCGCATGGGAATGCGGGAGATCTCAGCCTCCCTAGTCAAGCCGCTATATTCTCGAGCTGCGCAGCAGTTCATTCCCGAGGTAAAGATGGGGGATTTAACGGCGAAGTCCGCATCCGGCGTTCGTGCGCAAGCATGGTCCCGTGATGGTTCGTTGGTGGATGATTTCGCAGTCGACCAGCTCGGAGACGTGACCGTGTTGCGCAACGCCCCATCCCCGGCAGCAACCTCTGCCATGGCGATTGCGGACTACTTGATCGCCAACTATCTGCCTGAGTGACCTCCACTGCCCACGGCAGGTGAAGCGGCCGAAGCAAGCTCCGGGCCCGGTGGCAGGCCGAGCTTCCCGGCATTCCGAGACTCAGCATTTTCGAGCCGAAGTTATTAACACTCATATTAACAGTGTGGACAACTACAGCCGTGTAACCATCCGGCCGGCTTGCTCGAACAGTTAGCTCCACTCCGGCCAAGCCGGTGTTTTCCCCGACCGTAACCAGCTCGACGACCACGCCTGCCGAGTTGGGTGCTCGAAATGAATTACACCGGTGTAGTTATCCACACCCTGTCCCCATGTGGATAGATCGCGCCGGTGGCCCGGAGGTCGACCTTATAGACTCGAAGGCGGTGAGCCGGGAAGTCTGGTCGGCAGACAGTTCGTCGACCCAGAAGGAATTCCGTGAACAAATTCGACCGTCGACCCAGCATTTTCGGCTGGGGCAGCTACTCCGAGACCGTGCGCATCGGAGAGATCCTGCGCAAGGAGACCGTCGGAGGTGCCCTGCTCGTGGCGGCCGCGATTGTCGCCCTGGTGTGGGCGAACTCGAGCGCCGCTGACGGGTATTTCGCCCTTCGGGACTTCCGGATCGGGTACGAGCCGTGGCACCTGGAGTTGAGCCTCGGGCAGTGGGCCTCTGACGGCCTCCTCGCCCTCTTCTTCTTCCTGGTCGGCCTTGAACTCAAGAGGGAGTTCGTCGCAGGCGACCTGCGCCAGTTCAGTAAGGCGATCGTGCCGGTTGCTGCCGCGGTAGGCGGTGTGGCTATCCCGGCGCTGATCTTCGTTGCCTTCAACTGGAGCGACTCAGGGGCTGTTCGCGGATGGGCGATTCCGACGGCAACGGATATCGCCTTCGCCGTGGCCGTGCTGGCCATCATCGGTTCGCATCTTCCCAGCGCATTGCGCATCTTCCTGCTGACCCTCGCCGTCGTTGATGACCTCATCGCCATCGCGATCATCGCGATCTTCTACACCGGGGAGATCAGCGCGGTTCCGCTCGCGCTCTTCCTCATCCCGGTCGGAGTCTTCCTGCTCCTCGTGCAGAAGGCTCGCGGGTTCCTGGGAGCGCATCCGGTGGCGGCCTGGTTGATTCTGCTGCCGATCGCAGTGACCGCCTGGGCGCTCTTGCACGCATCCGGTATCCACGCCACCATCGCCGGCGTCATACTCGGCTTCACGGTTCCGGTGGTGCGCAGCCTGGCCAATGGAGGCCCGGAGGCCGGCCCGGGCCTGGCCGGGCACTTCGAGCACGGTCTCCGGCCGCTGTCAGCGGGCATAGCCGTGCCCATTTTCGCGTTCTTCTCAGCGGGGGTCGCCATCGGAGGGTTCGAGGGATTCGCGTCCGCCCTGACGGCCCCGGTGACTCTCGGCATCATTGTGGCGCTTGTCGCCGGGAAGCCGCTCGGCATCGTCGGGGTCGCCTGGGTGGTGACCAGTGTGACGCGGGCAAGACTCGATGACACGGTGAGGTGGATCGACCTGCTTGGTGTGTCGATACTCGCCGGGATCGGCTTCACCGTCTCGTTGCTGATCGGCGAACTCAGTTACGGACTCGGCAGCACCTACGGCGATGACGCGAAGGTCGCCATCCTGGTCGCGTCGGTTCTGGCCGCCGGCATGGCCAGCGCGATCCTGATCACCCGCAACCGTCGCTACCGCGCGATCGAGCTACTGGAAAAGGTGGACACCGACCGAGATGGCGTGCCGGATGTCTACGAGGAGTCTTCGGAGAACCGCCAGGGGTAGCCGGCCAGGGCTAGAGGGCCTCTAGCTCGGTCGGGCTCTCTTCGAACTCGTCCGAGATCCACAGGTCGTCGTCTTCACGCAGCGTCTGCCAGGCCGCGTAGGCGACGCTGGCGGCCGCCACGATCCCGAGGCCGAGCAGGATGTAACGCCCTGGCCCGCGCTTCGGGGCAGGCTTCACGACGCCGACCTTCTTCCCCACCTTCACACCGACCTTGGACGCCTTATCGCCGGCCTTGGCGAGCTGGCGGCTGGCTTCCTTGACCTTCGCGTCCTTGGCGACCTCGATCACGGCGAGGGCGGATGCGATCGCCGACGCAACCGACGGAACCACCTCGTGTGCGAGTCTGTCGCGGGCGGAGCCGGCAACGTGCCGGGTGGCCGCGACCCCGGATGCCACGGTGGGCCTGATCCGGTGGTCAATGGTTCCGCGGACTCGCGGCGCCACCTCCTCGCGTCCCAGATAACCGACCTGCTTACCGGCTTCACGCACGACATTGCTGGCGTGCTCGAGCACTTCCCGCTGATCGTCCCACAGTTCCGAAGCAGAGTTGCGCAGTCGCTTCAGTTCGCGTTCGCGTTTACGTGACAGTCCCATGAGATTCCTCCAGTGCTGGTATACGGAAGAGCCTTCCCATCCTTGCATGCGACCCCCTGTGAGCAAGCTGGGGATCTTCTGTACAGGGCTCATCTTCAACAATGAAATACTGGTGCGATGCACACACACGTAGCAACCCTGCACACTTCGCTTGGCGACATCAAGGTGAACCTTCTGGCCAACCATGCCCCCAAGACCGTAACCAACTTCATCGGGCTGGCCACTGGCCAGATCGAATGGACCCACCCCGCAAGCGGCAAGGTCTCCAAGGATCGCCTGTATGACGGCGTGATCTTCCACCGCATCATCGACGACTTCATGATCCAGGGCGGCGACCCGCTCGGCCAGGGCGTCGGTGGCCCCGGATACCAGTTCGACGACGAGATCCACCCGGAGCTGGACTTCACCCAGCCGTACGTGTTGGCCATGGCGAACGCCGGTATCCAGGCTGGCCACGGCACCAACGGCTCGCAGTTCTTCATCACCACCGTGCCGACTCCCTGGCTGCAGGGCAAGCACACCATCTTCGGCAAGGTCGAAGACGAAGACTCGAAGGCCGTCGTCAAGAAGATCGAGGCCGTGAAGAAGGATGCCCGCGACAAGCCGATCGAGGACGTCGTCATCAACAGCGTCACCGTCGACGAAGTCTGATTCGGGTCAACCCCAGGTGAGCGATCAGTCGGGCCGTTCCGACAACTTCTGTTACCGGCATCCTGACCGGGAGAGCTACATACTCTGCCAGCGGTGCGGACGCACGGTCTGCGCCGAATGCCAGACGCAGGCCGCAGTCGGCGTGCACTGTCCGGAATGCCGGCAGGAGGCTCGACAGAGCGCGCCCAAGACGAAGCCGGCTGTGGTCACGGCTATAAATCGCGTTCGCCACGGCGGAGGTCCGATCGTCACGTACTCGATCCTCGCCATCATGGTTGTCGTCTATCTCCTGCAGCAAGTGACGGGCGGAACGGTCACGGGCGCGCTTGCCTATCATCCTGGCCTGACGGAGTCCCAGCCGTGGCGGATGCTCACATCACTGTTCGTGCACTCCCAGGGATCGATTTTCCACATCCTGTTCAACGGCTATGCGCTCTGGTTGTTCGGCAGGATGCTCGAACCCTCCCTGGGACGGTGGCGCTTCCTCACGCTGTACCTGTTGAGCGGCCTCGGCGGTTCCGCAGCCGTACTGTGGCTTTCGCCGAATACCTGGGTGGTTGGCGCGTCCGGAGCGGTGTTCGGCCTGTTTGCGGCGATGTTCGTGATTCAGCGCGGGCTCGGGGGCAACGCCACCCAGCTTCTGGTGGTGATCGGCCTCAACCTGGTGATCGGTTTCATTCCGGGCTCCAACATTTCCTGGCAGGCGCACCTGGGCGGCCTGGTCGTCGGGGCCCTTGTCGCACTCGTCTTCATGAAGACGCGCTCCCCCAGGCAGAGCGGAAGGCAGCGATTGCTGCTGTCTGGAGTGCTCGCACTGCTGCTGGTGACGATCTTCCTGGGGACGGCAACATTGATTCCCCGGCTGTTCGGCTAGCGCCACAACGGCAAGTTATCCACAGGTGTTTCCACAGTGGGGATAGTTACACCCGTGTAACTGTCCCCCTGGTTTGTACCCGGTTTGTGGACTAGCGCCAGCGGGTGGTCATGAGGAAACCCAGAAAGAGGATTCCGAAGCCGACCAGGATGTTCGCGTCGCCGAGATCGGCGATCGGCAGGGCGCTCTGGCTCACGTAATAGACGATGATCCAGGCAAGGCCCAGAAGCATGAGGCCGAACATGATCGGCTTGAACCAGACCGGGTTTGGGCCCTTCTCGCCTGGAGGGCTCGCCTGCGGGCGTTCAGTCGTCTTCTGCGTCTTGGATCTGGCCATGCCGGAATTCTAGCTGAAAGCCCTGTGCCACCCGAACATCTGCCGGCCGGGCGTGGACTGCCCCGTAGAATCGGGGCATGAAGCCCCGCCACGAGACCAGTCGCCACCGAAGGCGCGGGCGAGGCATCATCAGTGTCATCGGTGAACTTCTCCTCACGGCCGGTGTCATCTGCTTGCTCTTTATCGGATGGCAGCTCTGGCTCAACGACCTGGTGGTCGGCGAGCAGCAGCGCACCAGCGCGAAGCAACTCGAAGACCAGTGGCGCACATCTGGCGCCCCGCCTGTCCCGCCGACGCGGGAAGCCACCTCCGTCGACTACGGCGAACCGGCAGTCGCTGACGCCCCCGGCGAAGGCAAAGGGTTCGCGACACTCTACGTTCCGCGCTTCGGTGCCGACTACGTGCGCCCGATCGGAGAGGGCGTGAACCTGGCATCCGTCCTCAACAACTCTGACCTCGGCATCGGGCACTACCCGAAGACCCAGATGCCCGGTGAGCCGGGCAACTTCGCGGTCGCCGCCCATCGCACCACCTGGGGCGCCCCATTCAACAAGATCGCCGACCTGCGGGTGGGCGACAAGCTCTACGTGCGAACGCAGGATGGCTGGTACACCTACGCGTTCCGTACCATGGAGTATGTCTGGCCTACCGGCGTCGACGTCCTCCAGCCGGTACCCCAGGCGCCCGGCGTCGAGCCGCTCGACCGGGTGATCACCCTCACCAGTTGCAACCCGATGTTCTCCACCGCCGAACGCATCATCGCTTATGGGGTGCTGGAACACTGGCAGCCGGCGTCAGCCGGAATGCCCATCGAACTGTCCGAACTCACCGAGGAGGCGTAGCGTGTACGCACTCCTGTGGCGCTTGCTGCCGGGTCCACTGTGGCTGCGCATCCTGCTCGCAGTCCTCCTGATGGCCGGCGTTCTGGCAGTGCTGGTCATGTTCGTGTTTCCCTGGCTGAACTCATTCTTGAACGTCTACGACGTTACGGTGGAGCCATGACCCGAATCCTCGTTATCGACAACTACGACAGCTTCGTCTACACGCTGAACGGATACCTTCAGCAGCTCGGCGCGGTCACCGACGTGGTGCGCAACGACAGTTTCACCCTCGACGAGTTGCCGTCCAGGCTGGCCGACTATGACGGAGTCCTGCTGTCGCCCGGTCCGGGTACTCCCTCGAACGCCGGAGTGTCCGTGCCCCTGGTTCGGTACGCCCTTGACGTGGGGTTGCCACTGCTCGGGGTCTGCCTCGGGCACCAGGCGATCGCCGAAGCACTTGGCGGCGTGGTCACCAACGCTGATGAGCTGATGCACGGGAAGACTTCGGTCGTGGAACACGACGACCCGGAGTTCTTCGCCGGCGTTCCCCAGCCGTTCACCGCCACCCGGTACCACTCCCTTGCGGTGGTCGACAGTACGGTGCCTGATTCGCTGGTGGTCAATGCGCGCACGCCTGGCGGCGTCATCATGGGGCTGCGTCACGTCACCGCTCCGGTTTTCGGAGTGCAGTTCCATCCGGAGTCTGTGCTCACCGAAGGCGGCTACCTGATGCTCGCCAACTGGCTGGCGTTCACCGGTATGCCCGAGGCGCGCGAACGGGCTGTTGGGCTGGGCCCGCTGGTCAGCCTCGACTGAGCGTCCGGGACTACTCGTCGCTGCCTGAGCAGTAGGTGAGCGAGATGGTGGAGCGCTGCGGATGGTTCCCGGGCGCCAGCGACTGACCGGTGACCGTCTGCCCGGAGCAGCCGGAGTCCGGTACGACATTCACAACCAGCCCGATCTCCCGCAGCGTTGAACTGGCGGTGCCGATCGGCTCACCGGTCACGGCGGGAACGCTGACATTGCCGCTCGAGACGTAGAGCGTGACCGGGTCGCCTTCTTTGGCGGTGACGCCCGCCTCAGGATCGCTCCGGATGACCGTGCCCTTGGCGACGGACTCGTGATTCTCCTGATTGGTGGCCGCGAAGGTCAGGCCGGCCGCCTCGATGGCTTCCACGGCGGCAGCCTCACTCAGGTTCACCACTTGCGGTACGGTGACCGAAGCCTTGCCTTGCGAGACGTAGACCCGAATCACCTGGTCTTCACCAACCCGTGTGCCGGCCGGGGGATCGGTGCTGATGATGACACCCACCGGGACCTCCGGGTCGGTCTTGTCGAATCGGTTGGGTACCAGCCCCATCTCGGCCAGAGTCGTCTCGCCGGCGTCGTATTGGGTTCCGACAATGTTCGGCACCTCGATGGAGAGGCCGTTGCCGATCGGCGGGGTGGTGAGGTTCGATACCCAGAAGGCCAGGGCTATCAGCACCGCGACCATCACTGTGACGCCGGCCCAGATCCAGGCCACCGGTGGCCGGTGCTGCGTCTTGACACTGCGTTCGCGACTGTCTGGCGCGAGTTGCCGCATCGTCGCTTCCGACCCTGCCGTCGCACTCGGGTTGACGCCGAAGAGCGTGGCATTGAAATCGGCTGCCGGCGGCATCTTGCGCGTGGGAAGCTCTCCCTTGGCTGCCGCCTCCAGATCGGAGCGGAAATCGGATGCCGTCTGGAAGCGCTCGAACTTGTCCTTGCTCAGTGAGTGCAGCACCACGGCATCGAGCGCCGGAGAAACCTGCGGGTTCAGTGTGCTCGGCGCGGCGGCAGCCTCGCTGATGTGCTGGTACGCGACGGCGGCCGGGCGTTCGCCCCGGAACGGGGGCCGTCCGGTCAGTAGCTCGAACAGCACAACGCCGGTCGAGTAGAGGTCGGTGCGGGCATCGACTGTCTCGCCGCGCGCCTGCTCGGGGGAGAAGTACTGGGCGGTGCCGAGCACAGCGCTGGTGTCGGCGACGGTCGCGGAGTTGTCGGACACGGCGCGGGCGATGCCGAAATCCATCACCTTGACCTGGCCGTTCTGCGTGACCATGATGTTGCCCGGCTTGATGTCGCGGTGCACTACCAGGGCGCGGTGGCTGTATTCGAGTGCGGTCAGAACGCCGTCGATGATGCGAACCGCTTCGCGCGGCTCGAGCGGGCCCTCGGCGATGATGTCCTTCAGCAATCGACCGTCGACGTACTCCATGACGATGAACGGCACCTGGGTCTCCAGGCCCATGGCGTCGCGCACTGTCTCCTCGCCCGCGTCGAACACCCGCACGATCGTCGGGTGCGCCATCCGGGCCGCCTTCTGCGCTTCCTCGCGGAACAGCAGTCGGAACTTCGGGTCGGTCGCCAGTGAGGGCTTGAGCAGCTTGACCGCCACTCGGCGGCCGAGTCGGGAGTCCGTGCCGACATGAACATCCGCCATGCCGCCGCGGCCGATGAGCGCGCCTACCTGATACCTGCCGGCGAGCAGCCGAGTATCTTCAGTCACATTGGTCTCCAGGTCGCATGGCAATAGCGCTGCAAGCTTAGCCGGTTAGGGGACTACCTCGTCTTCCGGGCCCGGTTCCTCCGGGGTGACCGTGGTGCTGGCTGCGTCGGATGCTGGCGAGGCGTCGCCGGAGCATTCGGCGAGGTAGGTGAAGGTCACCGTGCCCGGGCCGGTTGGTCTCAGTTGCACCTGCCGGATGTCGGGCGCGATGTAACCCCCGTTGGCATAGCCTTCGATGGCCGCACCGCTCGCGGTCGCACGATACGCGGTGTGGGTGGTCCCGGCCGGGCATCCCGTGTAGATCGGCCAGGACACCGGGTAAGTGGTGGTCCCGTCGGTGAACACGAAGGCCGGCGGTGCCGAAGCTGTCGCCGGCTTGCCCGGGGCCGGGATCTCGGTGTAGAAGTACACGTCGATGGTGGAGCCCTTGGGAATGGCTGGTCCGGTCGGGTTGATCGACTGGACCAGGTTTTCCTGGTCGGGGTTCGGGGCGACGTCACCGTCGAGCGCGTTCATGTTGAGCTCGAGCTCGTCCAGCATGGCCTGGGCCTGCTCGCGGGTCTTGCCGATGAAGTCTTCGGCGACGACCTCGACGGTGGTGCTGACGGGGGCGGGCGGAGGCGTTGTGGCTGTGGTCTGGTTGGTGGGGGTGGTCGGCGCGGGCTCCTCCTCGTCAGGGGAGGCGACCAGCGCGATGATGGTGCCGATGAGAACCACCAGCAGGATGCCGATGAGTGCGATGAGTGGCCAGGTCCACGGGCTGCGGGTCTTCGACTCCGTCGGCTTGGTGGCCACGTTCCCGGTAGCGCCGTCCCCGGCCGAGGACATCACGCGCGTCGCCTGGGTGGCACCGGGGGCGCCCAGGCCCAGCAGGCCGCCGGTGCCTCCGATTGCCGGGACGGCGGCGGATGCCCCGGCGACGTCGCCGCGTCGTAGCGCCTGCGCCGCACGGCCCAGGTGGGCCGCAGAGGCCGGCCGTTCCGCCGGGGACTTGGAGATGCAGGAATACACCAGGTTGCGCACCGGCTCCGAGACAGTGGAGGGAAGCTCCGCTGCCTGGTCGTTGATCTGGGCCATCGCGATGGCCACCTGCGATTCGCCGGTGAACGGACGACGCCCGGCCAGTGCTTCGTAGGCGACGATGCCGAGTGAGTAGATGTCGGTCCCGGGGGAGGCCGGGTGGCCGCTGGCCTGTTCGGGCGAGAGGTACTGCACGGTGCCCATTACCTGACCGGTGGCGGTCAGCGGAACCTGGTCGGCGATGCGGGCGATACCGAAATCGGTGATCTTGACCCGGCCATCCGGCGTGATCAGCAGGTTGCCCGGCTTGATGTCGCGGTGAACCAGCCCGGCGGAGTGGGCGGCATGGAGGGCAGAAGCAGTCTGCGCCACGATGTCGAGCACCTTGTCCGAGGACAGTACTCGCTCGCGCTCGAGGACAGCGGAGAGCGCCTCACCGGGCACCAGTTCCATCACCAGGTAGGCGCTGCCCTCTTCTTCGCCGTAGTCGAAGACGTTGGCGATGCCCTCATGATTGACCAGCGCGGCGTGGCGGGCCTCGGCGCGGAAGCGCTCGAGGAAGCCCGGGTCGCCCATGTACTCGTCTTTGAGGATCTTGATGGCGACGGTGCGACCGATGACCAGGTCAGTCGCCTGCCAGACCTCGCCCATGCCGCCGATCGCGACTCGCGACGAGAGCTGGTACCGGCCACCGAAAGTGAGGCCGCTTGTGGGTCTCATTTGCTCAGCACCGCCTCAATCACTGTTCTGCCAATGGGTGATGCGACCTGGTTGCTGAAGCCCTCCACGCCTTCGACAACCACGGCAACCGCGATCTGTGGGTCGCCCGCAGGCGCGAATCCGGTAAACCACAGGGTATTCGCAGTGCCTTCGACACTTTGTGCTGTACCAGTCTTTCCCCCCACTTCTACTCCGCTTATTCTTGCACCACTGGCAGCCCCGTTGCTCACGTTGTTGACCATCATTGCCGCCACTGTCGCTGCGGTTTCGGCGCTGATCGGCTCACTGAAGACCTCTTCCTGGAAGGGTTCGATGACGGTGAGGTCGGGGGCGATGATGCTCTCGACGAGGGTGGGCTGCATGAGCATTCCGCCATTGGCGATCGCAGCCGTGGTCATGGCGATTTGGAGCGGCGTCGCCCGAACGTCGAACTGGCCGAACGAGGAGAGCATCACCTGTGGCTCCTCCATGTTCTTCGGATAGTTGCTGGCGGATGCCGTCATCGGTACCTGGATGCGCTGGCCGTAACCGAAGGCTTCCGCATACTGGGCAATGACGTCCTGGCCGAGCGTCGCCCCGATCTGGGCGAACGGGATGTTGCAGGAGATGCGCAGGGCATCCGCCAGCGTCACCTCCGCACCCGGACCGCAGGTGCCGCTGTTGGCATTGTGGATGACGGATGTCGACTGTGGCAGTTGCAGTTGGGCCGGGTTCGGCACCGTGGAGTCCGGGGTGAACTGGCCGCTGTCGATGGCGGCGGATGCCACCAGGAGCTTGAACACCGAACCGGGATGGTACAGGTCGCCGGAGATGGTGCGGTTGAAGAGCGGGTCGCCCGGGGCCTGCAGCAGCTGGTTGTATGACTCGATCACGGCCGACGTGTCGTGGCTTGCCAGCAGGTTGGGGTCGTACGACGGTTTCGACACCATCGCCAGGATGGCGCCGGTGCGGGGGTTGATGGCGACGACGGCGCCGTTGCGATCGCCGAGGGCATCCCAGGCTGCCTGTTGCGCGACCGGATCGATGGTCAGCTCGACGGCCGCGCCCTTCGGATTCTTCCCGGTGAGGATGGAGTTGAGCTGGTCGAGGAACTGGCTGTCGGCGGTTCCGCTGAGAACCTCGTTCATGGAGCCTTCGATGCCGGCGTTGCCCTGGTTGAGGGTGAAGTATCCGGTGACAGCGGCGTAGAGTTCCGGATTCGTGTAGGTGCGCAGGAACTTGAAGTTGTCGTCGACCGGCACCGAGTGGGCGATCGGGGAGCCGTCGACGAGCAGTGGGCCGCGTTCGGCGGAGAAGCTTTCATACAGCGTGCGCACGTTACGGCTGTCCGCCTCCAGCTGGTCAGCCTGGATGGCCGTGATGAACGTGCCGGAGCAGAAGAGCGCTACGAACATCAGGAGCACCCCGATGCTCACCCGCTTCAATTCCTTGTTCATGGCACCTCCTCCGTTGCTCATTACTCGACCACCAGTCTTGGTTGGTGCCTGATGTTGTCCGACAGGCGAAGCAGTAGGGCGACGATGATCCAGTTCGCCAGGAGGGACGACCCACCGGCGGCGAGGAACGGCGTGGTCAGGCCGGTCAGCGGGATGACCCGGGTGACGCCGCCGATCACGATGAAAACCTGCAGGGCGACCACGAAGCTGAGGCCGACACCGAGCAGCCGGCCGAAGTCGTCCTGGCCGGCGAAGCCGATGCGGAAGCCGCGCGAGACGAACATCAGGTAGAGCGCGAGGATCGCGAACAGGCCAGCCAGGCCGAGTTCTTCGCCCAGGCTGGCAATAATGTAGTCACTTTGGGCGAGCGGCACCAGGTCGGGCCGTCCCTGGCCGAAGCCGGTGCCGACCAGGCCGCCGTTGGCCAGGCCGAAGAGGCCCTGCACCAGCTGGTAGCTGCCGCCGATGGAGTCGTAGACCTCGGGGTTGAATGGGTCGAGCCAGCCCCGGAACCGTCCGCTGACGTAGCTGAGCGTCTGACTGGCGACGACCGCACCGCCGAGGAACAGGGTGAGGCCGAGGATGACCCAGCTCGCTCGTCCGGTGGCGACGTAGATCATGACCAGGAACAGGCCGAAGTAGAGCAGCGACGTCCCGAGGTCGCGCTGGAAGATGAGAACGCCCATGGACGCCGCCCAGATGACGAGGATGGGGCCGAGGTCGCGAACCCGGGGGAATCTCATTCCGAGGAATTTCTTGCCGACCAGCGACAGGCTGTCCCGGCTCTCGACCAGGTAGCCGGCGAAGAAGACGGCCAGCGCGATCTTGGCAAGCTCGCCGGGCTGGAAGGTGAACCCAAAGATGTTCACCCACAGCCGGGCACCGAACTCGGAGCGTCCGATCGGTTCGGGCAGCAGCGGCAGCAGCAGTAGCACGATGCCGGTGAACATGGCGATGTAGCGGTAGCGCGCGAGCATCCGGTGGTTGCGGATCAGCAGGATGACGGCCAGGGCGATGACGATGGCCAGCCCGGTAAGCGCGATCTGCCTGATTCCGGCCGAGGCCCATCCGGAGTGCCCTTCGGCAATGTCGATGCGGTAGATCTCGGCGATGCCGAGACCGTTCAGCACGGTGGCGATGGGCAGCAGGAAGGGGTCAGCCTCCGCGGCAACGAAGCGCAGGGCGATGTGCATACCGAGCACCAGCGCGACCGGGACGCCGGCCAGTATCAGGATGCTGCTGTCGATCGCGCCCACGGTGCCGAGCTGCACCAGCGCCATCGCGCCGGCGTTGATCAGGCTCGCGAACACCAGCAGAACGAGCTCGCGGTTGCGCAGTCGTGCCGGCACCCGGAGCTTCAGCTTGATCGACTGGGTGAACGCGCCGACCCTGGCGGTCTGAGCGGTGCTATCTGCTGACATCGGCCAACCGCTCGATTATCTCGCGGGCATCCTGCAGGTCGTCTGCGGTGATGGTTTCTTCGACTTGCTGGCGCTCGAATGGTGACAGCTCGTTGAGCTGGATGCTGGTCACCTCGTACACGCTGGAGAGTTTGATCGGCCCGATGTCTTGCTGCACGCCTTTGAAGATGGCGATGGTATAGCCGTTGGGACCGACGAAGTAGCGGGTCTGGGTCCAGCGATAGCCGGCGGCCAGCAGGGTCACCAGCAGCGCCATGATGAGGGCGATCGCGACCAGCCAGGTGATGCGGCGCCGGCGATGCCTGCGGCGGTCTTCGGCGATGAGCTCCTGGAGGTACTCGTCGGATTCCGGCTCGAAATGGCTGTCTTCGTGCAGGGTCGATTTGAGCGGATGCAGCAGCAGCGTGGGAAGGCGCAGCGGCCGGCGCGTGACGGCGGCCTCGAACGACAGCGGTTCGGAGGCTGAGCCGACCAGTCTGGGCGGGCTGCTGGCCGAGCTGTTGTCGTCGCCGATGTCGACGATCACCACGGTGACGTTGTCTGGTGCGCCCTGGTCGAGCGCCTCCTTGACCAGACGGTTGGCTGCGGCATCCGGGTCGTCGATCGACCTCAGTGCCGCCTTGATCTTGTCGTCGGAGACGTAGCTGCTGAGGCCGTCGGAGCAGAGCAGCCAGCGGTCGCCCGGCTGGGTGTCGAGCACGGTGGTGTCGATTTCGGGGGAGGCGTCGATGTCGCCGAGTACGCGCATGAGCACCGACCGACGGGGGTGCACGGCGGCCTCTTCCTGGGTGATGCGTCCGCTGTCGACGAGTCGCTGCACGAAGGTGTGGTCTGCGGTGATCTGCTCCAGCTTGCCGCCACGGAAGAGGTAGATGCGGGAGTCGCCGATGTGGGCGAGGGCGAGCTTGTCTTCCAGGCGAAGGATCGCGCTGACCGTCGTTCCCATCCCGGTGAGTTCGGGGTGCTCGAACACGGTCTCGGCGATGAGCGAGTTGGCCGCCAGCAGCGCGGACTGCAGGGCGAACTCGGCATCGTGGGCGGAAGCGAACGGCTTGTCGACGTCGGCGACGCGTTTGATGGCGATGGCGGATGCGACGTCACCGCCGGCGTGCCCGCCCATCCCGTCGGCCACGACGAAGAGCTGGGTGCCTGCGTACCCGGAATCCTGGTTGTTCGCGCGGATCTTCCCGACGTGTGAAACTGCCGCACTTGTGCCCGTGGTGGCCATTCAGCTACCGCCGAAGCTCAAATGTGGTCGTTCCAATTTTGATTGGAGTGTTCAACGGCACCGGAGTGGGCGTGTTGACTCGGTTGCCGTTCAGGAATGTGCCGTTGGTGGAGTCGAGGTCCTGCACAACCCACTCGTCGCTCCAGAGCACCAACCGGGCGTGGTGGGTGGAGGTGTAGTCGTCACGGATGACGAGGCCGCTCTCGCTTGAGCGCCCAATGGTCAGAGGTTGATTGCTCAGGGGAAGCTCGAGGCCCTCCTTTGCTCCCGATGTGATGACCAGGCGGCTGGCCGTCGCCGAGGTGGCGGCCGGGGGCGCCTGCGCGGGGGCGGATGCGACTGGGCGGGGTGCGGCACCCGCCGCTGGTGCGGAGGCTTTCTGCTCCGGGAGCCGGCGGACGCGCTCGCCGAAGAGGTCGGAGCGCAGGGCGTAGACCACGGCAAAGACGAACGCCCAGAGTAGGAGCAAAAAGCCGAACTTCAGCAGCAGGAGGGTTAGCTCGCTCATCTACGGCCTTCCCCACCACGATCGGTGCTCGACGGCTCTGCCCGATTCGTACGCTGGTCGACGGGTGTCGACTGGGCAAGCACTCGGAACACAATACGGGTTCTACCGATCGAGATCACGGAATCGGTGGGCAGCGTTGCCCGGGTCACGCGCGCACCGTTCAGCTCCGAGCCGTTGGTGGAGCCGAGGTCGTTGACCTCTGCCCGGCTGCCATCCCAGAGAATCTCGACATGTTTGCGGGAGATGCCGGTGTCGTCCACGGTGATGTCGGCGTCGTGGCCACGGCCCACCACGGTGCGGGATTTCGTGATTGGGTAGCGCTTGCCGTTGATGTCGAGCACCGGTGTCCAGGTGACGGCGCCCTTCACATTCTCTGAGTCGACCTGAATCATGCCTTCGCTGAGCGACGGGTCCTCGGTGAGTTTGATCGAGATGCCGCCGGCGAATTGGTAGTGCTGGGCTGCGGCGTGCTGCTGCACGAGCTGGGTCAACTCGTCGACGAGGGTGTCGCCGAGGCCGGTCATCCGCTGATAGTCGGTTCGTCCCAGCCGTACCTCGAACCGATTGGGGACCAGGATACGGTCGCGCGCGACAACCGCCGCCTTCGTGTCGAGTTCACGGCGCAATGCGCTGGTGATCTCGATCGGCTGGAGACCACTCTTGAAGGTCTTGGCGAAGGCACCGTTGACCGCCCTCTCCAGACCTTTTTCAAAGTTGTCCAGCAGTCCCAAGGATCTCCCTTTTGTACCGTCAGGTGGATATGTTGATGTTAGCTGGTGGGCCTGAACCGCGGCATGAGCCTACCGAATGTCCTCCTCGAGGACGACATCGACGCCCTCCCGCGGGGATTCATGAAGGCTCCCGCTGTGATAATCTCGCTAGGTCTGCGCGAGTGGCGAAATTGGCAGACGCGCACGGTTCAGGTCCGTGTGCCCGAGAGGGCATGGGGGTTCAAGTCCCCCCTCGCGCACCAAGGGGGATTGTTCCCAGAACTGGCTGGATCGGTTCTCGGAACTATCCGAAAAAGTAAAGGCCACCGGGTTTCCGGTGGCCTTTGCTGGTTTTTCTCTTGTCTTCGCCTCTCTAATCGGCGGCGGCGCCGACTTCGAGACCTATGTTCAGAGGTTGCCGGCGTCGTTGCCGTCTTCTGCCTGTGTTTTCTTGTTTTCGGGCGTGACCTATTGCCTTGCCGATCGTGTGGTGGGTTCGTTGTTGGTGACGCCGATGCTTTTTCAGACGCGGATCGGCGGCTCGACGGGCGTTAGCCCCAGGATTTCTCGCACTGCAGCGATTCGCACTCGGTACTTCTTGAGGCTGAGGTGGTTTCGCTCGCGTGGCTTACGCGGGGTGCGCTGCTGTTCGGTCTTGGTCATGTCCTGACGGAACTTGAAGATCTTGCGCATGTTGGCGGAGACGACGAGGAACGTGACGGCGAATTGCTGGGCGGCGAGGCCGCGGAGTCGGCGGACGGCTGAGTTCCCGAGGTTTTCCTTCCCCGGGTCCTTAACGTAGGCGTTGAATGACTCGACAGTGTTTCGGTCCACTTTGTAGGTGCGTTTCCATTGCGGACCTCTGTACTGGAGATGCTGAAGGTACCGGGAGTCGTCGATGAGGAACATGGTGACGCTGGTTTTGGTGCAGCAGTCGTCTGGCTTCTCCGGAGGGTTGAGGATGACGGCTTTGTCTTTCTTTGACGACTTCGGGTGCTGTTCCCGCAGCGGGCAGATCGCGGTTGCACCCGGTCCGTAGGCGGGGCACATCATTTTGACCGATCCGTGTTCGTCGGGTTTTTCTTTCTGGCGGAAGGCGTATTTGGCGCTTTCTTTCAGCAAGTCGCTTCGGAGGATCTTGTCGGCCTTGTGGGCGTCCGGTAGTAGCCAGGCACCCGCGTCTTCGGCTTCCTTCACGCGGGCATCAACCGCCGCCTCATAATCTCTGTTGGCGTTGACCAGGTTCTCGGGCATAGCTGGGCAGACATAGGTACCGTCCACGATGTTGGCGCCGCGCTGGCCGCCCATGATCCCGAGCTCGTTCTTGTGGTAGTCGGTGACGATCTCGTAGCCGAGCGCCTTCACCTTGTAGTAATAGTTCTCCGGCTTCATGTTGGCTGCGTACTCTTTGTCGGTGGTGACTCGGCCTGTTTTATAGCCGGCGCCGACCAATGACTCCAGAAGTTTCACCGCTTCGCCTCCGACGTCCTCGTTCGGGCGGCTGAGGCTGAACCCGACGACGAGCAGCGGATGTGGTGCCCGTTGATGCGGGTCCTCTGCGACTTGGACGGCGAAGTTCGCTTCGTAACCGAAGGAGGACTCTTTCGGGTTGTCGGCGCCTTTCTTTCCGCGTCGCTCGGGGTCGCGGGTGTGCCAGCGGGCGTCCATCTCCATCACGATCGAGTCGAGGTCAGGGTTCTTCGACTCTCCCTTGGCAAACCCGCGCGGACTGGCTGCAGAAACGAAGGTTTGGTCGATGGACACGCTTCCTTCCCAGGCTGCTCGGGCGGCGGCTGGCACCATGCGCTGGGTCATCTCGGTCATGAGGAATGAGAACCGGTCTTTCCGCTCCAGTTTCTCTTCGAGGTTCCACAGGATGCTGTTCCTTTCCCGCAGCGTCAGTTGGTAGTCGCGTTCGGCGCGATTCATTGCTCGCCGGAGGGCGGGGTAGGGGTCCATCGTGTCGATGAGTCGGTGGAGTGCGCGGTCGACTCGGCTGTACCAGGTCTTCGCTTGCTGGTGGTGGTCTCCCGTGCTGTGAATATGGTCGATGCCGAGGAGCTCACGAGCTTGAGGTGTGAGGCGGAACCAGAAGAGGTTGCGGACTTCCTTGGTCCAGGTGGGGGTGTGTTCCTTCACCAGAAGTAGGTAGGCGACCAGGATGTGAAGGTCGTCGAGGGCGGTCGTCGGTGGGCGGCCGCCCGGACCTTTCGGGTTAGCTGCGCGGTCTGACTTCCGCCATGCCTCGATTTCTGGGAGCACGCCGGCGGCGAGGATGCGCCTCTTGGCGAGTTTCACGTCGGCGTGGGTGAACTTTGTTGTCCTGCCCGAGCCGGCGTGGATCTCCTCTTCTGTGTAGAGCGGCTCGACGTCGTCATCGAGGTCGTTGTAGGGGTCGAGCTCGTCGTCGTTCATGTGCCGGCTCCGGCAAGGATTTCGGCCGCGTGCTCGGTGGCGGTGACAAACGGTAGATAGCGGAGAAGAGTTGCGGTGCTGCTCAGCCCCGCGGCGGCCAGGAACTCAGGCAGTGGCGGTCGGCAGCTCAGGTGAGTGACGATCCATGTGCTTCGCAGCCGGCGGGGGTTGGGGGCTCCGTAGTTGTTGGTGCTGTGGAAGCCGGCCATGAGGTCGGTGTTGCCGCGGCTGTGCTGGCTCAGGAGGTAGTCGTCGACGACGAACTTGTCGATGAGGTTCATGATCGTCTGCGCTTCGGCGCGGAGGACCGGGACAGTCCGCGGGTTGCCTGTCATGAGCGTGATGGTCATGACGGTGCCGTTGAGCTGGATGTCGTTCCGGCGCACGTTGCGTATCTCGTTGGCTTCCAGGCCGGCGCCGAACCCGAGGGCGAGAATGAACTGACCGTCGCGCCTTTTCCATTCCTGGCGTTGTCGCGCGGCCCAGCTGTTGAGGCCCGCTCGGTCCCGCGCGCTGTAGGGCTTTGCCACCTGCGGTGACCCCCGGTTGGTGCTCCGTGGCAGTGGGGTGCCCAGGAGGGAGTTGGAGAGGACACCTAGTCGGGCAGTGTCGCGCCGGCGGGTGCTGGCCGTTCCAATCTCGGTTCCGGCGATGTGTCGGCGAATGTTCTCCGGGTGGAACACGGAGCCATACGCCATGCTGAGGCCGGAGGACTTCACTGACCACAACGTGAGCCTGGTTGCGAGTCGCAGCAGCTGAGCCGCCTGTTCGATAGTTTTCGGGCGCGCGGCAGCGACAGCGTTGCGCACGAATCCGGCACAGGCATCCCAGTCCGTGGCGCTGACGCTGTACGGTCGGTAGTTTTCTATCTGCCGGCGCACATCTTCCTCTAGTTGGTTATTAGAATAACCAGATGACCTCAAGACCTCTACCCCCGTCCCAGCAACAGGTTCGTGCTGTCGTCTACGCTGATCCCATGGCACGAATGGCACGGAAGACGCCGGCTGAACTGGCGCCCAAACCGTGGCCCAGCAGCCCCTCCGATGACCATGCAGGCGAAGTGGCTCGCCAGTTCACGCTGAACCTGCGCGACGCAATCGGAACCAAGAGCATCCGCGCCGCAGCCGAAGCAGCAGGTGTAAACCACTCGACACTTCTCGGCATCATGGAAGGCCGTACCTGGCCGGACCTTGAAACCATCGCAAAAATCGAGCACGGGCTTCAAGCCGACTTGTGGCCTGGTCGCCTCGGCGCCTGAATTTCGTCCCATACACATTCCGGATGCGGCAAAGGGAGTCCACTTCGCCCGTCCGTCTTTGAATGTGCGCTTAAAGCGCACATTCAGATATCGTCATGCCTATGACGGTCAAGCGATACGAGCCACGATCGTTCGCCGTCGATGCCCACAACTTCGGTCGGGTACGAAAAGTCAGGTGGAAGCCGGACGAGGCGTTCACCGGCTCAGAACTGGACTACCTGCTCGCATCGAAAATGCAGCACGCCTACGCGGTCGTGATCAACGAGCAGATCTTGGACCATCACGGATCAATACGCGAATACGCGGCGTCCGCGGGTCACAACTACCAACGTCTCGGTCGAATGCTTCGGGGCGAGATCGTGATGCGCCTCGACGACATCACCAATGCTGAACGACAGCTCGGCATTGGCCTTCGCCGCAACGGCTGACGTACTTCGGTTTGGTGGGATGAGTATCCGAGCGAGAAAGCTGCAGACCGTTCTGCCGACCTTCACATCACCACGGTCGCTGCTTTCGCTACCTTTGTGCCGGTCGTCCGCAAAGCGAATAAGACACGAAGGTAGCTCCTGCAAACTGGGCAGCGACCCAGAGGCGCATCTTGCGGATGGCCCGAACGCACCTTCTAAGCGTACCGACAGAGCAAGTGGTCACCCAGGCTGCTCCATATAGTGAGCGCAACAGAGATATGTGAAAGCACGGTATAGCGTGGCCGTGTGTCAAGTATCCAGATTCGTTGTCGGCGGGAGCTCTGCAGCCATCCGTCGACCCCTGCACGACCCTCGTGTATTGACTCATCGAGGACGCCTCTCGAATGATGGCTGTCGGCAAAGTGGACGGGCGCCGCGACTCTTCGCGTAAAGCTAACTTTTTCGATCTCTTGAGGCTGATCGCGGCGGCAATGGTGATTGTCGGGCATGCCTGGTCGTTGTCAGGAGTGAGGCCGGTCCCGGCGTTGGCGGGGATATCCGTGCACCACCTCGGGGTCTACATCTTCTTCACGGTCAGTGGGTTTCTTCTTGCGCGGAGTTGGTCGCGAGATAGCCGACCACTTCTGTTCCTCCTTCGCCGCTGTTTGAGGATCTTCCCCGCGCTGGTTCTCGTAGTGTTGTTCACTGTGCTGGTGCTCGGGCCGCTAGCGACGACTAATTCGCAGCCGGAATATTGGGGTTCGGCTGACACTTGGAGATATCTCCTGAACGCAGTACTTATCGCTCAGTACGAGCTCCCGGGTGTTTTCACCGACAACCCATCGCTGGCGGTGAACGGCTCCCTGTGGAGCCTTGGGCCCGAATTCTTCTGTTACGTAATGCTCGTCGCGCTGGGGTTTCTCAACCCAAAGTTCAGATTCGCACTTCGGGTCTTAATTGCATTGGTCGTTGGAGCAGTGTCGATTATCGTGCCGATTCCATCGGGTCTGAAAATCGTGGCCATTGCGGTCGTGTTCTTTCTCGTCGGCAGTCTGCTTGCGTCGGTACGCATGCCGGCCCGCCTTCCTCTTGCGCCCGGCATAGTCGGCCTTTGTTTGCTCGTTCCACTAGATGACGAAATCGGCCTCGTCGCGGCTTGGATCACTGTGCCGTACCTCATCATCAGTGTCGGCTCACGAACGGGTGGCCTCGCTCAGCGGATCAGAAGGCTCGGGGACCCGTCCTATGGCATGTATCTTTGGGCGTTTCCGATTCAGCAGCTCGTCATTGCCGAGTCCGGGAACCCTCCGCTTTGGGCGAGCATTGGCATTGTGCTAGCGATTGCTACCCTGATCGGGTATGGATCGTGGCATTTCATAGAGAAGCCGGCCGTGAAGCTGGGCACAGTGGCCTCAGGTCGCAGCGGCGACAGTCAAATAAGACAGCGCCGCTCGGCAGCTGTGGGTGTGCCGAGGAGCGGTGACAACCATCGACATTCCATTGAGGGTGTCCCGTCGACAAACGACCGGATTCCGGACCTGCCGCACTCGCCGGAGGCTTGAAAATCTGAGTGTCAAGAATTGCCATTCGTCCAAACTCCGCTGCTACCGGCAGATCGCTGATCCTCTAGGTCAAAGTCAGCACCGTCCGCTGGTGTGCCGGCGGGAGATCGGAGACATAGGGCAGATACCGGGTGAACGCCTCTAGGGACCCGCGGCGCAAAACGGCAAGACCGGGGTTCCTGTCTCCAGGTGTCGCACGATCCAGGTGGCGCTTCAGTTCATCGACTTGATTGGAGCTGAAAACGAGCACTACCGCTGACCGAGGCCTAGTTCGGTGGCCGTTGTGTGAACCTTAGGCAGCGCGACAGTCCACCCGCCCCCGACTTTTCAGCAGTACCTGAGAGCTCGGCGATCACCCTGGCGCGTGGCACACATCTCACCGACTGCCGACGACGCCCCGGCCTCGATTTGTCGCAGACGTGAACACCTACTGCCGATCAGACAAGTTCGCGTCACCAGCAACCTCAAGCTGGGCAACCACCGCGTTAGCCCTTTCCTCTGCGAGCATGCTGGCCTCGGCTAACGCTCGGATCGCTTGAGTCTCGGACAACACCCACGAGTCGTTGGCGGTGTAGAACGCATTACTCGTACGGAGATGCATCTC
Source organism: Homoserinimonas sp. (assembly GCA_040904805.1). GTDB lineage: Bacteria > Actinomycetota > Actinomycetes > Actinomycetales > Microbacteriaceae > RYN-87. The sequence continues at coordinate 15,099 of JBBDSS010000018.1, read as the reverse complement.
CGACTGCAACTGGCACGTCTGATCCGCTTCGAGCAATGATTCTTCGTCCCTGGAGGGTGGGCTCCCCACCGGCTTGTACCGGCCAAAAAGATCAGCCGCGTGCGAACTGGCGGATGCAGTACCGATGTCGTAGCCGGCTTCCTGCATGCACAAGTTGTAATCTGCCTTAGCGTGGCGAATGGCCTCTGTGACGATTGTATGGTCGGCAAGAAACAGGACGTCGTTCATTAGGACGACGATGGATATGCTCGTTTCTAGGTCGCCGTATAGCTTGAGGTCTGCTTCTACTAGACATCCCTCAGACGGGAACGACAGAGAACCTCCGTTCTCTAACTCTGCAGTCAGCATTTGCTCTGCCACCGGACCCACCAGGGCGGTCCGGTATGCCTCCTCTTGCTGCGGCTCTAAGGTCTGGGCCAAAGAATCAAGCGCATCAGACGGAGACAGGCCATCGACTGTCGAGGCGTAACCGAGCTGACTATCCAGTGTTGGACTCGACAGGCCTGACAAGCCCGAGACGTTGAAGCGATCTGACGGCGGAAGTTGCTGCGTCTGTGGAACATCGAATCCTGCTTCGCGCATGCAGCGTGCGGTGAGAATGTCACGCGCAGGTTGTATCTCTTGGGCCACGCGGAATATGTGGTCGAGTCGAACATGAGCATCGACATGCTCCTGTGTCGAATCTGCTACGCAACCCGTAACGGCTACGAGGAGACAGGTGCTGGCGATGCCCAGGGAGACCCGGCGGATTAGGCGGGGCCAGTCGGCCGGAGCGCCCTGAGCATCACGTTTCACGAGTGCTTAGCCGCAGCTTCCAGCGGTACCTACCCAGAAGAAGTCGAACGTATCGTTCCAGGGAGAGAAGTCGCTGATACTGGTGCCTGCGGGGATGATCCCACGAACCACATTGCCGCCGAACTCCTGATTCACTCCGCAGTACTTCGCCGACGTGAAGTTCTTTGCCGAGGCCACGCGGTTGTCCGCAACCCCGACGGTGGTGTTTGCCGTTGTGGTGGTATCCACCATCACTGCGGCAGCGTAACTGCGCCCGTCGTACGCGCAAAAATGGCCGCTGCTACAGGCGGCGGCGGGAGCAGCGACTCCCAGAACCCCTCCAAGGACCACGGCGGTTATAGTTGCGCCTTTCCAGATTGTCTGTCGATTCAACATAGAAACTCCTCATTACAACTTTGTGAATGAAGGTCATCAATTGATGACTTGCGCTGAATCTAGACAGGTCCTTCTACCCCGTCAACGTGAGACAAATTTTCGTCACCTAAACGTGACCTAACGCTATCGGGTGGGTCGCGAAAGGTGGGGCGGAAACCGGTTGTGCTGGTTCTCGCTTCAAGGGCAGACGCGGCCCAAGGAAAGCTTATGACTATCAACCCGGCCACTCGCCTGGATCTCCGCGCCAATGTGTCGCGGCTGGTCGCCTCGTGCAGCTGCAGGAACACAGGATCCTCCTTCATTTTCGCCATGGGTGCTCCACCGCGCACTGGACAAGGTCGGATCTTGTAGTCTCTTGGCTGCGACCAGCCAACCGCGAGCCGGCATCCATGCCAGTACTTCATTAGTGTTGTGCCAGCGACGATCGTCGCGATGGTCGGGGGCGATGCAGATGCACAACAACAGCGTCAATGCTCGCCGGGGAGCGCTTCAGGCTCCTAGAGCCGGCACACCGACCGATTCTCGCGGGCGTTCAGCTCCATGACCTTCTGCGGCAGGCACCGAAGACACAGCGACAAGCAGTACGGTTCCCTTCTCAGTCAATGAGCTAGTGCGTGGTACCAGCTGACTGCCGATCGCGGGAGCGCCAAGGGTTCATCAAGCGCGATTGAGGTGTCTGTGAACGCTGCCCGGCAGTCGAGAATGTGGTCGCCAGAAAGCAGTTCGAGTGCGTGCGTGAGGCGTGCTGACGTGCCGGCGATCTGAGCCGCCTCCAGAGCTGGGACGCTCGGCGGTGGCGACGAGTCGGGCCAGAGCTTTTCGAACAGCTGACGGGTGGTAAGCGGATCTAGATTGGCGGCGTGATATGCGTTACGGGTGGTGGTTCCGGCGGTCGCGAGCACGGTGAGCAGTTGGCCGAGCTGGCTAACTTCGATCACAGAATGGCGTGCACGTCCGTCGTCAACGAGACCCCCGAGCGAGCGAGTCAGTGCAGCGATCCCGGCGCCAACCCAACGGTCGCCATGCCCCACAACGAGGTGTGGTCGCACGACGATGCCGCCGTGGTCTAGCACGATGCGCTCAGCCTCAGCACGGCTGGCGCTGAGAGTTGAAGCCGGTTGGATGAGCGCATCTTCTTCGCGGAGCAGTTCATACGACCCGCGCCCGTATACGGATGCAGTACTTACGTACACGAGTTGCGCGCCTTGAAGCCGGGCTTGAGAGGCAACGTTTAACGCGCCTTGCACGTTCACCGTCTCGCAAAGTACTGGGTCGTTTCCGATGTAGCCCGCCGCATGGACAATCGCGGAAGCCCCGGCCAGTGCCATCGCCAATGAACCGGCGTCGCGGATATCTGCCGTGTGCTCTGCGCCTGACCCTCGGCGTGTAATTGACCGTGCTGTCCAACCTGTCAGGTCTCTCGCTGCCACAAGGGTGGCGCCGCCGATGAATCCGTGGGCTCCGAGCACTGCTAAATCTCGATTGTCTCCGAACGACATGAGTTCCTCTTCTGCGATTCGAGCGTGGGATCTTCGCTACGATTGGGCGTCTAGCTAGAAACGTTGGGAGCCCGGAGGCTGTGGTTCAGCAGGAGCGAGCACGAGTCACGCGCGAGAAGATAATTTTCGGCGCAGCCGACGTCATCAGGCGGGTGGGGTACGCGAACGCGTCACTTGGCGACATCGGTGAGGCAGCGGGAGTAACCAAAGGAGCCCTGTACTTCCACTTCCAATCCAAGGAAGACATCGCTCGGGCGCTTATTGACGAGCAGCACCAGACAACACGTGACGCCGCGGCTGAAATCCTCGCTTCCGACGGGTCTCCCGTAGAGCTAATGATGCGCCTATGCATGGACCTTGCCTCTCGACTCATCGACGACCCGGTCGTCCGGGCCGGCATCCGTTTGACAACTGATTCATCAACATTTGATACTCCGCTGATAGATCCGTATAGCGACTGGATCGCTACATTCGAGCAACTCGCGCAAAGGGCCGAAGACGAGGGCGAAACGAACGGGCGGATCCCATCAGACAGGCTCGCGCAATTCATCATTCCAGCCTTCACCGGAGTCCAACTGGTCTCCGAAGTCTTCACGAGCCGAAAGGATTTGCCAGCACGCGTTCTTGCGATGTGGCAGGTGATTCTGACAGCCATTGTTCCACTCGGTAATCTCGACGCTTCGCTGGCATTGGCCGAGAAAGTTTTCACGCCGAAGCCGCGGCGCAGGGAGAAAACCTAACGCATGCGGAAGCGTTCATCGCGGCAGTTCCGTTCTGGATAACAGCGAACTGTAGCTCGGTCGACTGCGCCACAATGCTAACCAGGGCGGGCGCATCGAACTCAACCATTCGATGAAAGCTCGACTCGAACCGTCCTAACTCAGCAGACGGGTTCGCCAGGTAGAGGCGAGCGGCCTGTTTGAACCCCTCAATGAGCGCAACGCCGGGGACATGGTCTAACGAATGCTCGAAGAAGACGGGGTGGCCCTGGTCTACTTGGACCTCTAGCCCACCTTCCGTCTCGACTAACACGACGTCGGCATCGCATCGTCGGCCCACACTTGCCGGTGACACCGGTACCGCTGTCCGCTGCGGGGGATGGGCACCTGAATTCCGGCCACGCATCCTCCGGTAAGTTCCTTCGTTTGCGAGAAGTGCATCGCCGTGCCCCACTGCGCTCACCCCGGCCGGACCGGAGATCTCGATGTTCATGCGCGCACTCCGCAGGTCGCCGCGAGCAGTGCGACGAACGTCGGTGGGCCGGACCAGGGCGGTTAGTTCAAGGGCCGCCCAATTGGCATAATTGCGCACCTGATCACGAAGCTCGAAGCCGAGTCCGGTCATTAGAAACTTTCTGTCCAAAGGGACCGCGTATCCGAGGTGGCAGGTGAGAATCGTTACCTGGCGGATGGTCTCTGCGATCACTGCTGAATCCGGTGGCATCGTTGCATAGAAGGCGTGGCTTCGCGGCCATTGGAGCGAGACCCGAAAAGTACTCTCGCCGAGCGATTCAAAATCCGTCGGCCAAACTTCGCTCGTGGAGCGACGGTGCACCAGGGCGCGCTCGACGGGGCGCTCAAACGATGGCACTGGGGCAGCTCCGCTCGGTTTGGGGTGGAAGCGCCAATCCCGCTTCGACGCGAAGAGTACCATACCAGCCGACCGCCTTTTTTATGGCGAACACGAGTTCGCCTCGGACGCCCGGGGGCTGAACTCGCTATGTCAGTTGCCCTGTCCTATCAAAATCTGCGCTGATCGCTATCCCATTGTCAGAGCAGTACGTTCGGGCGCCGGAGGCAGGTTGGCGACGTACGGCAGGTACCGGGTAAACGCTTCGAGGGATTCAACACCCGCTGCTCGTAGTAATGGCACAACAGGTGTGCCTGTCTCCAGGTGCCGCACAATCCATGTGGCGCGCAGCCGCTGCGACTGAGGTTGAACGTCGGCTTTGGACCGTGCGACGAAGTTGGAGATCAGGTTGTCGTAGTTGCCCCTGTGGTTTTCGCGGAACGCAAATAGGTCGGGCTTGAGCCTGCGGGATCGTTCGGCCAGCACAGTCGCCCACTCATGAAGGACCGGAACCTGGCGGTTGCGCTCTCCGTGCACGTGTACGACCACGCCGAGCTCGTCGACTTCGATGTCGCTTGTGCGGAGCTCTCCGATTTCGCGGGCGGTGAGTCCGGCGCCGGCGCCGAGGGCGAGCAGTACCTCGGCGTTGGCGCGACGAGCCGCAGTTGACTGGTGGGCTGCCCAGCTTCGAAGGGAGATGAGTTCCTTCCTCGTATAGGGGGCGCTGGCCGACGCTCGGCTCAGGGGCGCGAGGCGTGGGGGAGCGAGCCGGGTGTCGAGCAGCGCCTCGCTCATGCGAAGGAGTTGCGACCGGATGTTTCCCCTGGAAGCTTCGCCGTGGTCGGGCAGGCCAACCTGGGTGAACCGGTCGATGACCTGACGCCGGAACACCGTTTCCCGGTCGAGGTCTAGTCCCGCTGATCGCCGGCACCATTGTGCGAGCCGGGCACAGGAGCTGAGCAGATCCTTGTCAGCGTATGGGGTTTGGCCCTCGGAATCCCGCACCGCGCTTTCCGTGAACTCGCGAACCAAAGCCCAGTCGGCTGGGTCGATCTTCGGCTGATAGTCGGGTGTGGACGATGACATGGCCATAGTCTATGGTTATTCTAATAACCAACGGTGGCAATGCGGTTGCAATTTGTCACCCCTCCGAAAGGGCTCGCGAGTGGACTCGCTTATGGACAGCGCCAACGGTGCTTACCGCGTAACCACCCGTTCATCGACGTATGAGATCGACCTTGATCGGATGGTGCTCAGGCGCTTCCCTCGCACTGGAAACTGCGATGGTTCATTGCTCCGGCGCGATGACGAACTGATCATGCTTCTAGCCATCGATGACTGCACGGTCGGCCGGCGAATGAGTCTGCGCATCGACCTCAACGTGTTGGGTGTCCCTTTCACTGCCCGATACGCGACTGAAGTCGTGTCCATCAAGCGGATCAGTTCGCCGGAAACGAAGACGCGCTTGTGAGTGACGGACGGACGCTGTCGACGGCCATGCGCATCGGCTTGCTCGGTGACACTCACGGTGACATGTCGCACGTGTTAGCCGTGTCGGAGACGATGTGGAAACGCGGTGTTTCCGTGCTTTTGGTGCTCGGTGATTTTGGCTTTGTATGGCCACGCAGGAATTACGGTATCGACTTGAGCAAGCTCAGCCGAAGACTGGCCGCACGCCGTCAGGTGCTGTATTTCGTCGATGGCAACCACGAGGATTTCACTCGGCTGTATCGGCACCCGATCGGCGACGACGGCTTGCGCTGGCTGCGTCCGAACGTCGCTCACATCCCGCGCGGTTACCGCACGCCCCTGTCGTCGGGGCGGACTCTCGCTGCGCTGGGAGGCGCGAACTCGGTGGATGCTGGCAACCGGCTCGCCGGCAGCTCGTGGTGGCCCGAGGAGTCCATCACTGAAGACGACCTCGCGGCCCTGGGAGGGGAGCACGCGGACGTGATGGTCGGGCACGATGCCCCTCTGGACGTGCCGGCCCTGGATCGTCGGTTGGCCGCGACCGACCATTGGTGGTCGGAGGGAGGGAAGTCGTACTCCGCTGCGGGGCGGCAGATGTTTCACCGCGGGTTCCTCCAGGTCCGACCCCAGCTCTACCTAGGTGGTCACTACCACTATCACGTCGACGAGACCGTTGAGTATGAGAATGACGGGCGAGCGTTCAGCTGCCGCGTCGTGGTCTTGGACATGAACGAAGGCCACAGCTGGTCGCAGGCGATCCTCGACGTGACCACCCTCGACCTGCAGTACTTCGACAGGGATGACGCGATCGTTGCGGAACTCACCGGGAATGAGACCGGGCGCTGGCTCGTGACGACGAGTCCGAGTCAGCGGGAGTTCTTGTTCGATCTTGACGCCCGCACCGTTCGTTCGTTGTCGGGAGACAACGCGACCTGCCCCCTCACAGACCAAGAGCTCGGGCTGCATTCGATTGAACGCTGCCGAGTCGGACAACCAGGATCGTGGCGGCTTGTCACCGCTACCGGCCTCCCGACCGTCCCGGTTCGCAGCACGAAAGTGATCGACATCAGACCGATGCCAGCTGGGGAACAGACACACGAACTGATCTGGAACGATATTGACTGACGCAGACTTAACCACTGAGCTTCGAGGCAGAGAGGGCGGCAGGTGGCGGATATGGACCCAGGGCAGCTCCCACATTCTTGACCTCGACCAGATGACGGTGAGACGAGTGCCGGGCTCGGGGGCTGCACCCTCGATCAATGATCGGACGCGCCCACTGCGCACCATCGAGACGTGCCGCGTCGGGGAACGCGGAGCCTGGACCATGCACACCGACGGCCGGTCAGACACCGTCGACTTCTACTGGCACTACACGAGCGACATCCGCAGCATCGAACGGCTGGCAGACGACGAAGTCGCCGATGTCGACCGATGAAGACCCGTGCTTGATCGACACCATGGAAAGGCTGCAGCCGTTGGCGCACATCTCCGTTCTCTTCGACCCTCACTTCCCAGCGCCGAAACTGCGGCCCAAACCGCAACTCGACGTTGACTACGAGCTTCGAGACACCCTGCGATCCGCTCTCGCAGCACTCATATTCGACGGTGCCGCTCAAGTCGAGGTGACTGCTGACGACGGTCGCCTCACTGTCATGCGGGCCTCTTCGCTGTCACCGTCCGTCCTTGTCCGCGCCTGGTTCCCCGCTGATGGCAGCCCAATGGAAGAGTTTCGGCTCTGCCACGGGACCAGGCGTGGCGGAGGACCGTTCGCATCCGGCGGCGTTGAGTTTTACAACAGCGAGCTGACCCAGTTGAGTGAACCGGTCCTCGACCTCGCAGTCGCTGCGTTCACAGCCGGCGACATCGACGAGCTCCCGTTGCCCGAGCCACTTCGATGGCGTCACGCAGACGGCAAGCTACTGTCGCGCCTTCACCCCAGCGAGCCGGTTCACGTCGACACCGCAACCGCAACCAGGCTCCGCGCCAACATTGAGCGAATGCCCCACAATGCCAACCAGTGAGGATGAAACAGACCGTTGAAACGAGTGAACGCTGACGATGACGACGTGGAACGCCAGGGCCGCCTGTTCAAAGAGAAGGTCGGCCCGCTCTATACCGTCGACTCCGTGGCTCGCCTGCTCAACCGTACGGAACAAGAAGTCCGAGCCGACATCCGAGATCGAGTCCTTCTGGCCATCCAACTCGCTGACAGCGTCACAGCAATACCCGCCCGGCAGTTTGACGAGAACGGCCTACCACTCCCCGGCCTGCCAGAAGTGGCAGCGACGTTGGACCCGAAGGGAACCGATCCGCTCTCCGTTGCGCTCCTCCTGTTCTCCAGGTCGGACTACTGGGGCGGTGCCACTACTGCGGAGGTCATGCGGGCCGGACGCCTGGACGAAGTCGTGACGGCCGCGGAGCGGATCCACCGCTCCCTCAACGGGCCGTGAGCGGAGTGAGAGGCAGGGCCAGCATGCCTGACCAGTTGCAGGAGGGAACCGGATGATTCTGCGAAGAGGGCGGCAACTGCTGATGCTCGTGGCTGATCAGGAGGTGGCTGATGGCCACCCATGAGGATCGCGCGTCGGCGTCGATTCGCTTCGAAGGGGAAGCCCGCCGGCTGACCATAAGAAGGCCTCGACTGGACAGGGACGGGCTGTTCCTCTTTGGCCGGCGGCATGCCGCGCAGACCGTGACGATCGAGGGCGCTGAGCTGCAGGCGATGGCTCGCGGTCGCACCATCGCGGTTGACGTGAGCAACCAGTACATCCTGTATCTCCGGCTGAACGTGACAGACGCGGAACCTGCAGCGATGCCGGCCGAAGCACCTGGCTGTTCTCAGATACCGCAGCGGGAGGATCCGAATCGCCGTCCGTCGGAACGGGTCCGTGCCGTCGCGGCGCGCGTTCGCCTCAATGCCGACCGCCGGATGGGCTACGCCACCCCGGACTGGATCGTACGGCTGGCACGAGGGGGCGGTGACTCGACTGATGACCGAGACTCCTGACGCCGGCATGACCGACGTGGAGATCGTCAAGGCCTTGCGTGAACTCCTCGGCGCGCGCCTTACCGCTCTCGTCGCCGGGGTGGGCGAGACGCGGACGATTCGGGTGTGGGCTGATGGGGCGGAGGCCCCGCCGACAGAGGTGATGGCGCGACTGCGCCTTGCTTATCGGGTCGCTGGCGAGCTGGCTCGTGAGGAGAGCCCAGAGGTTGCTCAGGCGTGGTTCATGGGAAGGAACCCGAACCTGTCGGACCGATCGCCGGCGCAATTGCTTCGCGACGGTGATCCCGAGGCCGGCGACGAGGTCATCGGGGCAGCGCGGCAGTTCCTGGGGGAGAGTGGGGCTTCCGAGGTGGCGCAGCAGGAAGACACGGACGGCGGTAGCGAACGGGTTCGAAAAGGCGGGTGGCAGTCCGCCGAAGAGGCGAGTGCCTACTACGCCAGCATCGGACCCTGGGTCACGGCGGCTGCGGTCATTAAGTACTGCGACATCTCGGAGCAGACGTTGGAGTCCTGGCGAGAGAGCCGGCTGGTGCTCGGCGTCGAGTTCGCCGACGGGCAGTTCTACTACCAGCAACAGCAGTTTGTTGACGAACAGCCGTTGCCCGGGCTGGACCGAGTTCTTGACGTTCTGGCGCCTGCATTTCGCTCTCCGGGATCACAGGCCGGTTGGTTTGCAGCCAAGGCGTACTACGGGGATTCAACGACGCGGTGGGATGTGCTGCGTGCGGGAGAAGTACAGCTCTTAGTTGGCTGGGGCGAAGAGGACGCGGGTCGGGTCCTCGGCCCCTGATTATCAATTGCAGACCACAAGACCACGTGAATAAAAAACCTTGTAACCGGATTGTTTTACCGTTAACCTGTGACGCATTCAGGGGCAAAGTCGCTCAGGAGGTGAAGGTCGCGATGTCGCGGCAGACAAGGGGAACGAACGATGAGCATTAAACGAAAGCTTGCCCTTAGCGGGGCTGGCATGCTTGGCGCCGCGGCGCTGATTCTTGGATCCGCGATGCCGGCATACGCAGGCGAATGGGCCTGGGGGTCGAAGAACTGCATCAGTGTCGGGTCTGGATATGTGTATACGCACAGTGGGGGCAGCGGCGCCGTCACCCATTACCACGCGGGCTACTCGCCAATGACGTTCCAGAACGGGACGATCACCCTAACGCGACACAAGACGTTCTACAGTGGCCTCATTTCAAGCGCTAGCGTTGCTGGAGCGTCGGCGACCTGGGGCAGTTACAACTGCAGCTCCACCTGACCTGTCAGATGGGCGGGTTTCGGAGCGGCGGCGTGCTGCTCCGAGACCCGCGTTTTCCGCGCCAACATCATTCCTGCCCCTGAGGAGGCCTCGTGAGTCCAGTGAATCGTCGGAACCTCCGTCTTGTCGGAGCGGGCTGCAGCATTGCTGTCGCATTTGCGCTTGCGTTGACCGGCTGCACTTCAGCGACCACTGAGCCAGCACCGGATTTTCCGACATCCGATTCCTCGCCCCGATCCCTGAGTGACGCCGCCCTCAGCCAGGCCGCCCTTGACAATGCTTGGGACATGACAGGCCTGCCCGATGACCAGCGCCCAGATGTCGAGATGGTGCGGTACACCGACCTGATCGAAGGAGCAGTGGCAATCGCAGCATGCATGAATGAGCGAGGTGGGTGGAATGTCAAAGCAAGCGCCGGTGGGTGGGGAAGTGACGACCCAATGCCGGACGGGCAGGGAGACGCATACAATCTGGACTCGTACATTTGCCAAGCGGAATATCCGACAGACCCGGAGTACCTGCGACCGCTCGACGAAGAGCAGCGTGATCGAATGTTCGACTATTACGACAACGAGTTGAGGGCGTGCTTCGAGGAACATGGCCAAACGATGGCCGAATTACCGTCACGAGGGAAGTTCGTTCAGGACTACTACCGAATGACGTGGGATGCGTACTCCAACGTCACCGGCACCAACACTCCAGCGGGAGCGCGCGCATTTGACGAACTCCAAACGGAGTGCTCCATGCTTCCCCCAGCCGACTCGGGCATTTGGGGTTAAGTGGTGGGGAAAGCGACCGGAGCGTGCCCATGCGCCAGCCGTTACAGGGACCGAAAGCCTGCTCTAGTGGCACTTCTGGTCTTTTGTCTGCCCGGAGTTCTTGCTCCGTGACAGTTGTTCGGACAGACGAGGGCGCGTTCGGCTCTGTAGATATCGCTTCGCCCCGGCGGGTCCTGTTGGGCTTGAATATCGACGCGATAGGTATCACAGACGAAGTAGCGTACCTGGAGAAGGAGTTGGCTACGGCAACTCGGATTGGTGCGGATGACCCGATGACGGACACCCTGTCGGCGATCGAACCTTGAACTCTTTACATCGCGGTGAGTGCAGCGTTCGGTCACGCGGGCAGAATGAGCGTCATTGCGCGAGCAACTCGCCGCGGTGATTTAAGCCGTCCCCATCAGTTCTTGATCCTCACATCAGCGTTATCCCAGCTTCGCCCTCGACCTGAAAGCACCTCGATATGGCAGATTCAACCTTCGCATCGAACACCGATGCTCGACCTCAGCGCCGGGTGCTGCCGTGGCTAGGGTTCGGACTGATCACGCTTCTCGTTGGCGCCGGCGTCGGTTGGGCTGGAGCGACGGTGTTGACGCCAGCGGAGGATGTGTTGGATTCGACGGCATTTACCTTCGTTGAGGTGGTCGACGGTGAGGTTGGCTCCAGCATGAACCTGAACACGGTGGCGGAGTGGACTCCGGTGCCAGTCGGAACGAATCAGGCGTCTGGGACGGTGACCACGGTGAACGTGGCTGCCGGCGACGAGGTGACTCACGGGGCCATTCTCTACACGGTGAATTTGCGGCCGGTGGTGGTGGCGCAGGGGTCGATTCCATCGTTCCAGCCGCTGGCCCGCGGTTCTAAGAGTGCGGATGTGAAGCAGGTGCAGGCGATGCTTGCCGCGCTCGGTCACTTCAAGGGGACACCGGATGGTGAGTTCGGCTGGGGCACCGAGCGGGCGGTGAAGGCCTGGCAGAAGAGTATGGGCGTTCCACAGGATGGGGTGGTGCAGCCGGGAGATCTGGTGTTCGTCCCGGAGCTCCCGACACGTCTCGCGCTGGACTCCGAGGTGATCAAGCGCGGAGCGATCGTAAGCGGCGGTGAAGCGGTGGTGAAGGGGTTGCCGGCGGCGCCTACGTTCGTGATTCCGGTGACCGAGTCGCAGACATCGATGATGCCCAACGGCACCCGAGTGGAGATCACCAACGGTGAGGCGAAGTGGGAGGGGGTGGTGGTCGATCAGGTGACGGATGAGATGGCCGGCACCCGGATCATCCTCGCCGGCCCTGACGGCGCAACTATTTGCGGTGAGGAGTGCGCGACGATTCCGGTGACTGGGCAGACCCTGCTGCAGTCTCGGATAGTCACGGTGGAGACGGTAGCCGGCCTGGTCGTTCCCTCCGCGGCTTTGCTCAGCTCCGCCGACGGAAAGGTGACTGTAACTGACTCGGAGGCGGTATCGCATCCAGTGACCGTGGTCACCAGCGCCCGGGGCATGTCGGTGATCGAGGGGGTCCCGGCCGGCACCCGCGTGCGGGTCCCCGCCTCAGCGGAGTAATCGTATGACTACCAAACTGCTTGAAGCCCGCGGGATCACCTTCGGTTACGGACACAACGCCGAAATCCTCACCGGCTGGGATGCGACGTTCTCGGCCGGGGAGGTGGTGGCGATCACCGGCCCCTCGGGCCGCGGCAAATCCACCCTGCTCTACCTGCTCGGCCTGATGCTGAAACCCGGTGCCGGCCAAGTCCTGATCGAGGGCGCGGATGTCGCCGGGCTGGCGGATGCGCGACGGGCGGCGTTGCGGGCGTCCCGGTTCGGGTTCGTGTTCCAGGACGCGGCGTTGGATGCGACCCGCACGGTGCTGGATAACGTGATCGAGACTGCCCTCTACCGTGGCGAACCGCGTGAGGGTGCGAAGCGCCGCGCGCTGGAGTTGATGGGCCAGTTCGGGGTGGACCTGCGAGCCAGTCACAAGCCGGGTCAGGTTTCCGGCGGGCAGGCACAGCGGATCGCCCTGTGCCGGGCGCTGCTGAACAACCCGCGCATCCTGCTTGCCGATGAGCCGACCGGCAACCTGGACCCAGCCTCGGCGACCATCGTCGTCGACGCGATGCGTAATCAAGCTCATGGCGGCGGTACCGTCGTGGTCGCCACCCACGACCCGGCGCTGGTCGCCCGCTGCGACCGGGTAATCACCCTATGAACGCGCTTCGCCGTCTCCTGGCAATCATCCGCGAATCCATGGCATCCGCGCGCAGCCAGCCAGTGGCATCCGTCGTCTCCATCATCATGGTCGCCGGGATGTGCGCCACCGTGCTGTTGACCACCGGCCGCACCGTCGGCGCCGAACAGGCGGTGCTGGGCAGCATCGACTCCGCCGGCACCCGTGCCGTCGTGGTGCGTGCTGAAGCCGGCGCAGGCCTGAACACCGCCGTGCTGCAACGCCTCGCCAACGTGGACGGGATTGAGTGGGCGGGCGCGTTCGGCACCGCCCACGACGTGCAGAACGCCGCCTTCGAAGGCGGCACTCGCGTACCGGTGCGCCTTGCCTACGGCGATAAAGTCAATCAACTCACCGGAAGCCTTCCCGTACCCAATAGTTCCGCCCTGGCATCCAAGCTCGCCCTCGAACAACTCGGAATGGCCGACGAGGTCGGCGGGGTACTCTCCGACACAGGCGCCGACTATGCCATCACCGGGCGCATCGACGTGCCCGATTACCTCCAATTCCTGGAGCCCCTGGTGATAGTCCCACAAGACGAGGCGGCGAATGCGACGTCCGTACCCGTCAGCGTGCTGGTAGTTATCGCCGCCCGCCCGGACCTCGTCGCCCCCGTCTCGCAAGCCGTGATATCCGTACTCGCCGTCGATGACGTCAGCAAGGTGAAGCTATCCACCAGCGAATCCCTCGCCAAACTGCGTGCCCTGGTAGAAGGCCAGCTCGGCAGCTTCGGCCGCAACCTGGTCGTGGTCATCTTTGCCCTGACGGCGGTGCTGGTTGCCGCGATCCTCTACGGACTGGTGATGCTTCGCCGCAAGGACTTCGGCCGCCGCCGCGCCCTCGGCGCCTCCCAAGGCCTCATCGTCGGACTGCTACTGACGCAAATGGTAGTCCTCAGCATCATCGGTGCCGTCGTGGGTAGCGTCGGTGCGGCGATCGGGCTGGTCAGTACTGGTGACCCACTTCCTGGCTGGGACTTCTTCAGCGCCGTCGGGATTCTGGCCGTGATCACGGGTCTGGTCGCCGCCCTCATCCCCGCCCTCGCAGCCGCACGCCGCGACCCGCTCAAAGAGCTACGAGTCCCATGAACTTTCACTGTGGTTCGAGAGGATTTCCCATACGCAAGCTTGAAGCCGTCTCAGCTGAGTGCACCATGTTGCTCTTCGCATGCCCCTCGCGTTCCGGAACCCAAGCGGCCGAGGGTCTGGGCCAACCTGTCCGTGATCTCGTGCACGTCAACTAGCACCGGAAGCCATTGAGCGACTGCCATGTCCGCTGACCGGAAAGCATCGAAGGAGAATGAGTTGGGAGCATTGGCCGATCCAGACGGCGCGTGGGTTGAGTTCTCCACGACACGGAGGCTAGGTCCCGCTTCGGTAGAACTTCTGATCAAGCTGACCCGGCAAGTCGCCGCACGCACGTCTTTCCCCCCGCCTCCTCAGCACCGGGAGTGGAACCGCCAGGCAATTCTCGACTTCATTGGAGGAATGGTCGAGGGGAAGAAAGGGGTCAAGTTCGTCGCGGCAGCAGCACTAAAGGCACGTGATCAACCCTCCTTCGAGCGGCAGCTTCTAACTTCCATCGAAAACTGGCTAAAGGACCTGTCAAAAATGACCGTCGTGGGACGGATGCGACGGCGGCTGAACACCCTCCTCGGGCAAGACCAACGGTTTCTCAGGGCGTCGACGTACGTTGGAGCCGATGCATGGAGCCTTTCCGTGCTGGCTCAAACCGTGTGGCAGGGAGACGAAGACTATCTATTCACCGCCACTACGAGGAAGGCTGACGATGGTCTGCAGGAGCTGAACATCGCAGGCAAGACGTCCTCCCATAACGCCAAGATTCTCGTCGGCTACTCCCATCATGTCCTTGCCACTGCACTGGGAGCCCTTCGCGATCAGCTGCTGGCCCGTTTCGTCGTCCGGAGATACGCGCTGGACGAGCCTCTCCTATCCGGATATTCGGATGACGTCATCGATGGCACAACCGGCAGGCATGTAGTTGAGGATGAGATTCTGGTCCTTGATGCGATGGAGTCAATACTCGCTATCCTCGAAGGCCGAGATGAACCGTCCCCGGTTTGATGCCGTTTCCTTTCGAGTCTGGAAGGAAGATAGAG
>JBBDSS010000017.1:102907-287222 GCA_040904805.1 Homoserinimonas sp. | reverse complement strand
CGTGTCTCAGTCCCAGTGTGGCCGGTCACCCTCTCAGGCCGGCTACCCGTCGTCGGCTTGGTGAGCCTTTACCTCACCAACTACCTGATAGGCCGCGAGTCCATCCTTGACCGAAATTCTTTCCAGCTCCTAGCCATGCGGCTGAAGCTCGTATCCGGTATTAGACACCGTTTCCAGTGCTTATCCCAGAGTCAAGGGCAGGTTACTCACGTGTTACTCACCCGTTCGCCACTAATCCAGCCAGAGCAAGCTCCGGCTTTCATCGTTCGACTTGCATGTGTTAAGCACGCCGCCAGCGTTCATCCTGAGCCAGGATCAAACTCTCCGTAAATGTTTGATTGCACGAGAGGCAAGCCCCTCGGCACATCTAGTGTGTCAAGCCGCCGGAATGGGCGGACATGGCACAAGTTTGAAACTGACAAGAACAAATCATTACTGACTTGCTTGTTCTGTTTTATATCTTTTCCAAAGGAATCTCCTGCATCTCGCCTAGCTAGAAACTAGGTTCAATGCACGAGGTTTTTGGCATTTGACATTGTGCACGCTGTTGAGTTCTCAAGGATCGGACGCTCCTGGTGCTTCACCTTGCGGCTTGGCTGCCAGGGCAACTTCTCTAACTTACCACTCTCATTCTCAGTGTCAAATCGACCCGCCGGCTTACAAGAAGCCAGCGAAACGGTCGACAGACCGAGTCCCATTGAGTTCGAACTGAAAGAGTTCGTTCTATCTGGGAGAGTGGGTTATTCATCCTATGCCTGATTTCACTCTCATTCAAGATGAGTAGTTGATCGAGCCGGATTTAGTCCTTCTTGAGGCCGGTAAGCTCTTCCGCTTTCCGCACCTTTGGGGTGACAAGTAAGAACATTACGCGGGGCCCGGGGGTGTGGCAAATCAGCTGCAATCCCGGGCGTGTCGCGCCCCAGTTCCCTTATTCCGCGGGGATTTCGGGCGCGTCGCAGTACTCGACGTACCAGGACTCCACCGTCGCGAGATCTGTTTCCGCATGCAAACCCAGGAGGTCGCCTGCGCGGTTCGACGAACCCAGGGCGTTGGCGATGCTGACGATGCCAGCCACGCGCTCGGAGATTGCGGCTGTTTCCTCGGCAATCCCCTCGGGTGCGGCCTCTGCCACCTGCACCCAGACGGCGGCGTACTCGGCGATTGCCGCGTTGTAACCGCCAGGAGCGTCCTGCACCGGCCAGCCGTAATCCGGGTCTGCGGTCGAATAGATCGTGGGGTGAGCCTCGAGCACTTCGCAGAACGGCACGCTCGCCTCCCCGACGAGAGCGTGAGCACGTTGATCTGTCTTGGCCGCCGCTAACTGCTCGGCCCTCTCGATCTCCTGGATCCAGGCATAGCCGCCGACGCCGACGAACACGACTGTCATGACCAGCGACACACTCACCGCCGCTCGCGCGAGGTCGGACGCCCAGCCGCGAACCTGCCGGCCCCGAATGAGGGCGACCACCGCGGTGATGAGACCGATCGGTGGCAAGAGGATGGCCGCCACCATGGCGGCGATGTCAAGGCCGGCCAGCCCGGAATGCTTCTCGATCGGCTCGGGGGCCAGTGGGCCGAGCCGCGGATGCCCGGGGCCGGTGAAGCCGCCGGGCGGAACATAGGGGATGGCGGTCTGCACAGGAGCCGGCGGCTCAGCTGCAGGCTCGTCGAGTGCAGGCTCCGCAGCGGCCTCACGCTTGATCTTCTTGAGGAGGCCGAGCCCGAAGCGCGACGCGGGCGCGGTACCGGCCGCGTCGGAAGGCTCGCCGTCTTGGTCTTCGGCCACGTCGACGTCGTAGTGCTGGGCCGCATCCGTCACCGGCGTAACCGCCACCGGCTCGGGCGGGATCGCGGACGGCATGACCGGGGTAGGGAGGGATGCCGTCCACTGGCCGGCGAAGAGTTGCTCGACCGGGGTCAGCTCAGGCTCGCGAATTTCCTCCGGCTGTGCGGCTGGCTGCGGCGCCATCGGGTCGGCGACAGGGGTGGCGGGCGGGGGCCACGGTTCCGAACTCCGCAGCCTTTTGCGGTCGCGCTTGGGGTGTACGTCGGGGTCCGAGCCGGTGCCCGGCGTCCCGCCACGTGTCTGATCGTTCACAAACTCCCTTAAATCTCCCAGCCCACATCATAGTGAGGCGGCCGCGCCCTAACCGACAATGGCTCCGGCCAGCGTTTTCTTGCCCCGCCGCAGCACGGCAATACGCCCGTGCAGGAGGTGCCCCTCCAGTGTCTGGGTGGCGCTGGAAACTTTCGCATTGTTGAGGTAGACCCCGCCCTGGTCGATGGCACGGCGCGACTCCCCCAGGCTTGAGGTCAGCCCGGTGTCGACGAGAAGTTGAGCGACCGTGCTCTGGATGCCTGCGGCCACGGTCGTCAATTCGGCGGTCGCGGCGATGAGCGACGATTCGTCGAGGGTGTCGAGGTCGCCCTGTCCGAACAACGCTCGGGCGGCAGCGATGGCTGCGGCTGTCGCATCCTCGCCGTGCACCAGCGTGGTCACCTCGTTCGCCAGGGTGCGCTGGGCCTCGCGCTTGAACGGCTCGGCGACCACGGCATCCGCCAGCCGTTCGATTTCTGCCCGGCTGAGGAAGGTGAAGACCTTGAGCCGGTTGATCACGTCCGCATCGTCGGTGTTCAACCAGAATTGGTGGAGCGCGTACGGGCTGGTGAGGTTCTGGTCGAGCCAGATGGCGTTGCCCTCGCTCTTGCCGAACTTGGTGCCGTCGGAGTTGGTGACCAACGGTGTGCCGATGGCGTGGGCTGCCCCTCCGTCCGCCTTGTGGATCAGGTCGGTACCACTGATGAGGTTGCCCCACTGGTCGGATCCGCCGGTTTGCAGGACGCAACCGTACTGGCGGTTCAGCTGCAGGAAGTCGTAGCCCTGCAGGATCTGGTAGCTGAACTCGGTGTAGCTGATGCCTTCGCTCGAATTGAGGCGGGCGCTGACGGCATCCTTCTTGAGCATGGCGCCGACCCGGAAGTACTTGCCGACATCGCGCAGGAGGTCGATTGCGGTGAGGGAGGATGTCCAGTCCAGGTTGTTGACCAGTCGCGCCGCGTTGTCCCCCTCGAAGCTCAGGAAGCGCGACACCTGCCCCTGCAGGTAGCCGACCCACTCGGCCACGGTGTCCGCATCGTTGAGCGTGCGCTCGGCCGTCGGCTTGGGGTCGCCGATGAGTCCGGTCGAGCCACCGACCAGTCCGAGCGGTTTGTGCCCGGCCAGTTGCAGGCGCCGCATGACGAGCAGCTGCACGAGGTTGCCGAGGTGCAGGCTCGGCGCGGTGGGGTCGAATCCGCAGTAGTAGACGATGGGTGGGCCGGCGAGCAGTTGTTTGAGCTCGGACTCATTGGTCGAGACATGGATGTGCCCGCGCCAGACGAGCTCATCCCAGATATCGGGGAACGAGTCGTCGTTACGTTGTTGGGCAAGGGCAGGGGCTGCGGGTGTCGACACGCTGTACAGAGTATCTGAGGTTTTCCGTGTGCCTCCTTCACCGCCCCAGGGATGACGTTAAGGATACAGCCTTGACTTTCCTAAATTAAGGCTACAGGCTTGATGGTCACTGATTAGGGCTGTAACCTTACCTTGTAGCCATACAGTGTGCACGCTTACGAAGGGAAGCACCGGATGTTCGTCATCTCCGCAGACCAGAAGTCGAGCCGGACCACGCAGGACCTCGTCGGCCAGTGGCGCGACCTGCTCAACGACGAGTACGCCGCCAGGCTCACCCTCCCCGCCGATCGCAACGCCGGCGACGAAATCCAGGTGCTGACCGACGACGCCGGCACAGTACTGGAGATCGCACTGCGCCTGGCGCGCAACGGAAGCTGGAGCGTCGGAATTGGAGTCGGCGGCGTCCGTCGACCGCTGCCGGCAGAAACCAGGGAAGCATCCGGACCGGCGTTCAACGCGGCCAGGGATGCCGTGACCGACGCCAAGAAGCGACCCACCAGGTTCGCCGTGCGAGCCGACGGCGCAAAAGAATCAGCCGAAGCCTGGCCCAACTCCGGTGACGCGCAGAACGTCATCGACCTCTTGCTGGAAGTGCGGAAGAAACGAAGCGACCAGGGCTGGGAACTGCACGACATCCTCGAGGAAACCCGGACACAGGCCGAGGCGGCCCGCATCCTCGGCATCACTGCGGCTGCGGCCAGTGAACGCGCATCCGCCGCCGCGCTCAAAATCGAACGCCAGTCGCTGCCAACCATTGTTAGGCTCCTCGAAAACCTGGACCGAATTGCCGGAAGCACCGACACCAAGGAGCACCCATGACGACATGGCTCGCAATCCTCTACTGGGTTGCGATGTTTCTCTTCACCGGCGCATCGCTGGCCCTGGCCGTTCTGGCGTGGTCGGCGAAATCGCATTGGTTGATCACCGGCGCCGCCGCGTCCCTCCTGGCCGCGATCATCGTCGCCACCCTGCCCGGGCCAGGAAGCACGCCCATCCTGGCCATCCTGCTCAGCCTCCTCGGAACCGCCCTGGCCGTCATCGGGGGAGGGCCAGCCGCCACCGCGAGCCTCAAACTGGCCACCAGGGGCAGTGTGCCGAACGGATCGCACGGCGGCATCCTCGTTGAAACGGAGCCACGCGAGGTCCTGCGAGGCGGACTCGCGATCGGGCTGCTCGAGCGCCTGGCCGTCGTCGGCGCCATCATCGCCGGCTTCCCGGCGGCACTCGCCGTGATCGTGGCGGTCAAGGGTGTCGGACGGTTCACCGAGCTCGACGCGGCCGAAGCCAGGGAACGCTTCATCATCGGCAGCTTCGTCAGCCTGATCTGGGCAGCCGCCAGTGCGGCGGTCGTGGTGCTGGCGCTGCGCTGACCACCAGCGCTGTGTCGCGCGGTCGGCGGAGGCTGACAGGCTGGAGCCATGACAGACGCGACGCGAGCATCCGCCCTGACCATCCTGCGACAGCTGGTCGGCTCGGATGCTGCCGACTTCCATGACGGCCAGTACGAGGCCATCGAGACCCTCGTGGACGGGCACCGTCGGGCACTCGTCGTGCAGCGCACCGGCTGGGGCAAGTCAGCCGTCTACTTCGTGGCGACGCTCCTGCTGCGCCAGCGCGGCGCCGGACCGACAATACTGGTGTCTCCGCTGCTGGCGCTCATGCGAGACCAGATCGCGGCCGCCGAGCGCGCCGGAGTGCGGGCGGTGGCGATCAACTCGACCAACGCGCATGAGTGGGCCGATGTGGTTCGACAGCTGGACAACGACGAGGTCGACGTGCTGTTGGTATCGCCCGAGCGGCTCAACAACCCGGCATTCCGCGGGCAACAACTGCCGACACTCATCGCACGGATGGGCATGCTGGTCGTCGATGAGGCACATTGCATCAGCGACTGGGGCCACGATTTCCGACCGGACTACCGTCGGTTGCGCGACCTCATCACGCAGTTGGCGGCCGGCATTCCGGTGCTCGCGACGACAGCGACCGCCAACAGCCGGGTCGTCGCGGATGTTGCGGAACAGCTGGGCTCAGGCGACACAGACGTCGTCACGATCCGTGGCCCGCTCGCACGCGCTTCACTGCGCCTTGGCGTGCTGCGCCTGCCAGATTCGAATGCACGCCTCGGCTGGCTGCTCAGCCACCTGGGCGACCTGCCCGGGTCCGGGATCATCTACACGCTCACCGTGAGCGCGGCGGAAGACACGGCTCGCCTGCTGCGCGAGGCCGGTCATGCCGTTCGCGCATACACCGGAAGAACCGACACCGTCGAACGCGAAGAGTCGGAGCGCATGCTGAAACGTAACCAGGTGAAAGCGCTCGTCGCCACCAGCGCGCTGGGGATGGGGTTCGACAAGCCGGACCTGGGCTTCGTGCTGCACCTGGGCGCGCCGTCGTCACCCGTTGCCTACTACCAACAGGTAGGACGGGCCGGCCGGGCCACCGACAACGCCGATGTGCTGCTGCTTCCGGGCACCGAAGACCCTGAAATCTGGAGATACTTCGCCACTGCATCGATGCCGGACCGCGAGCGCGCCGAGCGGGTCATCGCGGCTCTCGATTCTGACGCGCCCTCGTCGACGCCGGCGCTCGAAGCTCGGGTGGACCTCCGCCGCACGCCCCTGGAGCTGCTGCTCAAAGTGCTCGACGTCGACGGTGCCGTTCAACGGGTGCAGGGAGGCTGGGTCGCAACCGGGAAGCCCTGGGCTTACGACGCCGAGCGCTACGAACGGATCACGGCAGAGCGCATCGCCGAGCAGCAGCACATGATCGAGTACGAGAAGACCGATGGTTGCCGCATGGCGTACCTGCAGCGCTCACTCGACGACGAGACGGCTGCGCCCTGCGGCCGCTGCGACAATTGTGCGGGCGTCTGGTATCCGGCCTCCGTCGAACCTGCGGCCACCGCATCGGCGAGCGCCGCGCTCGACAAGGTCGGCGTCGCGCTCGAACCGCGCGTGCAGTGGCCCACCGGGGCCGATCGGCTGGGCGTGCCGGTGACAGGCCGCATCGGCCAGGACGAGCGGATGCTCGAGGGCCGAGCCCTCGCCCGCCTCACGGACCTGGGCTGGGGCGGCACCATGCGCGAGCTGTTCGCCGCGAGCGCGGGGGACGGTGCAGGCTCCCCCGCGCTGATCGCCGCGTGCGTGCGAGTGCTCGCCGACTGGGGCTGGGACGAGCGGCCTGCCGCGATCGTGACCATGCCATCACGCCGGCATCCGCAGCTCATCGGATCAGTCGCTGCCGGGCTGTCCGCAGCAGGGCAGCTGCCGAACCTCGGCTCGCTCGGGTACCTCGATGGCGGCCCCACGGGGGAAGCCGGCGGCAATAGCGCCTACC
Organism: Homoserinimonas sp.; assembly: GCA_040904805.1. GTDB lineage: Bacteria > Actinomycetota > Actinomycetes > Actinomycetales > Microbacteriaceae > RYN-87. The sequence continues at coordinate 280,432 of JBBDSS010000017.1, read as the reverse complement.
GGCTCGCCGGAGTCTGGGGCCGGCTGGAGGTACCCGCACGACTGGCCGATGCCGTTGCGGCACTGCCGGGACCAGTGCTGCTGATCGACGACCTGGTGGACAGCAGGTGGACGCTTACCGTGGCCGCACGCCAGCTACGGCTGGCGGGTGCCACTGCGGTGCTGCCGTTCGCGCTGGCCGTTCGAGCGTGAGTCCAGAACAGGATCCGGAGCGGACGCGGGCACGTTCGTCAGCCGTTACTCAACCCCGGGGTTCCTTCGGCGTGTGCCGCTTGTACGGTGAAACGCTTCTCTCCCCGGGAACCCAGAACCGCCACGGGTAGTCGTCGCTGCCGCCCGGGCCGGAAAGTCCGGTGCGCGGTCCGCTGAGGTAGTCGCTCTCCCCGTCGGCCAGGTCCAGACGGATGTGCCCGGACTCGAGGTCCGCTCCCCCGTCGGACAGCGCAATGCCCAGCGCCACTGTCAGCCTCGCCGGTCCACGGGCCAGGTCGGCGTCGCCGCGCGTCGTGTGCCTGCGATGCCTGGCAAGCTCGATGCCTTCGATCACTTCGCCGGCACGCAGCAACAGGCCGGATGCGGTGCCATCCGGCGAGCAGACCACGTTGGCGCAGGTATGCATGCCGTAAGTGAAGTAGGTGTACAGGTGCCCGGGCTGGCCGAACATGACCGCATTGCGGTTGGTCTTGCCCCGGTAAGCGTGAGAACCCGGGTCCTGCTCTCCCAGGTAGGCCTCGACCTCGGTGATTCGCAGGGCGACCCGTCCGTCAGGCGAATCCGCGGTGAGGATGGATCCGAGGACGCGCGGAGCCACCTCCAGCGGGGAGCGTGCCAGGAAATGCCGGTCGAACGACATGCCGGGCCTATTGAGACAGCACCAGCGAGCGCACCCGTTCGGTGAGTGCGGCCAGCTGTTCGGCGACGCGCTCGGGGGCGGTTCCGCCGGCCCCGGTGCGGGAGGAGATCGACCCGGCCACCGTGAGCACCGAACGGACCCCGGGCGTCAACCTCGGGGACACCTCGGCCAGTTGCTGGTCGGTCGGCTCGTCCAGTTCCAGGCCGTTGACCTCGCAGAAGGAGACCAGGGCGCCGCTAATCTCGTGGGCCTCGCGGAAGGGCACCCGCTGGGTGACCAGCCACTCGGCCACATCGGTTGCCAGGGAGAACCCCTGCGGGGCCAGCTCGGCCATCCGCTCGAGGTTGAAGCGCAGGGTAGCCACCATCCCGGTGAACGCCGGAAGAAGCACCTCCAGGGTCTCGACCGAATCGAACACCGGCTCCTTGTCTTCCTGCAGGTCGCGGTTGTAGGCGAGCGGGAGGCCTTTGAGTGTTGTCAGCAGGCCGGTCAGGTTGCCGACCAGGCGACCGGACTTGCCGCGAGCCAACTCGGCGATGTCCGGATTCTTCTTCTGCGGCATGATCGACGACCCGGTCGAGTACCCGTCGTCGAGGGTGACGTAACTGAACTCCCGGGTGTTCCAGATGATGACCTCTTCGGCCAGTCGGGAGAGGTTGACGCCGATCATCGAGGTGATGAACGCGAACTCCGCGACGACATCACGGCCGGCGGTGGCGTCGATCGAGTTCTCGGTGACTCCGCTGAGACCGAGCTCGCTGGCGACCAGCTCCGGGTCGAGCCCGAGCGAGCTGCCGGCGAGCGCCCCTGCGCCGTACGGGGAGACTGACGCTCGCAGGCGCCAGTCGCGCAGGCGCTCGAGATCGCGGACCAGCGGCCAGGCGTGGGCCAGCAGGTGGTGTGCCAGCAGCACCGGCTGGGCGTGCTGCAGGTGGGTTCTCCCCGGCATGGCCGCGTCCGGGTGCGCGTCAGCCTGCGCGGCGATCGCGTCGATCAGGTCGACCACCAGGTGGCCGATCGTCGTCGCGTGGTCGAGCAGGTACAGGCGGATGAGGGTGGCGATCTGGTCGTTGCGACTGCGGCCGGCGCGGAGCTTGCCGCCCAACTCCGTTCCGGCGATGGTGATCAGGTGACGTTCCAACGCGCCGTGCACGTCTTCGTCGTCCTCCTCCGCCGTGATAGTGCCATCCTCGACGGCCGCGGCGAGAGTGTTCAGCGCCGTGAGCATCCGCTCCTGCTCATCACCGGTGAGGTAACCGGCGGCCGCCAGAGCGGTGGCATGCGCCCGGGATCCGGCGATGTCGTACGGGGCCAATTGCCAGTCGAAGTGCGTCGACCTGCTGAGCCTGGCCAGCTCCGGTGACGGACCGCCGGAGAAACGCGCTCCCCAGAGGGATCCGGCGTTGGTGGTGCCGGGGTTGTTGTCGCTCATGACTGGACCTTTCTGATGGGTTGCTGCTGCCTGAGCAGCCAGAGCAAGAGCGCCTTCTGGGCGTGCAACCGATTTTCCGCCTCATCCCAGATGACACTCTGTGGGCCATCGATGACGTCGGCCGTGACCTCGAATCCGCGATCAGCGGGCAGGCAGTGCAGGAACAGCGCGTCGGGGTTCGCCAGCGCCATCAGCTGCCGATTGACCTGGTAGTCGCCGAGCAGTGCAACCCGATCGGACTTCTCCGCCTCCTTGCCCATCGACACCCAGGTGTCGGTGACGACGACATCCGCATCGGTGACGGCCTGCACCGGGTCGGTGAACAGGGTGACGGATGCGCCGGTGGCTGCGGCGGCCGTTCTGGCGGAGGCGACCACCGCATCCGTCGGGGCATAGCCTTCCGGCGAGGCGACACGCACCTGCATTCCAGCGGTGGCCCCGGCGAGCAGGTAGGACTGCGCCATGTTGCTGGCGCCATCACCCAGGAAGGTCACGGTGAGCCCGGCCAGCCTGCCGCGGTGCTCCCGGATGGTCAGCAGGTCGGCCAGCAGCTGGCAGGGGTGGAAGTCGTCGGACAGCGCGTTGACAACGGGAATCGTCGTACCGGCGGCCATCTCCTCCAGCCCTGACTGGGCGAAAGTGCGCCAGACGATGGCCGCGACCTGGCGCTCGAGAACCCTGGCGGTGTCTGACGGGGTCTCTTTGCCGCCGAGCTGGCTGCTTTCGATCCCGAAGATGAGCGGCACCCCGCCGAGGTCGGCGATGCCGGTCGCGAAAGACACCCGGGTACGCGTCGATGACTTATCGAAGATGACGGCGACGGTCTGCGGGCCGGCCAGCGGTTTCTGGGAGAAGCGGTCGGCCTTCAGCGCCAGGGCCAGCTCCAGAATCTCGTTCTGCTCGGCCTGGCTCAGGTCGTCGTCCCTCAGGAAGTGCCGGGTCATGATGCCTCCGCCAGCGTCGCCGCGAAGAGCTCCAGGAACTCGGCCACCTCGTCGTCGCCGATGATCAGCGGCGGTGCGAGGCGGATGCTGGACTCATTGGCCGCGTTGATGATGAGGCCGCGCTCCAGCGCCGCCGCCGAGAGATGCTTGGCGATCGGGCCGGCCAGGCCGATCCCGATGAGCAGGCCCCGCCCCCGCACCTCGGTGACCAGCGGCGAACCGAGGGCGCGGATGCCGTCCATCAGCTGCTGCCCCCGCGTGGAGGAGTTGGCGACCAGGCCGGACCGCTCGATCTCGTCGAGCACGGCGAGCGCCGCGGCGGTGACCAGCGGGTTGCCGCCGAAGGTGCTGCCATGGTGGCCGGCCTGGTACAGCCCTGACGCCGTGCCAAAGGTCACCAGCGCCCCGATCGGCACCCCGCCGCCCAGTCCCTTGGCGATCGCGACCGCGTCGGGCAGGACTCCGTGCTTCTGGAAGGCGAACCAGGAGCCGGTGCGGGCGATTCCGGTCTGGATCTCGTCGATGATCAGCAATGCGCCGTGCCGGCTGGTCAGCTCCCTGGCCCGCTCGATGAATCCCTCCGGAAGGTCGACGACGCCGGCCTCCCCCTTGATCGGTTCGAGGATGAGGGCGGCGACAGTGTCGTCGATGGCGGATTCCAGGGCGTCGAGCGTGCTGTCGATGTGCTCCACCCCGGTGAGCATCGGGCCGAACGGATCCTGCAGGGCCGGCTTCCCGGTGAGCGCCAGCGACCCCATGGTGCGCCCGTGGAACGAGTTGGTCAGCGTGATGATGCGGGTGCGCCTGCCGCTGCCGTTGTTGAGCCTGGACAGTTTGAAGGCGGCCTCCATCGCCTCCGCCCCGGAGTTGCCGAAGTACACCCGGCCCGCATCGCCGGCGCCGGTGATCTCTCGCAGGCGTGCCGCCAGGGCGATTTGCGGCGGGGTGGCGAAATAGTTGGAGACATGCGACAGCGTGGCGATCTGGTGGGAGACTGCCTCCACCAGGGCTGGATGCCCATAGCCGAGGGAGTTCACCGCGATGCCACCGAGGAAGTCCAGGTAGCGCTTGCCATCGACGTCCCAGACGTGACACCCCGCACCCCGCTCCAGCACGGCCAGCGGGCGCGAGTAGGAACCCATCATGACGTCGGCGTAGGCCTCCCGATAATCGTCGCTCGTCTGGCTGGTGGTGGGCAGGCTCATGGGTGGCTCTCTTCTTTTGTTTCGGTGAACGCGGTGCTCGCAGGGTCAGGTACCACCTCGGTGCCGACTCCTCGATCGCTGAAGACCTCGACCAGCGTGGAGTGGGCAATGCGGCCGTCGATGATGGCCGCCTTCGGCACACCGCTGGACACCGCCTCCAGGCAGGCGCTGATCTTGGGGATCATTCCCGCTTCCAGGTGGGGAAGCAGTTCGGTGAGCTCGGAAACCGTGATCTGGGAGACCAGGCTGTCCCGGTCGGGCCAGTCGCGGTAGAGGCCGGCCACATCCGTCAGCACGATCAGCTTCGCAGCACCCAGGGCGACGGCGAGGGAGGCTGCGGCCGAGTCCGCGTTGACGTTGAGCGATTGGCCCGGCTGGTCGGCGTCCGGTGCGATGGACGACACCACCGGGATCTTCCCGGCGGCGATCAACTGGTGCACCAGGGTGGCGTCGACGCGGATCACCTCGCCGACGAGACCGAGATCGACCGGCTCGCCGTCGACGACGGTTCCCCTTCGCCGACCGGAGAACAGCCCACCAGCCTCGCCGGACAGCGGCTCGGCGAAGTCGCCGTGCTCGTTGATCGCTCCGGCAAGCTGGTGGCCCACCTGGCCGGCCAGCACGTCGCGCACCACCTCCATGGCTTCCGGGCTGGTCACCCGCAGTCCACCGCGAAACTCGTTCGGGATGCCACGGCGGTCAAGTTCAGCTGAAATCTGCGGCCCTCCCCCATGGATCACCACCGGGTGGATTCCCACGTGGTGCAGGTAGACCATATCTTCGGCGAAAGCGCGTTCCAGCGTCTCGTCGACCATGGCGTTGCCGCCGAATTTGACGACGATGACCTGCCCGCGAAAGCGCTTCAGCCATGGCAGCGATTCGATCAGGGTGTTGGCCTGCGCCGTGACCAGGTCCGATTCCGATGCGAGTTCAGCCATCAGCTGGAGTAGGCGCTGTTCTCGTGCACGTATTCGTGCGTGAGGTCGTTGGTGAGAATGGTGGCAACCGCTTCGCCGACGTTCAGGGCGATGCCGACGTGCACCGACCGGGGCGCCAGGTCGACGAGCTCACGGGGCTGGTCAGGCTCGCCGGCGTGGCAGACCCGGACCCCGTTCATCGAGACGTCGACGTTGTAGGGGTCGAACTCGGCAGACGTCGTGCCGATCGCCGCGAGCACTCGTCCCCAATTGGCGTCGTTTCCGAACATCGCCGCCTTGAACAGGTTGTTCCTGGCCACCGACCGGCCGACTTCGATGGCGTCGTCCTCGGTCACCGCGCCGGTCACCTCGATGGTGATCTCGTGGCTGGCCCCCTCAGCGTCCGCCATCAGCTGCAGCGCCAGGCTGCTGCAGACCTCGGTGAGCACCCGCTGGAATTCAGCCGGCTCAGGAAGAATTCCGGATGCGCCTGAGGCCATCAGGGTCACCTGGTCGTTGGTGGACATGCAGCCGTCGGAGTCGAGGCGGTCGAAGGAGACCCTGGTGGCCGCGCGCAAGGCCGTATCGAGCTCCGCCGCGTCGAGGGCGGCATCCGTCGTCAGCACGACCAGCATGGTGGCGAGCCCCGGGGCCAGCATTCCGGCACCCTTGGCCATGCCGCCGACAGTCCAGCCGTCGCCGCTGGCAACGGCGGTCTTCTGGTGGGAGTCGGTCGTCATGATGGCGGCCGCAGCGTCCGATCCGCCGTCGGTGTCGGCTGCGGCCGCGGCTGCCTGTACTCCGCCGAGGAGCTTGCCGCGGTCGAGCCCGGTTCCGATCAGCCCGGTCGAGCACACCAGCACGTCGCCGGCGGAAGAGCCGAGGGCCGCCGCCACCGCCTCAGCGGTCGCATGCGTGAGCTGGAAGCCGGCGGCCCCGGTGAAGCAATTGGCTCCGCCGGAGTTGAGCACGATCGCCGAGGCGACCCCGTCAGCGATCACCTGCTCGGACCAGAGAATCGGGTTCGCCTTCGCCCGATTCAAGGTGAACACGGCGGCGGCGGCGTTCGACGGCCCCTGGTTGACGACGAGGGCGACGTCGAGGCCGCCCGACGATTTCAGCCCGGCGGCGACACCGGCCGCGATGAATCCCTGTGCTGCTGTCACACTCACGGCGCAACCCCATCCGTTGAAAGTCCGGCCGTCTCGGCGAGCCCGAGCGCGATGTTCATCGACTGCACTGCCGCGCCGGCCGTGCCCTTGACCAGGTTGTCGATGGCGGACACCACGACGACCCGCCCCACCGTCTCGTCGACGGCCAGCCCGATGAGCGCGGTGTTCGCGCCGAGCACGTCCGCCGTCTTCGGAAACTGGCCGGCCGGAAGCAGGTGCACGAACGGTTCATCCGCGTAGGCGGACTCCCAGGCGGCGCGCACCGTGGTCGAGTCGATTCCGGGGCTGAGTTTTGCTGTCGAGGTTGCCAGGATGCCGCGGGACATCGGAACCAGCACCGGCGTGAAGGACACGGTGACGCCGGCACCACCGGCTGCCGTCAGGTTCTGCAGGATCTCGGGGGTGTGCCGATGCGTGCCGCCGACGGCATAGGGCGCGGCCGAGCCGTGGATCTCGCTGGCCAGCAGATGAGCCTTCAGCGCCTTGCCAGCGCCGGAGGTGCCGACGGCAAGAACCGAGACGAGGTCATCCGCCTGGATCACTCCGGAACGGATGCCCGGGGCCAGTGCCAGCGTGATGGCGGTGACGTTGCAGCCGGGCACGGCCACCTGCCTGGCCCCGATCAGGTTCTGGCGCTGCGTGCCTCCATCCGCCAGCAGCAGTTCCGGGAGCCCGTAGGCCCAGGCACCGTAGTAGTCGCCGCCGTAGAAGGTGGCCCAATCCTGTTCGCTGGTCAGCCGGTGATCCGCTCCGCAGTCGATGACCACGGTGTTCTTGCTGAGGCCGGCGGTCAGATCGCCAGAGAGCCCGTGCGGGAGAGCGACGAAGACTACATCATGCCCGGCGAGGTTCTCCGGCGTCGTGTCGACCAGGGTCAGGTGGCCGAGCGAGCGCAGATGGGGCTGCACCCGGGTGAGCGGCTGGCCCGCGTTGGCGTGTGCCGTGACAGTGCTGATGGTGACGTCGGGGTGGCCGGCGAGCAATCGCAGGACCTCGCCGCCCGCGTAGCCGCTTGCGCCGGCGACGGCGACGGAAAGAGACATTTCTCTACCTTAATGCGAGTGGATGAACAGGGGACCGGAGGCGGCGACGCTACGTGACCTGCTGACAGAGACAGTCAGCGGCGCGGCGTCGCCGAAAGTCGGCGCGCACGCAGAACAGCTGGGCGACGGTTGCCCATGATCGTTCCGCGGTTGTTGTCCACGGGTTCAGATTAGCTGTAGCCACACGCAATTACGAAATCCGATCAGGACTACTCGCGCAGGGAGGCACCGAAGCGTTCGGTTGCCAGGGCAACGCCGGCCAGTTTGGCCCCCGTTGCCTCGGCGGCCGTCAGCGTGCGATCCGGTGCCCGGAAACGCAGGGCGAAGGTGAGCGACTTGTGGTCGTCATCAACACCGGGACCGCGATAATCATCGACCAGCCTGGCTTCCTCAAGCAGGCCGCCCGCCCCTTCCACGACGGCCGCGTGAACGGCATCGGCGGGGATGTCCTGGGACACCACGAGAGAGAGGTCCTGTGTTGCGGCGGGGTAGGAGGCGATCGGCTTCGTTGCCACCTCGCGCACCCCGCTCTCGATCAGCGCGTCGAGGTCGAGTTCGAGCACGGCCACCACGCGAGGCAGGTCGAGTTGGTCGGCGATCGCGGGCAACAGCTCACCGGCAACGCCGACAACGGTGTCGCCGACGAAGAGCTCTGCAGTGCGGCCGGGGTGCATCGCTGGATGGTTGCCCTGCTCGACTCGGATAGTTGCTGCGACGGCGGCGGCCAGTTGGCTGGCTGCCGTCACGGCATCCGCCACGGAGGAGCCGAAAGCTGCCTGCCCGGGCTGCTTGGGCGTGCGATCACCGAGGAACACGGCGCCGGCGTGCCACGGCTGCGGCGGGATACCGCTGTTCAGCTCCGCGAGCTTCGCTTCGCCTGGGTGCTCGTTGCCCGCCGGGAGCGGACCGCTGCCGTAGTTGCGCCCTGGCTCTGGGAGGAAGACAACCCCCACCTCGAACAGGGCGAGGTCGGTGAGGCCCCGGGACAGGTTGCGCCTGGCCGCCTCCAGAAGGCCGGGAAGGAGCGTGCGACGCAACAGCGGAACCTCAGCGTCGAGCGGGTTGGCCAATCGCATCGCGGGGGCATCGCCGCTGAACAGCTGGTGCGTCGCCTCGGAGAGGAACGGGTAGGGCTGAACCTCGGTCAGGCCGTTGGCGGCCAGCATGGTGGCCGCCGCCCGGCGCAGCTGCTGGGAGCGGGTCAGCCCACGGCCCGGAGGGGCGACAGGCAGTACGGACGGGATACGGTCGTAGCCGATGATGCGGGCGACCTCTTCGGCGAGCGTCGACTCGTCGGTCAGGTCGGGCCGCCAGCTCGGCGGCGTCGCGCGCCATCCGCCCTCGACGTTTTCCAGCGTGGCACCGATCGCCTCCAGGGCTGCACCGATCTCTTGGTCCGTGTAGTCCACGCCGACCAGTGACGAGATGAACCCGTCGCGCAGCACGATCGGCGTCGGTGCCGCAGCGTCGAACAAGGTCGAACCGAGGGGGTCTAGCGTTCCGCCGGCCAGTTCGACGAGCAGTTCGGCGACCCGGGCAGCGGCGACGGCCGCCACCTGCGGGTCGACTCCGCGTTCGAAACGCTTGGAGGCCTCGCTCGGCAGCTTGTGCCGACGGGCACTTCTCGCGATGGAGACCGGGTCGAAGTTGGCGGCCTCGATCAGCACGGCAGTGGTGGAGTCGGAGATCTCGGTCTTCGCACCGCCCATCACGCCGGCGAGACCGATGATGCCGGACTCGTCGGTGATGAGCAAGTCTTCTGGGCTGAGCTGGCGGGTCTGGTCGTCCAGTGTGACCAGGCTCTCCCCCGCGCTCGCCCGGCGCACCGTGATACCACCGCTGAGCTTGTCGAGGTCGTAGCCGTGGATCGGCTGCCCGAGTTCGATCATCACGTAGTTGGTGATGTCGACGCCCAGCGAGATGGAACGGATGCCGGCAAGCCTCAGTCGAGCGGCCATCCACGACGGGGTCGGCCGGGTCGGATCGATGCCGCGAACCACTCGGGTGACGAACACCGAGCAGCCGAGCTGGCCGCGGATCGGCGCCTGGTCGTCGACGGCAACCGAGAAGCCGGACGCTGGTGTCTCGACGAGCTCGACCAGCGACGGTCGCCCGGCGGGATCGTGGAATGCGGCGCCGGTCGAGTTGGAGTACTCGCGGGCGACGCCGCGCATGGACAGCGCATAGCCGCGGTCCGGGGTGACGTTGATCTCGACCGAGTAGTCGTCCAGGCCGAGGAGGGTGAGGGCATCCGTGCCGACCTCGGGGTCGAGCCCCAGGTCAGTGAGGCGCAGGATGCCATCGTGGTCTTCGCCAATCCCGAGTTCCTTGACCGAGGCGATCATGCCGTCGCTCACGTGGCCGTAAGTCTTGCGGGCCGCGATGGGGAACGGGCCAGGCAGCACGGAGCCGGGCAGTGTCACCACGACCTTGTCGCCGACCAGGAAGTTGGGGGCGCCGCAGACGATGCCGCGGGGCTCCGCCTCGCCTGTATCGACCTGGCACCAGCGGATGGTCTTGCCGTTGGACTGCGGTTCGTCGGCGAACTCCAGCACCTGCCCGACCACGATCGGCCCCTGCAATTCGCTGCGGTGGATGGCTTCCTCTTCCAGCCCCACACGAACGAGCGCGGCCTGAATGTCTTCGGCGGTGGCATCCGCTGGAATCTCAACGAACTCCCGCAGCCAGGAGATGGGGATGCGCATCAGACCACCATTCCGAACTGCTGCGAGAAGCGAATATCGCCCTCGACCATATCGCGCATGTCATTCATGTCGTTGCGGAACTGCAGCGTGCGCTCGATGCCCATTCCGAAGGCGAAACCCTGGTACACCTCAGGGTCGATGCCGGCTGCCCGCAGCACGTTGCGGTTGACCATCCCGCAGCCTCCCCACTCGACCCAGCGGGCGCCGCCCTTGGCGTTCGGCTGCCAGACGTCCATCTCGGCACTCGGCTCGGTGAACGGGAAGTAGTTGGGGCGCAGGCGGATCTTCGCCTCGTCGCCGAACATGGCGCGGGCCAGGTGCTCGAGGGTGCCGCGCAGGTGGGCCATGGTGAGACCCTTGTCGATGGCGAGGCCCTCGATCTGGCGGAAGACGGGGGTGTGCGTCGCGTCCAGTTCGTCGGTGCGGTAGGTACGCCCGGGGGCGACGACATAGACCGGCAGCGGCCGGTCGAGCAGCGAGCGGATCTGTACCGGTGAGGTGTGGGTGCGCAGCACCAGGTGGGCGTCGACCGGCTCCATGAAGAAGGTGTCTTGCATAGCCCGGGCGGGGTGGTCTTCGTCGAAGTTCATCGCGTCGAAGTTGAACCACTCGTTCTCGAGCTCCGGGCCCTCCGCGATCTCCCAGCCCATGCCGATGAAGATGTCTCCCATCTGCTCCTGCAGCAGGGTGAGCGGATGGCGGGCTCCCGGCGTCCAGCGGCTGGCCAGCGCCGTCACGTCGACGGCTTCTGCGGCCAGTCTCGCGGTCTCCTCGGCTGCGGCGATCTCGGCTTCCCGCGCCGCGAACGCCTGGTTGACCGCGCCCCTGGCCTTGCCGATCAGCGCTCCTGATGCCGCCTTCTGGTCCGCCGGCACCTCACGCATCAGGGCGTTCAGCCGGGACAGCTCCGACGCCTCACCGAGGTGCGCTGATCGCACCGCCCTGAGTCCGGTGGAGTCAGTCGCAGAATCAATTGCCTCGAGGGCAGCAGCGACCGCGGCGGTGACGTTTTCTTCAGTGATGAGGGGGGATGCTGACACGAGGGTCAAGTTTAGCGGGCTAGCCGGGACCGCCCGCGCTCGCTCCGCTTCCGTCTGCGCCATATCCTCCGCGTAGCGGCAGGATGAGCGCTTGGGTGCCCTCAGAACCGGGCGCCTTAGGGCCCCCGGTGGTCTTCCCGAGCTTGGGTCCACTTCGGCGCGCGACGAGTCGGGCGACCCACGACAGGGTGAGGTTGATCGCCAGGTAGATTGCCAGGCCGATGATGAACAGCGTGAACAGGTAGTTGTTGCCGTAGAAGTTCTGCAGGTTCTTGATCATGCGCGACAGCTCGCTGTAAGCAACGACGTAGGCCAGCGAGGTGTCCTTCAGCAGCACGACCAACTGGGCGATGATGATCGGAAGCATCTGGCGGAACGCCTGCGGGAACTCGATGAACACCCGGGTCTGCACCGTGGTCAGCCCGATCGCCAGGCCGGACTCCCGCTGCCCTCGCGGCAGCGACGCGATACCGGCCCGCAGCGCCTCACCGATGAGGGCGCCGTTGTAGATGGCCAGTGCACTGACCCCGGCCCAGTACGAGCCGGTCGAGAACACCAGGAAGATGAACAGGATCATCAGAAGCAACGGCATGCCGCGGAAGAACTCCAGCAGGATGGCCGTGGGAACCCGTATCCATGCAGAGCGGGCAGTTCTCGCGAAGGAGAAGGCGATGCCGACGACCAGGGCTAAGAACGCCGCCACCGCAGCCATCCGCAGGGTGTTGACGACAGCCTCGCCGAACGCCTGCCACAGGTCACGGTCTGCCGTGATGTCCCAGCGCGACGGAGCGAACATACCCGGGGTCACATTGCCGTTCGCCGCCACCCGAGGGGCAGCAAGCGTCAGGATGACCCACGCGAGGAGAGCGGCGATCAGCACAGCACCAATAATCGACAGGACGACGTTGCGGCGACGGGCTTTCGGCCCAGGGGCGTCGTAGAGAACACTGGTACTCATCGCAGCACCGCAACTTTCTTCTCGATGGCACCGGCGACCAGGCCGAGCGGGACCGTGATCGCGAGGTACAGGGCGGCCGCGTACAGGAGCACCGGAATGACGGCATCACTATGGTCGCGCGCGGCGCGGTTGCTGGCGCCGAACAGCTCTACGACGAAGAAGATTCCGGCAACCGAGGTGTTCTTGGTGAGGGCGATGAACACGTTGATGAGCGGCGGAACCACCATCCGAACTGCCTGCGGAAGCACCACGAGCGACACAGTCTGGCCAAAGTTCAACCCGATGCTGCGCGCGGCCTCCGCCTGTCCGATCGGCACGCCATTGAATCCGGAGCGCACCGCTTCGGCGACAAACGGTGAAGTGTACGCGGTCAACCCGATGGAGGCGAGCACGAAGTAGTCGAAGCCGACCCCGAGGATGGGAAGTACGAAGGCGCAGAAGAACAGGACGAGCAGAAGCGGGATGTTTCGCAGGATCTCGGTGTAGACGGTCGCGAAGGTGCGCAGGGTGGGAATCGGGGAGATCCGCATGGCGGCGATCAGAACGCCGACCACGAATGCGCCGACCCCCGCGATCGCCAGCAGCTGGAGTGTGGCGAGGAAGCCCTCAAGGTAGAGCGGCGTGCTCTCGATTATTGCGTCCATCAATCACTTCCTGCTGGGCGGTCACGGAGACAGTGGGTGCCGGCCCACCTCGGGATGAGCCCGGGTGAGCCGACACACTCTGACCGACTAGTAGCGTTCGACCGCAGGCGGCTCTGGGGTCTGCAGGACGGTGCCAGCGGTGTCTTCCCAGGCCTCGACCCAACGGCCATCCTCGTAGATCTCCTCGAGAACGTCGTTGATCCAGTTGCGGAACTCGGTGTCGTCCTTGTTCAGGCCGATGCCGTAGGGCTCTTCGGTGAACGGGTTGCTCAGCACCTCGAACTCGCCCGGGTTCTGGTCGGCCAGGCCGGCCAGGATGACGTTGTCGGTGGTGACCGCAACCACGTTGCCCGAACGCAGCGGCTCGAGGCAATTGGAGTAGGTGTCGGTGGTAATCAGGTCGACGCCGTATTCGAGGATGTTCTTCTCCGAAGTGGAACCGGCTACCGAGCAGACCCGTTGGCCCTCAAGGTCTTCCGGTCCTTCAATGCCCTCAGGGTTGCCCTCGAGCACCAGGATGTCCTGGCCCGCGTTGTAGTACGGGCCGGCGAAGGAGATGACTTCCTTGCGCGTGTCGTTGATCGTGTAGGTGGCGATCACGATGTCGACCTCGCCGTTCTCGATGAACGGCTCCCGGTTGGCGGAAACCGTCTCCACCCACTCGATGTTCTCTTCGGAGATCCCCAGCTCTGAGGCAATGATCTTACCGATCTCGACATCGAAGCCGACCGGGTCACCGGTTGGGCCCTGGAGGCCGAACAGCGGCTGGTCGAACTTGGTGCCGATAGTGATGCTGCCGGCTTCGCTCAGCTCGGCCATCGTCGTGCCGTCCTCGAACTCGACTTCCTCAGGTGCTGCGGGGGTGTCGGTGTCCCCTCCCCCGCCCGCACACGCGCCGAGAGCAAGGATGCTCGCTGTCGCGATAGCGGAAATCATTAGACCTTTTTTGAGTCTCATGTTTCTCTCCTAGTTTGCTGCTGCTGTGCGATGTGCTTACCCGCTTTTTAGTGGGTAAGTATTTTCGAGAGGAAGTCCTTCGCTCTCGGGGTCTGCGGGTTCGTGAAGAACTCTTCGGGGGTCGCCTCCTCGACAATCTCCCCGTCCGCCATGAACAGCACCCGGTTGGCGGCCTTGCGGGCGAAGCCCATCTCGTGGGAGACGACGACCATGGTCATGCCGTCCTGTGCCAGCTGCACCATGACATCCAGCACCTCGCTGATCATCTCCGGGTCGAGTGCCGAGGTCGGCTCATCGAGCAGGATCAGCTTCGGTTCCATCGCCAGGGCGCGGGCGATGGCGACGCGCTGCTGCTGGCCTCCGGACAACTGGGAGGGCATTTTGGAGGCCTGATCGGCAACTCCGACGCGGTCAAGCAGCTCCATCGCTCGCTTTTCTGCGGCATCACTGGAAACCTTCCGCACCTTGCGCGGGCCGAGGGTGACGTTCTGCAGAACCGTCTTGTGGGCGAACAGGTTGAACGACTGGAAAACCATGCCGACGTTGGAACGCAGCGTTGCCAAGCCCTTACCTTCTTCGGGCAGCACGTTGCCGTCGATGGTGATGGTGCCGCTGTCGATGGTTTCAAGGCGGTTGACGGCACGACAGAGGGTCGATTTGCCCGAACCACTCGGGCCGATCACGACAACGACCTCACCCTTGGCAACCGTGGTCGAGATGTCCTTGAGCACGTGCAGATCGCCGAAGTGCTTGTTGACGCCGTCAATGACGACCAGTGGATCACCGCTGTGTGAGGGCTGCATTCCGCAAGCATAACCACAATGGCAACTTCACAGACACCCAAACTCAGGCCCCGTAATCGACCTGTGACAACCACTCGGTATCAGCTGCGCTGGGCGAACGCCGATTCATATAAACACACGGATGCGGCGGTCGCCAGGTTCATCGATTCCGCCCTTCCGTAAATGGGAACCGTGATGGCCCGGTCGACAGCCGCGAAGTGTTCATCGGTCAGTCCGCGCGCCTCGTTTCCGAAGAGCCAGGCGGTCGGTCGATGCAGGGTGCCGTCGCGACGCGCATCCAGAAGGTCTTCCCCCTTGACATCTGCGGCGAGCACCTGCATACCGGCCGCCCTGGCCCGTTCGAGCACCGGCTCGAGATCGACGCCGACGGCGACGGGCAGGTGGAAGATCGATCCGGTCGTCGAGCGAACCACCTTCGGATTGTAGAGGTCGACGCTACGCCCGGTGAGGATCACGCCGTCGGCACCGGCAGCATCGGCCGCCCGGATGATGGTGCCCGCGTTCCCCGGGTCCCGCACCTCTTCGAGGATGACCACGAGCTTGGGACCGCCGTCGGCATCCGCCCGCAGGATGTCCTTGACCGACACCGGGAACTGGCGGCACACTGCGATGACCCCCTGCGGGGTCACCGTGTTGGCCATCGAGTCGATGACCTGCTCGGTGCAGAACTCCACCTCGAGGTCGGCGGCGGTGGCCGCCTCTCCGAGGCCGGAGTACCGCTCGAGCGCCGTCGGGGTGGCGAAGATCTCCACCAGCAGCTCGGGGCGGAAGGCCAGGGCCTCGGCGACGGCCTGGGGGCCCTCCAAGAGAAAGAGCCCGGTCTCGGACCGGGCATCCCTCTTGGCGAGCCCCGCCACCCCGCGGACACGAGGTGAACGCGGGCTGTCAAGCATTCGCGCTGCTAAGCATTATCGCGGTCCTGACTCAGGCAGAAACCTTCGGCGCTGACGTGTCAGCGGGAAGGGCTGCCTTCGCGGTGGCGACGAGGGCCGCGAACGTCTTCGGCTCGGTCACGGCCAGGTCGGCCAGGATGCGACGGTCAACACCGACGCCGGCCAGGTTCAGCCCCTGGATGAAGCGGTTGTAGGTGAGGCCGTTGGCGCGGGCCGCGGCGTTGATGCGCTGGATCCACAGGCGGCGGAAGTCGCCCTTGCGGCTCCGGCGGTCACGGTATGCGTAGACCAGCGAGTGGATGACCTGCTCTTTGGCCTTGCGGTACAGCCGCGAACGCTGTCCGCGGTAACCCTTGGCGCGCTCAAGGATGACCCTGCGCTTCTTGTGGGCGTTGACCGCCCTCTTTACTCTTGCCATGTTCTTGTTCCTCTAGTTCCGGTCGGCTACTTGCCGAGAAGCTTCTTGATGACCTTGGCGTCGGCCGGAGCCAGCACCTGGTCTGCGTTCAGACGGCGCTTGCGGTGACCCGACTTGACCTCCAGGTTGTGGCGCATTCCGGCTTGCTGCTTCATGATCTTGCCGGTACCGGTGACCTTGAAACGCTTCTTGGACCCGGAGTGGGTCTTCTGCTTGGGCATTTCTCTCCTTGTTTACTGTCGTACTGGTCATCGTCAGGGCACCGAAGGGGCCGACGAAATCTGGGGTCAGCTTGCGGCGCTGGCCTGGTCTGCCGACTCTGAGGCGGCATCCTTCGCCTGCTTGGTTTCGGCCTTGCCTTCAGGCTTGGCCTCGTCCGCGTTCCTGGCCGGCTTGCTCGCCGTCTTCTTCGCGTCGGTCTCCGCCTTCACATCGGCCTTGGTCTTCAGCGGGCCGATGACCATGACCATGTTGCGGCCATCGATCGTCGGCGTCGACTCGACCGAGCCGTACTCGGCGACATCCTCGGCGAACTTCTGCAGCAGGCGCACTCCCTGCTCCGGGCGCGACTGCTCGCGACCGCGGAACAGGATCATCGCCTTCACCTTGTCGCCGGCCTTCAGGAAACCCTCGGCGCGCTTGCGCTTGGTCTCGTAGTCGTGCGTGTCGATCTTGAGACGGAAGCGCACTTCTTTGAGGATGGTGTTGGTCTGGTTGCGCTTGGCCTCCTTGGCCTTCTGCGCGGTTTCGTACTTGAACTTGCCGAAGTCCATGATCTTCGCGACGGGCGGCTTGGAATTGGGAGCAACCTCAACCAAATCCAGGTCGGCCGCTTGGGCAAGGCGAAGGGCCTCCTCGATGCGGACGACTCCGACCTGCTCGCCCTGTGGGCCAACGAGACGTACCTCCGGGACGCGGATTCGGTCATTCGTTCTGGGATCGCTGATGCGTTTCTCCTCGTACTTGACTTCAGTTGGCCAAGCTGCCGACGGATGCCGACAGGCGACGAGAGGAGAGAAATTGTGCCGGCAAACACTGCCGGCACAGCGCCCTGAAACTACCTCTGCGCACCTGCGTGCACGTCGGCGGGGTGCCAACTACCCGGTAACCTTAATGTGTTGAAAATATACACAGGGCGGTCAAGCGCGGGTGGGAGAATCTCCACTTTCGTTCCGAAGCCATAGCGGTCTCGGAGCCCGAACGAGTCTAACAGAGGAAACACCATGAGTGATACCGAGTCCGCCCACGTTCATTCGGATAGCATGACGCGCGAGAACGAGGCCGCTCGGGACATTGCGGACGTGCCGGCGATCGAGATCATCAACACCGCCGCAGTCCACCTGCTGAGCGCGGCAGCCGTCAAATGCGGACTCGCCGACGATCCGGAAAACCAGCTCGACCTCGACGAGGCACGCAAGCTCATCAACGCACTGGCCGGGCTGATCACGGCCGCCGCCCCCGATCTCTCCGACTCCCACGCACGGCCGCTGCGCGACGGGCTGCGCTCGGTGCAGCTGGCGTTCCGGGAGGCGTCGTCGATTCCGGACGCCCCCGGCCAGGGCCCGGGCGAGAAGTTCACCGGCCCGGTCAGCTAGCAGGAACCAGCTTCACGGCGAGGGAATCCACCCGGGAGGCGATGAGTTCGCTGGCAGCCCAGCGGGACTGCACTCGCTCCAGCAGGTCGGCCAGCGCTGCCTGGTCCAGGCCAGCCCGCAGCGCCAGCTGAACGACGATCTCAGGACCCCGCAGGGTGGCATCCGGATCGCCGGCGGCCACGGTGACGGAAACAATGTCGGGTTCACCAGCCGTACTGGCGGCGAACTCGGCAGCTACCTCCCGGTCGGAATGGCCCGGTGTCCACGGCAGCGACTGCGCTACTGCCCACAGGGCCGGTCGCCGGATGACGAACTCTGTGTCAGAGGTGGCGTCGAGGACCACCAGGTCGGTGCCCTCGTCGGCTGCGGCGAGCGCGACCCTCACCCCGTCGGCCGGTACCGGCCGGGCGGCCGGGTTCCAGCGCCCCATGGCGGCCACCGAGCTGAACACCGGCAACACGTTGCGCCCGTCCGGCCCGGCGACCGTCACGATCGACAGTTCCGCGCTCTTATCGACGGGTACTCCGTGGTCATTGACCCCGGACTCCCCCAGCCTCGCCACCAGCGGGATGAGCAGGCGTGCGTCCCGCAGCGCGTCAACAACAGTGGCCTCGTCGGCGTCATCGGTCCGGAAGCGCTGGATGGCCGCGAGCAACGCGGGGGGCGCGGTTCCGTCGTCACCAGAGTATGCGGTCTCGCCAAACGAGCGCCCGGCCCACGGCTGACCGGCGGAGTCAGCGGCGCGGCCGTGGTGGTCGTGCATCAGTATCCGGCGACGTCGAGGGCCTCAGCCAGGGTGAAGGCCTTGTTGTACAGCGCCTTGCCGACGATGGCTCCCTCGAGCCCGAGGGGAACCAGGTCGCGCAGGGCGGCGATGTCATCGAGGTTCGAGATGCCTCCGGAGGCGATCACCGGCTTGTGCGTGTGGTCCATCACCTGGCGGAGCAGGTCGAGGTTGGGGCCCTGCATGGTGCCGTCCTTGGTGACATCGGTCACCACGTAGCGGGCGCATCCGGCTTCCTCCAGACGTTCCATCACCGCCCACAGGTCGCCGCCGTCCTGGGTCCAGCCCCGTGCTGCCAGGGTCGTTCCGCGAACGTCGAGACCGACGGCGATCGCTTCGCCGTACTCCGAGATCACGTGGGCGGCCCATTCCGGGTTCTCCAGGGCGGCGGTGCCGAGGTTGATGCGCTTGGCTCCGGTTGCCAGGGCGGCTTCCAGGGACGCGTCGTCGCGGATGCCGCCCGACAACTCGATATTGACGTTGCTGCCGATCTGGCGGGTCACCTTCTTGACCAGGGAGCGGTTGCTGCCGCGGCCGAACGCCGCGTCGAGGTCGACCAGGTGGATCCATTCGGCGCCCTGGTTCGCCCAATCGGTGGCGGCGGCCACCGGGTCACCGTAATTCGTCTCGGTGCCGGCCACGCCTTTCGTCAGCCGAACCGCCTTGCCGTCGGAGATGTCGACCGCCGGGAGCAGAGTCAGGTGAGGGGTCTTGTTGAACTCAGTCATTGGGGGTGCTTTCTGACACTGATTGGTCAAGCGAACCGGGCGGCATCAGCGCCCTGCGCGTAAGGACAAACTATAGATACTACTCATAGTGGCAGGCTGCCAGTGTTCACAGGCTTCGAATCCAATTCGATAGCAGGCGGATGCCCGGCTGCCCCGACTTCTCGGGGTGGAATTGTGTGGCGGTCAGCGGGCCGTTCTCCACGGCGGCCAGGAACCGGGTGCCGTGCTCGGTCCAGGCCAGCTTCGGCTGCGGAAACGGCGGCATCACGTCGAGGTGCCAGTGATGGGCGGCGTAGGAGTGCACGAAGTAGAAGCGCTCCTGCTCGAGTCCGGCGAACAGAACGGAGCCCGCATCGGGCTCGACCCGGTTCCAGCCCATGTGGGGTACCACCGGTGCTTCCAGCGGCCCGACGGTGCCCGGCCACTCGCCGAGCCCTTCGGTCGTGACGCCGCGCTCGACACCCCGCTCGAACATGATCTGCATGCCGACGCAGATTCCGAGCACCGGCCGGCCACCGGCCAGGCGGCGTTCAATCAGCTCAGGTCCGCCGACGGCGGTCAGGGCGGCCATGACGGCAGAGAACGCTCCAACCCCCGGCACGAACAGGCCGTCGGCCTCAGCCACTTTGCGGCGGTCGGCCGTGAGCTCGACATCGGCTCCGGCCAGCTCCAGCGCCTTGATAGCGGAGTGGATATTGCCGCTGCCGTAGTCGAGGACAACGACGGAAGGTCTAGACACGCGGATCCGATCAGCTGGTGGACGGGGCGCAGGTCACAGGGCGCCCTTGGTTGACGGTACGCCGGACACCCGGGCATCCGGGGCCACCGCCTGGCGGAACGCCCGGGCGAACGCCTTGAACTCTGCTTCGGCGATGTGGTGCGGGTCGCGCCCGGCCTGAACTGTCAGGTGCACGGTGATGCCGGCGTGGAAGGTGATCGCCTCGAACACGTGGCGCACCATGGACCCGGTGAAGTGCCCGCCGATGAGGTGGAACTCGAACCCGGCCGGTTCGCCGCTGTGCACCAGGTATGGTCGCCCGGACACGTCGACGACTGCCTGAACCAGGGCCTCGTCGAGCGGAACCAGGGCGTCGCCGTACCGGGAGATGCCGGCCTTGTCGCCGAGCGCCGCGTTGATCGCCTTGCCGAGGACAATCCCGATGTCTTCGACGGTGTGGTGCACGTCGATCTCCACGTCACCACTCGCCCGTACGGTGAGGTCGACCAGCGAATGCTTGGCGAAGGCGGTGAGCATGTGGTCGAAGAACGGCACCGAGGTGGAGATGTCGGCGACGCCGGTACCGTCGAGGTTCAGCGAGAGCTCGATGCTCGACTCGCTCGTCTCCCGCGACAAGGTGGCGGTTCTGGTCGGTTCAGCCATTCGGCAGTCCTCTGTTCACGGCTCCAGTCTATCCAGCGAGGGTGGCTGTTACTCACGGGAGGCGGCGGCGTCGAGCGTCTCCAGTGCGTTCAGGAAAGCGGTGGTCTCGACCTCGGTGCCTGCGGTCACCCGCAGGTGGTGCGGGATGCCGAGGTCGCGAATGAGGATGTCCTGCTCGAGCAGGGCGGTGAACACCGCATGCGGGTTGGCGACGCCGCCGAAGAGCACGAAGTTGGCCTCGCTCGGCCACACCGTGTAGCCGAGCTTCGGCAGCTCCGCGAGCAGCCGGTCGCGCTGCCGCTTGATGTCGTCGACCATCGCCAGCATCTCGTCGGTGTGCGCCAGTGCGGCCACCGCTGCCGCCTGCGTCAACGCGGAAAGATGGTACGGAAGCCGGACCAGGCGGATGGCATCCGTCACCGCCGGATCGGCAGCCAGATACCCGACGCGCGCGCCAGCGAATGCGAATGCCTTGCTCATGGTGCGCGACACGATGAGACGCTCCCGACCGGGCAACAGGCTCAGTGCGGACGGCGTCTCGGCTGTCGCGAACTCGGCGTATGCCTCATCCACCACGACGATGCCGTCGGTGGCGTCGTAGGCCGCCTCGATCGTCTCCAGTGAGACGGCTGTGCCGGTGGGGTTATTGGGCGTGCAGAAGAACACTACGTTGGGGCGATGCTCCCGGATGGCGGTCACCGCCGCCGTGGGGGAGATCTCGAAGTCCGCAGCGCGATCCACCGGGACCCAGGTCGTGTCCGTTCCCGCGGCGATGATCGAGTGCATCGAATAGGTCGGGGGAAAACCGAGAACGCTCCGACCGGGCCCCCCGAACGCCTGGAGCAATTGCTGGAGCACCTCGTTCGATCCGTTGGCCGCCCAGATGTTGTCGCGGCTCAGGCCGTGACCGAGGTAGTTGGCCAGACTGTCGCGCAGCGCGCTGAACTCACGATCCGGATACCGGTTGACGCCGAGCACCGCACCGGCGAGAGCCGTCACAATGTCGTGCGCGACCGCCTCGGGAATGGGATGGGTATTCTCGTTGACGTTGAGCGCGATGCGCACTGGCTTCTGCGGGGCGCCGTACGGCCTCAGCCCTCGGAGATTGTCACGGATGGGAAGGTCGTCGAGGGAAGCCACCCTGCAATCTTAACTGGAGGCGGCGTCCGCCCCGGTCCGGCGGAGCACACCTCACGCGATTAACGGTACTGGCTGGGAATGGCCAACTGTTGCCCAGGGAAGATCTCGGCGCTCTCGAGGGCGTTGGCGCGCAGCAACTGGGCAACCACCTCGCGGGTGTCGTCGCCCGGAGCGACTTCCTCGGCCAGCTGCCACAGCGACTGCCCGGAGAGGACAGTCAGGTAAGACGTGGATCCCTGTTCGACCGTTGCCGTAGCCATGCCACCGTTCAGGGCGAAGGCCAGTGCGGCGAAGACCAGCGGCAGGGCAGCCAGCGTCGTGACCACGGCGCGACCGCGGCGGGTCAGACGCAACCGGGAGGTACCAGTACCGCTGTTGAGGGTGTCGCTCATGATCAGGCCTTCCTTGTTGCGCTCGTCTGTTCCGGCACGTCGGCTCACGGTCTTCGGGGGAAACTTCGGCATCCGGTGCTCGGCCGGGAGCACCGGATGCGAAGCTCTGTTCCGAACATACATTCGATTCGAGTTCGATTCAAGCCCCAGTTTCGACGGTGTGCCCACCGAACCTCCGACACACTCGAACAAACCTTTGCTTATCGGTCGGATCACGGATACAGTTTCGATTGTCTGAAGTCGAGACAACCAGCAGCCACTGACATTGGTTCCGGCACAGCCGTCCAGGCGGCGCCGGCGGCTGGATCGAACCGTTGATGTGAGGAGCCGCAGATGGACGAGAGCACGCCGCGCGAAGGGCCAGCGCCCCGGGGTTCAACCCGTCGCCGCAAGAGCCTGAGCGAGAAGCAGCAGGCCATCCTCGAGTTCATCCAGCGCGCGGTCGCCGGGCGTGGCTATCCGCCCAGCATGCGCGAGATCGGCGACGCTGTCGGTCTCTCCTCGCTGTCCAGCGTGACCCACCAGTTGAACCAGCTGGAACTCAGCGGTTACCTCCGACGCGACCCGAACCGTCCGCGTGCCCTCGAAGTGCTGATCGACCTCCCCGGTCGCGACCCGCAGGTCGTTCAGCCGGACTCTCCCACACCGATCGGCGACGCTGCGATGGTGCCGCTGGTCGGACGCATTGCCGCCGGCATCCCGATCACTGCCGACCAGCAGGTCGAGGAAGTGTTCCCGCTACCCCGCCAGCTGGTCGGCAAGGGCGACCTGTTCATGCTGAAAGTGGTCGGTGACTCCATGATCGACGCCGCGATCTGCGACGGCGACTGGGTTGTCGTACGCCAGCAGAAGACGGCCGAGAACGGCGACATCGTGGCCGCGATGCTCGACGACGAGGCCACCGTGAAGGTCTTCCGGCAGCGGGACGGGCACACCTGGCTACTCCCCCGCAACAGCGCGTTCGAGCCGATCCTCGGCGACTACGCCGAAGTGCTCGGCAAAGTCGTTACGGTGTTGCGCGCTTTGTAGCCGATACCGCGAATTCCTGCAGCAGCGGCGCATCCGCCTCATTCACCAGGACTCGTACCCTCGTGCCGTTCTCCTCGTAGTCGGTCGACAATACGACGGCACGGTCGTGCATGGATGACACGATGTCCCCGCGCTCGTACGGCACCAACAGCGTGAGCTCGATCGAGGGCGACGGAACCGCCTCGGCTATCCGTTCGAGGAGCTCGTCGACACCCTCTCCGGTGCGAGCAGACACGAAGACCGCGTCAGGCTCCAGTCCGCGCAGCAGCAGCCTCTGGTCGTCGTCGGCCAGATCGGACTTGTTGAAGACCACGATCTCAGGGATGTCCCTGGCTCCCACCTCACCAATGACGTCCCGCACAGTTGCCAGCTGGCTGGCCGGGTCTGGGTGGGACGCGTCGACGACGTGCACGATCACATCCGCATCGCCCACTTCCTCCAGCGTCGAGCGGAACGCCTCGACCAGCTGGTGCGGCAGGTTCCGCACGAAGCCGACAGTGTCGGTCAGCGTGTAGACCCGGCCATCGGGGGTGGTGTTGCGACGCACGGCGGTGTCCAGGGTGGCGAACAGCGCGTTCTCCACGAGGGCACCGGCCCGGGTGATCCGGTTCAACAGCGAAGACTTTCCGGCGTTGGTGTAGCCGGTGATCGCCACCGACGGAACCTCATTGCGGTTGCGGTTGGCCCGCTTCGCCTCGCGCGCGGGGGCAAAGCCCTTGATCTGCTTGCGCAACCGTGCCATCCGGGTGTGGATGCGGCGGCGGTCGAGCTCGATCTTGGTCTCACCTGGGCCACGGCTTCCCATCCCGGCGCCGGCACCACCGACCTGGCCACCGGCCTGGCGGGACATCGACTCTCCCCATCCACGGAGGCGGGGAAGCAGGTACTCCAGCTGGGCAAGTTCGACCTGAGCCTTGCCCTCGCGGCTCCTCGCGTGCTGGCTGAAGATGTCAAGGATGACGGCTGTGCGGTCGATGACCTTGACCTTGATGGCGTCCTCAAGCGCACGACGCTGGCTGGGAGCGAGCTCTCCGTCGACGATCACCGTGTCTGCACCGACCGCGGCGACGACGTCACGGAGCTCGACTGCCTTGCCCTTGCCGAAGAAGGTGCTCGGGTCAGGGGTGGCACGCTTCTGGAGCAGGCCGTCCAGCACGACCGCGCCGGCGGTCTCAGCGAGGGCGAACAGCTCCCGCATCGAGTTCTCCGCCTCCTGCGTATTGCCTTGCGCGTAGATGCCGATGAGCACCACTTTCTCCAGCCGCAGCTGCCGATACTCGACCTCAGTGACGTCTTCGAGTTCGGTGGAGAGCCCGGCGATGCGCCGCAGTGCCTGTCGGTCTTCGCGGTCGAGTTGGTCGCCATCGGCGGAATCAGGCTCGATCGCGGTATCCGGCTGCAGCGCCTGTGCCGCCCCCGAGCTGAAAATCGTGTAGCCGGATGAACGCGCTCCGGCATGAGCAAGCACCCGGTCGATGATGTCGACGTCCTTGCCCTCTTCTGGTTCTACTTCAGTCATTGGGTTAACCCTAGCTCGCCGTATTTCGATAAGTTTGCCTTCATGTCCAACGAGCACTACTTCTCCTCCACTCCGGAGAGTGAGCTCAAGCTCCGCCACATCTCTGTGATGCTTGCCGGCCAGCCCTTTGAGCTGACCACCGCTGGCGGCACCTTCTCCCCTGACCGCATCGACTCGGGAACCCAGGTGCTGCTCGCCAATACTCCACCGCCCCCACCCGGGGGAAACCTCCTGGACCTTGGATGCGGTTGGGGCCCGATCTCGTTGGATCTCGCGATCAAGTCCCCGCACGCCACCGTGTGGGCGGTGGACGTGAACGAACGTGCGCTCGATCTGGTTCGCCGCAATACCGAGAAGATCGGGCTCACCAACGTCAACGCCGTGCGGCCGGAAGATGTTCCCTCCGACATCGAATTCATGTCGATCCGCTCGAATCCGCCGATTCGGGTGGGGAAGGCCGAGCTGCACAACATGCTGAGCTTCTGGCTGCCGCGCCTGGAGCATGGGGCGGATGCCTGGCTCGTCGTGCAGCGCAACCTCGGCTCAGACTCGCTGCAGCGCTGGCTGGATGGCACCCTGCCCGAGGGCTTCAGTGTGTCGCGGGCGGCGACCAACAAGGGCTACCGCGTGCTGCGGGTGCGTCGGCGCTAGCCGCTGGGCGGCCGGGGCCGCTAGGCGAGGGTGAGATCTCCTTCGAAGACGAGCACGGCCGGCCCGCTGAGGGAGACGTGCTCTCCGTCTTCTGCTGCCCACATCCGCACCCCGAGTGTTCCTCCGGGCAGGTGCACCTTCCACTGGTTGGGAGCGCCGCTGCCTGCCCAATGGCGAGTCGCCAGCGCGGCGGCAGCGGCCCCGGTGCCGCAGGACAGCGTCTCTCCGCTTCCGCGTTCGTGCACCCGCATGGTGATCTCGCCGACGCCGTCTTTCACCATCGGGTCGGCGGGAACCACGAACTCGACGTTCGCGCCCTGGCCCGGCTCCGGGTCCAGCTTCGGGATGTAGGACAGGTCGGCCGAGGCCAGTTCGTCCTCGCTTGAGAGGGCGACCACCACATGGGGGTTGCCGACGTTGATGCCGAGCCCCGGGCGGGCGACACTGAGGTTCTTGGCGCGCACCAGGGCGTCTCCGTCGTCGAGGGACCAACGTCCGAGGTCGACCTGGAAGCCTTTCTGGTTGCGTTGAAGGTCGCGAACCCCCCCACGTGTCCCGATCGAGAGCGTGTCGGTGGGGTCGAGTTCGATCAGGCCATTCTCCAGGAGGTATTGCGCGTAAACCCGGATGCCGTTGCCGCACATCTCCGACGGCGTTCCGTCGGCGTTGTGATAGTCCATGAACCATTCGGCGGTCTCGTCTTCGGCGAGCGAGGCTGCTCCTTCCGGCAGGCTGCGTGACCGCACCGCCCGGATGACCCCATCGGCGCCGACGCCGAAGTGGCGGTCGGCGATGGCGGCCAGCTGCGCCGGGGTGAGGGTGAGCTCGCCGTCCGGGTCGGTGAAGAGCACGAAATCGTTGCCGGTGCCGTGCCCTTTGGTGAAGTGGATATCTGGCATGCCCTCAAGCGTACCGGCGGTCAGCCGGCGGAGTGCTGACCGATGGCGCCGAGCGCGAGCGTCACCTGCGCCGGGTCGTCGTAGTCGAGCCAGTTGGTGTTCGGGTAGCGCCTGAACCAGCTCACCTGGCGGCGGGCGAACTTGCGTGTCAGCGCCGCTGACTGCTCGATTGCCTGGGCCTTGGTCAGGTCGCCGGCCAGTTGCATCATCGCCTGGGCGTACCCGATCGCCCGTCGTGCGGTGACGCCGCGCTCAAGTCCCTGCGGGATGAGGCCGCGTACCTCCTCCACCAGGCCGGCCTCCCACATCCGGGTCACCCGCGCGTCCAGTCGCTCCAGCAGTTGCGGACGTGGTGCCCGCACGCCGATGACGGTGGTGTTCTCGTGCCAGTAGGCGGACTCGTCCGGCAGGCCGGAGCCGAACGGCTCCCCCGTCAGCTCCACTACTTCGAGCGCCCGGACGATGCGCCGGCCATTGTGCGGCCCGATCGCGCCGGCGGCCACCGGGTCGAGTTCCCGCAAGCGCTGGTAGAGCAGCCCGGGACCACGCTCGGCCAGTTCTGCTTCCAGCCGCGCGCGCAACTGCGGATCGGTGCCGGGGAACCGGAAGTCGTAGATCACCGCTGAGACGTACAGCCCGGAACCGCCGACGAGGATCGGTGTGTTCCCTCGAGCGACGATCTCGGTTATTGCCGTGCGGGCATCCGCCTGGTAGCCGGCGACACTCGCTTCTTCGGTGACGTCCAGCACATCGAGGAGGTGGTGCCGAATGCCCCGGCGCTCATCCGGTGGCACTTTGGCGGTGCCGATGTCCATGCCGCGGTACAACTGCATCGCGTCGGCGTTGACGACTTCGGCACCCCGGCCGGTAATGCCCAACTGCTCGGCGAGGTTGAGGGACAGGTCGGACTTGCCGGTTCCGGTGGCCCCGACGATGACGATCAGGGCAGGGCTGGTGCTCATCTGCCGGCCGGACGGCGGGTGGCGGCGGTTGCCTTGCCCGCTGCCTGCGGCCTAACGCTCACCGTCGGCCGAGTCGTAGATCGGGGTGGTGGCCACCCGGATGCTCGGCAGGCCGAGTGCGACCCGGCCCGGCGTCGACGGCTGGGCCACGACTGTCGGAACGCCGCAGGACGTTTCCTGGGCGCGATCCCACGCGTCCCCGGCGGTCGTGCGCCGGATCTGGAGTGGCGGACCGCCTGCGGAATCCGCGATCAGGTAGTACGGCTTGGCGTCGGAAACTATCAGCGTGACGACATCGCCCGGTCGGGGAGTTCCGCTTCCCTCGGTCATCCCGAAGTGCACCAGTCTGCTGTCTTCGGCGCGACCGCTCAGTCGGTGGGTCGCCGCATCCTTACTGCCTTCGGCGGAGACCATCACGTTGATGCTGGTGCCCACCAGTTTTTGGTTCTCTTCCCAGGAGATTCGATCCTGCAACGCCACCAGGCGCTCGTAGCGCTCCTGCACGACGGCCTTCGGCACCTGGTCGGGCATGGTCGCTGCCGGTGTGCCTTCGCGGATCGAGTACTGGAAGGTGAAGGCGGACGCGAATCGTGCCTCCGCGACAATGTTCAGGGTGTCCTGGAAATCCTCTTCGGTCTCGCCGGGGAATCCGACGATGATGTCGGTCGAGATCGCGGCGTTCGGGATTTTGGCACGGACTCGCTCGAGAATGCCCAGGAATTTGGTGGAACGGTAGCTGCGGCGCATGGCTTTGAGAATGCGGTCTGACCCGGACTGCAGCGGCATGTGAAGTTGCGGCATGACCGTCGGGGTCTCGGCCATAGCGTCGATCACATCGTCGGTGAAGGCGGCCGGGTGAGGGCTGGTGAACCGGATGCGCTCGATGCCCTCAACCTCGCCTGCGGCGCGCAACAGCTTGCTGAATGCCTGGCGGTCTCCGAATTCGACCCCGTAGGAGTTGACGTTCTGCCCGAGCAGGGTCACTTCGATGGCACCGTCGTCGGCGAGCGCCTGGATCTCGGCGAGGATGTCTCCCGGCCGACGGTCTTTTTCTTTCCCGCGGAGCGCGGGGACGATGCAGAAGGTGCAGGTGTTGTTGCAGCCGACGGAGATGGACACCCAGCCACTGTGTGTCGACTCCCGCCGGGTGGGCAGGGTAGAGGGGAACGTCTCGAGGGATTCGAGGATCTCAAGCTCGGCCCGGTCGTTGTGCCTGGCTCGCTCCAGCAGGGCGGGCAGGGACCCCATGTTGTGGGTGCCGAAGACGACGTCGACCCAGGGCGCCTTCTCGAGGATGACGCCCTTGTCTTTCTGGGCGAGGCAGCCGCCGACGGCGATCTGCATTCCCTCGTGCTCCCGCTTGACGGAGGCCAGGATGCCCAGGTTGCCGTAGAGCTTGTTGTCCGCGTTCTCACGGACGGCGCAGGTGTTGATGACGACCACGTCGGCCTGACCTCGCTCGGCTCGCACGTAGCCGGCTGCCTCAAGCGATCCGCTCAGTCGTTCGGAGTCGTGCACGTTCATCTGGCAGCCGAATGTGCGTACCTCGTAGGTACGGGGTACGGTGCCGTCGCCTGGCGCGCTCGAAGTCTGTGCGCTGGGTGCTGGGGCTAGCTGCGTCATGGTACGCCTAGCCTAACTCTGACTACCGGAACTGCACTCCGCTGGATCGCCCACCCAGCGCGGCGGTAGTCGCCGCCTGCACGACCGAGGATGAGTAACCCTTGCGCATGAGGAACCCGGTGAGCCGCCGTTTCGCGGTCTGCTCGTCGTAGGACGACAGAGCCCTCGCCTTCTTCACCGCCAGCTCGTTGGCGCGCTCCTGCTCCGCGT
Organism: Homoserinimonas sp.; assembly: GCA_040904805.1. Taxonomy (GTDB): domain Bacteria; phylum Actinomycetota; class Actinomycetes; order Actinomycetales; family Microbacteriaceae; genus RYN-87. The sequence goes on along the minus strand of JBBDSS010000017.1, from coordinate 251,536 downwards.
CATTGCCGCTGTCGTCGGTCTCGATGGCCGCGTCGATGATGTGCTGGTCGATACGCCGGCGACGCAGTTCAGCGATCAGCGCCTGGCGTCCCAGCCCCTTGCGTTCGCGCTGGGTGCGCACCAGCGTCTCGGCGAGGGCGGCATCGTCGATCAGCCCCACCCCTTCCAGCCTCTCCACCTCTGCGGCGATGACGTCTTCGGCGAGGTCCCGGGAGGTCAGCAGTTTCTCGATCTCCCAGCGGGACATGTTGCGCCTGGTCAATCCGTTCAGGCTGACGTTCTCGGCGCGGCGGCTTACCCGGTCGGCCCCGGGAGTGAGCGGCGCAGCGCCCTCCACTGGTGGTGTCGCATCGGTCGCTGCGCCGAAAAGATACCTGACCGGAGCGATGTTCTCCCCATCAGTATGCGAGTCGTCGGCATGCGTCTCATCACCACCGGGGGCCATCGTCAGGCTCCCTTGCGGTCTGCCAGCTTGGGCGCAATCTGGCTGACGCCACCCGTTTCGCCGGAGGCCTTCGCCTCGGCGGCTGCCGCAGCATCCGCTGCCGCCTGCGCGGCCTTGGCAGCCTTCGCCTCCGGGGTGAGCCCCAGCTTGTTGAGGATCTTGTCCTCGATCTCCTTGGCCACGGCCGGGTTCTCAGACAAGTAGCGCCGGGAGTTCTCCTTGCCCTGTCCCAGCTGGTCTCCGTCGTAGGTGTACCAGGCGCCAGACTTGCGCACGATCTCGTGCTCGACGCCGAAGTCGATCAGGCTGCCCTCTCGGGAAATTCCGATTCCGTAGAGGATGTCGAACTCGGCCTGCTTGAACGGCGGCGCCATCTTGTTCTTGACCACCTTGACCCTGGTGCGGTTACCGACCGCCTCGGTACCCTCCTTCAGGGTTTCGATCCGGCGGATGTCGAGGCGAACCGACGCGTAGAACTTCAGCGCCTTACCGCCTGCCGTGGTCTCCGGGCTGCCGAAGAACACGCCGATCTTCTCACGCAGCTGGTTGATGAAGATCATGGTGGTGCCGGTCTGGCTCAGTCCACCGGTCAGCTTGCGAAGGGCTTGTGACATGAGGCGCGCCTGGAGGCCCACGTGGGAGTCTCCCATCTCCCCCTCGATCTCGGCTCGCGGCACGAGCGCGGCAACCGAGTCGATCACGATGAGGTCGATAGAGCCGGATCGCACCAGCATGTCGGCGATCTCGAGGGCCTGCTCACCGGTGTCGGGTTGCGACACCAGGAGCGCATCGATGTCGACCCCCAGCTTCTTGGCGTAATCCGGGTCAAGCGCGTGTTCGGCGTCGATGAATGCGGCGATGCCGCCGGCGCGCTGGGCGTTGGCAATGGCGTGGAGGGTCAGCGTGGTCTTACCCGATGATTCCGGGCCGTAGATCTCGACGATGCGGCCACGCGGCAGCCCGCCGATGCCGAGCGCGACGTCGAGTGCTACTGAGCCGGTCGGGATGAAGGCGACGGGCGCACGCTCGTCACTCCCCAGGCGCATGACGGACCCTTTGCCGAACTGCCGGTCGATCTGAGCGAGTGCGGTGTCAAGTGCTTTCTCGCGATCATTTGCTGATGCCATTGTGTTGCTCCCTGGGAGTCGTGGTTGGTGCGCCTATAGGCTGCCGCTGTCGCTGACCCACCGGTGGTGCAAGGTCGGTCAGCTTGTGCGACAAGGCATTGTTGGCAGTGTCGCTAACGCATCCGACAGTACGCTCGGCATCCGACATTGAGGTGGACCGACGGGCAGACTGTGCACAATCCGTTTTCGACTACTGCTATGAGGGAGCCTAGCGAACATACGAAAGAATGTTCGAACACGAAACCTGGCGTGTCGCGACGACAGATCGGCCCGGCGAATCAGGCGGACGGGGCCTTCCGGCGGCCGTGCCAGCGATCTGGCGGGACGTCGGATGCCCGGCACAGCGCGATCCACACTTCTCGCGGGGAGGCACCGGCCTTGATCGCCTGGTCCGCCGTGACGCTGCCGAGTTCGGTCAGCACGAGATCGTGCGTCAGGGTGCGGCCGTAGGACCCGCCGAACTCGTCGGTGACGGCAGTCCTGAACTCGCTGAGCCGCATCGGCTAGCGAGACAGGACGTCGGCGCTGAAGCCCGAAGCGGTATAACCCGAGAGCAGGTCGTCCGGAACGCTGTCCGGAATGACGTCGAGGCCCTCGATAACCGCGAGGCGGTCGCCCACCTCGCGCATGATGACGGAAATGGGGGTCTCCAGTGCATCGGCAACCGAAGCGAGAATCTCTGAACTCGCCTCTTTCTGCCCACGTTCTACCTCACTGAGGTAACCGAGCGCGACACTTGCCTTGCTGGCAACCTGACGGAGGGTGCGCCCCTTCTGCAGGCGGAAGTCCCGGAGCACGTCCCCGATTTCTTGACGAACGAGAACCATTGGACCCTCCCCAAATGTTCAGTGACTGAATAGCTTACCGTTGTGGAAACTGTAGCCAGTTCAGTCTGTGCGGATCTTGTGAATACACAGGCTGTAACACGATCGTAGTGGGGACTATTCCCGCCCTGCTGCCAGGCTATCCAGCAGTCTCTGCCAGTCGTTTCTCCATCTGGGCCTGGCGGCGCTTGAGCCACAGCCCGACGCCAAGCAGGAGCGCAAGCGAAACATAGGCCACCGCTGAGAACGGACTGGTGATGAGTGCCGTGAGGTCGCCCTGGCTGATAGCGAGCGTCTTGCGAAGCTGGGTCTCGGCCATCGGCCCGAGGATGCCCCCGATCACCATGGGTGCGACCGGGTAGCCATAGCGCCTCATCAGGAAGCCGATGAGGCCGATCACGAGAAGGATGAGCACATCGAGGTAGTTGAAATTCATGGCGAACGACCCCAGTGCCGCGAACAGCATGATTCCGGCGTAGAGGTACGGCCGCGGCACCTGGAGCACCTTCACCCAGATACCGACGAGCGGCAGGTTGAGCACGAGCAACATGATGTTCCCGATGTAGAGGCTCGCGATGAGCGCCCACACCAGAGCGCTCTGGTTCTGGAAGAGCAGCGGACCGGGCTGGATCCCGTACGACTGGAACGCCGACAGGATGATTGCCGCTGTCGCCGTCGTCGGCAGCCCCAGGGTGAGCAACGGAACGAGCACTCCGGCCGCTGCCGCGTTGTTCGCCGCTTCCGGCCCTGCGACGCCCTCGATAGCGCCCGTGCCGAACTGGGCCTTGCGGTCGGGCCTGGCGAGGCGCTTCTCCGCCGCGTACGACAGGAACGTCGCCACATCGGCGCCCCCGGCGGGGATGGTGCCGATCGGGAACCCGATCGCGGTGCCACGCAGCCAGGGGCGCCAGGAGAAGCGCCAGTCTTCCCTGGTCATCCAGTTGCGCCACCCCTTGGTGACCGGGATGACTGCGACGGCGCCCCCCTTCAGCCTGGATGCGACGTAGAGCGACTCCCCGACCGCGAACAGCCCGACGGCGATCAGTACGACGTCGATGCCGTCGGCGAGCACCGGGAGCCCGACCGTGTAGCGCTGTTGGCCGGTGAGCACTTCCGTGCCGACCAGCCCGAGGAACAATCCAAGGGCGAGTGAGACCATACCCCGGGATACCGAGTTGCCCAATAGCGCGCCGACGGTCGTGAACGCCACGATCATCAATGCGAAGTAGTCAGGCGGCCCGAGGGTAACCGCCCACCTCGCCAGGATTGGCGCGAGCAGCGTGAGCCCGATGGTGGCGACGCTGGCTGCGACGAAGGAGCCGATCGCTGCGGTGGCGAGCGCCGATGCCCCTTGACCCTTCCTCGCCATCTTGTTGCCTTCGAGCGCGGTGACGATCGACGCGGACTCTCCTGGGGTGTTCAGCAGTATGGAGGTGGTTGACCCGCCGTACATGCCGCCGTAGTAGATCCCGGCGAACACGATGAGGGCTGCGGCGGGGTCCAGGGTGTAGGTGATCGGCAACAGCAGCGCCACCGTCATGGCCGGACCGATTCCCGGGAGCACGCCGACCGCCGTGCCAACCAGCACCCCGAAGAAGGCGTAGAGAAGATACTCCGGCTGGATCGCGGTCGCGAAGCCGGCAAGGAGTGCGCCGAAGTTGTCCATCAGAAGAAGGGCATCCAATCGAGTAGTGGTCCGGCCGGGAGCGAGAGCCCGAGCAGGCTGCCGAAGATGAGGTGGATCGCGAGGGAGAGCGCCAGTCCGATGAGAGCGGCACGCCAGGGACGTCGCGCGCCCAACGACCATGCCGCACCGGCGAAGAGCAGCGTGGCCGCCAGGGGCCACCCGATGACCCCGATGAGGTAGGCGTGGACGGTGAAGAATGCGAGCAGCTTCCCGACGGTGACCCAGTCGGTCCGGACCGAAGCGTCAATGTCTTCCCCACCCTCCGCCTGCCCCAGACGACCACGGGCCACTCCGATCAGCACGGAGACGGCCGAGACGATCAGGATCGCCCCCACCAGGTAGGGGAATGCGCGTGGCCCCAGCGTGTTGCTCGAGACCGGGACACGGATGGATCCGGCAGCAACCACGATGTAGGTGCCGAGGACGATGCAGACTCCGGAGAAGAGGCACTCGCCGATGGGGCGGGTGCGACGTTCACTGGTGGCGGAAACGGGGTGCCGCTCGTCCGGTGGCACAACACCACCGGACGAGCGGGAGGACAGCTGGTTCATCAACTAGCCGATCAGGCCGATGTCCTTGAGCACGGCAGTGACATCCGTGATGTTCCCATCCAGGTAGGAGTCGAACTCATCCCCGGCCATGAAGGCGTCAGCCCATCCCTTGGTTTCCAGGATGTCCTTCCAGGCCTGGCTTCCGGCGACATCCGTCACGAAGTCGATCAGCTTCTCGCGATCACTGTCAGAAATATCGCCCGGGGCGATGACTCCGCGCCAGTTGGTGATCTCGAGGTCGTAGCCGGAGTCGATGATCGTCGGCACGTCGGGGAGCAGGTCACTCGGTTCCGCACTCGACACGGCAAGCGCCTTCAGCTCACCGGCCTTGACCTGCTCTGCGAACTCACTGATACCGGAGATGCCGGCGGAGACCTTGTTGCCCAGCAGCAGGGTCACCGCTTCCCCACCGCCGGCATTCGGGATGTAGTTGAGTTTCTCGTTGATGTCGCTCGCACTCTGCCCGGCTTCCTTGAGCAGCTGAGCGGCGAGGATGTGGTCGACCCCACCGGCGGATCCACCGGTGATGGAGACCTCCTTGCCGTTCTCGATCATGTCGTCGACAAGGTCTTCGAGGGTGTCGTACGGGGATTCCGATGGAACGACGATGACACCGGCTTCCTCGGTGAGCCTGGCGATCGGGGTGGTGTCTTCCAGCCGGACCGCCGAACCGTTGGTCTCCACTGCACCGACCATGACGAATCCGGTGAGCATCAGCGTGAGGGGTTCCGTCTCATTGGCCAGGGAGGACAGTCCGATGGTGCCACCCGCTCCACCGATATTGGTCACCGGTGCAGAGGGCACCAAACCCTCCTGGACGGCCACTTCGGCGAGCGCGCGGCCCGTCTGGTCCCAGCCTCCGCCAGGATCGGCCGGGACGATAATCCCCAGCGAGCTGATCCCTTGATCTTCCGCTTCGCCCTCCGCCGGTGGCGACCCCGCGGCGCAGCCGGCCAGCAGGAGCATGGATGCCCCCGCCGCTACGACGACCTGGCCAGCTCTCCTCCTGGTGGGACGTGGTGTGGTGAAAACTCGCATTGCTCCTCCTCGAGCTGATGTGCGCTGCCTCCGGACACTCCCGGAATGCGCAATGGGCGACGATGGAAAGGCTAGGGATCAAGCGCCCGGCCGGGAACGATGCGGAAGTAAAGGGCGTTTTGGTCGTTCTGGACACGAAACATTGCGCCGGAGGATCGCGCGGGACCGCTGCGTCCATCACACTTGTCGAGTGATCCGGTCGATGAAGCTGCGCACGCAACTGCTGTTGCTGCAACTGGTGATCGTGCTGGTCACCGTTCTCGGCACCGGCCTGGTGGCCAGCTGGCTGCAGGAGCAGCAGTTGCGCGATTCGTACCGGGATCGGATGATCGCGGTCGCCCAATCCGTCGCCACGCTGCCGGCGATCATCCACGCCCTCGATGACGCCGACCCAAGCGCCACCATCCAGCCGATAGCGGAGTTGGTGCGCGAGGCATCCGATGTCACCTATGTCGTCGTAACCGACGACACCGGAATCCGCCACTCGCACCCCAACGCCAGTCGTATCGGGGAGCGCGTCTCGACGGACCCGTCGATCGCGCTGAGCGGGGAGATCTACGTCGGCACGCAGACCGGAACTCTCGGGGAATCATGGCGGGTCAAAGTGCCCATAACCGCCGGAAGCAGCGTGCTCGGAGTCGTATCGGTCGGGATCCTGGAATCGGACCTGCGAAGCGACTACCTCGGCAACGCGTCCCTGCTGTTCATCACCATCGGGGTCGCAGCCGCATTCGGGGTCGTCGGGGCGGCGTGGGTGAGTTCCATCATCCGTCGACGAATCTACGGCCTGGAACCTGACGAGATAGTCGGGCTGCTGGAAGCACGTGAGGCGATGCTCCACGGCGTGCGCGAAGGGTTGGTCGCCCTGGACGAGCGGGGCAGGATCGCATTGGTGAACGATGCGGGCGCCCGCCTCCTGGGACTCGACAATGAGGGTGACGTCGTTGGACGGCCGGCCGCCGACGTCCTCGACCCCGAACTGGTGCGGATGCTCAACGAGGAGGATTCCAGCCAGAGGTTGGTGCTGTCCGGCGAGCGAGTGCTGCTGGTACAGCGGGATACCGCCCGCATCGATGACCGCACCATTGGCTCGGTGTTCATCCTTCGGGACAACACAGAGCTGCACGCCCTCATGCGGGACCTCGACGGAGCGCAGAGCCTCGCCGACGGCCTCCGCGCCCAGGCCCACGGATTCTCGAACAAGCTCCACGTCATCAGCGGGCTGCTGGAACTCGGCCACCTGAATGAGGCAGTGGCATTCATCGAACGGGTCGGCGAGGGCGGCACCCTCTCCAGTGTGACCAGCGCGACTGGCATTCGCGACCTGGAGATCGCCGCGCTGCTGCTGGTCAAGCAGACCAAGGCGCACGAACTCGGCATCACTGTCGAGATCGCCCAGGAATCCGTGCTCGCACCGCTGGCAGGTCACGGTGAAGCCGAGCGGATGCGTGACGACGTGCTCACCGTCATCGGGAACCTGGTCGACAACGCCCTCGAGGCGTGCTCCGGTGGCGCCACGATCACCCTTGCCATCGTTGAGCATGACAACCACATCCTGGTCCGCGTCGCGGACACCGGGCCTGGCGTCCCCCCACGGCTCCGCGAGAAAGTGTTCAGCCCCGGGTTCTCCTCCAAGGGCTCGGGGCAGGGACGCCCCTCCTCTGCCCGCGGGATCGGCCTGACCCTCGTCCGCCGCATCGCCAGGCGCCATGGCGGCGACGCCATCCTCGAGCCTTCGCCCTCCGGCGGCACGGACATCGCCGTCCGGCTCCCGTTCCACAGCGGCTCCCTTCCGCGACCACAGCTGGTCGAGGAGGTCAGCCCGTGACCGCTCCCCTCCGCACGCTCATCGTGGACGACGACTTCGCCGTCGCGACAATTCATCGCCAGTTCGTGGATGCCCATGCCGACTTCCTCGCCGTGGGAGAGGCGCACAGCGGCGCAGCCGCCATGGATGCGATCGACCGGCTGGACCCGGACCTCGTGCTCCTCGACGTCTACCTGCCCGACTTCTCCGGACTCGAGGTGCTCAGCCGACTTCGTCTTGAGCGCGCACGCTATATCGAGGTCATCGCGGTGACGGCGGCGCGAGATCTCGCGAGTGTTCGCGAAGCGAGGGCGAACGGCGTGCGCCACTACCTGGTGAAGCCGTTCACGGCGTCGGCGTTACGGGAGCGGCTGGACGACGTCGCACAACAGCATGCGAAACTCCGCAGCACCAGACGTCGTGAGCCGCTGGACCAGCACACCGTCGACGACATCCTGAACGGGGTAACGCCACGCCGCCCCCTGCCGCCGAAGGGGCTGTCTGCCGCGACGCTGGAGTTCGTGGCAGCGACTTTGCGGGAAGCATCCGGTGACCTCTCGGCGACGGAGGTGGCGGAGAGGATCGGAATGTCCCGCGTCGGTGCACGCCGCTATCTGGAGCATTTGGCGAACTCGGGGGTTGCTGCCGTCGAGCCCCGCTATGGCACGGCCGGTCGGCCAGAACACCGCTACCGGGCACAACGCTGACGGGGACGGTCCCGGCCGGTCACTGCTCCAGAACTCGTGCGTACACCGCGTCGATGGCGTGTTCGACCACCTGACGGCGGATCGACTCACGGTCGCCCTCAAGGGACAGTGACAGCACTCGTACGTCACCGGTGATCGAGACGCCGACGAACACCGTGCCGGGCGCGCACCCGTCCTGCGGGTCCGGGCCGGCGACGCCAGTTGTCGAGACCCCGACATCGGCAGCCACTCCGCCGACGGCGAGCAGCTCACGCACATGGACGGCCATCTGCGATGCCACATCCGGGTGCACGGCACCGTGCACGTTCAGCACAGCAGTGTCCACGCCGAGCAGTGTCTTCTTGAGCTCGGTGTTGTAAGCGACGACACCGCCGAGCACTGAAGCGGATGCGCCCGGAGTGTCGATGAGTTCCGAGACCAACTGTCCGCCGGTCAGTGACTCGGCGACAGCGATCGTCAGCCTCCGCTCGATGAGCAGTTCGACGAGCTCGCTTCCGGCACTCACCGCGCTTGCCTCCCATGGCGGATCGCCTTGACGAGGTAGTCGATGCCGCTGACCACTGTGGCGATGACCGCGGCGCTCATCAGCGCTCCGTTCACCCAGTGCATCCAGTCGCCGAGAACCGTCCAGAGCGGGGTCAGGAAGAAGGCGATCGCCACCGCCTGCAGGATGGTCTTCAGCTTGCCGCCGCTCGACGCCGGAATGACCCGGTTGCGCAGCACTGCCATCCGGTAGATGGTGATGCCGAGCTCGCGAACCAGGATGACCGCGGTGACCCACCAGGCCAGCTCACCGAGCAGGGACAGGCAGACGAGCGCTCCCCCGGTCAGCAACTTGTCTGCGATCGGGTCGAGGATCTTCCCCAGGTCGGTGACCAGATTCTGCCGCCTGGCCAGGATCCCGTCGACACTGTCCGTGGCGATGGCGAGCACGAACAGGGCCGCCGCGGCATAACGGATGAACCCGAGTTCGCCGTCGTCGAGGAACAGCAGCCAGAAAAACAGTGGCGCGAGGAGGATACGGATGACGGTGATCACGTTCGCCAGGTTGCCGTTGCTGGCCGGGGTCTGCCCTGAACGCACGAAACGGCCCCGCAGGGCTTTGGGAGTTTCCACGATCAATCCCTGTCGGTCAGATTCCAGGCATCCTCGTCGGAAGAAACCTCCACCTCATCGTACCCGCTGGTTGATGCGGCGACCGGGTCGGCCCCATAGCGATCGTCGACTGCGGGCGCTGCTGCCGAAGCTGCCGGGGTGGCGGCGGCAGTGCCCACGTCGCCTCTGAGCCTGGCGAGCACCTCAGGCAGTTGCTCCGGAGCCACCAGGACATCCCGCGCCTTGGAACCCTCGGACGGGCCGACGATCTCGCGTGACTCGAGGAGGTCCATCAGCCGACCGGCCTTGGCAAATCCGACCCGCAGCTTGCGCTGCAGCATCGAGGTCGAACCGAACTGGGTGCTGACCACCAGTTCCGCCGCCGCGAGCAGAACCTCAAGGTCGTCCCCAATGTCGCTGTCGATCTTCTTCTGCTCCGCCGGTGCCGCGACATCCTGCCGGTACTCCGGCCTGGCCTGCCTGGTCACATGCTTGACCACCGCGTTGACCTCGGCCTCGGTGACCCAGGCACCCTGCACCCGGATCGCCTTCGACGCCCCCATCGGCAGGAACAGTGCGTCTCCCTGCCCGATGAGCTTGTCGGCGCCGGGCTGGTCGAGGATGACGCGTGAGTCGGTCATGCTGCTGACGGCGAAAGCGAGCCGGCTGGGCACGTTGGCCTTGATCAGGCCGGTTACCACGTCGACGCTCGGACGCTGCGTGGCCAGGACGAGGTGGATTCCGGATGCCCGGGCAAGCTGCGTGATTCGCACGATGGAGTCCTCGACGTCCCGTGGCGCGACCATCATCAGGTCGGCGAGCTCGTCCACCACCACCAGCAGGTACGGGTACGCCTTGAGCTTGCGCTCGCTGCCCGGCGGCAGGACGATCTCGTTCGCGATGACGGCGGCGTTGAAGTCGTCGATATGCCGGTACCCGAAGCTGGCGAGGTCGTCGTACCTCATGTCCATCTCCTTGACCACCCAGGACAGAGCCTCCGCCGCCTTCTTCGGGTTGGTGATGATGGGGGTGATGAGGTGCGGAACTCCGGCATAGCCGGCCAACTCGACGCGTTTCGGGTCGATGAGCACCATCCGCACCTCGGACGGCTTCGCGCGCATCAGCAGCGACGTGATCATCGAGTTCACGAAGCTGGACTTACCTGAGCCGGTCGAGCCTGCGACCAGGAGGTGAGGCATCTTGGCAAGGTTGGCGACGACATAGCCGCCCTCGACGTCCTTGCCCAGGCCGATCGTCATCGGGTGTTGGCTGGAGGTGCTCGCCTTGCTGCGGAGCACGTCACCGAGTGACACGATCTCACGGTCGGTATTCGGGATCTCGATACCGATCGCGCTCTTCCCCGGGATCGGCGACAGAATGCGCACCTCGTTGCTGGCGACGGCGTAGGAGAGGTTCTTGCTCAGTGCCGTGACCCGCTCCACCTTGACCCCGCGACCGAGTTCGATCTCGTACCGGGTGACAGTCGGGCCGCGGCTGAAGCCGGTCACTTTGGCATCCACCTGGAACTGCTTCAGCACCTCGGTGATGGATGCGACCACGTCATCGTTGACCTGCGACCGCGTCTTCGGCGGAGTCCCGGGGACCAGGGTTGATGCGGCGGGCAACCGGTAGGGGGCGGTCGGCTGCTCTGGGGCCGGCGCGGCGTTCGCGTCGAACTCGCCGTCCCCGCCCTTGACCGATGCCTTGTCAGAGAACCCGGGAAGCAACCCGGTTTCTTGCGGAACGCCGTCATCGCGAATGCCGGTCGGGCCATTGACGTCGACTTCACCGGTGAACTTCTTCACCGCTTCCTCAGCCTTGATGAGGTCTTCGATGAGTTCGACCCCGAAGTGGTCGCCGCCCTGGGTGATGACGTCGGTCTTGTCGCTATCGCGGCCGATCACCGGGCTGTCGAAGGCCGGTTCGCTCTCGCGCTGGGTCTTATTGCGCCGCCACCACGGCAGCGAGGTGGACTCCGGCTCGTCCGCATCCGTGAACGCCAGGTCTTCGAGGTGTCCGAAGTTGCCGGTGTCGGCCTTGCTCGACTTCTTCTCCGCGCGCGCTTCGGCGTCTGGCAGCTGGGCGCCGAAAAGGTAATTGTAGAGTTCGCGGAATCGGTCGCCGATTCGGTTCGGCGGTGTCTTGGTGATGATGAACAACGACAGGACCATGACCAGGAGGAATACGGCCACCGCGCCATACTCGGTCAGCACGGTGATCAGTGAGTTGCCGAGGATCCAGCCGATGATTCCGCCGCCCAGCGCCAGCGCGTCTCCTGGTTGCGGCTGGCCTCCGAAGACGTGGCAGATCCCGCTCACCGACACCAGTAACAGGCTCAGCCCGATGCCGATGCGGCCGTTGTCGTCGACGGACGACGGATGCCTGAACAGCCAGATCGCGAACAGCAGCATGATCACTGGCAGCGCGAAGGCCAGGCGGCCGAACAGGCCGCCGAACGTCCAGGCATCCAGCGCGATCGCCACCGGATCGCTGGGGCTGAACCATTCGACGAAGGCGCCGGCGATGGCGAGCAGGAAGATGAAGAACGGGACACCGTCGCGGCGCTCGTCCTTGGCCAGGGTCTCCCGGCCGAACAGTCGGGCGGTGGCGCCCACTGTGTGAGACAGGCCCATCCAGGCTGCGGCCAGCAGGCCCTGCTCTGCCGCCGGTGGAGCCTTCCTGGCCGGTGATCGGCGCGCCGGAGCCTTGGAGCCGCGTCGCGCAGTCGTGCCGCGGGCACGCGAGTTAGGGGTGGTGCGCGTAGCCATGGGTTCCAAGTTACCGGTGTCGTGTGTCACTGGTCCGCTAGAGCGGCGCGTGTCCCCACTGCCGGTCCTCGCGCCGCGCTGTCGTTTCAGTGGTGCGCGACCCGATACGCGGAGCTAGGCCTCGATGACGACGGGGACAATCATGGGCCGGCGCCGGTGCTGGGTGTTCACCCAGCGTCCGACAGTGCGCCGGATCACCTGGCTGAACGCGTGAGTGTCGCGGGTGCCGTTCTCGGCGGCGTCGGTGAGTGCCTTGATGATCATCGGCTTGACGGCCTCGAACACCTGCTCGTCTTCGGCGAACCCGCGCGACTGCACCTCAGGGCCGACGATGACCCGGCCGGTCTGGGCGTCGATCGCCACGAAGATGGAGATGAAGCCCTCTTCGGCGAGGATGCGACGATCCTTGAGGTCGGCATCCGTGATCTCACCGACCGTCGATCCGTCGACGTAGACATACCCGATGTCCAGTTGCCCCACGACAGTGGCTTCGCCGTCGCGCAGGTCGATGACCGTGCCGTCTTCGGCGACGATGGTGTTCTCTTCAGGAATCCCGGTCTGGATGGCCAGTTGCTGGTTGGCCACCAGGTGGCGGTACTCGCCGTGAATCGGCAGTACATTCTTCGGCTTGAGGATGTTGTAGCAGTACAGCAGCTCGCCTGCGCTGGCGTGGCCGGAGACGTGCACCTTGGCGTTGCCCTTGTGCACGACGTTGGCACCCAGCTTGGTGAGCCCGTTGATGACGCGGTACACCGCGTTCTCGTTGCCCGGGATGAGGCTGGAGGCGAGGATGACAGTATCGCCCTTGCCGACCTCGATCTGATGTTCGAGGTTCGCCATGCGGGCGAGGACGGCCATCGGCTCGCCCTGGGACCCGGTGCTCATATAGACCAGTTTGTTGTCCGGCAGGTCGGCGGCCTTCTTGGCGTCGACCAGGATGCCCTCCGGCACTTTCAGGTAGCCGAGGTCAGCCGCGATGCCCATATTGCGAACCATCGACCGCCCCATGAAGGCGACGCGGCGGCCGTTGGCCTGGGCGGCATCCAGCACCTGCTGGACCCGGTGGACGTGGCTGGAGAAACTGGCCACGATCACGCGCCGGGGGGCCTTGGCGATCACGGCCTCCAGCACCGGGCCGATGTTGCGCTCGGGCGAGGTGAAGCCCGGCACGTCGGCGTTGGTGGAGTCGACCAGGAACAGGTCGACTCCGGCCTCCCCCAGTCGGGCGAAAGCGCGCAGGTCGGTGATGCGGTCGTCGAGTGGCAGCTGGTCCATCTTGAAGTCACCGCTGTGCAGTACCAGGCCGGCCTTCGTCTTCACGGCGACGGCCAGGGCATCCGGTATCGAGTGGTTGACCGCCACGAACTCCAGGTCGAACGGGCCGAGCTGCTCGTGCTGGCCCTCGGTCACGCTCAACGTATATGGGGTGATGCGGTGTTCCTTCAGCTTCGCCTCGATGAGGGCGAGGGTGAGGGTGGAGCCGATCAGTGGGATGTCCTGGCGCAGTCGCAGCAGGTAAGGCACCCCTCCGATGTGGTCCTCATGTCCGTGCGTGAGCACGATGCCGACCACATCGTCCAGGCGGTCGCGGATCGGAGAAAAGTCGGGCAGGATCAGGTCGACGCCCGGCTGGGTCTCCTCGGGGAAGAGCACCCCGCAGTCGATGATCAGGATCTTGCCGTCGATCTCATACGACGTCATGTTGCGCCCGATCTCGCCGAGCCCTCCAATCGGGGTGACACGGAGCGTTCCGGGGGCGAGCGGGGCGGGATCGTAAATGGGTGAGTTCATGGCATCCTGTGCTGTCTCGGCCTGGTGGCCAGCTGGTAGGGCCGCTAGCCCTCGGTTTAAGTTGTGGTCCGCACTGTGCCTATTCCGGACTCAGCGGGTGGTTCCGGCGATCTTCGGCAGCGCTCCCCCGGCGGCGGCGTTGCGGTCCGGGCGGAAGTTGCTGAGGTCGAGGCCGGCGATCTCGCCGACCAGGGCGAGCTCGTCTTCGATCATCGCTGCTTCGGCGTCTTCCGGGCCGACGAGAGGGAGGCGCACTCGCGGTGATCCGATGCGACCCAGCCCATGCAGGATGTACTTTGCGGCGACGGTGCCTGGCACATGGGTCATCACCGCCCGCACCAGCGGCTCAAGCGCCTGGTGCGCCACGGTCGCGGTGGCCAGGTCGCCCGCGTTCACGGCGTCGACGATATGCCGGTACGGGGTGGCGGCGATGTTGGCGGTGACGCCGATGAGGCCGCTGGCCCCGATGGCGAGGTGCGGCAGCACGTTGGCGTCGTCGCCGGAGAAGTAGAGCAGCTCGGTCTGGTTGAGCACCCGGCTGACCTCGCTGAAGTCACCCTTGGCGTCTTTGACGGCGCGGATGTTCGGGTGCTTTGCCGCCCGGAGGATGGTTTCGTACGTGATCGGGATCCCGGTGCGGCCGGGGATGTCGTACAAGATGACCGGCAGATCGGTGGCATCGGCGATCATGCGGAAATGCGTCAGCACCCCGGCCTGGGTCGGCTTGTTGTAATACGGCGTGACGATCATGACACCGTCGGCCCCGGCCTTCTCGCTGGCCTGGTAAAGCTCGATCGCGTGAGCGGTCTCATTGGACCCGCCACCGGTGATGATCTTGGCGCGCCCGCCGGCGACCGACTTGCCGACCTCGACGAGCTTGAGTTTCTCCGGGTCGGTCAGAGTGCTGGTCTCACCCGTCGTCCCCGTGATGACGATGCCATCTGCGCCTGCCGTGATGACGTCATCGATGTGCTTCTCGACGTCGTTCCAGTCCACCTCGCCGTCTGCAGCAAAGGGCGTTACCAGGGCGACAAGCACCTGGCCGAAAGGATTCTCGCGATTCGACACCATTACAGGGTACCGGTCGCACGTCGCGCCACGCACCCGAATCGGCTCACCTCCGTCCCGACCCCATCCCGTCTCAAGGAGATCCTCTGCATCCGGCTGCTGGTTCCGGTGTTGCGGGTCGATCCCGGATGCGGAGTCCTTGAGACGGGATACCCCAAGCCGGCTCACCGCGAGAGATGATCTCCACGGATGATTGCTGCGAGCACCGCTGCCTCAACCAGATCCCATTCGTTGAAGACGTGCTCGTAATAGAAACGCAGGACACGGTAGTTGCGGATGCTCAGTCGAGCGTCCCGCGCACAGTCGGTAACCCGATCGTGGTGGGCCCGGCTGTCCACCTCCACGACCAGGCAGTCCCCGATCAGAAAATCGACTCTATCCGGACCGATCTGCACCTGTTGGCGAACCGGAAGGTGATGACGCAACATCCTGAACTTGAACGCAGACTCAGTACCACTCTCAGACTTACTACCGACCGAGCTGAGTGCTCCCAGCGAGCGCCTGGGCAAACCGCTCAAGAGTTCCTGCCACTCGGACCCCGAAATCTGCCCGGTGAACCGCGCCGACTCAGCCACGACAAATCCGGTTTCCGCGTCTTCGCTTCGAATCACCTGCTTCACACTCCGCCTGGGACTCACCAGCACACGCGATCCCGAGCATTCATGCGCCTCCCAGTGCACGCGAACTTCGGCCCCGATGCTGTTGGCCAGGCGCCGGCGATAGTCGGTGCGGGATCGTAGCTGGCAGGACTGCGGTGATACCTCGACGTGCAGGGCACGAGGCCGTCCAGGCACCCACAAGCCGTGAGCTCTCGCTGCGCTGACGCATGCCAGTCGGCCGCCGACCCTGGCGGCCTGCTTCACGTCGCCGGCGAGATCTCCACAGGCGTACCAACCTTTGCGCACCCGCACGATCTCGCCGCGGTTCAGTGCGAGCCGCAGCCCGCTGCGGCCGAAACCGCGCGAGTACAGCTCGTGGGTCGCGGCGAGATCGCCGAGGGAACGGATGCTGGCTGGAAGATCGCTCATCCGGCAACCGTGGGCTGAAGAGGTGTCCTCTGCTCCGGCCAAGCCCGATTCGTTCATAAGCCGCCACCGTGCTCCCGTGTCAAGGAGAAGTGGCCCTGGACCACCGCAGTGCCCTGTCGTCCGGCCGACTGTGGCCGAAAGTCCTTGAGATGGGCGTTGCGGGGCAGGGCAGACGCGAGTAGGAGTGCGGCGGTACTACGGACTAGCGGCGCTGGTAGCTCAGGTAGCGGTACTCGATCCCGGTGCGCGAGGTGTGCCATCCGGAGTCGGGGTCTACCGCGACCAGGCTCCAGTTCTCGTCGATGGCGGGAGCAGTCGTATCGCCGTCGAAGCGCTCGCGGAGCTGCGTCACCTCGAGACGGTCGGCCTCACCGATCGCTGCGCTGAACACCTGTGCCCCGCCGATCACCCAGATGGTGGCGGCAGCGCCATCGCCACTCGCTGCCAGCTGCAGGGAATCGCAGAGGGAATGCGCCACCTCGGCCCCTGCGGCCGCCCAGTCCTGGTTTCGGGTCACCACGATGTTGCGTCTGCCCGGAAGCGGCCGGAAGCGCTCGGGAAGGGCATCCCAGGACTTGCGCCCCATGACGACCGGGCTACCGAGGGTGAGCTCCTTGAAGTGGGCGAGGTCCTCTGGCAGATGCCAGGGCAGGGTTCCATCGCTGCCGATAATCCCGCCCTCGGACTCGGCCCAGATGAGGCCGACGCTCGACCGGCTGGTACTCGGTCTCATACCGCTACGGCGGCCCGGATCGCCGGGTGGTGCTGGTAGCCCTCGATCTCGAAGTCTTCGAAGGCGTAGTCGAAGATGCTGTCGCGCTCCGCCGTGATGTGCAAGGTCGGGGCGGGGTACGGCTCCCGGGTCAGCTGCTCGGTGACCTGCTCGACGTGGTTGTCGTAGATGTGACAGTCCCCGCCGGTCCAGACGAAGTCGCCGACCTCGAGCCCGGTCTGCTCGGCTACCAGGTGGGTCAGCAGCGCGTAGCTGGCAATGTTGAACGGCACCCCGAGGAACAGGTCGGCACTGCGCTGGTAGAGCTGGCAGGACAACTTGCCGTCGGCGACGTAGAACTGGAAGAACGCGTGGCAGGGCGCGAGCGCCATGTTCGGGATGTCGGCCGGGTTCCAGGCGGACACGATCAGCCTGCGGGAATCCGGTGTCTCCTTGATCGCCTCGATGACGTCGCTGATCTGGTCGATCTGCTCGCCGCTCGGGGTCGGCCAGGACCGCCATTGCACGCCGTAGACGGGACCGAGCTCACCTGCGGCATCCGCCCACTCATCCCAAATGGTGACTCCGTTCTCGCGCAGCCAGCCAACGTTGCTTTCGCCACGCAGGAACCACAACAGCTCGTAGGCGATCGATTTGAAATGCACCCGCTTGGTGGTGACCAGCGGAAAACCCTCGGAAAGGTCGAAGCGGAGCTGGCGGCCGAAGACGCTGCGGGTGCCGGTGCCGGTTCGATCCGACTTCTGCACCCCGTTCGCCAGTGTGTCCCTGAGCAGGTCTTCGTAAGGCGTTGAGATCGTCACGGCATTCACTGTACCGGCCACCGCTGACCACACGGCCAGCAACGCGAGGTCGGATGCCGATCAGTCTCGTCAGTCTCGCGCACGCCGCTCCAGGGCGATCGCGCGACGAATCGCCTGTCGAGCGCGACGCCGGTCGCCGCTCGCGTCGTAGGCCAGGCCGAGCCGGAACCAGGCCCGCCAATCATCCGGGTTCTCCTCCGCCTCGGCCTGGTAGCGGGGAAACTCGGCGTCGGCCGCAGCCCGTTCCGGGCGCCCGCTGGGCCTCCTGGGCAATTCGTCGACCGGGAGTCCGCCCTGGTCGTCCAGTCGCTCAGACAGCTTCTGGCTGCGCACCCCGAACGTCAGCTCGGCGACCATCGCCCAGGCGCCGATCGCCGGAAGCACCAGGAGGGCGATGCCGATCCCCCTGGCCAGGAGGTCGTCGGCGACGATCAGGCTGATCGACAGTTGCGCCACGGCCACCAGGTAGAGCAGGAGCAGCGCCGACATGACGATGACGCCCAGCCTGGTGCTCACCGCGCCGTCCCGCCCGGTGTCAGATCGATGAGCGATTCAAGCCCGACCAGGACGCCCCGCGCGTCGCGGGCGGCAGCGAGACCGAGGAGGATCCCGGCCTCGTAGGACTGCGCGGACGACGTCTCGTGGCGGAGGGTGACGAGCTCCCCGGTACCGCCGAGCATGACTTCCTGCCTGGCGATCACCCCGCGCATCCGCACACTGTGGATCGGCACGCTCGACACCTGCTGGCCGCGAGCGCGTTGATCGGTGTGCGGCGCGGCGACCGGGCCGAGCGCCTCGCGCGCGATCCCGATGAGCTCTGCGGTGCGCACGGCAGTGCCCGACGGCGAGTCCACTTTGCCGGCGTGGTGCGCCTCGATGATCTCGATCGACTCGTAGAACCGGGCGGCCATGGCCGAGAAGGAGGTGACCAGGGCGGAGCCGACCGAGAAGTTCGGGATTATCACGACTCCGACCTGCGGGGAGCCTCCCAGCGTTCTGTTGAGCGAACTGATGCGCTCGCCCGACCACCCGGATGTTCCTACCAGTACGTTGAGGCCGGCACCGACCGCATGCTCCACCACCCCAGGGCTCACCGCGGGGTGGGTGAAGTCGACAACAAGCTCGGCTGCGTCCATATCGCCCAGCGGACTGCCTGACGACAGCGATGCCACCAGCTCGAAGTCGGGTGAAGCGTCAATGAGCCGCGATGCCAGCCTGCCCATGGTTCCTGTCGCGCCGACGACGGCGACCGTGGTTGTCATTCGCCCAATCTACCAAGCACCCGCGGCCTACCAAGCACCCTCGGCACCCGCGTCAGTACGGCTGGTCGACCGGCATGCCCGTTCGCAGCTCAACCGGCAGGTGCCCGAGGTCATTGTGGGTCACCAGCTCCGGCGATTTGACTGAGCGGACACGGATGATCGTGAGCCCGCAGTTCGCCTGGTTGATGCCCATCCAGCGCCACGCCGGCGCCTCGAACACCTCTCGCACGAACCACCCGATCACGAAGTTGTGGGTGATCAGCAGGGAGTGCCGGTCTTCGAGGGACGGCGTCATCCACTCGGACACCGCATCCGTCATCTGCGCCTTGCCCGCCTCGATCTGCGCCTCAGTCACCGAGCCGAAGAACGGCTGGAAGGCGGCAGGCATGTCCGGGGTCGGACCGGACGGGATGCAGTCGAAAAGCAGCGCCGACGGCGAAGACTCCAGTGCGGGAAGGCTCTCGGTCACCATACCGGCGGTGGCGGCCGCCCGCTGCAGCGGCGAGTGCCACGCTCCGGTGAACGGCACGCCGCTGAGCCGGTCCGCGATCAGTCGGGCCTGCCTGGTTCCGCGGGCGGACAGCGGACCATCCGGGAGTCCGTGCTCGGCGTCTTGCTGCTCGCCGTGACGAACCAGGTACAGAAAGTGAGACATCATTGTCCTCAATCAGCCGCTGAAGGCGGCAAGGGTGCTTTCCTCGACGGTACCAACTGCGGCCATCGAGATCGGGTGCTCGGCCAACTCTGCGGCGAGATCCTGAACTTCGCGTGCTGTCACCAGCGACAGCCGACGCAGGGTTTCGTCGAGGTCGACGAACTCGCCCAGGGTGATCTCGGCGCGACCGAGCCTGGACATGCGGGTGTCCGAGTCTTCCAGCGCGAGGGCGGATGCTCCGCCCATCTGACCGACCGCCCGCCGCATCTCGTCGTCGGAGACACCGTGCTTCCCCAGGCGCCGGAACTCCGCCAGCATGAGTTCGGTCACCTGCGCCGCCTTGGCCGGGGAACACCCGGCGTACATGCCGAAGACTCCGGCATCCGAATAGCTCGGGGAGAACGAGTAGACGGCGTAGGCGAGCCCGCGCCGTTCGCGGATCTCCTGGAACAACCTGGATGACATTCCGCCGCCCAGGATCGAGTTCATCACCGACAGCGTGCTGCGCCGTGGGTCTGTCGCGGCAAGCCCCGGCACACCGATCAGGAGGTTCGCCTGCTCGATCGGCCGCTGCACGACGACCAGTTCGCCACTCCGGGCGAACGGGTCTGGTGCGACCTGGCGGCGAGGCACCGGGGACGCCTCGATCGACAAGTCCCAGCCGGCGCTGACCAGTGACCGCTGAACCTGGTCGACCACGGCGTCGTGGTCGACAGCGCCGGCGACGGTGATCACCAGGTCCTGGGCCCGGTAGTTCTCCCGGTAGTGCGCCCACACCGCGTCTCGCGACGCCGCATTGATCGTCTGCGGGCTTCCGCCGATCGGCCGACCGAGCGGATGCCCTCCGAAGACCACTTCGTAGAGGCGCTCGTTCGCGACATCGGTCGGGTCGTCATCCGCCATCGCCAGCTCCTCGAGGATGACGCCGCGCTCGTTTTCGAACTCGTCAGAATCGAGCAGCGAGGAGGTCACCATGTCGGTGAGCACCTCGACGGCCATGGCCACGTCCCGGTCTTGGACCTTGGCGTAGTAGCAGGTGTATTCCTTGGCTGTCATGGCGTTGTGCTCACCGCCGACGGCGTCGAAGCTGACGGCGATATCGAGGGCGGTTCTGCTGGGCGTTCCCTTGAACAGCAGGTGCTCCAGGAAGTGGGTCGACCCGAACGTCGCCGGGTGCTCGTCGCGCGAGCCCACCGCGACCCAATAGCCGATGGTGGCGCTGCGCGAACCGGGCACCTGCTCACTGAGGATTCGGACACCACTGGGGAGAACGGTCCGTCGAACCAGCGAATCCCCTGATGCAGTGAAAGACAGTTCTGGGGAGTCGAGTGGGAGCTGCGGTGCGCGGTTCATCAGATTGAGCCTAGGCCACAGCGGTCGCTCCCGGAGCGTGCCGCGGGGCCGCCGTGGGTCCCTCAGCGGCCAAACTGTCCCCCGTTTGCGAGGACAAACAACTCTGTCTGTCCCCCAAGCGAATGCTAGTGTTTGAACTGTTCGGCACACAGTTCCACTACCCGAAGCTGGACGCACAACCGCGAACCCGAATCGCGTGAGGTGGAGATCCGGCATCCCCGGCCGGATCGACACCGACAACGGCTGGTGGAACACCTGGCCGAACTGCCCAAGGGAGTCACGCTGTGACGGTTTTCGACACCAGTGTCACCGCACAGCGTGACCCCGCAGTATCTGATTCAGCCGCAGCACCCGAGCCAGCGGTTGCCGAATCCGCTGCCCCGCAAGGCGGCGCAGGCGCCAAGGACCGCATCATGGCGACCGCCATCGAGTTGTTCTATCACGATGGCATCCGCGCCGTCGGTGTCGACCGGCTGATCAGCGAGTCACGAGTGACCAAGGCGACTTTCTACAAGCACTTCGGTGCCAAGGAAACGCTTATCGTCAGTTACATCAATTCGCGGCACGATGCGGCACGCGAGCTCCTCAGCGGCCTGGTCTCCTCGGCTGCCACCCCGCAGGCCGCCCTTCAGGCCATTGTCGAGAACATCGTCGACCAGACGCGCAGTCGAACGTTCCGGGGTTGCGCTTTCATCAACGCGGCAACCGAGTTTCCCGACAGCCACCACGTGGTCCGAGAAGTCGTTTCCGCACACCGCGACTGGTACACCGCATTCCTGGCAGACCTGTTCCGGCTCATCGGCCACCCGATGCCCGGAGACGCGGCAGACGAGTTCGTGTTGTTGCGCGACGGCACCATGTCCGGCGGCTACGCGAGCGACCCGATCGCCGCGTCCGCAGCGATGCAGCGCTGCGTCCGCCGACTGCTGGCGGAGTCGACAGCCTGACACCAGTGCGACGTCCTGGCCTCAGCGCGACAGCCGCTCGAGTTCCGAGGTCTGCTGCCGGGTCAACTGGATCCTGACTGCCACCATCGCGTCCTCCACCTGGGCGGGGCTGCTCACGCTGACAATCGGGGCTACCACGCTCGGCCGGGTCAGCAGCCAGGACAGGGCGACTGCCGGTGCCGTCACCCCCAGGTCAGCAGCTATCTGGCGCAGGGCGCTCATCAACGGCGACCAGCGTTTGGGCGGCAGGGTGGCGACCAGGCCGCGCCGGCGCAGGCGGGCGATGTCCTGTCTGCTGTGCTGCCTGCCGGCCAGCAGACCGCTGGACAACGGTTGCCGCGGCATGAAACCGGAGCCTTGCAGTGCCACGACCCGGGCCACATCAGTCTCATATCCTCCGCGGTGGAGGAGATTGTAGTTTCCCTGTACCGCGACCACGGGGGTGATTCCGGCTTGCGCGGCGATCACGCGCGCTTCGATCAGCTGGTCGGCGGTGGGTGCGGATGCTGCCACGCCTCCAACCTTTCCAGCGCGCACCAGGTCGTCGACTGCCACCAGAACTTCGTCGGCCTGCGAGCGCCTGTCCAACTCGATGGACAACAGGTCGAGGTGGTCGGCATTCAACCGGCCGAGGGCGTCATTCACGGCCCGGATGATGACTTGGGCCGGCTCGTCCGATAAATCGTGATGATTCCCGACCGTCGTGCCGAGCAGGACGGCCCCCCGCCGCCGCCGCCGTTCCACCCAGCTGCCCACAGCGTGTTCGCTCCGGGCATCGGCATGCGTCCCGGTCGCATCGATGAAGTTGCCCCCGAGATCGACGAACCGGTCGATGAGGTCGCCTGCGGCAGCGCCATCCACTGACTGTCCGAAACTGCCCGAGCCGAGGGCCAGGGGAAAGAGCTGAAGCTCGGATTCACCGAGCCGACGCCCCCACAGCCCGAGCGAGTGGGGAGATTGGGAGGCCGCGAGGACGGCATCCGGCAGGAGTGGCGTTGGCGCCGTCAGCGTGTCCACCGACTCCGGTCGCGTAGGGGTTGACCTCTTGTCCACAAGCACCTTCGATTCTGCTTCCGTGCAGAGTGCCCAGGCAACCGTCCGGTGGCCGTTCCGCTTACTTCGACGGTCGCTTCGGGTGCGTCTTCGTCTCTATGGCGAGAATAGCTCGGAGCGGCCGACCGTGCAGGGCGAATCCGAATCGTTACCTTCGCCGACGCTGATCACACTCTCAACGGTCGGACGCACGATCCAGTGCGCTGATCTGGTGCCTGGTGAGGAGGAGCTCCCCCGGAGCCATCAGCTCGGCCAGCTGTTCCGCATTCCTCAGCCGGACCGCCGCGGCCACCACAGACGGTTTGGTCAACGCCCAGCTGATCGCAACCCGGCCACTGGTCTCATCCGACTCGGCCGCCGCCTCGTCGATCGCGTGCAACACCCTGGTGCCGACCTTGCCGAGGTGGTCGAGAGCCCCGTCGAAGGCGGGCGATGTCGGAGTATCCGCCCTGGACCGGAACCCTCCGGACAGGAAACCGCTGGCCAGCGGGAGTCGGGCGACGACACCGATGCCCATTCCCCCCACGGCGGGGGCCAGTTCGGACTCGAACTCGGTGCGCTGCATCAGGTTGTAGACAGCCATCACCAGCCTGACTGGCGGATAGGCGGCTGTATCGGCTAGCTCGTTGATCTGGTGAAGCTTGTCGGCGGGATAGCGGCTCACCGCCAGGTATCTCACCTTCCCCGAGCGCCTCAGTGTGTCGACTGCCTCCAGGGTCTCCTCTACCGGAGTCGCCTCATCCACCCCGTCCAGGGAGAGGAAGTCGATGTAGTCGGTTTCCAGCCGCTGCAGCGCCGCCTCGGCCGCGCGCACCACATTCCTGGTGGACAGCCCGGGCGCATCCGGGTGGCGTCCGATCTTGGTGGCCACCAGAACCCGGCCGCGGTCGTTCAGCGTCGAGAGCCATCCACCTATCATGACTTCGCTGCGACCGCCCGCATAGTGGTCTGCCGTGCTCACCAGGTTCCCACCGTGGTCGACCATGGTGTCGAGAATCCGGGAGGTCTCCTCCACCCCGGAAGCCCACCCGAACACGCTGCCGTCGACGGCGAGTGGATGGACGGAGACGTCGGTGCCCGGCACCGGGCGCAGCCGTGTCATGGGTCACCGGCCCCTGTCGAGGCTTCGAGCGTGGGCGATGGCTTCCGGCGTTTCACTGAAGACCCTCCCTGAACGTTGCGAACCAGAGCGCCAAGCGCCGTCAACACCCGGTCGTGGTGAGGACGGATACCGGAGAATAGCACGTTGATCTTGCGCCGTCCGAGACGCAAGGTCGCCTCGTCGAGCATCACGGCTCCGGTGGCATCGCCAGTGCAGTTCACCTGCTCTCACCCGGACCGGATGTGCGAGCGCCCGGAACAGCTCGGCCTTGATCTGCGCGATGGGGAGGGATGACTGGTCCATCCTTCGAGCAGATGGCTATTCGCATATTTCATTGAATAGACGAAAAGGATTTGTGGCGACAACGCGCCGACAGTGGCACTGTGGAAGGGTGTCCGAATCGCAGAAAGTGACCACGCAGCCGGCCCTCACCACGGCATCCGGCCGAACCTGGCTCATCGTCGCCGGCATCATCTCCGTGCTCAGCCTGGTCTTCCTCTGGTTCATGCGCGAGCTGGAGCCCCTCGGCGCTGCCGCCATCGGCATGGTCACCGTCATCGCCATCTACCTGGCCATGGTTGCCATCCGTTTCGGCGTGCGCGCGCCCCGGGCGCGACTGTGGAGCCTGGCCATACTCACCATCGCCATCGCCATCACCTTCCTGACGGTCGCCGTCATCATGATCTACGGCGCCTGACTCACACCATCAGGGAACGCAAGAAGGCCCATCCCCGGAGGGGTGGGCCTTCTCGTCTTACCCGCGGCCTGGCGAGAGGCTGCGGGCAGATCTACTAACCTTCGGCAGGGGCGTCCGCGTGCACGCGCTCCGTGGTCACGGAGCCTTCCGCGTCCTCATCCTGAACCGGGGCCAGTGACAGCTTTCCGCGATCGTCGATCTTGGTGATCTCGACCTGGATCTTCTGGCCGACACCGAGCACGTCTTCGACGTTCTCGACGCGCTTGCCACCGGCAAGCTTGCGTACCTCGGAGATGTGAAGCAGGCCATCACGGCCCGGCATCAGCGAGACGAATGCGCCGAAGGTGGCAATCTTCACGACCGTGCCGAGGAACCGCTCGCCGACCTCGGGGTTCAGCGGGTTGGCGATGGCGTTGACCGCCATGCGGGCCGCTTCAGCCGACGGACCGTCAACGGCACCGATGTACACGGTTCCGTCATCCTCAATCGAGATGTCCGCTCCGGTGTCGTCCTGGATCTGGTTGATGTTCTTGCCCTTCGGGCCGATCAGCTCGCCGATCTTGTCGATCGGGATCTGCACGCTGATGACGCGCGGAGCGGTCGGCGCCATCTCATCCGGAGCGTCGATCGCGGCGTTGATCACCGAGAGGATCGCAGTGCGGGCTTCCTTGGCCTGCTTCAACGCGCCATCCAGCACCGACGACGGGATGCCGTCGAGCTTCGTGTCGAGCTGGATCGCCGTGATGAAGTCGCTGGTACCGGCAACCTTGAAGTCCATGTCACCGAGTGCGTCTTCCGCACCCAGGATGTCGGTCAGCGCCGCGTAGCGGGTCTCACCGTCAACTGTGTCCGAGACAAGGCCCATGGCGATGCCGGCGACCGGGGCGCGCAGTGGCACACCGGCGTTCAGCAGCGACAGGGTGGATGCGCACACCGAACCCATCGACGTCGACCCGTTGGAGCTGAGAGCCTCAGACACCTGGCGGATCGCGTACGGGAACTCCTCGCGAGTCGGCAGTACCGGCACGAGGGCGCGCTCGGCCAGGAAGCCGTGACCGACCTCGCGACGCTTCGGCGTACCGACGCGGCCGGTTTCACCAGTCGAGTAGGGCGGGAAGTTGTAGTGGTGCAGGTAACGCTTCTTCTTGATCGGGCTCAGCGAGTCGATCTGCTGTTCCATCTTCAGCATGTTCAGCGTGGTGACGCCCAGGATCTGGGTCTCGCCGCGCTGGAAGATCGCCGAACCGTGAACCCGCGGGATGACCTGCACCTCGGCGTCGAGCGGACGGATGTCGGCCAGGCCGCGACCGTCCATACGGACACCCTCGGTGAGGATGCGACCACGAACGATCTTCTTGGTGACCGACTTGTACGCAGCGGACACCTGGCCATTGGCCGCCTCCGGCAGTTCGCCGGCGGTGACCTTGGCAGCGATGGCTGCCTTGACCTCGTCCTTGAGCGCGTCGTCGGCATCCTGGCGCTCGGCCTTGCCGGCGATCTGGTAGATGCCGGCGAGACGGTCGTAGGCGATGCCGGCGACCGCGTCGTAGGTCACCTGGTCATACGCGGTGAAGACCGGGAAGTCCTGGATCTCCTTGGCCGACTGGGCAGCCATTTCGGACTGCGCCTTCGCCAGTTGCATGAGGAACGGCTTCGCCGCCTCCAGCCCCTGGGCGACAACGGTCTCGTCCGGCTTGGTGGCGCCGGCCTTGATCAGGTTCCAGGAACCCTCGGTGGCCTCGGCCTCGACCATCATGATCGCGATGTCTTCAGCACCGTTGGCGTCGGTGACGATGCGGCCGGCGACGGTCAGGTCGAACACCGCCTCCTCGAGCTGGGAGACGGTCGGGAACGCAACCCACTGGCCCGCGCCGTTGGAGTCCGGGATGAGGGCCATGCGGATGCCCGCGACCGGGCCGCTGAACGGCAGGCCCGAGATCTGGGTCGACGCGGAAGCGGCATTGATGGCCAGAGCGTCGTAGAACTCGCCGGGCGCGATGCTGAGCACCGTGATGACGATCTGCACCTCGTTACGCAGGCCGTCGACGAACGACGGGCGCAGCGGGCGGTCGATCAGGCGGCAGACCAGGATGGCCTCGGTCGATGGGCGGCCTTCGCGGCGGAAGAAGGATCCGGGGATCTTTCCGGCGGCGTATGAGCGCTCTTCGACGTCGACGGTGAGCGGGAAGAAGTCGAAGCCCTCACGCGGGTGCTTGCCGGCGCTGGTCGCGCTGAGCAGCATGGTGTCTTCGTCGAGGTACGCAGCTACGGCACCCTGTGCCTGCTGGGCGAGGCGACCGGTCTCGAAACGGACCGTGCGCGTGCCGAACTTGCCGTTGTCGAGAACGGCTTCGGCGAATTTGATTTCTGGACCCTCCATTAAGGGTTTTCTCCTTTGTTTTACGTCGTCACCCCGTATTGGGTCACGACTCGTCAAGGAGCAGGAGCGGGTTCGATGACACGTAGTCCGGGACGAGAGTCCCGGCTGTGTACGTGCGAAGGTCCCAAGAGTGGGGCGCATGTCTGGCCAACAGTAGAAATTCGCCAGGACTTCGGGGCCTTGTCGGGGCCTCCCAGTACTGGACAATCACCACCGGTGACCAGCGTCTTGCCGGCCTGCTCCGTAGGTGCTCAGTATTCAGTTGAGCGGATGCCCATGGGCAACCTCCTAGATAGTACCAGCCGGGCCTGCACGCGCCTAGCGATAACGCAGTGGAGCGTGTCAGAAGGTTCGGCGAAAAGGGCGCCCGAGTGAAGAATCCACGATTCTTATCCGGCGATGCCACGCTGAATCCCCGGATAGGAGCGCCTCTCTCGCTACGCTGATGCCGTCAGAGAGGACATTGCATGCGAGTTGGAATAGTGCGGGAAAGCCGCCCAGGGGAACGGCGAGTGGCCGCGACGCCGGAAACCGTCGCCACTCTTTCGGCGCTCGGCCTGGAGATCGTCGTCGAGGCCGGCGCCGGCGTGGAGTCGGGATTCGCCGATGACGCGTACCAGAGCGCCGGGGCATCCGTCGTCCCTCAGCTCGACCTGGGATCGCTCGACGTCTGCTGCCACGTCCGCGCACTGTTCCCGGCGGATGCCGTGAAGCTGAAGCCCGGAGCAGTCACCATCGGGCTCGCCTCCCCCGCGTCCGAGCTCCCCACCGTGAGCGCGCTCGCCGCGCGGGGCGTGACGTCATTCGCCCTGGAGCTGCTGCCCCGCATTTCCCGCGCCCAGTCGATGGATGCGCTCAGTTCGCAAGCCCTGGTCGCCGGCTACCGCGCAGTGCTGGAGGCGGCCACCCGGTTCCCCCGATTCTTCCCGCTGTACATGACCGCCGCCGGAACCATCCCCCCGGCAAAAGTGCTCGTGCTCGGTGCCGGCGTCGCCGGGTTGCAGGCGATCGGCACAGCCAAACGCCTGGGCGCGCGGGTGTCGGCGAATGACATCCGGCCGGCGTCGGCGGATGAGGTGAAGTCGATGGGCGGCACGTTCATCACGCTCGACCTCGATGCGGCGGAAGGCACCGGGGGCTATGCCCGCGCCTTGAGCGATGACCGCGCAGAGCGGCAACGCCAGCTGCTCGCCCCGCACATCGCGGCAACGGACATCCTGATCACGACCGCGGCGATCCCGGGGCGGCCCGCCCCACTGCTGGTGACCGCGGAGATGGTGGCCGGGATGCGGGCCGGCTCAGTCGTCGTCGACCTGGCAGCAGAGTCCGGAGGCAACGTCGAAGGCGTGATCGCGGGCGAGGACGTTCGGATCGCCGTCGATGGCGGCCACGTGACCCTGGTCGGGCTGGCGAATGCGCCATCCGCCGTTCCGACCGATGCCTCCCGGTTGTATGCGAAGAACGTCGCCAACCTGGTCACGCTGATCGTCGCCGACGGAGCCCTGGCACTCGACTTCGACGATGAGGTCATCGCCGGCTCCTGCCTCACCCACGACGGCACGGTTCGGCATGCGCCGACTGCCGAAGCCCTGGAAGGACAGAAATAATGGACGCTGTCACGCTCTTGACGGTGGTTGTGCTCGCCGTCTTCGTCGGCTTCGAGGTGGTCTCCAAGGTGACCAGCAAGCTGCACACCCCGCTGATGTCGGGGGCGAACGCCATCCACGGCATCATCCAGATCGGGGCCATTATCGTCGCCGGACAGACCACCGAGCCCGGGCTCCTGGTGATCGCCCTCATCGCCGTTGTTCTCGCCACCGCGAACCTGGTCGGCGGCTTCGTGGTCACCGACCGGATGCTGGAGATGTTCCGCGGCCGCAGGAAACCGGCCAACACATCGAAAGGCGACGCTCAGTGAACATCCTCTCCCCCGAGATCACCGCCCTCGCCTATCTGGTCGCCGCGGTCTGCTTCATCCTCGCCCTGAAGGGGCTCAGCTCACCGCAGACTGCCAGGCGCGGCAACCTGATCGGTGCCTCCGGCGCCGCCCTGGCCGTGGTCACCGTGTTCCTGTCGATGCGGCTGGAGAACCTGGTGCTCATCATCGCCGCCATCCTGGTGGGCTCGGCACTCGCAGTTCCGATCGCCCGCACAGTGCAGATGACCCAGATGCCGCAACTCGTTGCCCTGTTCAATGGGGTCGGCGGTGGCGCCGCCGCGCTCGTCGCTGTGCTCGAGCTGGGGCACAACGACAACCCGTGGGTGCGCGTCGCCATCGTGTTCACCATGCTCATCGGCGCCGTGTCGTTCGCCGGCTCAGCCGTGACCGTGCTCAAGCTGCAGGAAATCATTACCACCAGGCCGGTGCTCTTCCCCGGGCTGCCCTGGGTCATGGCCGTCGTTCTGCTCGCCGCGCTCGCCGTTTGCGGGTTCGTGGTGGCGACCGGTTCGTGGACCTGGGCCATCGCGCTGCTCCTGCTCGGCCTGGCCGCCGGTGTACTTCTCGTGTTGCCGGTCGGTGGTGCGGATGTGCCGATCGTCATCTCGCTGTTGAACGCCTTCACCGGCCTCGCGGTGGCCGCATCCGGCGTGGTTCTCGGCAATGTGCTGTTGATGGTCGCCGGCACGCTGGTGGGGGCCAGCGGAACGATCCTGACCCTGGCCATGGCGAAGGCGATGGGCCGCAGTGTCAGCGGCATCCTGTTCGGTGCCTTCCGTGGCGGCTCTACTGCCGGCTCGACCGCCGTCAGCGACCGCCCTGTGCGGTCATCGTCGGCCGAGGATGTCGCGGTCCAGCTCGGGTACGCCCAGCGGGTGGTCATCGTCCCCGGTTATGGGCTGGCGGTGGCGCAGGGCCAACACACCGTTGCCGAGCTTGCCGAGGCGCTCGGAAGTCGCGGCGTCGACGTGGCGTTCGGCATCCACCCGGTCGCCGGCAGGATGCCCGGCCATATGAACGTGCTGCTGGCCGAAGCCAATGTCCCCTACGAGCAGCTCAAGGAGCTCGACGAGGTCAATGCCGAGTTCGCGCACACCGATGTGGTGCTGGTCGTCGGCGCCAACGATGTCGTCAACCCAGCGGCCAAGACCAGTGCGGGGTCGCCCATCTACGGCATGCCGATTCTCGAGGTCGGTCAGGCCGGCCAGGTGGTATTCCTGAAGCGCTCGATGCGGCCGGGGTTTGCCGGCATCGAGAACGAGCTGCTCTATGACCCGAAGACCGCGCTGCTGTTCGGTGATGCCAAGGCCTCGCTCACGCAGGTGCTCGGTGCGGTGAAGGCGCTGTGACCGCTTCCTGAGCCCGGCGACCGTACTAGTCGATGATGTACGAACCGGTCGGGGAGAATGAGGCGTCGAGCACGAACGGGTCGCGCAGCTGAGTTGACCTGTTCGACTCGGCCGTCAGGGCGGCTAGCTCGCCGGCCGCGCGCTCGATGCGACTGTGCAGGGTTTTCACGGTGTCCGCGCCGCTCCCCCAGTCCGATGACGCGGCGAAGACCCCGGTTGGAGCCACGATCGAGTGCAGGTAGGTGAAGAGCGGGCGCATGGCATAGTCGAGCACGAGCGAGTGGCGTGCGGTGCCGGCCGTTGCCCCGATGAGCACCGGCATATCGACCAGAGCCTGGTTGTCGATCACGTCGAAGAACGACTTGAACAGCCCGTTGTAGCTGGTCGTGAACACCGGCGTGACGGCGATGAGGGCGTCGGCACTGGTCACGTTCTCGATGACCTGTTCCAGCGCAGCGCTGGGGAACCCGGCGAGCATGTTGTTAGTCACGTCCTGGGCGGTGTCACGCAGCTCGAACGTGTCGACCGACACATCGAAGCCCTTCTCCGCCAGGCGGGAGACAGTAGCATCCGCCAGCCGGTCTGCGAGCATCCGGGTCGATGATGGCTTGCTGAGGCCGGCCGAGACAACGGCGATCCGTCTCAAGGAGTTTGTGCCCTCCATAGCCATCACTTCCTTTCTCCGGCGGTTCCCGAGCCTGCGTTTTCCTTGAAACGGGTCCCGGAGGGCGGCGCGGCAGCCGCGGCGACTTTCAGGGACTCGTGGGTCGGGGCATCCGGAACTTCGGCCGGGCGGTTCTTGGCGAACTCCTTGCGGAGCACTGGGACCACCTCGCCACCGAGCAGGTCGAGCTGTTCGAGCACCGTCTTCAGCGGAAGCCCGGCGTGGTCCATCAGCCAGAGCTGCCGCTGATAGTCGCCGACGTAGTCGCGGAATCCGAGAGTGCGGTCGATGACCTGCTGCGGGCTGCCGACGGTCAGCGGCGTCTGGGAACTGAATTCCTCCAGGCTCGGGCCGTTCCCGTACACGGGTGCCTGGTCGAAGTACGGCCGGAACTCGTCGACCGCATCCTGCGAATTCTTACGCATGAACGCCTGTCCGCCGAGGCCGACGATCGCCTGCGCGGCGGTGCCGTGGCCGTAGTGTTCGAAGCGCTGGCGGTAGAAGCCCACCATCTTGGCGGTGTGGCTGCCCGGCCAGAAGATGTGGTTGGAGAAGAACCCGTCACCGTAATAGGCGGCCTGCTCGGCGATCTCGGGGCTGCGGATGCTCCCGTGCCAGACGAAGGGTGGGGTGCCGTCCAGTGGCCGCGGCGTCGACTGGAATCCCTGCAGCGGGGTGCGGAACTGGCCTTCCCAGTCCACATAATCCTCCCGCCACAGCTTGCGCAGCAGCGCGTACTTCTCGAGGGCGAGCGGGATGCCCTGGCGGATGTCCTCGCCGAACCATGGGTAGACCGGGCCGGTGTTGCCGCGGCCCAGGGTGAGGTCCATGCGACCGCCGGAGAGGTGCTGCAGCATCGCGTAGTCCTCGGCGAGTCGCACCGGGTCGTTGGTGGTGATCAGCGTCGTGGCGGTGGACAGGATGATGCGCTTCGTCTTGGCGGCGAGCCAGCTGTTGATGGCGACCGGGCTGGACGGGAAGAACGGCGGGTTGTGGTGCTCCCCCATCGCGAAGACGTCGAGGCCGACCTCCTCAGCGTGCTGGGCGATGGTCAGGACGTCTTGCAGGCGAGACTCATCGGTCGGCGTTGTGCCTGTCGTGGGGTCGGTGGTGATGTCACCGACACTGAAGATTCCGAACTGCATGGGCTGCGTCATGGGCATTCCTAAAGTCTATACATCTGCATGGATACTGGTACCAACCACTGACCGTGCCAAGGTATTCCCGGGACGCAGACCGCATTTCTGCCCCGCCGGCGCTTACAGGCTCAGGATCGAGTGCAGCTCGGAGCTGTCCAGCCGCGCCCGTCCGCCCAGCCCATCGAGCTCAAGGACAACGGCGACTCCGGCCACTGTGCACCCCGCACGCCGCAGCAGCCGCGCCGTGGCGTTGACACTTCCCCCGGTGGCGAGCACGTCGTCGAGGATGAGCACGCGACAGCCTGCGAGCAGGTGGCCGGGCTCGATTTCCAGGGCCGCAGCCCCATATTCGAGGGAGTATTGCTCGGTGATGACCGGCCCGGGGAGCTTGCCGGCCTTGCGCACGGCGATCACGCCGGTTCCGGCCCGGTAGGCGACGGCGGATGCCAGCAGGAACCCTCGCGCTTCGACACCGGCGACCGCGTCGAACCGGCCGGCGAAGGCGTCGCCCAGGTTCTCGACTACCGCCGCGAAGCTCGAGGCATCCGCGAACACCGGCGTCAGGTCACGGAACAGGATCCCCTTCTCCGGGAAGTCGGCGACGGTGGCAAGGCGGGACATGACGGCCGCAGCGGCAGATTCTGGCACCAGACAACGTTACCGAAGCCCGGGCGACCCGTCCGACCGGACGCGAAACCTTGAAGATCCATGAACTTCCCTGCGCCCGCTGAAACCCCGGCGTAGCGTGAAGGCATGTTACCCGCAACGATTCCGTCTACGACTCAACTGACAGAACTGGCAGACCACCGGGATAACGCGAGCGTCAGCATCTACCTGCCCTCATCCCCCCTACCCACCGAGAACCTGGCCATGCGACTGGCACTGAAGAACGCATCACGGCAGGTCGGTGCTCGGCTAGAAGGCCAAGGCGTGGACAAAGTGGTGATCGATAGAGTCCTCGACAAGGTCGTCGGGCTCGATTCAGACCCGGAGTTCTGGCAGAACCAGAGTGAAGGCCTGGGCCTGCTCATCTCCCCCGACCGGCTGCACGCATTCCGCATCCTGTACCGGGTGCCAGAACTGATAAAGGTCGGCGACCGATTCAGCATCGGTCCGCTACTGCGATCGCTCGGGCCGGCGGATGCCGGCTACGTGCTCGCGGTGACGGAAGGCGATGTCTGCTTCTACGGGATTGCCGCCGGGAGCCGGCCGACCACGCTGGACCTGTCGCTGCCGTCAGACCTGCACTCCGTGCTTGAGCATGCGAACAATGACGGGCAGGCCGACCGCGGACGCGCGACCGGTTCACATGGCCAGCGGTTGGAACAGAAGCGTTATTGCCGCATCATCCAGGATGCCGTTCTGGACCGGATCGGGGACAACCGGCTCCCGCTCATCCTGGCCGCATCCGCCGACTTCGGCCCGAGTTATCGGACCGTGAACAGCTATCCGAATCTGCTGGCAGAAGGCGTCGAAGTGCACCCGGACTCCCTCAACCGGGATGAACTCGATTCTCGGGCCAAGGCAGTCCTGGAGCAGCACTACCGGGCGGAGCTCGACCAGTGGCGGGAGGACTTCGGCACCAAGCGGCGCCGGGGCCTTGCCACCAGCAAGTTCGACGATGTCGCACGAGCAGCGACATCCGCCGCGGTAGCCACCCTCCATTTCGACTTGGAATCCACAGTCGAAGGCTCGATCGACGAGCAGGGCGTGGTCACCAAAGCGGATGCGCCGGGTCCGGAGACGTACCCTCTCGTCGACGAGGTGGCCTCCCGTGTGCTCCGTTCAGGTGGCGCGGTGACGGCCGTTCGAAACAAGGACCTCGTCGATGGGTCGCCGGTCGCGGCGATTCTGCGTTATCCGCTGTAGACAGAAAAGGGCCGCCACCCGAAGGTGACGGCCCATTCCCAAGAAGCTCGCGTTGTCATCGCCCATTCACGGACCGATTAACAGCTCAGTACTAGCGACGCAATCCGAGACGCTCGATGAGCGAGCGGTAACGGTTGATGTCCACGTCGGACAGGTAGCCGAGCAGACGGCGACGCTGGCCAACCAGCAGAAGCAGGCCACGACGTGAGTGGTGGTCGTGCTTGTGCATTTTCAGGTGCTCAGTGAGATCCGTGATGCGCTGGGTCAGCATTGCGACCTGCACTTCTGGGGATCCGGTGTCACCGGGTTGGGTTGCGTACTTTTCGATGATCGCCTTCTTGACATCTGGTTCGAGTGCCATAAATTGATCCCCTTTTCTCTCGTTGCGCGGTGCTGGTCACCGAATGCGCCAGCTCTCTTTATCCGCGGCCGTTGAACGGCAACCTTGTGAGTTTAGCACTACTGGCGGGCCTGCCGAATGGCAGCAATCGCCGCCAGAAACATTGGAGGACTTCCGCGTGTCGTCGCCGGAAATGTCAAGTTGAGGTTGAACCTTAGTTCACCACGAGTAACACCAGCACCACGCGCACCATTAATTGACGAATCTGCAACGGACGAATCAGAAAGGCGACACCATGGCCCGGCATCGCGAAGTCACTGCCTGGAAGTTGTCCCGCGCCCGCCACCGTGCCCCCGGATCGGTGGAGCAGTTCGTGCAGCACGGGCGCCACGCGCTTATCGTCTCCCTCGCATCCGTCGTGCTCGCCACCGCGCTGATGAGCTGGGAACCAGCACTCGAACAGCGCCTCTAACGCCTCGCCCAGGGTCTCGCTCGACCAGACGCGCACGGCGTGACAGGATCGGTGCATGCGGTGCCGCATAGTTCCCCCTTACCTCCTGTTGCGCATCGCCGCGTCGGACGAACCTCGACTTGCCGATGCTGCCGCGGCGGCGCGGCGCGCACTGCTCCACGACATCCCGTTCCGGAGTTTCCGGGGCGTCGCCCCCTATCGACAAGGCGCGCCCAGCGCCGCAGGCCTGCAGCGCACGATCCACACTGCCGACCATCTTGAGACCCTGCCGGGGCGTGTTGTCCGCCAGGAAGGCGAGGCACCGACCGGCGACGCCGCGACAGATGAGGCGTATGACGGCTTCGGCCACACCTACCGTTTCTTGAGCACCGTCTACTCGCGAGCATCCATTGACGACAACGACCTGCCCCTGCACGGCACCGTGCACTACGGCGATGCCTACGACAACGCTTTCTGGGATGGCAGGCAGATGGTGTTCGGGGACGGCGACGGGCAGGTATTCACCCGCTTCACCTCATCACTCAGCGTGATCGGGCACGAACTTGTCCACGGGGTGACCCAGTACACGACCAACCTCATCTACCAGGGGCAGTCCGGTGCGTTGAACGAATCGGTCTCAGACGTCTTCGGCGCGCTCGTCGAGCAGTACGCCGCGAACCAGCCCACGGATGCCGCGAGCTGGCTGATCGGGGAAGGCCTGTTCACCGACCAGGTTCAGGGTTCCGCGATCAGGTCGCTCAAGGCCCCGGGCTCCGCCTTCGACGACGATGTGCTCGGCAGAGACCCTCAGCCCGGCCACATGGACGGCTACATCGTCACCCCCGATGACAACGGTGGCGTGCACCTGAACTCCGGAATTCCGAATCGGGCCTTCTACCTGGTGGCAGACGCCCTGGGCGGGTTCGCCTGGGAACGGGCCGGCCGCATCTGGTACGACACGATCACGGCGGGCACCCTGCCGGCAGACGCCGACTTCACCCGATTCTCCCGCGCGACAATGGATGCGGCTGTCGTCCGCTTCGGCGTCGGATCCGAGGAGCACAATGCGGTCAAGCGTGCCTGGGACACCGTGGGAGTGCGCTCATGATCATCACGGTGACCCGCAGCGGCGGATTCGCCGGGCTCAGCCGGGTCTGGAGCGTGCACGTCGAGGAACAGCCCGACGAAGAGCAGTGGCGCGAACTGATCGATCGCCTCCCCTGGGACAGCACCAGCGCACCGGATGAGCCCGACCGCTATGTGTATCGGGTGCGGTGTGCCCCGCACGAGACGGTGATTCCCGAGCGCAAGCTTGCCGGGCCCTGGCGCGAACTCGTCGAGAAGGTGCAGGTGACAGTAGAGCCAGGTACCGGAGGGGCGGAGCCGAAGCACATCCCACCCGAATAACGTGGGGACATGACATCTATTGCCCTCATCACCGGTGCCACAGCAGGAATCGGTGCCGAGTTCGCCCGACAACTGGCCGCCAGGCACTGTTCCCTGGTGCTGGTGGCGCGGGACCGCGATCGGCTGGAGGCTGCTGCAGCTACGCTGTCGAAGGATTTCGGCGTCGTGGTTCAGGTGATCCCCGCCGACCTGGGAACGAAGGACGGGCTTGCCGCGGTGGAAGCCCGGCTGGCCGAAACCGTGCATCCGGTCGACCTGCTGGTCAACAATGCCGGATTCGGACTCATCACCACCTTCCACGAGAGTCCGATCGAAGACGAGATGCGCCACCTCGACCTGCTCGTGGCGGTGCCGATGCGGCTCAGTCACACCGCGCTCGGCCAGATGGTTCCGAGGCACCACGGCACCATCATCAATGTGGCGAGCGTCGCCGGCTACACGCCCCGTGGAACCTACGGCGCGGCGAAAGCCTGGGTGCTGAGCTTCAGCCGCTGGGCCAACATCCACTACCGCCGCCACGGAATCACCGTGACCGCTGTCGCACCAGGCTTCGTTCATACCGAATTTCACCAGCGGATGAAGGCCAGGACCGACAACATCCCGAAAGCGCTCTGGCTGACGCCCGACCGTGTGGTCGCCGATGCGTTGCGTGCAGCGGCGAAAGGCAGGGCGGTGACCGTACCGGCCCTCCGGTACAAGGTCATCGTCGCGCTGAGCCGCATTCTGCCCCCACGGCTGGTGGCAGCCGGCGCACTGCGCGGACGCTAGTACAGGTCAGTCGCCAGCTGCCGGCCCCACCACGGGGCAAGTCATTTCGCTACTGGTCTTGATTTTCGCGATGGAGGGGCGCAGTCTGGATATAGAACAACTCGTCGTCCGGAAGAGCCGCACCAAGTGCCGCACCGGACGATGAGTTGTTGACTCCCCCGTTCCAGCAGCCGGACTGTCAGTCCCTCAGGGTCTCGACCAGGAAGCTACTCACGTCACTCGCCTCGGCGGGGGAGATCGAGTGGCCGATACCCGGATAGCTGCGGCTGGTCAGCCGCGACCGCAGCGGAAGCCATTGCTTCGTGCGGTCGATGGCCGATTGCGGGATCACCGGGTCGGCGCCGTCCCTCCCCCAGAACACCGGTGGGCGCAACTGTGACAACCGTTCATCGGCCGGAGCCTCACCTGGGACGATGAAGCCGGCAAGGTTGACGTAGCTGACGAACCGCTCGGGCGCGTGACGCATGAGGTGCGTCGCCATGGCACCACCCTGCGAGAACCCCGCGGCCGCGACCGGACCGCTCGGCGCCACCCGGTCCAGCCACTCCAGCACGGCTGCCACCGCGGCGTCGACGCTGGCGGCCGGTGGTGCCCCCGGTGCTCCGGCGGCGAACCAGGTGTACCCGCCCCCGTCGAATGGCAGCGGCGCCCGCAGCGAGGCGTAGCCGAACTCCTGCGGCAGGAGCGGAATCAGCCCGGCGAGATCGTTCTCGTGCGAACCTCGCCCGTGCATGAGCAGCACCAGCGGCCGGGCCCCCAGTTCATCGGATGGAGCCGACCAGACGACAGCAGAATCGTCGATGGCGAATGATTGCGTCATGGTCGCTCCTCCAGGGGGCCGAGCAACGCTGTTGCCACGGTGTTGTGAACAGAATCCTCGTTGCTCGGGTGGAATCCGCCCGCCAGCACATCCCGGTAGAGCCGGCCCAGTTCGTTGGCCGCGAAATAGCTGGAGCCGCCAGACACCCGAATAGCCTGGTTGACGACGAATCGCGCGCTCTCGGTCGCCCTCAGCTTGAGCCCGGCCAGCTTGCGGAACCACTGCGGTCCGTGGTCGACCAGCTCATCGACGTCGCTGGCGATGGCCTCCAACTGCGGCACGAGCCCATCGACGACGATCGCCGCATCGGCAATCTTCCAGCGGGTGTCCGGATTCTGGGACCCGGCGAGACCGGTCTTCCGCGACAGCCGGCCGGAGGCGTTGTCGACGGCGAGGCTGAGGGCACGCTCGGCGATTCCGACGTAGACGGATGACAGCAGGATCTCGAAGTTGGCGAAGATGGCGAAGACCAGCGGGTGCGCGCTCGGACCAGGGTCGCGGAACCCGAACACCCGGTCCGGGGCGGCAATGGCGCCGTCGAGGCGGGTGGTGTTGCTCTGGGTGGCCCTCATCCCCACGGTATCCCAGTCGTCGAGGACCGTGATTCCCGGCGACTCGCGGTCGAGGAAAGCGTGGACCAGCTGCGGATGCCCGGCATCCGCGGAGTCGAGGCCGAAGACTCCCAGCCGGGTCCACACCGGCGACAGGCTGGTGAAGATCTTGGTGCCGGTGAAGGCGTAACCGCCGTCCGGCTGCCGCCTGGCATCCGTCGCGCTGTCGAACAGCACCAGGTCGTTGCCCGGTTCGCTGATGCCGAAACCGAAGACCTCGCCTGCCGCCGCTTCGACGAGCACGTACTCGAGGCTGTCGTCCCCGCGGTCGCGAAGCGTCCTGGCGATGCCGGTCCAGATCAGGTGCATATTGACTGCGAGCGCCGTCGCCGGGGCCGCGGCGGCCAGGCGCGCCTGCTCCCGCGTCATGTCGAGGAGGCTGAGGCCGGCGCCGCCGAATTCTGCCGGCACCATCGCCGCCAGGTAGCCGGCTTCCGCCAGCTCCGCCAGGTCGGCGTGCGGAAAGGCGTTGTCCCGGTCGTAGCCCGGGGCCCGGGCGTTGATGCGGCCGAGGAGTTCATCGCTCAGCAGGGGCTCACCGGGTGACGGTGTGGGGCGGGGCGGCTTCACCTTTCCAGCATCTCACGCTGGGCCGGATGCCACTACGACAGAATGGGCGGGTGAGTGTTGACTACCTGCCCCTCATCGCGCCGGTCACCCGTGAGGAGGTTGCGCGATTCAGACAGGCGTCACGTGCGACCGGGCAGCCCTGGGCGCGTTCCCCTTCGGCGGTCACCATTCTCGCCGTCGCCGTCGGTGTCGTGATCGCTGTCGCCTTGATCGGCGTGTTCGCGACCGCGCTGCCATTCGTGTTCGCGTCGTTCAGCGTGGCTGGACCCTCTTCGATGCCGCTCCTGGTCTGGGCGCTGCTCATCCTGGCCATCGGCGGCTCCGTGGCATACCGGTACTTCCGGCAGGCCTCTGGCCGCTGGGAGAGCCTCCTCCGCCGCACCAGGTTCGCGTCCGTGAACCAGCTGATGTACTCCACCGGCACGAAGAACCCGGGCTACCCCGGCCTCATCTTCTCCCACGGTGACGCTCGGCAGACCTCGGACAATTACCAATCCCGGACCAAGCCGCAGTTCGAGATCGGGAATTACAGCTACACGACAGGCTCTGGCAAGGAGAAGATATCCCACACCTGGGGTTACCTCGCCCTGCGCCTGGAGCGGAAGCTGCCGCATATGCTGCTGGACGCCCGGGGAAACAACGGCCTCTTCGGCGGCACCACATTGCCAACCACCTTTCGACGCAACCAGAAGCTTTCGCTCGAAGGAGACTTCGACAAGTACTTCACGCTGTACTGTCCGCGCGAGTATGAGCGCGACGCACTGTACGTCTTCACCCCGGACCTGATGGCGCTGCTCATCGATGAGAGCGCCGCGTTCGACGTCGAGATCGTCGATGACTGGATGTTCGTCTACTCGGTGCAGCAGTTCGCCCTCGATGAGGCGAAGGCCGTGCAGCGCATGTTCCGCATCATCGACACTGTCGGAGCCAAGGCGCTGCGCCAGAGCGACCGGTATGCGGATGAGCGGATCGGGGACAACGCTGTCAACCGGGTGGCACCCCGCGGTCAGCGGCTCAAGAAGGGCAGCACGTTCGCCGGCATCGGGGTCGTTGTCGTGTTCGCCTGGGTGCTGGTCAGCTTCGCCCGCACCTGGTTTTAGCTGAGCTGCGCTTCAGGCAGCTCACCGATCAGGGTGAGCCGCTGGGTCGGCCTGGTCATCGACACGTAGAGGGCGGCAGCACCTCGGGTGCTCTCCTGCACGATGCCGGTCGGGTCGGCAATGACCACCGAGTCGAATTCGAGGCCCTTCGCCTCCTGCGGGTTCAGCACCGTGATCGGCGTCATCAAGCTGTCGGAGCCGAGCGCGACCTCCCCGCCGAACTCTGCTCGCAGGCGATCGTGCGTGGCTTCGACCTGGTTCTTCGGAGTGATCACGGCCAGGTTCCCGGTCGCGTCCTGCCTTCGGTCGTCGCGCACGGCCTCCAGAACATCGGCCGCCTGGACGATCGGCCACTCGCTCTCCCTCACCGACCGCGATGGCGTCACCGGGAGACCGTGGGCGATCGCCCACTGCTCTGCCCTGGCAGCGATCTGGGTCGGGGTGCGGTAGTTCACCGTCAGTTCCTCCAGCCGCCACCGGTCGGCTTCAGGCGACCGGCCGAGCAGAGGACGCAGCGCCTTCTCCCAGCTGGGGGCGGCGGATGCCGCGGCGGCCTGGGCGATATCCCCGACGATGGTGAACGACCGCAGCGGGCTCCGGCGCAACAGAACCCGCCATTGCATCGGCGAGAGTTCCTGCGCCTCGTCGACCACGATGTGCCCGTAGGTCCAGCTGCGATCGCTCGACGCCCGTTCGGAGGTCGTCGCGGTAATGCCCGACTCCGCGAAATTCGCGGCCAGGTCTTTGGCATCGACCAGCCCGCCGACCTGCATATTGGCGATGGCCGCTTCGGCGTTCTCGATGTCCCGCTTGCGCTGCTGCTTCTCTTCGCGCTTGTGGGCAGCATTCACCACGTCGTATTCGCCCAGATGTTCAGCGGCTTCATCGAGCAGTGGCACGTCGTCGATCGTGAATGGCGCCCCGCGGTCGCGACGCAGCAGTCCCCGTTGCTCGTCGCTCCAGCGCGGGGTCAGCTCGGCCAGCCAGTGCGGCCTCGCGTACAGGTCGTGCAGTAGTTTCTGTGGCGTGAGCGGCAGCCAGGCCGTGTTCAGGGCCACGCGCACGTCATGCGAGGTGCGCAGGTCTTCGCGCAGCATCGGGTGGTCGCTCTCGTCGATCGAGTTCCCCTGGGCCCTCAGCTGGTCCGCCCATTGCCTGGTGAGCTGGTTCAGTGCGCTCTTCACGAAGGTGACCCGCGCCTCATTGTGCGGCTTGTGCGTCTCCCGCGCCTTGGCGATGGCGTTCTCGATCGTCCGCGGCTCAAGCACCACAGTGTCACCACTGACCTCGAGTGACTGCGGTGCCGTGGGAATGCGCTGCCGGGAGCGCACCGCCCTGGCGATCAGGTCGGCCATGGCGGTGCGCCCCTTGATCAGCGAGAGCTCCGGGGCGTCCTGCTCAGTGGCGTCAACTCCGGGGAAAAGCTGGCCGACGCTGGCCAGCACGACGCCGGTCTCGCCGAGGGACGGCAGGACCGCCTCGATGTAGTTGAGGAATGAGCGTGATGGACCGACGATGAGCACGCCTGAGTTCCGCAGCCGCTCCCGGTGGGAATAGAGCAGGTAGGCGGCGCGGTGCAGTGCGACCGCGGTCTTGCCGGTACCTGGCCCACCCTGCACGACCAGGATCCCTTTGAGCTCTGAGCGGATGATGCGGTCCTGTTCGGCCTGGATGGTCGCCACAATGTCGGACATCCGGCCGGTGCGCTGAGCGCTCAGTGCCGCCAGGAGCGCGGATTCGCCCTGCAGGTGCTCCCCTCCGTCGCCGTCGAGCAGGCTCGGGTCGAAGATCTCGTCCTCGATCCGCACGATCTCCTTGCCCTGGGAGATGAGATGGCGCCTGGCCCGGATGCCGAGCGGAGTCGCCGCGGTCGCCTGGTAGAAGGCGCTTGCCTGCGGGACCCGCCAGTCGAGCAGAATGGCTCGCTGGTCCTCGTCGCGCAACCCGATGCGGCCGATGTAGCGGTGCCTCCCGCTTTCGCCGCCGCCATCGTCGTCATCATCGCCCGCGTGCAGTTCGATCCGTCCGAAGGCGAGGCGCTCGGTCACCTCGCGCAGCTGGACGATACGGTCTTCATACATGCGGGCGAAGGTGTCCCGTTCGCTTCTGGCCTGGTGGTGACCGCCCACCTGGAGTCCCCGGACGGCTTCCAGTTGCCGCTGGGCTTCGCCCTGCAGCTGCCCCAACCGGGCGTAGAGCCGTCTCACGTAACGCTGTTCGCGCTCAAGATCGCTGTCGATACCGCACCGCCCTCAGAAAATTCCAGCACGTTAGTTTAGCGGAGCCCGCCTGACGATTTGCGGCATCTGGAATCGCCCTCAGCACATGCGGCGCTCGGGGCCGGTTACAGCTGCTGCTCCCGAAGAATCTGCAGGGCGCGGTTGACCCGGTCGCTCAGGCCGGCGACGCCCCGGCTCGTCCGGCGCTCCAGCTCGTCCAGGGTCTTCACCAGTTCGGCCCGCTGTTTGCCGTTGACCAGCGACCACGACGCCCGCGCGCGGAGCGAGATCCGAGCACTCCGGATGGCAAGAAGGATGCTCGCCACCGGGATGAGGGCGGCGGCAATGCCGACGACCACCGCGCCCCAGCCGGCATCCGGCGAGCGCAATCCGTCGATGACGGCAACCCAGACGGCCGCGAGCGCCCCCACCGCCAGTACAATCGGGATGAACCTGAGCAGGCGCGCGATCCGTTCGTGCCGCACCGCTTCCCTCTCATCGATTGCCCCCAGCTCCTGGCGCCAGCCCTCGACATCCGCCTTGGTGAGTTTTCTGGACTGCGCATCCCCGATGGTGAACCTGAGCAGGGCGTAAGACTGGATGTCACGGGTCAGGAGCGCCACAATCGCCACGACAGTCGCCGAGACCACCAGCACGATCACGGCCAGCGCGAGCAGGATGCCGACGACCACCAGCACCTCGCGGTCGAAGACAAGGCTGGCGGCCAGGTCGATTCCGAAGGCCAGCACCAGTGCCAGCAGCGCGGCGCACGGAGCGACCCAGAACAGTTCGTGGGCACGTCTGCGCGCCAGTTGCCCGGTGCTGGTTCTCGCGTTCCTCAGGTCGAACCAGGCAGTACCCAGATCAGCGATCTGGAACAGCAGCCCGCCGAGCCACAGCACAATCAGCCACAGCGCGACCTCCCACGCAAGGCTCACCAGCTCTCCCCCAGCTTGCTCTCGATTCTCGGTCGAGACGGGATGGACGACACTGCGCCGACGCTCTCCACTGACAGGGCGGATGCGGCCGTGGCGAAACGGACGGCGTCCAGGAGCGGCAGGCCCTCGGCAACCGCCGCGGCGAGTGCTCCGCAGAACGTGTCGCCTGCGCCGGTGGTGTCCACCGCGGTGACCTTCGGCGGCGCCACCGTCCCCACCAGCTCGCCGGACTCGTACACGTCCGACCCCTCGGCCCCCAGAGTGACGATGAGCCGGTCCACCGTGGCAGCGAGCGTGCGGGAGGCGACGGAGAGGTCGTCGCTGCCGCCGAGCAGGCAGGCCTCATGCTCATTGACGATCAAGTAATCGAGCAGGGCGAGCAGGGCGTCTCCGAGCGGTGCGGCCGGCGCGGCGTTGAGCATGATCGCCCGCTCGGCGGCCCGAGCGACAGTTGCCGCTTCCAAAACCACAGCGGCAGTCAGCTCGAGCTGCATGAGGAGGACGTCGGCGCCCGCGATGGCGTCTTTCTCCGACTCCGTCAGCCGGCTCATGGTCGCGTTGGCTCCGGATGCCACGACGATCATGTTCTCGCCATCCTGGTCGACCAGGATGAACGCCTGGCCGGTGTCCTGGACTGTGCGGCGGACGAGATCCCTGGAAACTCCGGCAGCGTCCATCGCATCGGCCAGCGAGTCCCCGAAAGGGTCGGTGCCGAGCGCCCCGATGAAAGCGGTGGGCACTCCCGCGCGTGCTGCGGCCACCGCTTGGTTGAGCCCCTTGCCGCCGGGGTGGCGCGCCGCATCACCGGACAGGAGGGTCTCGCCTGGGGCGGGCATCCGCTCGACCGAGAAGACCACGTCCATGTTGGCGCTGCCGACGATCACGACTCGGGAAGGCTGCTCATCACTCATGTCACTGAGGATACCGGCGTACCACCCGGGCATGACCGGAAGAAGTCGGCGAAACCCGGCCTACGCCCGCGAGGAAACTGAGAGCCTTCACCACCAACGCGCGAAGGGCGAGATCGTGAGCCTGGCCAATAGTACACTCAGCAC
Organism: Homoserinimonas sp.; assembly: GCA_040904805.1. Taxonomy (GTDB): domain Bacteria; phylum Actinomycetota; class Actinomycetes; order Actinomycetales; family Microbacteriaceae; genus RYN-87. The sequence continues at coordinate 207,379 of JBBDSS010000017.1, read as the reverse complement.
TCGCTATTCCTCCGGAACAGCGCCCTTGATCACGTCGATGACGCCGGTCATCGGTGCCAGTCCGCTGAGTCGCTCCGGCCGCAGAACCCGCTTGACGTCCTCTTCCGTCATGAGCCCGTTCTCCACTACTAGCTCGGCGATCGACGCGTTGGTCGTGAGAGCCGTGTGTGCCAGCGTGGCTGAGGCGGTGTAGCCGATGTACGGGGTGAGCGCTGTGACGACGCCGACAGAGGACTCGACCTGGGCCGCGAGCCGCTTCACGTTCGGGGTGATGCCGTCGATGCAGTTGACCCGCAGGGTGTAGCACCCGTTGGTCAGCCAGGCAAGCGATTGCAGGATGCTGTGGGCGATCACTGGCTCGAAAGCGTTCAGCTGCAGCTGGCCGGCTTCCGCAGCAGCTGTCACAGTCGCATCCGCACCGATGATGCTGAAGGCGACCTGGTTGACGACCTCGGGGATGACCGGGTTGACCTTCCCTGGCATGATCGACGAGCCTGCCTGCTGGGCCGGAAGGTTGATCTCGCCAAACCCGGCCTGCGGGCCCGAGCTCAGCAGCCTGAGATCGTTGCAGATCTTGGAGAGTTTGACAGCAGCGCGCTTGAGGTTGCTGCTCACCGTCATGAACACGCCGGCGTCCGAGGTGGCTTCGATTAGGTCCATCGCGGTGACCGTCTTGACGCCGCTCACCTCGGCCAGGTGGCGGCAGACGACATCCGCATAGCGGGGGTCGGTCGTGATTCCGGTGCCGATCGCCGTGGCGCCCATGTTGATCTCGCTGAGCAGCGGCATGACTTCGGTCAACCGGTCATAGTCCTCGTTCAGCGTGTGCGAGAACCCGGTAAATTCCTGGCCCAGCGTCATCGGCACGGCGTCCTGCATCTGGGTGCGCCCGACTTTGAGGATGTCGGCGAACTCAGTCCCCTTGACGGCGAACGCACCGGCGAGCAGAGCGTGCTCCTTCAGCAGGCGCTGGATACCGAGGATCATCGACAGCTTGATGGACGTCGGGTAGACGTCGTTGGTGCTTTGGCTTCGGTTCACGTCGTCGATGGGGTGGAGGCTCTGGTAGTCGCCGTGCTCCTTGCCCATGAGTTCGAGGGCGCGATTGGCGATGACCTCATTTGCGTTCATATTGGTCGAGGTGCCGGCGCCGCCCTGGATCACGCCGACCAGGAACTGGTCGTGGTGTTTGCCTGCAATGATCTCGGTGCAGACCTGGTCGATGAGGTCGGCTTTCTCGGCGTCAAGCACACCGATCTCCTTGTTGGCACGCGCGGCCGCCTGCTTCACCTGGGCGAGGGCGACGATCAGGTCGGTGTAGACCGAGATCGGCCGGCGCGTGACCGGGAAGTTCTGCAACGCGCGCGCAGTGTGGATACCCCAGAGAGCTTCCCGCGGGATCTCCATCGATCCCAGGGAGTCCCGCTCAGTCCTCGTCGGCCCTCCCCCAGTTGTGGGGAGGCCTCTGACCGGCTCCGACTCCGAGAAGGGCTCGCTTATGTTCACGTTGATTGGCTCCGTCGCCTCTGAGGGTGTTGGGTAAATGACCCCACCAGCCTACCAACCCGCAAGGCGGGCGAACGCAGCAGACTCGCGGCGAATCCGGGCTCGCGCGACGAGAATCTGCGTGAAATCACGCAAGATGGCGGAAAAACACCACGAAGCCCGCTCATGGCGGGTAGGGCCGGGCCAGGATCGCCAAAGCGGCGGAGCGAGGCGGAGCGAACTCGCCCGGGCGATGACCGGCGACGGGCACCATGACCGAATGCCGTGAATACCGGGTCAGGCACCGATGTGGCGCAGCACCCCGCGTGCGGGGGGTCACCCGGACCGGGGGTATATATTCCTGCCGCAAACTACCCGCCAGCCGCTACTATTCGATAGTTGCAGTTGTATTCCTCTCGTTTTTCTCACCGAGAGTGAAAAGTGCTGCGCGGCATTCCACGTGGGGATGGATTGTGAGCGGCCCTCCAGGAGAGGAGGGTCGCCGGGACGAGAGGTCGAGCCTTGCTAGACGACGACATTGTGACGGTGCCCGCTGGCTGGTACCCGGATCCGATGGGACTGCCGCAGCTTCGCTGGTGGGACAACTATGCCTGGACCGAATTCACGTCTGCCGCACGTACCCCGCTGATCATGCAGGACGGGCCTGGGCTCGCCTACGCGGATGATGACCTCCCCTCCCGCAGGTCACAGCGAGAACAACGCCAGCAGGATGCCGGCCGAACACAGACCGGCAACCCGGCAGACCTCGCGCCCACGCTGCGACAGCTTGAACCGCCCAAGGCACAGAACATCGAGCGGAGCCAGCCGGCGCCGGACTTCCCCGACGCCTCACCGAGCGCCGAGCAGCAACGTCAGGAACAGGAACGCCAGGAACAGCAGTTGCGTGAGCAGCAGCAGTACCGCGCGCCGGAGGCCGATCCGTTCGCCGAATTCCTCACCGAACCGGCTGCACCGCGTGACAACACCCGGGCCACTGGGTCCGGGTACCCGGAACAGGCGCCGTTCGGCGCACCAGGATCGTTCACCGAAGCTGAGTTCGACCGGCCCCTCTTCGCCGACCAGGCAGCTTCCGCGGGGTACGGGAAGCCACAGCCGGCGAACCAGTTCGCGCCGCAGGGTGGCCGTATCGGCGCCGAGGGCACCGGGCCGGGCCAGTTCGGCTACGCACAGTCGCGCATCGGAGTCCACGCCCCCCTCGCCTACACGCCGTTCGTGTGGATCATCGCAATGATTCCGCTGATCCAGCTGGTGGGCATCCTGCTGGTCGTCTCGGCCGTCAACGTCGCCGCCGCGCTCCCATTCCTGATCGCCATCGCCGCCGGGCCGTACATTGCGTCCATCCCGCTCGCTATCGCCGACTACCGCCAGCTGGTGCGCGCCGGCCACCAGCACCCTGCGCACTGGGCCTGGTCGATTCTCACGTCTCCGGCATACCTGGTCGCACGCGCCATCGCCGCCAGCCGCGAGCACGGCAAGGGCCTCACCCCGCTGCTGGTCTGGGCCTCGCTCAGCCTGCTGCAGGTCGCATCCATCATCGCCGTTCCCGGCATCCTGATCTCCGCCATGCCTGCGGTGTTCAGCGCCGAGGTCGAGGAGTCGATCGAGGCCGATTCAGCGATCGCCGGTCGCGAGCTCGCGGTCGATTGCCCAGCCACCCCGCCGGTTCAGATCGGTGGAACGTTCAACTGCACCGGCGTCCTCGCATCCACCGGCGAAGAGGTCGGCATCGTGGTTCGGCTGCAGCGCGCCAACGGCTGGATCGACTGGCGTGTCTACGGCATGGTGTGGGAGAACGCGACCGAGTCGACGCCGACCCCGGAGAGCACGGATGAGGCGCCGAGCGACGTAGTCGAGGGAGAAGTCGTCGGCGGCTGACCGCCAGGCGTCACCTTCTGGAGAATGGCCACCCGAGAGGGTGGCCATTCTCACGTCCGGCTAATGTGGGAATAGTGAGTGACGAATCCGATGCCTGGCTGAGCGACCGGGAACGCCGCAGGCTGACCAGGCGGCCCAGCGATGGCCTCATGGTCGCCACTCTCGCCGGCACCGGGCTCATCGCCGCGTTCATGCAGACGCTCGTCACCCCGATCTACCCGCACCTTCCCGAGCTCCTCGACACCAGTGCGGCTGATGCCTCCTGGGTACTGACATCCACGCTCCTGGCTGCCGCGATCGCGACGCCGATAGCAGGGCGACTCGGCGACATGTTCGGCAAGCGCCGCCTTATCCTCACCCTGTTGCTGATCCTGACCGCCGGTTCAGTGATCGCCGCGCTCTCCACCACGCTGATCCCGATGGTCGTCGGCCGCTCGCTGCAGGGGGTCGGCCTGGGAGTCATCGCTCTCGGCATCAGCGTTTTGCGTGACATCCTCCACCCCAAACGACTCGGAGCGGCAATCGCGCTGGTCAGTGCGACCTTGGGGATTGGAGGGGCGATCGGCCTGCCGATCGCCGCCATCATCGCCGAGAACCTGGACTACCACTACCTGTTCTGGCTGGCCACGCTGCTGAGCGCGCTCGCTTTCGTCGCGGTTCTGGCCGTCATCCCGGTCAGCACCCTGCGCACGGGTGGCACCTTCGACTACGTCGGCGCCGTCGGTTTCGGGGTGGGGCTCGTCGCCATCCTGCTCTCGATCTCGAAGGGCAACGAGTGGGGCTGGACGAGTCCGCTTACTCTCGGATTGCTCGCAGGCGGCGTGATCACCTTCATCGCCTGGACCTTCTACGAACTCCGAACCGTGGATGCGCTCGTCGACCTGAGAATCGCCACCCGCCGCCCCGTGCTGCTGACCAACCTGGCATCGATCTCCGTCGGATTCGCGTTCTTCGTCACGGCAGCCTCCCTGCCGATCCTTCTGGAGGCCCCAGTGTCCACGGGCGTGGGGCTCGGACAAAGCCTGCTCATCGCCAGCCTGTGCCTGATGCCGAGCGGCCTGGTCATGTTCTTCATCTCCGGCACTGCGGCACGATTGTCACAAGCGCGTGGACCACGTACCAGCCTGATCCTCGGCGGGATCATCCTGACCGCGAGCTTCGCGATCGGATCGTGGCTGATGACCGAACTGTGGCACGTCATCCTGCTGTCGACGCTGGTCGGGTTCGGAACCGGATTCGCCTACGCCGCCATGCCAACGCTCATCATGCATTCCGTCCCCCCATCGGAGACGGCTGCCGCCAACGGCCTCAACTCGGTAATGCGCACGCTGGGCTCCACCGCAGCGGCGACCATCGTCGGGATCATCCTGTCCACCCAGGTCCAGCTGGTGGGAGGGGCCACGGTGCCGACTCAGGAGGCATTCCGGATGACCTTCATGGTCGCGGCAGGAGTCGCACTGATCGGGGCCCTCATCGCCACGTTCATACCCCGGCGCGAGATCCGCTACGACGACACGTCGAGTATCCCGATCCAGTCCTGACCGCAGCCGCCGGCCGAAACCGGCCGTTAAATACGCCTGGGTGGCGGGGCCGAAAGCGGTGAACGCCAGCCTGCGGATATACCCCCGTACTCCGCGACCAGCTTTCGCCTAGCCACCGCCACCCAGCTGCCCCCGTGTTGCGTGTTAGTCACATTAGCCCCGCCCGCCCCAGACAATCTGCCCCCAAAACGTGGGTCAGTCAAAAGGGGGACAAGGACGAGCCTGTGAACTGGCGCTACTCCGCCGCGTCCATCGCCTGCTCGAGCAGGCCGACGAGCGCATCCAGCTGCACGCTCGATGCGTCAACGAGTTCTTCGTCTGAGCCGTCCAGTGCTCGTGCCGCCAAGCCTGCCTTGCTGTCGATCAGCTCGGCGATCTTGGCGTCGATGGTCTGCGCGGCGATGATGCGCCAGGCCGTCACCGGTTCGGCCTGGCCGATGCGGTGCACCCTGTCGATGGCCTGGGTCTGCTCTGCTGATGTCCAGCTGAGCTCGCCCAGCACGACGTTGGAGGCTGCCTGAAGGTTGAGCCCGACTCCGGCAGCCGTCAGCGATGCAACGACAACCGAAACCTCTGGATCGTTGTTGAACGCGTCGACCTGCGCCTGGCGGAATGCGGCAGTCTGGTCTCCCCGGATCGACACCGTCTTCAGCCCGCGTCGCGCCAGAGTCTCCTCTGCCGTGTCCATCACGTCGATGTGCTTGGCGAAGAAGACGACCTTGCCGACCGAGCGGGCCAGCTGTGCCGTGTAATCCGCGGCGAGGACCGCCTTGGCCTGTCCGATCTTGCGGACCATGGTGAAGACGTTCTCTCCGGTCTTCGATGCCTTCGACTCCTCCAACTCGGCACGGGCCACCATGCGCATCAGCTCAGGACGACGGCTGGAGTCATCGGACCCGCGGCTGAGATCGGCCGACGTCTTGAGCAGTGCGTTGTACCGCGAGAGCAGCCGTTGGCCCAGTTCCTGTTCGGACTGACGAATGCTGCGCCCGAGATCGTCATCGAGCTCAACCGGCATGTCGGCAATGCGCTTGGCCGGCAGGTTGGCGGCGACGTCCAGCTTCTTGCGCCGAACGATTCCCAGGTCGATCACGGTTTGGCGGGCTTCTGCGAAGAATCCGAAATCTGCCGGCGTCAGTCCGCTCTCCTCAAGCGCCTCCATGAGGGTCGCGGTCGGCTTCTCGCCGTCGATCCAGCCGAGGAACTGCCAGATCGCCCGGAAATCTTCAATCGTGTTGATCAGCGGCGTTCCGGTCAGCGCAATCATCAGGGCGTTGCGATGCGACTTGCGGATGCTCTCGGCCAGTGACAGCACGTGCCTGGACCGCTGCGACTCGCGGTTCTTGATGAAGTGGGCCTCGTCGACCACCATTCCCTTGAACCCCAGGGTCTTCAGCCAGCCGACGTGCCTGTCGAGGACGTCATAGTTGACGATGACGACGTCGGCGTATGCGTCGAGGTCTTCTCCTGAGCCGTGGATCACGCTCGCGGACTTGTTGGGAGTCCACAACTCGACCTCGCGGGCCCAGTTCATCTTGACGACGTTGGGTACGACGACCAGGAGCGGATACGAGTTGGTCACCGAAGCGGAGAGCAACGCCTGGGCGGTCTTGCCCAGCCCCGGCTCATCGGCCAGGAGATAGGTGCGGTGACCATCCCGAGCGCTGGCCACGAACGCGGCCTGGTGGTCGAACAGCGTCAGGTCGTCGGGAACAGAACGGTCTGCCTCCGAGGGCTCAGGCAGTTCCATACTGGCGACGTTCCCGCCCGAGCCGTACTCGAATGCACGGAACAGCGGTTCGAGCAGTTCCCAGTTTGCCAGCCTCCTGGCAACGGGCTCCTGCTTGACCGGCTGGCTGAAGTCGGGGGCGAGAAAGGGGTTGCTCAGCTGGCGGGAGATCACCGACTGCGGCACCACCTGCTTCTCTACGCTGGCGGACAGTTCCGGGGCCTCGGTGGCGATGATCAATTCGTCGGGGCTGAGCTCGGCACCGGATGCCATCAGCATGTCGCGGCGAAGCTTCCGTGCGGCGTCGGTGACGGGGGCGCCTTCGCCCAGCAGGGCGATCAGGGTGGTGTCTCGCGCTGCTGTCTTCGCCAGGATGGTGGCCACGCCGTCGAGGCGCTTGAGGGTCTCCGCGCGCTCGGCGTCGGTCAGCGACGCGTCGCCCTTGGCATTCGCGCGCTCCTCACGCATGAGCAACGCGATGACCTGGAACTTCGTGCGGTTCGACGGGCCGACCTTGCCACGCTCTGCCGCGCCCTCGATCTCGCGAACGGCGCGAGCGAGCACCGGGATGAGCCCGACGTCGTCTCCCGGTCGGGAGCGACGGTTCGATGCCTTCCGTGAGATGGAACGGCGCTGTGCCGTCTTGCCTGACGAGGCATTGCCTTGTGACTGGCCGGAGCGGGCCATGATCCTCCTGAATCAAGTGGTGTCAGTGCCCCCTGGCAATGACAACGCCGCATCGCGTGGATGCGCTCGATCGGCCTGCCGCTACGCAACTAGATCAGCGACCTGCCGATGGGCGGCGACTCCAGGCTCGAGCATCGTGTGAATACGGTCGAGACGGTGATCGGAATCGTCAGCGCTCACCCAGTTTAGGGCATCCGCGCCGGTTTCGCTTGACTACGTCGGCGTGGCTAGGCCGGACTCCTCAGGTCACGCAGCGCCGGGCCCTCCAGCCTGGAGCCGGTGGCGGTGAACCGGGAACCGTGCAGCGGGCAGTCCCAGCTGCGTTCCGCGTCGTTCCAGGACAGCACTCCGCCCAGATGCGGACAAATTGCCGAAACCTTATGCAGATCGCCGTCCACCCGGCAGAGGCCCACCGGACGGAGGCCTTCGTGCGTGACCGCACCGGCGGCCTCCGGCAGCGCCGAAGGTGCCTGAGAGGTCAACGCCTTCGCATAGCCGCGCGCCAGGTGCACGGCGACCGACGCGTTCGCGCCGAGGAGTGACCCCACATCCGCCACGCTGGTCACGCGATGGTGCAGGGTGCGCGCCCAGGGGAGGTGGCCGCCGAGGATGTCTGCCGACAGGGTGAGTCCGGCTGCCACCGAATTGCACATTCCCCATTTGTCGTAACCGGTAGCCAGGAAGATGCGGCCGCCCCCACGGGGAAGCCAGCCCACGTACGGAATGCGACCCACCGGTTCGTAGTCCTGCGCCGACCAGGCGTGGGTGCGTTCGGCGCCGGGGAAATTCTCCTGGGTCCACGCGTGCAGATCGTCGATCCGGGCCTGTGTCGAGTCCGACCGCCCGACGATGTGGCCGTTACCGCCGACCAGCAGCCGCCGGCCGCTCTCGAGCGGTGCAGTGCGCAGCGACCGGGTGGGCGAATCCACCGAGATGTACATGCCTTCCGGGATCGGACCAGGGACGGTGAACGCCAGGGCGTACGAACGCCGGGGAACCACCTTGGCGAAGTAGAGCCCGCGATCGAGCACCGGTACGCCGGTGGCGAGGATGAGTTGGCTGGCGAGCAGCCTTCCCCTGGCGGTGGTGACAGTGGTGGTCAGCTTCCCGGCGTGGGCACCCGTCAGCGCGGTGCGCTCATAGATGACGCCGCCGTGCTCCTGAACATCCGTCGCCAGCCGGGCAAGCACGTCCATCGGGTTGATCTGGGCCTGGTCGGCGAGCCGAACTGCGCCATAGCTTGGATAGGGCAGTTCATCAGCTGTCGTCATGATGGCGTCCAGTCCCAGCCGGCGAGCGGCCCGCGCCTCCCGTTCGACCAATTTGGTTCCGCCGGGCGTTCCCGCATAGCTGTAGGCGTCGCGCCGCTGCACCGGGATGCCGTTGTCCCGGCAGTACCGGAGGAGCCATTCCATGCCTTCGCGGTTCGACTCGAGATAGGCCCGGCCCACCCGAAGGCTCTGGTGACGCAGGATGCCGCTCGCCTGGGTACCCTGCAGAAGGCTGACTTTGGCCGTGGTGTTGCCAGTGGTGGCCGCCCCGACCTGCCGCGCCTCGATCACGGCGACGGACATCCCGGCGCGCGCGAACAGCAGCGCGGTGGTCAGTCCGGTCAGGCCCGCACCGGCGACAACGATGTCGAACCGGCGACCCGGCTCGAAGCTGTCGGCGACCACCAACGGTCGACGGTATCCGGGGGTGGCCTCAGCGTGGTCGCGCCACAGCGATTTTGACGGCGATGTCATGCTGCACACGGTAGCGCGGCACCATCGGCCGGGCATCCGTCTCCCAGCAACCTTTGCGCGTGCGTCAGGTTTCTCTGCGCGGCACCTTGATGAACACTCCGGATGCGATGAGTAGCAGCGCCGCCACGAACTGCAGTGCCACCCAGCCCTGGCCGCTCAGCTCGACCACCCAGGCGGGGTTCCAGATGATGGCGAGCGGCACCAGCCCGATCAGCCACCACCAGGCTGCCGCCTGCCACGCGAACACCGCGACGATTACGGTGAGGATGCACACCGCGAAACGGATGAAAAGGTACCCGTCAGAGTCCAGCAGGGCCAGGCCGCCGAACAGTACCAGGGCGGCGAGGATACCTGGCGCCAGGGCGGGGCGGGTGAAGTTCGGCATCGCAGCGTTGGGCACTCCCCAAGGCTAGGGCACCGAGCGGCGACGGCCGGTCGCTGAGTGGCGCGCTGGACCTTCCCCTAGAGTCGGGTGGTGACCGCGAACCCAGCCACGGCAGATTCTCCGGCGATCGCCCGCCTCCAGGAACTCGTCAGCATCCCGACCGTCTCACAGCTGGATGAAAGCCAGACCGACTGGGCCCAGTTCACCCGGTTCATCAGCGCCCTGCCTGCGCTGTACCCGCTCGTCCATGAGCACCTCGAACGCGAATTGGTCGGTGGATACTCGATGCTCTACCGCTGGCCGGGGCGCACCGCGTCCGCCGCGTCAGTGCTGATGGCGCATTACGACGTGGTGCCGGCGACCGACGAAGGGTGGATGCATCCGCCGTTCTCCGGTGAGCTGGTCGATGATGACAACGGCATACCGGTGGTCTGGGGGCGTGGCACCCTCGATGACAAGGGCTCCCTCGTGGTCATCCTTGAGGCTGTCGAAGCTTTGCTCAACGAGGGGTTCACTCCCGAGCACGACCTGTACCTGAGTTTCGGCCACAACGAGGAGACAGCCGGTGACGGGGCGCAGGCCGTCGTGAATGCTCTCGAGGCGCGCCAGATCACCCCGGCTTTCGTTCTCGACGAGGGCGGCGCGGTGGTCGAGGGCATCTTTCCAGGGGTGGACGACCCGATCGCGGTCATCGGAGTGGCCGAGAAGGGCATTATGACCCTGACCATGACGGTCGACCAGGAGGGCGGGCACGCCTCCACTCCCCCACGGCTGACGGCGACAGCCCGCCTTGCCAAGGCCATCGTGGCGTTGAATGCCCGGCCGTTCAAGGCGGGGTTCACCGCCACCAACGTGGAGATGATCAGGACGCTGGGGGCACGCGCCAGGCAGCCGCTGCGGTTCGCATTCACCAATCTCTGGCTGACTCGCGGCCTGCTTCTCTGGCTGTTCCGGAGGCTCGGTGACGAGACCAGCGCGATCGTGCGCACCACCCAGGCGGTCACCCAGCTGTCGGGCAGCCAGGCCGCGAACGCGCTGGCCGAGCGCGCTGTGGCCACAGTGAACATCCGCGTGGCGGTCGGATCATCTGTCGCGGATGCCGTCGAGCACGTTCGCCGCACGGTGAACGATCCGAAGGTGAAGCTGGAAGCCCATCAGGCGTCGGAACCGTCGTCGGTCTCACCCACGAGCGGACCGGCCTGGGATCTGCTGCGCAACACGGTGGAATTTACCTACCCCGGCACTATTGTCACGCCCTACGTCATGCTCGGGGCCAGTGACAGCAGGCACTTCACCCGTATCAGCGACAATGTGTACCGGTTCAGTCCGTTCGAAATGTCGAAGGATGAGCGAGGCACGCTGCACGCCATGAACGAACGCATCAGGGTGTCGACCTTCCTGCGCGGTATCGAGTTCTACCGCAGGCTCATCACCGGGCTCTGACGCCGGGACGCCTGCGCCGCTCAGGCGGCGTCGTCCTCGCGTTTGAAACGGCATCAAACCGGAGACGATTCAGTCAGTTGCTTCCACCGATGCGCTGAGGGCGGTTGCCTGTTACCTTGTGTGCTCCATCCACGAGGCGTACCTTCTCGATAGCGGAAGTTCGGAATCCTGAGGCCTCGAGCCCGATTTTGACCGAGGTTCAAGGCGCGAATCCCCCATTTCTGCGGTGACGCGCCAACCGCGTGTCACGTCCAGCCGAGCAAAACCTGCTCTGTGAAGCGAGTGGGTTCCCGCGCGGCGTCATGGGAGGAAACAGCAATGTTCGCCAGAGTCAGCACCTATAAGACCGGCCCGGATACAACCTCGGACGCACCTTCGGAAGACATCGTGAGACGGGCGCTGGAAATGCCCGGATGCCTAGGAATCTATTACTTGAACGGAGAAGAATTCGGGAAGGACCTGTCCATTACCTTGTGGCAATCTGAGGAAGCCATGATTGAGAGCCGGGAAGCGGCGAATCGAATCCGCGAAGAGGCCAGCGCCGCTGAAAGGACCCAGATCCTTGCGGTGGAGGAATACAAAGTGACGGCCAGCAGTCTCAAGGGCTGAGGGAACTCACTACTGCTGAGCAGACGCTTGTGGCTGGAATACGAGCGATACCTCGTTCGTATCGCTTGCGGGAAGGCCGACTCGCCACAGGATGTTGTGGCCCATCTCACCACTAGGCAGGACGCGAGTAGTCGTCTCGCCGGATCGCGATGATCGGGCTGGTCATCGGCGGACGCTCGCGGAGTCGCTCCAGCGCCGGAAGTAACTCGGCCAGCCAGGCATCGTATCCCTCATCGTTCAGATGCAATCTGTCGTCCGAGAATCGCGGGTCGATGCTGCCGTCACCCTGTGCCAGCGCAGGCCAGAGATCGAGGTACTGGGCGTGGACGGTCGCACTGAACTGCCGGAGGTGGATGTTGGCATCCTTGATGCTGTGTGCGAACTCTCGTCCGCGCGGAAGAATCGAGTGCACGAGCACTCGCGATTCCGGTAGTTCGCGCCGCAGCTCGATCAGCATCGATTCGATATTGCGCACCAGGTGCTCAACAGTGTGCCTGGTGCCAAGGTCATTGGTACCGATCAGCAACAGCACTTCATCCGGCCGCGTCTCGATAATGGAACCGAGCCTCGCCAGGACATCGTCCGTGGTGTCTCCGCTGACACCGAAGTTCTGAACCGTGTCACCACCGAGCCGGTTCGCCCAGTCCCCCTCACGCACCAGGGAATCGCCCACAAAGGCGATCGAGTGCGGTTCTGCGGAGTCTTCTGTAGCCATGTCGGCACCTCCCGGGTCGCACCGTCGTCGCGTCCATCATGTGCGCTAACGCTGGGAAACGCCAGTATGCCACTCGCAGGGGTTACGTTCCCGGCGCCGTCGCCGCCAGCCAGGTGTCCAGCGCGCTCGGCTTGTCGGTGATGATGCCGTCCACCCCGAGGGAGAGGGCGGAGCGCCAGCTCTGCTTCTGGTTGAGCGTGTAGAGCAGGATGCCGAACCCGGCCTGGTGGATGCGGTCGACCACCGTCGGGTCGGCTTCCACCGACGGCGGCGAGGTGACGACGCCGATGGCGCCGAATTCCAGCACGAGGGCCACCGGGTCTCGAGGCAGTTCCCGGATGATGACCATCCGCGGCAACCCGGGAACAGCGGCCTGCAGCCCGGTCAGGGTCTCCGTGTTGAAGCTCGCCAGAACGACCCGCCGGTGCAAGCCGTGCGACTGGACAAGCGTGTCGACCAGCACGAGCGCGTCTTCGCTCCAGACACCCTTCAGTTCGAGCATCGCCTTCTTGTTCGAGTCCGCCAGCAAGATCAGGAACGATTCGAGGGTCGGGATCCGCAGGCCGGCGAACCCCTTCGCAAACCATGAGCCGGCGTCCAGCTTCTGCAACTCGGCCAGCGTCATCTCGGAGACCGATCCGCTGCCGTTCGTGGTCCGGTCGACTGTCGAATCGTGGATCAGTACCGGAACCCCGTCAGCGCTCAGACGGATGTCCGTCTCGACGTAGACCATGCTTCCGTCGAGGGCGGCCTGGAGAGCGAGAAGGGTGTTCTCCGGTGCCGTTGAACGGTCGCCGCGGTGCCCGGCGATCAATGCCGAGTCTCCCGGCTCCCTCAGGTTGCCGAACATGCTGGTGGCATGGCTCTTGTTGGCGGATGGCCCGAGAACGAGGACGAGAACGAACGACAGGGTGATGGCCGAGGCCAGGATCAGCCTGAGTGTCGGCCCGGGGTGGAGGATGCCAGGTAGCGGGTGGATCGCTGTCATCATTGACGTCGGTCTTCCGTGGTTCGTGAAGGCCCGCGGGTGCGGGTGTAGCCACTCTAGTAGACGTCGTTACCTTTTCGTTACAATTGGTTACGCCCCCGAAGGGGTGGCAACGCCGCAGTCTCCTATCGTTCGTTGCCGTGCTTGTCGTTACCGGTGGCTTGGCCAGCAGCAGGTGAGCACCGGCCCCATCAGTTTTCACGAGCGACTTCAGGAGCGCTGCCGCCCGCTTTCGCCCAGTGTGACCACCACCCGGCCACCGCGCGAGCTCATGAGCTCGCCTGCCTTGGTCTCGCGATAGTCGAACGGGTCAGGCTCAAGCCGGCCCCGCGCATCCGTCTCGCCACGCTTACGCGCCATCGGCTCAGATCAGCGCCTTGGTGTGCCAGACGGTCTTGGTCTCGGTGAAGAAGCTGATGCGCTGCACCGACGGTGCGGGAACACCGGCTTCGGGAGGCAGCACCCGCTTCAGCGTGTCGGCCGCCGAGATCTGCAGGTCGACCCAATCGGTCTCCCCGGCACCCGCCAGGTCGATGGCGTTGACGTCGGCGTGACCAGCCAGCCATGGTGCGAGTTCAGCGGCGGATCCAGTCAGCACGTTCACCACTCCGCCGGGGACGTCACTCGTCGCCATGACCTCGCTGAGGCTGATCGCGCTCAACGGGGACTTCTCGCTGGCCACCACGACTACCGTGTTCCCGCTGACCAGTGCGGGCGCGACGACGCTCACGAAGCCGAGCAGTGACGAGCCCTGCGGGGCGATCATCGCCACCACTCCGGTAGCCTCCGGTGTCGAAATGTTGAAGTACGGCCCGCTGACCGGATTGCCGTTTCCGGCGACCTGGACATACTTATCGGCCCATCCGGCGTACCAGACCCAAACGTCGATCGCCGCGTCGACCTGCGTGCCCGCGGTGGCCGCCGAGACACCCTCGGACTGAATGATCTCGTCGACGAACTGGGCGCGGCGCCCTTCGAGCAGCTCCGCGATTCGGTAGAGCACCTGGCCACGGTTATAGCCGGTGGCCCCTGACCAGCCGGCAAGCGCCGACCTGGCGGCACGCACGGCGTCGCGGGCGTCCTTGCGGGAGGCTTGCGCGACGTTCGCCAGGAAGGAACCGGATGCCGACACCAGGTCGTAGACGCGTCCGGACTCGCTGCGCGGGAACTTTCCGCCGATGTAGAGCTTGTACGTCTTGGGCACGGTCAGGCGGGTCATTTCTTGGCTCCCTTGGCAGGCTGCTTGCTCGACTTCTTCGCTGGTGCATCCCCGACGTGGGAGCTGCCGAGTCCGCTGGCCTGCAGGTATGCTGCCAGGCCGTGACGACCACCTTCGCGTCCGTAACCGGACTCCTTGTATCCGCCGAACGGGCTGGCCGGGTCGAACCGGTTGAAGGTATTCGCCCAGACGACACCGGCGCGCAACTGGTCGGCGACGGCAAGGATCTTGCTCCCCTTGTCGCTCCAGACGCCCGCGGAGAGCCCGTAGGGCGTGTTGTTCGCCTTGGCGATCGCTTCGGCCGGAGTGCGGAAGGTCAGCACTGAGAGCACCGGACCGAAGATCTCTTCCCGAGCGATGCGATGGCTGGTCGACACATTGGTGAAGATGGTCGGTGCGAACCAAAAGCCCTTCTCCGGGATGGCGCATTCCGCCGTCCACCGCTCGGCCCCCTCCTGCTCACCGACATTGCTCAGCTCGCGGATGCGGTCGAGCTGCTCCCTCGAGTTGATCGCGCCGATGTCGGTGTTCTTGTCGAGTGGATCACCAAGGCGCAGGGTGGACAGTCGCTGCTTCAACCGGTCGACGACCTCGTCGTGCACGTTCTCCTGCACCAGGAGACGCGAGCCCGCACAGCAGACATGGCCCTGGTTGAAGAAGATCCCGTTGACGATTCCCTCGATGGCCTGGTCCATCGGAGCGTCGTCGAAGACGATGTTCGCCGCCTTGCCGCCGAGCTCCAGGGTGACCTTCTTGTCGGTTCCGGCCGTCGACTTGGCGATGGCCCGCCCGACCCCGGTCGACCCGGTGAAGGCCACCTTGTTGACGTCAGGGTGGTTGACCAGGGCTGCGCCGGTGTCGCCGGCGCCCGTGATGATGTTGACTACGCCATCCGGAAGCTCCGCCTGCTGGAGGATCTCAGCGAAGATGAGCGCGCTGAGCGGAGTGGTCTCGGCCGGCTTCAGCACCACAGTGTTACCTGCGGCCAGGGCGGGGGCGATCTTCCAGGCCAGCATGAGCAGCGGGAAATTCCACGGGATGACCTGGGCGGCGACGCCGAGCGCCCTGGGGTTCGCGCCGAGCCCGGCGTAGTCCAGCTTGTCGGCCCAGCCTGCGTAGTAGAAGAACCAGGCAGCAACCAGGGGCACGTCGACGTCCCGGCTCTCCTTGATCGGCTTGCCATTGTCGAGGCTCTCGGCGACGGCCAATTCACGCGCGCGCTCCTGCACCAGGCGGGCGATCCGGAACAGGTACTTGCCGCGATCGGCTCCGCTGAGTCGCGACCACACAGTGTCGTAGGCGCGGCGCGCGGTGGCGACGGCGAGGTCGACGTCGGCGGCGTTCGCGTTCGCGACTTCCGCGATCAACGACTCATCCGCGGGCGAAATCGTCTGGAAAGGCGCGCCGTTGCCGGAAACGAACTCACCGCCGATGAAGAGCCCGTAGCTCTCCTTCAGGTTGAGGATCGCCTTCGACTCCGGAGCCGGGGCGTATTCGAGGAAACTCATGATGGATACCTTTATTCGTAGAAATCGGTGATCGAGTAGCGCGCGAGCACGCCTATCGAGATTCAGTCGATGGTCACGTAGTCGGGACCGGAGTAGCGGCCGGTGGCCAGCTTCTGTCGCTGCAGCAGCACGTCGTTGAGCAGGCTGGATGCCCCGAAGCGGAACAGGTGCGGCTGCAGCCACTCCTCGCCCACGGTTTCGGCGACGGTCACCAGGTACTTGATGGCGTCCTTGGAGGTGCGGATGCCGCCGGCCGGTTTCACGCCGATCTTCTCGCCGGTGAGGCGGTGCCAATCGTTTACCACCTGCAGCATGAGCAGTGTGACCGGCAGCGTGGCTGCCGGCGACACTTTGCCTGTGGAGGTCTTGATGAAGTCGCCGCCGGCGAGGATCGACAGCCAGGACGCCCTGCGCACATTGTCGTAGGTGTTCAGCTCGCCCGTCTCCAGAATCACCTTCAGGTGGGCGAAGCTGCCATCGGCACGACGGCAGGCGTCCTTCACGGCGACGATCTGGTCGAAGACCAGGCCGTACCGTCCCGAGAGGAAGGCACCTCGGTCGATCACCATGTCGATCTCATCCGCGCCGTTCGCGACGGCGTCCCTGGTGTCTGCCAGTTTCACCGCCAGTGAGGCACGGCCGCTGGGGAACGCCGTGGCGACTGCGGCAATGTTGATACCGCCGCCGGGTTGGTCGAGACCCTTCAGCGACCCGAGGGCCTCAGCTGCGGCCGGGACCATATCGCCGTACACGCACACCGCCGCCGGTCGCGGACAGTTCGGGTCACCGGCATCCGGCGTGACCGCTTTGGCCACCAGGGAGCGTACCTTGCCGGGCGTGTCCGCGCCTTCCAGGGTGGTGAGGTCGATCAGCGAGATGATCTTGTCGAGAGCCCAGGCCTTTGAGGTGGTCTTGATCGAGCGGGTGCCGAGTCCGGCCGCGCGAGCCTCCAGGCCGACGGCGTCGACGCCGCTGAGGCCGTCCAGGTGCAGCTTGAGGCTCTTCTCGGTCAGCTCGGTGCCGATCAACTGGATCGCTCGTTCTGCCGGGGCGAGGGTCACTGCTTGTTCTACGGTCATGGGGTGCCTTCCACTGGTGGCCGCGCTTCCAGAAGTGAATGCGCGGTCGCTTCGTCTGTCACGATCACGGTGCAGAGTCCGGTCGAAACAACCGCCCGGGCAATCGGGTGCTTCGCCTCTCCCGCCACCACGAAGATCGAGGTCTGTGCTGCCCGCAACTCGTCATGCCCAAGGCCAACGGTACGCTCATTGAGCTCAGCGTCAACGGTGTTTCCATCGGGGTCGATGAACCGGCCGACGACGTCGCCAACCGCCCCATTCCGGCCGAGTTCGGCAACGTCTTCCGGAGTCAGGTAGCCGCTGTCGACAAGCACCGAGTCCTCTGTGGCGACCCCGGCGCTGTACAGATAGGCGGATGCCGTGGCCGCCAGCTTGAGCACGCCACCTACTGTGCGGTCGGCTTCGATGGCACGCTTCGTCTCGAGACGTTCGAGGATGGCGGGGCTGGGCAGGATGACCGCCTGTCCGGCCGCCTTGTTCGCGATCGTCATGGCGGTGTCGGCTGCGGTTCCGGCCTTCCGGTTGAGACTGACTCCGCCATTGATCTGCACGACGGTGACCCCCTGCGACCAGCCGCGCGGCAATCTCTCCGCCAACTCCCCGAGGGTACGCCCCCAGGAGACCCCGAGCGTGCGCGGGACAGGACGGAGCGCGGTGAGGTAGTCGGCCCCCGCCCTGGCGACGTTGGCGTTCAGGTCTTCGCCCTCAGCGGCTGGAATGACAACAGCGTCGATCAACCCGAACTGCGCGCAGAGCTCCCGCTCCAGGCTCAGCCTGCGGGCGCGAGGATGCACGATGTCGATCCGGACGATACCCGACTGCCTGGCCTGGGTGAGTAGTCGGCCGACCTTCCACCTGGTGATGCCGAGGAGGGCACCGATCTCGTCCTGGGTCTTGTTGTCGTCGTAGTACAGCTCGGCAGCACGCACCATGAGCAGTTCGTTCTCGTCGGCCATACGCCTCCCTCCGCCAGCCCATGCTCGCATCCGGCTCCCCCAGATGCAACATTCGTTGGTTGATTGCTCAGATGAGCAGCCGCTAGCCGATTCGACACCTTGATCTGCTCGAAGGTGCGGGAGTCTCCCCTACGCTTGGGTTTATGCCCTGTGCCCTCGCCGTCGATCTGGGCGGCACGAAAGTCGAAGCGGCACTGGTGGATCATGACGGAACGCTGCTCGCGCATAGCCGTTTCCGCCAGCCGACCGGACCGGACAAGTCATCGGACGAACTCGCCGCCGCGGTCAGCGCCGCTGTGAAGCTCACGCTGGATGCCGTGCCGCCCGGCGAGTCGCTGGCCGGCGTGGGGATCGGCGCAGCCGGTCCGCTGGTCGAAGATGCCGGGCTGGTGTCGCCGCTGAACCTCCCCGCCTGGCGAGGTTACCCACTTCGGCAACTCGTCCAGGGGCTTGTGCCGGACGATGTTCCTGTCACGTTGCGGATGGACGGGCTGTGCATCACCCTCGCCGAACACTGGGTCGGCTCCGCGCGGGGATACAACAATGTCATGGGCATGATTGTGTCCACCGGCATCGGCGGAGGTCTGATCCTGCACGGCAACACGGTATCCGGCCCAACCGGGAACGCCGGGCACATCGGCCACGTCCAGGTCGCCGGCTTCGAGAACCCGTGCGCCTGCGGCGGGGCCGGTTGCCTGGAGGCCATCGCATCCGGACCCCGCAGCGTCGCCTGGGCCCAGGGTGAGGGGTGGGCCGGCTCGACCGGAGAAGAACTCGCGGCCGGCTACGCCGCAGGTGACCAGATCGCAAGGCGAGCGGTCGAGCGGTCGGGCACTGCGATCGGCGAGGCAATCGCTTCGGCGACCGCCCTGGTCGACCTGGAGGTTGTCGCCATCGGTGGCGGCTTCTCCCACGTGACTCCAGACCTGTTCGACTACATCCGCGCTGGAGTGGCCAGGCGGCAGCAGCTCGCCTTCGTCACCAAGGTGCTGGTGGTGCCATCCGGCCTGTCATCGGACGGCCCGCTCATCGGCGCCGCCGCCCTCGTGCACCGCGCGGACATCATCGCCTGAGGTCGCGACTACGGTCGGAATGGTGTTTCAGCGATCCTGGCGAGGTCGTCCTCAATGAACTTCGGCCGGCGCAGGGCGATGGCCGGGCCGATACAGGCCACTGTCACCACGAGGATCATGATCATCGGCACTGTCCAGCCGCCGCTCAAGTCGTGGAGCACCCCGACCAGCAGTGGGATCGCCGCCGCAATGGCGTAGCCGAACCCCTGGACGAATCCGCTCAGGGCCACGGATCCCTGATGCGTGCGGGAACGCAGGTTGATCAGCAGCAGGGAGACCGGGAAGATCAGGTTGCCGATGCCGACCAGGACTGCCCAGAGCACCGGGGCGACAGCGGGCGCGAGCAGCAGGCCCAGGTAGCCGAAGACGAAGAACAGCAGCCCGAAGTGCACCATCCAGCTCACATCGTGCATCCGGGCGGCGAGGATAGGGGCGATCAGCGCTGCCGGGACGCCGACCAGGCTGAAGACCGCCAGAATGCCTCCGGCCTCCAGGTGGCTCACGCCGGCGATGTCGACCATCAGCTCGGGAAACCAGGCGGCTGCCGTGTAGAAGTGCACTGACGAGATGGCGAACACGACGGCGAGCGCCCAGGCCATTCTGGAATGCCAGATGCGGCCGAGCACCGTGGTGTCAACGGCGGCCACTTCCGGCGCTTCGTCGGCGCCGATGGCGGTCCGGCGGTTCTGCGCCAGAACGAGAACCCAGGGCAGGAAGCTGAGCAGCGCGAGCACCGACCACATGCCGATCGAGACCTGCCAGCCCGCGACATCCGCCACCGGGACGGCCAGGGCGGCCGGCAGAGCAGCACTGCACGCCAGCAGGAGGGCGTAGAGGCCGGTGAGCAGACCGATGCGGTCGGGGAAGTAACGCTTCACAAGCGGCGGGAGTAGCACGTTGCCGATACCGGCCGCGCACAGGGACACAACGGTGCCGACGAGAAGCACGGTGTAAGAGCCGGAGAAGGCGCGAATCAGGTGGCCGATCACCATCGTCACGATCGATAGCGCGACCAGTTGCTCGAGCCCGAGCTTCTTGGCCGCCGTCGCACCAAAGAACGCCGACAGCGAGAATGCCACGGCGGGGACAGCGGCGATCAGGCCGATTCGGAGGCCGTCGAGCGGGATATCAGCCTCGACGTGGTCGATGATCGGCGAGAACGCGACTGCGGCTGTGCGCAGGTTGATGGCCAGCAGCATGATGCCGATGAAGGCCATCGAACGCCCGACCCAGAGCGGAAGGGTGGGCGTTTCAGGCATTGCTCAAGCTTAGCTGCGGGACGGCTACCTAGCTCACGCCGAGCGTTGCCCTGGTGTGCCGGACATCCTCGCCGAGCTGAGCGATCAGCTCGTCGACGGAGTCGAACTTCACCATGCCGCGCAGGCGTTCCGCGAAGGCCACTGTGACCGTCTTCCCGTAGAGGTCGAAATCCTGATCGAGCACGTACGCCTCAACCTGCCTGGCCGGAACTCCGTCGAATGTGGGGTTGTTGCCGACCGAGATTGCGGCTGGATACGTCTCGCCGTCGACGGTCAGCCAGCCGGCGTAGATACCATCGGCCGGGATCATCCCTTCCGGGCCAGGCTTCAGGTTTGCGGTGGGAAAACCCAACTCGCGTCCTCGACGCTCCCCCGGCACCACCACCGACCTGACACTGGGTGCGTAGCCAAGCACCTCGGTCGCCTCCCGCACGTCGCCGGCAGCGAGTGCTTCGCGCACCCAACTCGACGATGCGCGGCGGCCGGGCCCGGTCAGGACCTCATCGACCAGTCGCACCTCGAAGCCGTGGGCCGCACCGGATGCGCTCAGGGTGTCGATGTTCCCGCTGCCCCTGGCGCCGTAGCGGAAGTCGCTGCCGACCAGCACGAGGCGGGCGTTCAGCGCGCCCACCAGCACCTTCGAGACGAAATCCTCTGGAGGACTCTGGCTGAACGCACGGTCGAACCGGATCACCAGGGTGGCACCGGCTCCTACTTCCTCCAGCTTCTCCAGTTTCTGTTGAGGGCTGAGCAGGTAGTCCGGGCAATGCTCTGGGTCGAGTACCTCGGCCGGGTGGCGGTCGAATGTGACGACAGTCGGTATCAACCCCCGCTCGCGCCCCAGCTCGCGCAGCGCGTCGATGACGGCCCGGTGGCCGGTGTGCACTCCGTCGAACTTACCGATGGTGACAGCGCTCGGCCCAAAGCCGCCTGAAACGTCCGACAGGGAGGAGAAGATCTGCATCGAGGCACTCACTGCGTCGCCGACGCGGGCGCGGCAGGTTGCACGGCCGAGGGTCGGCGAACGTAGAGCCAGACCAGCCCCAGCATCGGGATGACCAGCGGCACGAACAGATAGCCTGCGCCGAACAATGACCACACCGAGGCATGGGCGAACAGTTCAGGATGCGTGATGCTCAGCGTGCCGACCACCAGCACACCAGTCAGCTCGAAGCAGATGGTGACCCAGGCAACCAGGTACCAGGCGCGTCCTGGCGCGATCAGCGCGACCGTGGCAGCGATGTAGACGATCGCGGAGACGGCCGACAGCGTATAGGCCAGCGGGGCCTCGTCGAACCGCTCGACGATCTGCACGAAGGAGCGGGCGGTAGCCCCAAGCGCGAGGATGCCGTAGACGGCGATGAGCAGCCGGCCGACGCCGACCGCGCGCGAAGAAGAATTGGTGACCATCGACTTAAGAATATGGCTTGCCGAGTGGGCCTACGCCAACTCGACGATCCAGATCTCGTTCATCCGGTACACCATGATGGCGATCGCCAGGCAGGCCGCTCCCAGGATCACTGTGCTCCAGCGGTTCCGCTCCGTCAACGCCCAGACCCCGGCCAACGGCAGCAGCAGGATGGCCGACACCAGGTACAGGTAGAACTCGAGCAGGCTGCCGGTGGGATTGTTGCCGAATGCCGGGGCTGCCAGCGACACGATCAACTGCACGATCAGGAGCACCTCGACCAGCAGGGCGGCGCCCATGGTGAGGTCCTGCGGAGGACGCCCGAGCAGTCCGAGCACAACACAGAGCAGGCCAGCCGCCACGGCTATTCCGACCTGGGCATATGTGAACCACTCGATCATTCAGGCTGCTCTCCACTGCGTCTATCTCTGCGCCAGGGTTTATTGCCCCTGGTCAACGGGGAAATTCACGAGCACCCTGGCCTGATGGCCGATCGGCTCGACCAATCCAACCAGACGACCGTCGGGTGCAATGGCAGCGACAGGCCCCGAATATCCTGCCGCCGCCTGGGCGGCCAGCCCTGGTGTGTCGATTCTCTTGCCATGTTCCAGGTCTACTGCCTGCTGCTCATCCAGCGAAAGGTTGGGGAACAGGGTTGTCGCCACCGACGCGGGCGACAACAACGCCGACACCTTCAGATCATCCAGCTCGCTCGCCTGCGCGACATCGAACGGCCCTACTCTGGTGCGCCGGAGCGCCGTGAGGTGGCCCCCGAGGCCCAGGGCACGGCCGAGGTCGCGCGCCAGGGCGCGTATATAGGTGCCGGAAGTGCACTCAACGCGGACCTCGACGTCCCAATACTGCCGTGGGCCGCTGGTGCTGTGCTCCGCCGTCAGGTCGATGCCGACGATCTCGAACGCCGACACTGTGACGGTGCGTGGGGCAAGCTCGACCACCTCGCCCTGTCTGGACATGGCGTACGCGCGCTTGCCGCCCACCTTGATGGCGCTCACGCTGCTCGGAACCTGCTGGATGACTCCGGTGAGCTCTCCGATGGCGATCTCCACATCCTGCGGGATGAGCGCGTCCACGGCCTCCGGATCGGCGGTCTCGGTGATCCGGCCCTCGGCGTCGTCGGTGTCGGTTGAGGCCCCCAGGCGGATTGTCGCCAGGTACTCCTTGTCAAGCCCGACCAGGTAGGTGAGCAGCCTGGTCGAGCTGTTGACCCCGAGAACCAGCAGGCCGGTGGCCATTGGGTCGAGCGTTCCGGCATGCCCTACTTTGCGCGTTCCGACCGCGCGCCTGGTGCGGGCGACCACATCGTGGCTCGTGATGCCCTGCGGCTTGTCGACCAAAAGGATGCCACTACGGGAATTATCGAAGCCAGTCACGCTAAGACGGTACCCCAGCGCCGCCCCATAGGCTTGCCGCATGGACATTGCGGTGATCGGGGCCGGTGCGATCGGCGGGACCATCGCCGCCCTCCTCGATCGGGCCGGTCACGGTGTCGAAGTGTCCGCTCGCGGAGCCCACCTGAACGCTATTCGGCACGGCGGCATCCGGTTGAGCGGTGCCTGGGGCGATCACAGGGCGGAAGTTGCCGCCGGCGAACGGCTCAGCAGGACCCCAGAACTCGCGATCCTGGCGACCAAGGCGGCGGATGCGGCGGCCGCGGCCCGCGGCAACGCCTCCATTCTCGGAGCGGCTCCGCTCGTCGTCGTGCAGAACGGTCTTGGAGGGCTGGAGCAGACGGCGCAGGCCAATCCGGGCTCCCCCGTCGTCGGCGCCCTCAGTCTGATCGCGGCATCCATGAGCGTCCCCGGCGAGATCGTCGTGACCACTGCGGCAGCCACCTGGCTCGGCATGGCCGACCCGGCCGCGCCAGATTCCCCTGCCCGGTTTGCGGCGGACGTGCTCGGCGAGGTGATCCCGTGCGAAGTGGTCACCAACTTCGAGGGGGCGCGCTGGACCAAGCTGATCATCAACCAGGTGAACGCCCTCCCCGCCATCACCGGCCTGAGCGTGCAGCAGGTGATCGACGACCCGGCGTTGCGCGAAGCCTTGAGCATCAGCATGCAGGAGGCCGCGCGGGTGGGCCTGGCCCTGGGCGTGCACTTCGACGAGGTCAATCAGGTGACGCATGCCGCCCTGGTGCGCCTGGCCGGTTCGCCGCCGGCGGAGGCTGACTTCGTGGCGCTGCAGCTTCGTGCCTACCTCGGGGAGGTGCCGAACCCCGGCTCGACGCTGCAGAGCATCCGCCGCGGCCAAGCCAGCGAGATCGACTACCTGAACGGCGCCATCGTGTCTGCTGGCCGCGACGCTGGCGTTCCGACGCCGGTCAATGCCCGTCTGGTCGAGCTGGTGCACGAGGTGGAGCGCTCTGGCCGGTTCCTGACACCGGGTGACGTCATCGCAGCACTCTAGCGAGTCAGCATGAGTCGGCGAAGATTCGGCGCGGATGTGCGGGGTCGCTGTTGTCGAAAAGGGAGGTTGCCCGGGCGCTCGGCGACACAGCGCCGAGGTAGGCGGTGTCGGACTCGTCCTCGGTGGATGGGTCATCGAGCCAGATCGAGTAGTTCCACAGGCTCAGGAGCTCAGGCCGGTTCAGGAACACACCATGCACGATGAGGATCGCGTCACGCCCGGCGCTCTTCCACTTGGGCTGGAAGACCGGTTCGTCCCGTTCGGCGTCGAATCCGGTGAGCGCGAACCCGGTGCTGCCCGCCGTGCGGAACGGGTCGATCAGCACCCGCCTCAGCAGCGAATAATCGTAGCCGTCCAAGTACAGCCCGTGTTCGCGCTCTACCCTCGGCCGCTGGAAGTCATCGATCGCCGCAGTGAACACGGAACGCTCGTCGTCGCTGAGCGCCGACGCCAGGTCATCCGCAAAATCCTGCATCCCGCTGGCACGACGTCCGTCGACCGCGATGATGGCTCGGCCGTGACCGTAGTTGTGGAGGATCTCGGCGGCGAGCGCCGCCATGGTGTCCTTCTTTTCTGGTGCCCATCTGGCCATGGTTCCAGAGTATCCACCTCTTCCTCACGGTGGCTGGAGTTAAGGTGGCCCAGTGGGTATTGCTGAACCGGTGGGCACGTGGTTTGGCGACCACGGCCGCGACTTGCCGTGGCGCCGGCCAGGATTCACCGCATGGGGCACGCTGGTCAGCGAGTTCATGCTGCAGCAGACGCCCGTCGCCCGGGTCGTTCCTCGCCTGGAGCAGTGGCTTCAGAGGTGGCCTTCCCCGGCGGATCTCGCCGCTGTTCCCGTCGCTGAGGCGCTACGGGCCTGGGACCGGCTCGGCTATCCGCGACGGGCGATGTACCTGCACGCCTGCGCGGTAGTGATCACTGAGCGTCATGGCGGTGTCGTGCCGGAGTCGGTCACCGACCTGCTCGCCCTGCCCGGGGTGGGCGATTACACCGCGCGTGCGGTCGCCGCGTTCGCCTATGGCCACCGGCATCCGGTTGTCGACACGAATGTGCGACGGGTGCTCGCCCGCGCCGTCGCCGGCCAGGGCGAGCCCGGCCCACCATCCACCAGGCGGGACCTCGCGGCAATGGAGACAGTGCTCCCCGAAGGGCAGGCGGATGCCCGGCTCACCAACGCCGCCGTCATGGAGCTGGGAGCGCTGGTGTGCTCGGCGCGGTCACCGCGTTGCGACGCCTGCCCGATCGCAGGGCTGTGCGCCTGGCGACTGGCGGGTTACCCGGCCTACGAGGGCAAGTCCGCTACTGTCCAGAAGAAGTTCGAGGGCTCCGACCGGCAGGTGCGCGGCCTGATCATGGCCGAGCTGCGGGCATCCGACACCCCGGTCGACAGCGCGCTGCTGGCCGCTGTGTGGCCCGACAGCACCCAGCGCGAGCGATCCCTGGCTTCCCTGGTGCGCGACGGGCTCGCGGTGGAGGCGTCCGGCGGCTACGCCCTGCCCGAATAACCGACGCTCGTCAGGCGTCGCGTACGTTGTCGTCGCGTTCGTTGTCGGCGAGCTCGTCGTCCATGATCATGCGCGGCTTCACGTACGGGTCGGCGTCGCCGGCGTACTGGGCGGAAGACGCCATGCTCTCAGTCGCGGTGTCGCGATCACGGGCTTCGGCGAGCAGTTGCTCGATGTGCTTGGCGTTCTCGGGGATCGCGTCGGCGATGAACTCGAGCGACGGGGTGAGTCGGGCGGTGATGTTCTTGCCCACCTCACTGCGGAGCATCCCGGTGGCCGATTTGAGCGCCGCAGCCGTGTCGCTGCGTTCCTGGTCGCTTCCGTAGACCGTGTAGAAGACGGATGCGTGCTGCAGGTCGCCGGTCACCTTCACATCGGTGATGGTGACGAAACCGAGCCGCGGGTCTTTGAGTCCGCGCTCCAGCGTCTTGGCGACGATCACCTTGATGCGGTCGGCCATCTTGGCCGCGCGTGCCGGATCAGCCATAGTTGCTGCCCTGCCCTTCCACTCCCGTTCTTAGCGGGTATAAGAGTGAGTTGAGGCTCAGGATGCCGGTGGTTGGCTAAGAAAAGTCGGGGTAGGGGCCCCGTTTTTCGTGCCAAGCACCGGCATCCTGAGCCGCCCCGGGTTAGCCCCGCGGCTTCTCTTTCATTTCGATTGTCTCAATCTCGTCGCCGACCTGGATGTCGTTGAACTTGCCGAGCCCGATTCCGGCCTCGAAGTCCGTACGAACCTCGGTGACGTCGTCCTTGAAGCGACGCAGCGATTCGATGGCCAGCCCGTCGGCCACCGCGACGCCTTCGCGGATGACCCGCGCCTTGGCGTTCCTGGTGATGGTTCCGGAGCGCACGATGACACCAGCGACGTTGCCGAACTTGGAGGAACGGAACACCTCGCGAATCTCGGCGACACCCGACTGGACTTCTTCGTATTCCGGCTTGAGCATGCCCTTGAGTGCGCTCTCGACATCTTCGAGGGCGTTGTAGATGACCGAGTAGAACCGGACATCCACGCCTTCCCTCGCCGCGCGGTCGCGGGCCTTCGGGTCGGGACGCACATTGAAGCCGAGGATGATGGCGTTGTCGACCGTGGCGAGGTTGATGTCGCTCTCGGTGACCCCACCCACACCGCGGTGGATGATGCGCAGCTGCACTGACTCGTCGACCTCGATCTTGAGGAGCGACTCCTCCAGTGCCTCGACGGCACCGGAAACGTCACCCTTGATGATGAGGTTGAGCGATTCGACCTTGCCATCTTCGAGGGCCTTGGTGAAGTCCTCGAGGCTGATGCGCTTGCGGCTACGGGCGAGCAGGGCGTTGCGCTCCGCTGCCTCGCGCTTCTCAGCGATCTGACGGGCGGTGCGGTCGTCATCGGTGACCAGGAACGTGTCCCCGGCGCGGGGCACCGAGGTGAGCCCGAGCACGGCGACCGGACGAGCCGGCGTTGCCTTGGTAACTTGCTCGCCGTTCTCGTCGAACATCGCGCGGACACGGCCGTGGGCCGTTCCCGCGACGATGGGGTCTCCGACTTCGAGCGTTCCCGACTGGATGAGCACAGTTGCGACGGCACCGCGGCCCTTGTCGAGTTTCGCCTCGATGGCCACGCCGCGCGCGTCCTTGTCGGGGTTGGCTCGCAGGTCGAGTCCGGCATCCGCCGTCAGCAGCACGGCGTCCAGGAGCTCGGGGATTCCGATCTTGTTCAGCGCCGATACGTCGATGAACATGGTGTCTCCGCCGTATTCTTCGGCGATGAGGCCGAACTCGGTGAGCTGCTGGCGCACCTTGGCAGGGTTGGCCCCGTCCTTGTCGATCTTGTTGACCGCGACCACGATCGGCACGTTCGCCGACTGGGCGTGGTTCAAGGCTTCCACCGTCTGCGGCATGATGCCGTCGTCGGCGGCGACCACCAGGATCGCGATGTCGGTCACCTGCGCACCGCGGGCACGCATGGCGGTGAACGCCTCGTGACCGGGGGTGTCAATGAAGGTGATCTTGCGGTCGACGCCTTCATGCTGCGCCATCACCTGGTACGCACCGATGTGCTGGGTGATGCCGCCGGCCTCCCCCGCGCCGACATCCGCGTTGCGGATGGCGTCGAGCAGCCTGGTCTTACCGTGGTCGACGTGACCCATGACGGTGACGACCGGTGGCCGCGCCACCAGCACCTCGTCTTCTTCGTCTTCGAGTTCCTGATCGAGGTCGAGGTCGAAGCCGGCGAGCAGCTCGCGATCCTCGTCTTCCGGGGAGACCATCTGAATCTTGAAGCCGAGCTCATCACCGAGGATGCCGAAGGTGGCCTCGTCGAGCGACTCGGTGGCTGTCGCCATCTGGCCGAGGTGGAACAGTACCGTGACCAGATTTCCCGGGCTGGTGTCGATCTTGTCAGCGAAGTCGGTGATCGAGGCTCCGCGACGCAGGCGGATGACCTGATTGCCGTCACCGCGGGGTACGCTCACGCCACCCAGCGACGGGGCCTCGCGCAGTTCGAACTCTGCCCGCTTCGTGCGCTTCGACTTGCGTGCCTTGCTCTTGCCGCCTCCGCGACCGAATGCTCCGGCAGTTCCGCCGCCGGGGCCGCGGCCACGGCCGCCGCCGCCTGCCGGGCGGTTCGGGCCGAAGTTCGACCCTGGTGCTCCAGCTGGTGCTCCACCGGGGCGGAAGCCGCCACCGGCCGGGCGTGCTCCCCCTGGGGCGCCCGGGCGTGCTCCTGCGCCGCCTGGACGGCCTGCGCCGGCCGGGCGCGGGGCTCCGGGGCGCGGGCTGCCTGGGCGCGGCGCTGCCGGGCGCGGGATCGAGCCGGGCGACGGTGTTGGGCGGGTGTTCATCCCCTGGGCGCTCGCATACGGGTTGTTTCCGGGGCGGGGGGCTCCCGGACGATGCATTCCCTGGGTGCTGGCGTACGGGTTGTTTCCCGGACGGGCGGCACCTGGCCGGGGAATCGATGAGGGGGCACCGGGTGTCGGTTCGCCGGTCTCGCCCGGGGTCTCCGGCGTTCCCGTCTGGGGGGCTTCGGCCTGGGGGGCTTCCGCCTTCGGGGCTTCTTCCTTCGGGGACTCGGCCTGCGGCTCGGCCGCCGGTGCTTCAACCACTACGGGCGCTGCCGGTGCCGGTTTGGCCGGCGCCTTGGGGGCAGCCTTCGGCTGTTCTTTGGCCGGAGCCTGGATGCCGTCGGCTTCCAGCGCAGCGCGAAGCTTGCGAGCCACTGGGGGTTCGATGCTGGATGACGGGCCCTTGACGAACTCGCCCATTTCCTTGAGTTTCTCAAGGGCTTGCTTTGATTCAATGCCGAGTTCTGCTGCGATCTCATGCACGCGTGGTTTAGCCACTGTTCTCCTGTCTCGGGCCCACTCCGGACAGGAGTAAGCCGTTAGGTACGGACGGGTCTCATTTCGAGCCGCTCATTAGTTGTCCATAGGTCAATCAGCCTGTTCTTCATGGAGCCCCGGACGGGGCTCCGACTGGTGGTGCTATTGGTGGGGTGGAATTGCCCGGCCGAGTTCGACGTGCGCCCTCAGCTTGCGTGTATCGAGTGGGTTGACGACTTTCAACGCCCGGCCGAAGGCCCGGCGTCTGATGGAGCTGTCAACGCATTCGAGGGTGGGATGCACCCACGCACCTCGACCAGGAAGGGTTCCGGAGGCATCCGGGACCACTTCGCCGTCTTGCGCCACGCACCTCAACAAGGTTGAGGTGGTAGCCCGCTGTCGGCAGCCAAGGCAGGTTCTTACGGGTTTCATCCTACACGCCCCGCCTTGGACCTAGGCCGGGTCCTCCAAGATCGAATCGGGCTGGATGTCGATTCTCGCGCCAGTCAGCTTCGCGGCGAGGCGGGCATTCTGGCCTTCCTTGCCGATGGCGAGGGACAACTGGTAGTCGGGCACGAGGGCTCGAACGGCCTTGGTGGACTCGTCGATGACGAACGCCGAGCTCACCTTGGCCGGTGACAGCGCGTTGGTGACGAATGTGGCCAGGTCTTCGGAGTAGTCGACGATGTCGATCTTCTCGTTGTTGAGCTCGGCCGTGACGGCTCGAACCCGCTGGCCGAGTTCACCGATGCAGGCGCCCTTTGCGTTGATGCCCGGCTCGTTGGCCCGCACCGCGATCTTGGTGCGGTGGCCGGCCTCCCTGGCCAGCGAGATGATCTCCACTGCGCCGCTGGCGATCTCTGGAACCTCGAGGAAGAACAGTTTGCGAACCAGCGAGGGGTGCGTGCGCGACACCGTGATCTGCGGGCCCTTGACGCCCTTGCTGACTCCGGTCACGTAGACGCGGATGCGCGAACCGTGCGTGTACTCCTCGCCGGCGACCTGCTCCTCTGGAGGCAGGATGGCCTCCACCGATCCCAGGTCGACGTGGATCATGCGCGGGTTCGGGCCCTGCTGGATCTGCCCCGCGACGATGTCGCCCTCGCGACCGCGGAACTCACCGAGCACCGCGTCATCCGCAATGTCGCGCAGCCGCTGGTTGATGACCTGCTTGGCCGCGAAGGCGGCGATGCGCCCGAAGTCACTCGGGCTGTCCTCCGATTCGCCGACCACGTTGCCCTCGTCGTCGTGCTCGGGGACGAACACCGAGACGTGACCGGTCTTGCGGTCGAGAACGACGCGAGCCTGGGGCTCTTCGTCAGCGCTGCGCTTGTGGTGGTCCTCCGGCGAGGTGTGCTTGAGGTAGGCGGTGAGAATGGCCTGCTCGATGATCTGCACGAGCTCCTCGAAGGGAATCTCACGCTCGCTCTCCATGAGCCGCAGCACTCTGAGGTCAATATCCACGGAGGGCCTCCACTATTCAGGTTTGAACGCTGCGGATTTCTTCTCCGCAGTCGTAGTTCTAAGGTACCTGAGTCCCGGTGAGCGTGAGTACCGCTAGTCGAGGGCTGAGTACGCCTCGACCAGGCCGTCGAGGGCGACCGGGGTCTTCACCCCGGTGCGACGATCCCAGAGTTCGACCATGCCGTCTGCCGCTCCCTTGCCGACGATGACGATGATCGGCACCCCGAGAAGCTCGGCGTCGCCGAACTTGACCCCGGGCGAGACCTTCCGCCGATCGTCGAACAACACGTCAGCACCGCGCGCCTCCAGGTCGGCGACCAGTTTCTCGGCGGCGTCGTAAACGGCGTCCTCCTTGGTCGCCGCCACCACATGCACGTCGAACGGGCTGACGTTCCGCGGCCAGATCAGGCCACGCTCGTCGTTGTTGGCCTCGGCGATGACCGCCATCACGCGGGTGACGCCGATGCCGTAGGAGCCCATCGTCACGGTGACGAGTTTGCCGTTCTCGTCGAGCACCTTGAGGCCGAGCGCCTCCGCGTACTTGCGGCCGAGTTGGAAGACGTGGCCAATCTCCATGCCGCGCGCCGTCTCAAGCGGCCCGGAGCCGTCAGGGGCCGGGTCCCCGGCGCGAACATCGGAGACCTCAACGGTGCCGTCGCCGACAAAGTCACGACCGGCGACCAGGCCGATCACGTGCTTCTGGTCGGCGTTCGCCCCGGTGATCCACTCGGTTCCGTCGACAATGCGCGGGTCGAGCAGGTAGCGGATGCCGGTGGCCGAGGCCGGGCCACCATCAGGCGCGCCCAGCACAGGTCCCTCTGGCGACCAGGGGCCGATGTAGCCCGTGACCAGTCCGGGGTGCTTGGCAATGTCTGCCTCAGTAGCCGTCTCGACGACCGCAGGCGAGAATGCCGCTTCGGCCCGCTTGAGGTCGACGTCACGGTCGCCGGGCAGGCCGACGACTACGAGCTGGCGAGCACCGTCCGGCGCGACCAGCGTCAGCACCACGTTCTTGAGGGTGTCTGCCGCAGTCCACTCGCGGCCGGCGCGTGGCTGCTCGGCGTTCACCAGGGCGACGAGGGTGTCGATGGTGGGCGTATTCGGCGAGTCGAAGATGACGGCCTCAGGCAGCCCGTCGATGGGCATCGCATCCGGTACCGGCGTGATGTAGGCCTCGACGTTGGCGGCATAGCCACCGTCGGTGCGCACGAAGGTGTCCTCGCCGACCGGGGTCGGGTGCAGGAATTCTTCGCTCCGTGAACCGCCCATCGCGCCGGCATCCGCCTTGACGACGACGTATTCGAGCCCCAGCCGCTGGAAGATCCGCTCGTAGGCGTCGCGCTGCGCCTGGTAGCTGGCGTCGAGTCCGGCGTCGGTGTAGTCGAACGAGTAGGCGTCCTTCATCGAGAACTCTCGGCCGCGCAGCAGTCCGGCGCGCGGCCTGGCCTCATCCCGGTACTTGTCCTGGATCTGGTACAGCGACAGCGGCAGGTCCTTGTACGACGAATAGAGGTCTTTCACCAGCAGGGTGAACGCCTCCTCGTGGGTGGGGGCGAGCAGGTAGTCGGCCCCGTGGCGGTCCTGCAGGCGGAACAGTGCATCCCCGTATTCCGCCCACCGGCCGGTCTGCTCGTACGGCTCCCGCGGCAGCATGGTCGGGAAGTGCACTTCCTGCGCGCCGGCTGCGGCCATCTCGTCGCGGATGACCTGCTCCACCTTGCGGCGCACCTTCAGCCCCAGCGGCAACCAGGCGAAGACGCCGGGCGCCTGGCGGCGGATGTAGCCTGCGCGCACCAGCAGGCGGTGACTGGCCACCTCGGCGTCGGCCGGGTCGTCACGAAGGGTGCGGACAAAGAGTTGCGAAAGGCGAGTGGTCACAACAGGTGATTCTACCGGCGCGAGCCGGCGGCCATCCGCGTTGTCCCGCCGGTACGCTGTGGGCATGGCGCACGCCCGCAAACATGAGGTCGACGCGATCGACCGGCGCATCATCGCCGAACTCGGTCGCGACGCCCGCCTGTCGGTGCGCGCCCTCGCCGAGAGGGTGCATATTTCCCGCACCGCCGTTCACACCAGGCTGAACACCCTCCTCGAGCATGGAGTCATCACCGGATTCACCGCCACGGTCGACCGTCAGGCACTGGGATTGAGCGTGTCAGCCGTGGTCATCGTCAAAGTGGATGCCGACTGGCCGACAGTCTCCGCCGCCCTCGCAGCCCTCCCGTTCGTGGAGAAGGCGCAGGCGCTCAGCGGGGACATCGACATCCTGCTCACGGTCAGCGCCCCGACCCAGGAGCAGCTCTCCGAGACGATCCTCAGCCGCATCCACAGCATGCCGGGCGTCGCATCCACCAGGTCGTACATCGTCCTCGGCGAACTGGCCGGAACCGCCCCTGAACAGTCGACGGACAGTTGGGAACTGTAGCCGCCTGATTGCGGACGAATGGCACGCATCCGGTGCCAACGAATGCCACTCGTGCCGATCTGTTTTCTGGTGTTGGCACTGCCTCGAAGCGGGGCGGACGATGGGGGAATGAGCCTCAAAGTAGAGACGCCGGATGCCGTGACGCTTCCGAGTGCAAAGCCGCTTCGCCTGATCGACGACTCCGGCCACGCCGCGCCCGCTGCCGAGTCGGGCGGCTTCGTCCTCCCAGAGCCTGACGCCCTGATGAGCCTCTACCGCCGCATGGTGATCGCGCGGCGCTGGGACGTGCAGGTCAGCGCGCTGACCCGCCAGGGGCGCCTGGCGACCTACCCGTCCGCCCTCGGCCAGGAGGCATCCGAAATCGGCGCAACGCTGGCCATGGAGGAGACTGACTGGCTGTTCCCCACCTACCGCGACTCGATCTCGGTGATGACCCGCGGTGTCGCGCCCGGCGAGATTCTCCGGGCATTCCGCGGCGATTGGCACTGCGCATACAACCCGCACGAGCACCGCACGATGCCGCAGTCCACCCCATTGGCAACGCAGGCGCTCCACGCCGTCGGCCTCGGCACTGCCGCCAAGCTGCGGAAGGACCCGATCGCCGCCCTCACCTTCGTCGGCGACGGCGCCACCAGTGAGGGCGACACTCACGAGGCGTTCAACTTCGCCGGGGTCTGGCAGGCACCAGTCGTGTTCCTGGTGCAGAACAACCAGTTCGCCATCAGTGTGCCGATCTCGAAGCAGACCAGGGCACGGGCGCTGTCCGATCGCGCTATCGGGTACGGCATTCCCGGCTACTACGTGGACGGCAATGATGCCGCTGCTGTCTACGCTGTCGTCTCAGCCGCCATGCGGCGAGCACGCTCAGGAGGCGGCCCCACCATCGTCGAATGCCTCACCTACCGGATCGAAGCCCACACCAATTCGGACGACCCGACCCGTTATCGCGGTAAAGACGAGGTGGATGCCTGGAAAAGCCGTGACCCGATCGAGCGCCTGGAGAAGTACCTGGTCTCCGAAGAGATCCTCGGCCAGGAAGACCGCGACTCCATCGCGGC
Organism: Homoserinimonas sp.; assembly: GCA_040904805.1. Classification (GTDB taxonomy): domain Bacteria; phylum Actinomycetota; class Actinomycetes; order Actinomycetales; family Microbacteriaceae; genus RYN-87. The sequence goes on along the minus strand of JBBDSS010000017.1, from coordinate 173,467 downwards.
CGAAGCAGAAGAGCTGGCGTCGGCCACCCGGGACGCCATGAACGGCGAAGCAGACGTCGACCCGATGGAACTGTTCGCCCATGTGTACGGCGCATCGCGCACCTCCCTCAGTGAGCAGCGGGAGCTGCTGCAGCGGGAGCTCTCCGAGAGCGAGGCTGCACAGTGACCACGAAAGCCGCGAGCACGGCATCCGTCACCATGACGTCCGCCCTCAACAACGCGCTGCGCGATGCCATGGCAGAAGACCCGAGTGTCGTCGTCTTCGGGGAAGACGTCGGACCGCTCGGTGGAGTGTTCCGCATCACCGACGGTCTGCAGGCCGAGTTCGGCGAAGAGCGGATCTGGGACTCGCCGCTGGCCGAATCCGGAATCATCGGTTCGGCGATCGGCATGGCCGTCTACGGCCTGCGCCCGGTCGTCGAAATGCAGTTCGACGCCTTCAGCTACCCGGCGTTCGAACAGATCGTCTCCCACCTGGCAAAGATGCGCAACCGCACCCGCGGACGCGTCACGCTGCCGATCGTCATCCGCATCCCCTGCGCCGGCGACATCGGCGGCGTTGAGCACCACTCCGACTCCTCGGAGGCGTATTGGGCGCACACCCCCGGCCTGACCGTCGTGACTCCGTCGAACCCGGCCGACGCCTATTCGATGCTTCGCGAGGCGATCCGCTCCGACGATCCGGTCATCTTCATGGAGCCGAAGAGCCGCTACTGGTCGAAGCAGGAAATGACGCTGCCGATCACCACCGAGCCGATGGACACGGCCGTGGTGCGGCGGGAGGGCACGGATGTGACGCTCATCGCCTACGGGCCGACCGTCAAGACCGCGCTGGAGACCGCAGAGCTCGCCGCTGAGGAGGGCCTCTCGGTCGAGGTCGTCGACCTGCGCAGCCTGTCCCCCTTCGATGACGCCACGGTCGGGGCCTCAGTTCGCAAGACCTCGCGGGCCGCCGTGCTGCACGAGGCCGCCCAGTTCGGCGGCTACGGCGCCGAGGTGGCCGCCCGGGTCACCGAGCGCGAGTTCTACCACCTGGCCGCACCGATCCTGAGGATCACCGGCTTCGACATCCCCTACCCGTCGCCGAAACTCGAGAAGTACTACCTGCCGACGCCGGAGCGCATCCTGAACGCGCTCAACACCTGGGTCTGGGAGGCGTGATGAGTAAACAGTTCATCCTGCCCGACCTCGGTGAGGGGTTGACCGAGGCGGAGATCGTCAGCTGGCTGGTCGCCCCAGGCGACACCATTTCGATAGATCAACCGGTCGTCGAGGTGGAATCGGCCAAGTCCGTCGTCGAACTCCCCAGCCCGTTCGGCGGCGTAGTGGAGAAACTGCACGCGGAACCCGGCACCACAGTGCACGCCGGGCAACCCCTGCTCACCATGGCAGGCAGCCCGGACGAGGCTGATGCTGACTCGCCGGATGCCGTGCCGGGCACCGCCGTGCGCGGAGTTCCGGACGCTGCGGATGAAGGCTCCGGCGCCGTACTCATCGGCTACGGCACCCAGGCCCGCAAGCGCGGTCCGAGCAGGGCCGGGTCCGGTCGGTTCGGAGCGCGGACGGCCGCCACGCCCGAGGCGCCGGCATCCGTGCCTGCCCCGCCGGCCAGCGTGGCGGCACCGTCCGGCCCCTCCCCTGTCGTCTCCCCCCTGGTTCGCAAACTCGCCAGGGACCACGGCTTCAACGCCAGCGACCTGGTCGGCAGCGGACCGGACTCGCTGGTGATGCGGGCGGATGTCGAGGCCCGCATCGCGGAGGTCAGCGCGCCCACCGAGGTGGCGACGGCATCCGGCGACCAGCGCATAGCTATCACCGGCCTGCGCAAGATCGTGTCCGAGCGGCTGTCGACCTCCCGGCGGGAGATCCCGGAGGCCACCATCTGGCTCGATGTGGACGCCACTGCGCTGATCGAGGCGAAGGATGTCCTGCAGCGCAGCACCGGGGAACGGTTCAGCCTGAACGCGCTCATCGCCCGTTTCGTCGTTGCCGGGCTGAAGCAGTATCCGATCCTCAACTCCTCGGTCGACGCCGAGGCCGGCGAGATCGTGCAGCACGGCCAGATCAACCTCGGGCTGGCTGCGCAAACGGCCCGCGGGCTTATGGTGCCAGTGGTGCACGACGCCGGCTCGATGACCACCCGGCAGCTGCGCGACAGCATCGGAGAGCTGGTTTCGACGGCGGAGGCCGGGTCGTTCAGCAGTCAGCAGCTCAGCGGCGGTACTTTCACCCTCAACAACTACGGCGGCTTCGGAGTCGACGGTTCGGCCGCGATCATCAACCACCCGGAGGTCGCCATCCTCGGAATCGGCCGAATCATCGACCGTCCCTGGGTGGTGAACGGACAGATCGTCGTGCGCAAGGTCGTGGTGCTGTCACTCGTGTTCGACCACCGCGTCTGCGACGGCGACATCCCGAGCCAGTTCATCGGCTTCGTAGCCGGCTGCATCGAGAACCCGATCTCGCTCCTCGCAGAACTGTAGACGCCAGCGCGCCCTGAAGTGCCCGTTCCGGCGAATAGTGCCTGTTTCGCGGGGAACTATTCGCCGGAACGGGCACTTTCGCGGCTCCCTGGGAGACGGTCAAACCCCCAGCAGTGGGAGTCAGTTGCCGGTGAAGGTGGGCTTGCGCTTCTCCTGGAAGGAGCGGAAGCCCTCTGCGTAGTCCAAGGTGCGTCCGAGATCGCCCTGGGCGATGTTCTCCGCCTCGACGGATGCCCACAGTCCGACGCGCTCGTCTCGCAGCTGCGCGACCATCCGCTTGCTGGCCAGGAACGCCCGGGTGGCGCCGTTCGCCGCTGCCATCGCCTTGCCTCGGCTGAACTCGAGGAGTTCGTCGTCGGGGATGGCACGACTGAACAGGCCGGCGGCCACCGCATCGGTGCCTGACACCATGTCGCCGGTGTAGATCAGGTCGAGCGCGCGGTGTGCACCGAGCCGCTCGAAGAAGAGCGCGTGGCCGCCGGAGTCGAGGGCGGCGCCGAGGGCAGCGAACGGCGACCCGAACTTCGACTTCTCCCCCACGTACACGACATCGCTGGCGATGGCGAGCCCCAAGCCGACCCCCAGGCATCCGCCCTGTACCGCGGCGAAAGTGGGCGCGGGGAACTCGGCGATCGTCCGTAACACCGGGGTGACGACGTCACGCAGGAAGGCCGTTCCGTCATCGTTCGCCGCGTCGACCTGCGAGATGTCGCGACCGGCGCAGAAGGCCCGGCCCTCGCCGCGCAGCAGCAGAGCGCGTACGCCGGAATCGGCGGCGGAGGCGTAGGCCGCCTGAAGCTCACCGAGATTAGCCTCGTCCAGCGAGTTCAGCTTCTTCGGAGCGTTCAGCGTGATCTCAGCCAGGCCGTCGGTGATGGTGAGGTCGATCATTGGAGCTCCTTGGTGCGGTGCGCGATCCCAAATGAAGGAAATTTCCCGCCAAACCTGCCCGGTTGCCTGTACCGGTGTGGTCAAGAGGCAGAATCTCCTTCATTTGGGATCGACACGGGACGGTGCTGGGCGGGATGCGGGTGGTCAACTGTCGTAGTTGACGGTCACTTTGTCGCTGGTGGGATGGGACTGGCAGGTGAGAATGTAGCCGCGCTCGAGCTCTTCCGGTTCGAGCGCGTAGTTCTCCTCCATGTCCACTGTGCCATCAACGAGCGTCGCACGACAGGTGCCGCAGACACCGCCGGCGCAGGCGAAGGGCACATCCGACCGCAGCCGCAAGGCAGCGTTGAGGATGCTCTCCTGCCCGTGAACCGGCGTGGTGACGGATGCCGTGCGCCCGTCGAGCGTGAAGGTGATGGTGTGCACGCCGGCGCCGTCATCGACCGGGGCCGAACGCCCGTGCGAGCCGGCCGGGCGGTCTGGGCGATCGGTGGTGAACAGTTCGAAATGCACGTGGCCGCGCGGGACGCCGGCCCCCTCCAGGGTGTCCCGGCACAGCTGCACCAGGTCGAACGGCCCGCAGATGAACCACTCGTCGACGTCGGCCGGCCGGACCAGGTGCTCGAGGAAGGTGCCGAGGCGTGCTTCATCGACGCGTCCGGAGAGCAGCTCGGAGTTGCGGTGCTCGCGCGTGAGCACGTGGAAGAGGGCGAACCGGGCCGGATAACGGTCCTTCAGGTCGGCCAGCTCTTCGAGGAACATGACGTCCTGGGCCGTGCGGTTCGAGTAGATCAGGCTGAACCGGGTGTACGGCGACGCCTCCAGAGCGGAACGAGCGAGCGACATGATCGGGGTGATTCCGGAGCCGGCGACAATCGCAGCGAAATGCTTGGTCGTCTCCGGCGCGAACTCGGTGGTGAAAGTGCCCTGCGGGCTCATCACGTCGAGCACATCGCCTGGCCGCAGCGAATCGTTGGCCCAGGTGGAGAACTCGCCACCCAGATCGCGTTTGATCGCCACCCGCACCTCGCCGCGGGTCGGCACCGCGCAGATCGAGTAGCTGCGCCTCAGTTCGCGGTCGTCGAACGACTTGCGCAGCGCCAGGTACTGCCCTGGCAGGTAGTCGTAGTGGCCGGCCAGCTCCTCGGGCACGGCGAAGGCGACCTCGATGGAATCCTCGGTGAGCCGGCGGACGGCGCTGACCGAAAGCGGGTGGAACTCCGCACGCTTGCGCGTGGGGGCGAGTGCATCCGTCATCAGATCACCTTGAAGTAGTCGAACGGTTCCTGGCAGGCCTGGCACACGTACAGCGCCTTGCAGGAGGTTGATCCGAAGCGGGAGAGCTCCTTCGTGTTGAGGGAGCCGCATTGCGGGCATTTGACCGACATCGGCACCCGGACCGGGCCGCTGTGCGCAGCTTTGCCGGTGGGCGCGGCGATACCGTACTCGGCGAGCTTCCGCTTGCCTGTTTCCGACATCCAGTCGGTGGTCCAGGCCGGTGAGAGCGCGGTGTGCACTCGCGCGTTCTCGTAGCCGGCGGCGCGGAGTGCGCTGATCACATCGTCTCGGATGGCGTCCATGGCCGGGCATCCGGAGTAGGTGGGCGTGACAGTGACTTCCGCGACGCCGTCGACCAGTTCGGTCGAGCGCAGCACGCCCAGGTCCTCGATGGTCAGTACCGGTACCTCGGGATCCTGCACGGTGGCCGCGATCTCCCACACCCTCCGAGCAGCAGAGTCGGTGGGCTTCGGGCGGGCCGTGCGTTCGAGTGTTGCTGCCTCTGTTCTCGTTGTCATCGTGATCACCAGGTGGCTTCCGGATGCGCGCGGGCCAGCACCTGCATTTCGGCCAGCAGCGGTCCCAGGTATTCGGTGTGGTTGCCGATTCGGCCGCCGCCGCGGGCGACGAAGCCGGTCGGAACTTCGAGCTCCGCCTCGGTGAGCACAGTGCCCACCAGCCGGTCGAAGTCCTCGCGAAGCTCCGATGGGCGCACGGCGATGCCGAGAAGACTGTCCACCAGCTCGTCGTCGCGGAACAGCTCGTCGACGTAGGGCCAGGTGTCGGCGAGCGCGACAGTCAGGCGCGCGCGCGACTCGTCGGTGCCGAGCGCCAGGCGGAGGACCCACTGGCCGGAGTGGTCCCGGTGGTAGTCGACCTCCTTGACCGCCTTGGCCGCGATGGCCGCCAGGGTGGCATCCGCCGACTCCGTGAGTCGCCGGTACAGCTCGTACTGGTAGAACGAGGCGACGAACCCGCGGGCGATGGTCCGGGCGAAGTCGCCGTTCGGCTGCTCGAACAGCCAGGCAGAGCGGAACTCCGGCTCATCACGGAAGTAGGCCAAATCGTCCTCGGTCTTGTCCCAGGCCGGGCCCGCGTAGCTCAGGAACGAGCGGGCATGGCCGAGCTGGTCGAGGCCGATGTTGCCGAGGGCGACATCCTCCTCCAGCTCAGGGCCGCGGGCGATCCACCAGCCGAGCCGCTGTGCGAGGACCAGCGCGTCGTCGCCGAGGCGGAGCGCGTACTGGGCGACGGCATCCGTCGGCACCTCGGACGCGTCGATGATGTTCTCCGGGGTGAGGGCGTCGCCCGGGGTGATCCTGGTCGCGGTCTCGCTCACAGGTGCTTCACCCCCTCTGACTCCTTGTAGTAGGTGGCGTGGCGGTAGTCCTTGCCCTGCGGCGACTCGAAGAAGGTGCCGCGGGCATCCGGGTCCGAGGCCGTGATGTCGCTGGCGGCCACCACCCAGATCGAGATTCCCTCGTTGCGCCGGGTGTACAGGTCGCGGGCGTTGCGCACGGCCATCTCGGCGTCGGGGGCGTGCAGCGAACCGGCGTGCACGTGGGAGAGCCCGCGGGAGGACCGGATGAAGACCTCCCAGAGGGGCCACTGCTCGGTGGTGGAGGCGCCCGGGCTGGTCATGATGCGATCCGTTCCTGGCGAGACGCCATCGCTGTGCTTGATTGACGCGCCGCATAGGCGGCCGCGGCTTCGCGAACCCAGGCGCCTTCGTCGTGGGCGGTGCGGCGGCGTTCCAGCCGCACGGCGTTCATCGGCCCGCGGCCCTTCAGCACCTCGGTGAACTCGTCCCAGTCGAGCTGGCCGTAGTCGTAGTGGCCGCGCTCTTCGTTCCACCTCAGGTCGGGGTCCGGGAGGGTCACACCGAGGACCTCGGCCTGCGGAACGAGCATGTCGACGAAGCGCTGGCGCAGGTCGTCATTGCTGAACCGCTTGATGTTCCAGGCCATGCTCTGGGCGGAGTTCGGGGAGTCGCCGTCCGGCGGGCCGAACATCATCAGGGCCGGCGCGTACCAGCGGTTCACCGACTCCTGGGCCATCTCGCGTTGGGCATCCGTTCCCCGCATCAGGTGCAGCAGGATCTCGAAGCCCTGGCGCTGGTGGAACGACTCCTCCTTGCAGATGCGCACCATGGCGCGGCCGTACGGGCCGTAGGAGGCGCGGCAGAGCGGCACCTGGTTGCAGATGGCGGCGCCGTCGACCAGCCAGCCGATCGAGCCCATATCTGCCCAGGTCGGAGTCGGATAGTTGAAGATCGACGAGTACTTCGCCTTGCCGCTGATCAGGTCGGCGGTCATCTGATCGCGCGGGGTGCCGAGGGTCTGCGCCGCCGAGTAGAGGTAGAGTCCGTGGCCAGCCTCATCCTGCACCTTCGCCATCAGGATGGCCTTGCGCTTCAGGCTGGGGGCGCGGGTGATCCAGTTGCCTTCCGGCTGCATGCCGATGATTTCGGAGTGGGCATGCTGGGAGATCTGGCGCACCAGGGTGCGGCGGTAGCTGTCCGGCATCCAGTCGGTCGGCTCCACCCGCTTGTCGGCGGCGATGAGTTCATCGAATCGAGCCTCACCTGCCTGGTCGACCTCATTGGTCATTGTCTGGTCCGTCGCCATGGGAATCACCTTCGATCGTGGGCCAATCGGATCAGTCCTGTACAACTGACCGACCGTTCGTTTAGGCTAGCATTGCTTTCAGGCTAACACCGAACAGATAGGCGGTCAACGATGAGCGAAACTACCTCGGAGTACACTCCACCCGACACGATGCTGCGCGACGATCGCGCATCGACCCAGCTGCTCGGCATGCAGGTGGTGGAGATGAGCGAGGGTCACGCGATCGTCACGATGACCATTCGCGAGGACATGCTCAACGGTCATCGGATCGCCCACGGGGGCCTGGTATTCACGCTCGCCGACACCGCATTCGCGATGGCCTGCAACGAAGAAGGCAGTGTCACGGTGTCCTCCGGCGCTGAAATCACCTATCTGGCACCCACCCTGCCTGGGCAGGAACTCACCGCAATCGCGAAACTGCGCTCCAAGCGCGGGCGCAGCGGCATCTACGACGTCGAGGTGCGCTCCGAGACCGGGCTGGTCGCCGAGTTCCGCGGGCACAGCCGCACGATGCGATCAGCCGCCGATGCCTGAAATCGTCGAGCCCAAACGCGGTCGGGTCACCCACGACCAGAGATCGATCCTCCTGGTCGCGGTCGACGTATTCAACCGCCACGGCTACGAGGCGACATCGATGGGTGTCCTCGCCGACAACCTGGGCATCACGAAGTCCGCCATCTACCACCACGTGCCCAGCAAGGAATACCTGTTGCAGCACGCCCTCGATGAGGCGCTCGGCGGCCTGGAGGCGATCCTGGACCAGGATGCGGCGACAACAGGAGCAGCGGATGCCCGGCTCGAGTTCGTGCTGCGCTCCGCCGTCGCGGTGCTCACCGAGCGCCTGCCGTATGTCACGCTGCTGCTGAGGCTGCGCGGCAACACCGAGATCGAACGGAGCGCGCTGGAGCGCCGCCGCTCCTTCGACCACGCTGTGGCGTCCCTCGTCGATGAGGCCCGTGCCGACGGGACGCTGAGGCGCGACATCGACGCCCGCACCACCACTCGGCTGTTGTTCGGCATGATCAATTCGATCGTCGAATGGTTCAGCCCGGAGGGGCCGCTCACCGCCGAGAAACTGGCCGACGACGTGGTGAAGGTGGCCTTCGGCGGACTTCGGCAGTAAGCGGCTGGGTTCGATACGCCCGCTGCGCGGACTACTCAACCAGCAGTAGCGTCCTTCGCCACCAGCGTCAGCACGTCATAAGTGGCCACGATCTCGTCGTTCTGGTTGTGGATGACGGCGTCCCAGCAGACCTCGCCGTACTCATCCGTCTCCCTCGGCGTGATCTTCTTGGCGGTCAGCGATACACGGATGCTGTCACCGGGCGACACCGGCGTGATGAACCGCAGGTTCTCCAGCCCGTAGTTGGCCAGCACCGGCCCCGGGGCGGCGTCCACGAACAGGCCGGCCGCCCAGGAAACCAGCAGGTAGCCGTGCGCCACGATGCCGGGGAAGAACGGGTTGGCCGCAGCCGCCTCCTCATCGGTGTGCGCGTAGAACTTGTCGCCGGTCTCCTCGGCGAAGGCACTGATGTCGTCGAGCGTGACTTCGCGCAGTCCGGAGTCGATCGAGTCACCCACCTGCAGCTCGGCCAGCGACTTGCGGAACGGGTGGGTGCCGTCGGACCGGCGAGCCGACCCTGACACCCACTGGCCGGTGATGGCGGTGAGCATGTCGGGCGAACCCTGCACGGCGGTGCGCTGCATATGGTGCATGACCGAGCGGATGCCGCCCAGTTCCTCGCCGCCGCCTGCGCGGCCGGGGCCACCGTGCACCAGGTGCGGAACCGGTGAACCGTGGCCGGTGCTCGAGCGGGCGTCGTCCCGGTCGAGCACCAGGGTGCGGCCGTGGTGGGCGGCGATGCCGACGACCAGCTGGCGTGCGATGTCCGGGTCGTGGGTGGCGACTGTCGCCACCAGCGATCCGCCACCGCGGGCGGCGAGCTCGATCGCCTCATCGACGGTGCGGTAGCCGATCACCGACGACACCGGGCCGAAGGCCTCGATCTCGTGAACGGCTGGGGTGCGGGCATCCGCGAACTTCAGCAGGATGGGCTCGAGGAACGCCCCGTCCGGTGCCAGCCCGGTCGAGCCGTCCGCGAGGCGCACCGATGGTGCGTCCAGCGAGCCGACGACGAGTTCGCCCCCGGCCGCGATCAGTTCGCGAACCCGGGCGACCACCTCGTCCCGCTGGCCGCGGCTGACCAGGGCGCCCATGGTGACCCCATCGGCACGCGGGTCGCCGACGACGACGCGGGAGGCGATGCGCTCTTGGGTGGCGGCGATCACGTCGTCCACCAGGTCGATGGGCACGATGGCGCGGCGGATGCTCGTGCACTTCTGTCCGGCCTTGACCGTCATCTCGGTGACCAGCGACTTCACATAGGCGTCGAATTCCGGGGTGTCCGGGGTGGCATCCGGGCCCAGGATGGCGGCGTTCAGCGAATCGGTCTCGGCCGTGAAGCGCACTCCCCCGGTGACGACGCTCGGATGCGCCTTCAGGGCGTTGGCGGTAGAGGCCGAGCCGGTGAACCCGACCAGGTCGCGGTAGTCGAGGAAGTCCAGCAGCCCGCGGGCGGGACCTGCGACCAGCTGGAGGGAACCCTCCGGGAGGATCCCGGAGGCCAGGATGTGCCTGACAGCGGCCTCCGCCATGTAGACGGTGGGTGTCGCCGGCTTGACGATGGTGGGTACCCCGGCCAGGAATGCCGGCGCGAACTTCTCCAGCATGCCCCAGACCGGGAAGTTGAAGGCGTTGATCTGGACGGCGACGCCCGGGATGCGCGTGTAGATATGCTGCCCGAGGAATGTGCCGTCCTTGGAGAGGGTCTCGGCCGGGCCGTCGATCACGATCTGGGAGTTGGGCAGTTCGCGGCGGCCTTTCGACCCGTAGGCGAACAGCACGCCGATTCCGCCGTCGATGTCCACCATCGAGTCGAGTTTGGTCGCCCCGGTCTGGGCCGAGACCTCGTACAGCTCATTCCGGAGGCCGTTCAGGTACAGCGCGAGTTCCTTGAGTTTCAGCGCCCGCTGGTGGAAGGTCAGCCTGCCGAGGCCGGCCTGGCCGACGCTGCGGCCGTACTCGACGGCTGCGAACAGGTCGATCCCCTCCACACTGACGGAGGCGAGGGAGGCACCGGTGCTCGCGTCGAGCAATTCGGTCGCATCCGCCGCCTGGGCGGGGGTCCACCAGGACCCGCTGACATGGCTGGCGACTAGCGTCATGATTGTTCTCCGTTGGTCTTCGTGGGGTCTTCCCAGGGGTAAAAACCGTGCCCGGACTTGCGCCCGAGCTCTCCGCGCGCGACTTTGGCGCGCAATATCTCCGGCGGGCGGAACCGCTCGCCCAGCGACTGCTCCAGGTATTCGGCGATACCCAGGCGCACGTCCAGGCCCACCACGTCGGTGAGCTTCAGCGGGCCCATTGGATGCCCGTAGCCGAGCACCATGGCCGCGTCGATGTCCTCGGCGCTGGCCACACCGTCCTCGACCATCCGCATCGCCTCCAGCGAGAGTGCCAGGCCGAGCCGGGAGCTGGCGAATCCGGGAACATCCCGGGCGACGACCGGCGTCTTCCCGAGCGCGGCGACCCAGTCCCTGGCAGCGGAGATCAGCTCGTCGGCGCTGGATTCGCCGACCACGATCTCGACCAGTTTCGACGCCGGCACCGGGTTGAAGAAATGCAGGCCGCAGAGGCGTTCCGGACGGGCCAGGTTGCCGGCGAGTGCGGTGATCGAGATGGACGACGTGTTGCTGGCCAGCCAGGCGTCGGCGGAGACCACCGCTTCGACGCCGGCGAGGGCGGCGAGCTTCAGTTCGAGCGACTCCGGCACGGCCTCGATCACCAGTCCGGTCGGCGCGAAGTCGGCATAGTCGGTTGAGTAGTGCATCCGCGCGTTCAACGCTTCGATGCTCTCCCCGGTGGTTCCGCGCGTCACGCTGGCGGCGATCGACGCCTCCACCCGCTCCCTGGCCTGGTTCCTGCTGGCGTTGTCGCGTTCCACCACGGTCACGGTGGCGCCGGCCAGGCAGAAGGCGTGGGCGATGCCTGCGCCCATCCGTCCGCCGCCGAGCACCCCGACGCGGGAGGGGACGGCGGTCATTTGCGGCGCTCCAGGAACGCCGTCATCCGCTGGTATTTTGCGTCCGAGTCGAACAAGACCGCCTGCTCCTCGAGGTCGATGGCCGGGTGTGCCGACCGGGGTGCCGACATTGCGCGTTTGGTGGCCTGGATCGCGGCCGGCTCACCGCGCAGGATGCGGTCGGCCAGCGCGTCCGCTGCCGCCAGCAGCGACTCTGGGTCATGGATCTCGGTGATGAGGCGCAGTGCGAGGGCTTCTTGGGCGTCGAAGACGCGGCCGGCGAGCAGCATCTCCTTGGCGGCTGGCTCCCCCACCAGCTCGGCGAGCCGCCAGGTGGCCCCCGCCGCGGCGATGATCCCGAGGGAAGCCTCAGGGTTGCCGATTCTCAGGCTGGGAGTCGCGATGCGGAAGTCGGCGGCGTAGGCCAGTTCGGCGCCGCCGCCGAGGGCGTAGCCGTCGATGGCGGCGATCACCGGCATCGGCAGTGCGGCGATTCGGGAGAACAGCGTGGTGTTGATGCCGGCCAGGGCGTCGTCGCGGCGGCGGTCGCGCAGCTGGCGGATGTCTGCGCCGGAGGCGAAGATCCCGTCGGTGCCCGAGATGACCAGCACCTGGGGTTCCCGCTCCAGCTGCTCGCAGACCTCGTGCAGTTCGTCGACCATCGCCTGGTCGATCGCGTTGCGGGCGTCCGGCCGGTTAAGGGCGACCAGGGTGCGGTCGACCCGCTCGTCGACGATCAGCGTCGTCATCAGGCGCGCTCCACCGCGAGGGCGGCCCCCTGGCCGACTCCGACGCACATGGTGGCAAGGCCTCGGGCGGCGCCCTCGCGCTCCATCCGGCCAAGGAGGGTGACCAGGATGCGGGTGCCGGATGCGCCGAGCGGGTGCCCGAGGGCGATCGCTCCGCCGTCGCGGTTGACGATCGAGGGGTCGATCCCGAGGCGGCGGATGCAGGCCAGCGCCTGGGTGGCGAACGCCTCGTTCAGCTCGACGGCATCGAGGTCGCCGATGCTCAGGCCGAGACGCTTCAGAAGTTTCTGGGTGGCCGGCACCGGGCCAAGGCCCATGACCTCCGGGGCCACGCCGGCGCTCGCCCCGCCGAGCACCCGCGCCCGAGGGGTCAGCCCGTAGCGCTCGACTGCTTCGGCGCTCGCCACCAGGATGGCGGCGGCTCCGTCGTTGAGGGAGCTGGCGTTGCCCGCGGTGACCACGCCGTTCGAGCCGACGACCGAGCGCAGTTTGCCGAGGGTCTCCAGGTTGGTGTCGCGGCGCGGTCCCTCGTCGAGGCTGACCTCGCCCTTCGCGGTGGGTACGGCGACGATTTCGTCGGCGAACCGGCCGGCATCCTGGGCGGCGACCGCCCGCTGGTGGGAGGCCAGCGCAAAGTCGTCGGCATCCGCCCTGGTGACGCTGTCGACGGTGGCGACCTCTTCGGCAGTTTCCGGCATCGAGTATGTGGCCTTGTCGCGCTCGGCGAACCGGGGGTTGGTGAACCGCCAGCCGATCGACGTGTCGACGATCTCGCCGGGCTTCGCGAATGCCTTCTCCGGCTTGGCCAGCACCCAGGGGGCACGGGTCATCGACTCGACGCCGCCGGCGAGCACCAGGTCGGCTTCGCCCGACTTGACCGCGTTTGCTGCCATGTTCACTGAGCTGAGGCCGGATGCGCAGAGCTGGTTGACGGTGATGCCGGCGATGTGGTCCGGGAGGCCGGCCAGGAGCACGGCCATCCGGGCAACGTTGCGGTTGTCCTCACCGGCCTGGTTGGCCGCGCCGAACAGCACCTGGTCGATGGCGTCCGGGTCGACTCCGGTGCGCCTGACGGCCTCGCCCAGTACCAGCGCAGCCAGGTCGTCCGGCCGAACGCTGGCGAGCGCACCACCGTAGCGACCGATCGGGGTACGTACGCCGCCCACCAGAAATGCCTCAGCCATATGCCCGCCTTCGCCGCCGGATTCGGCCAGCAACTGACTGACCGTTCGTTCTGTAAAGGATGTCATGCGGTTCGGATTCGGTCAACCGGAGCCGCCTTCCCGAGCGGCACCCGGCGTCGTCAGGCACTTCGGGTCATTCTGCGGGTGTGCCGCGAGATCGACCGGCAAAACGTCCCGACTCGCGGATCGGAAAGGCATTCGCCGGGCAGTGTCAGCCGCGGGTGACTACCGGCTCGCCGAGCGGGGCATCCGGCATCGAAGCGGCAATGCGGTTCGCCTCCTCGATCAGCGTCGCCACGATGTCGGCCTCCGGAACGGTCTTGATGACCTCGCCCTTGACGAAGATCTGGCCCTTGCCGTTTCCGGATGCCACACCCAGGTCGGCCTCGCGGGCCTCCCCTGGGCCGTTGACGACACAGCCCATGACGGCGACCCTGAGCGGAACGCTCATGCCCTCGAGCCCGGCAGTGACCTGGTCGGCCAGCGTGTAGACATCCACCTGGGCACGCCCGCAGCTCGGGCAGGAGACGATCTCGAGCTTGCGCTCGCGCAGGTTCAGCGATTGCAGGATCTGCAGGCCGACCTTGACCTCCTCGACCGGCGGCGCGCTCAGCGAGACCCGGATGGTGTCCCCGATGCCCTCCGACAGCAGGATGCCGAAGGCCGTCGCCGACTTGATGGTGCCCTGGAACGCCGGGCCCGCCTCGGTGACGCCGAGGTGCAGCGGCCAGTCGCCGCGTTCGGCCAGCTGGCGGTAGGCCTTCACCATCACGATGGGGTCGTTGTGCTTGACCGATATCTTGAAGTCGTGGAAGTCGTGCTCCTCGAACAGGCTCGCCTCCCAGACGGCGCTCTCGACGAGCGCTTCTGCGGTGGCCTTGCCATGCTTCTGCAGCAGGCTCGGCTCAAGCGACCCGGCGTTCACCCCGATGCGGATGCTCACCCCGGCGGCCTTCGCGGCCTCCGCGATCTTGCCCACCTGGTCATCGAACTTCCTGATGTTCCCCGGGTTCACCCGCACGGCGCCGACCCCGGCATCGATCGCGGAGAAGACGTAGCGCGGCTGGAAGTGGATGTCGGCGATCACCGGTATCTGGCTCTTCGCCGCGATGATGTGCAGAACGTCGGCGTCGTCCTGGTGCGGGACGGCCACGCGCACGATGTCGCAGCCGGATGCTGTCAGCTCGGCGATCTGCTGCAGCGTGGCGTTGATGTTGGTGGTCTGGGTGGTCGTCATCGACTGCACGCTCACTCGGGAGTCACTGCCGACGCCGACCTTGCCCACCGTGATCTGGCGGGTCTTGCGACGGGGGGCCAGAACTGGGGGCGTTGTCGGAATACCTAAGTTGATTGCAGCCACGGTGTCAGCTTACTTTGCGCGGCTGAATCCCTCGCTGATGGCCGCTTGAACGGAAGCGATGTCGGCTCATCGGCCGAGCGGTCCTGCGCCTGAAGCCTGGCGGCGAAGTGGCTGGCGCCCCAGCACGGAGGCTGTCAGCCGCGGCATGCGCACCTCGTGCCGGGTGATACCTGCGAGGTGGTGCTGCTCATGATTCGAGGGCGACGGTGAGTTCAGGCTCGGTCGCGGCGATGACGTCGTCAACGGTCACGCCGGGGGCGAGCTCCCGCAGCACCAGGCCGTGGGGTGTCACGTCGATGACGGCCAGGTCGGTGATGATCCGGTCGACCACTCCCCTGCCGGTCAGAGGCAGCGAGCACTCGTTCACAATCTTGGCTGTGCCGTCCTTGGCGACGTGCTCCATCAGGATGATGACCCTGCGCGCGCCGTGCACCAGGTCCATCGCCCCGCCCGGGCCCTTCACCATCTTCCCCGGGATCATCCAGTTCGCCAGGTCGCCCGAGGCCGACACCTGCATGGCACCCAGGATGGCGGCGTCGATCTTGCCGCCGCGGATCATCCCGAAGCTCATCGCCGAGTCGAAGAAGGCTGCGCCCGGAAGCACCGTGACGGTTTCCTTGCCCGCGTTGATCAGGTCGGGGTCGACCGTGTCTTCCGTGGGGTACGGGCCGACACCGAGGATGCCGTTCTCCGATTGCAGCACGACGGTCAGGTCGTTCGGAACATAGTTGGGCACCAGCGTCGGAAGCCCGATGCCGAGGTTCACATAGGAGCCGTCGGCGAGTTCGAGCGCTGCCCTGGCCGCCATCTCATTGCGTGTCAAAGCCATAGTTATGCTCCTTCCCTGACGGTGCGGCGCTCGATGCGCTTCTCGATGTCGCTGCCGACCTCGACCACCCGGTGCACGTAGATCCCGGGGAGGTGTACCTGGTCCGGGTCGATGCCACCTGCGTCCACCAGCTCCTCAACCTGCGCGATGCAGATCTTGCCGGCCATGGCGGCCAGGGTCGCGAAGTTTCGGGTCGCCTTGTTGAACACCAGGTTGCCGTGGCGGTCCCCGCGAAGGGCGTGCACCAGGGCGAAGTCGGTGGTGATGGCGGTCTCGAGCACGAATTCTTGTTGCTCCCCGCGGTACTCGTAACTGCGCACTTCCTTCGGTTCGGATGCCTCTGCGACGCCTCCAGCACCGTCGTATCGAACCGGAAGGCCGCCTTCTGCCATCTGCGTGCCGACGCCGGTCTGCGTGAAGAACGCCGCGATCCCGGATCCGCCCGCCCGGAGCTTCTCGGCCAGCGTGCCCTGCGGGGTGAGTTCGACCTCGAGCTCACCGGAGAGGAACTGCCGCTCGAACTCCTTGTTCTCGCCCACATACGACGACGTCATCTTGCGGATGCGACGGGCAGCCAGGAGCACGCCGAGGCCCCAGCCGTCGACGCCGCAGTTGTTGCTGACGATGCTCAGGCTGTCCGCGCCTTGATCGAGCAGCGCGGTAATGAGCGCCATCGGATTCCCGGAGAGTCCGAACCCGCCGACCGCGATGGACGCGCCGGACGGGATATCAGCGACGGCCTCCCTCGCCGAGCCAACCTCTTTGTTGATCGTCATGCATTCCTCCATAGTTCAGCTGGTGGCGCTGCTGCCCGAATCTCCCGTCGCTCGCGCGTTGGCGCGTTTGATGACGATGGCGACCTGCTCCGCCCCTCTCCGCACCATCATGATCGTGTGGTGATTGACGTCGGCGATCTCGAGTGTGGTGAGTCCCGGCATCCGGGCCTTCCACTCTTCGACAGTACTCGTTGCGTACAGTGCGCGCGGCTCATTCAGGAGGCCATCACGCCCTTCACCGAACCGATGTCTCTTGCGGACCAAATATTGCTGGCGGCTGAGCGCGGCCAGGAGTCGCGCGTTCTAAGCTGGCAGCACAAGTTTCAGCTTGCAGCGCTAGTCCAGTCGCGAAGGCAGTACTTCCCATCTCACACCGCATCGTCAAGCCAGACGGCAAAGGAGCACCACCATGTCGAACGATGTCGTCATCGTCGCCGCAGCCCGCACCCCCCAGGGAAGGATCCTGGGACAACTCGCGCCCCTGACCGCCGTTGAACTCGGCACCATCGCGATCAAGGCCGCCCTGGAGCAATCCGGGGTCGAAGCATCTCGGGTGGAAGCAGTGATCATGGGACATGTGCTCCAGGCCGGCGCCGGGCAGAACCCGGCCAGGCAGGCATCAATCGGTGCCGGCCTCGACTGGAACGTGCCCACCGTCACCATCAACAAGGTGTGCCTCTCCGGCCTGGCCGCCGTCATCGACGCTGCCAGGATTATCCGTGCCGGCGAGGCCAGTGTCGTCGTCGCAGGCGGCGAGGAGTCGATGAGCAATGCACCGCACGTGCTGCCTGGGTCCCGCAAGGGCTGGAACTACGGGTCGATCTCGGCCGTCGACTCGGTCGCCCACGACGGCTTGACCGATGCATTCGACCACGAGTCGATGGGCGCCTCCACCGAGAAGTACAACGAGAAGCTGTCCATCAGCCGCACCGAGCAGGACGAGGTGGCAGCTGCGTCGCACCAGCGCGCAGCGAAAGCCGCTGCCGACGGCGTGTTCGACAACGAGATCGCGCCGGTGGAAATCACCGGACGCAAGGGCGATGTCACCACCATCAGGGCCGACGAAGGGGTTCGCCCTGAGAGCACTGTCGAGACCTTGTCCAGGCTGCGTCCGGCGTTCAGCGCGGATGGAGCCATTACGGCCGGCAACTCGTCTCCCCTCAGCGACGGCGCCTCGGCCCTGGTGCTGACCAGCCGCGACTACGCGGAAAAGAACGGCCTCACCATCCTGGCCGTGGTCGGGTCCCCCGGCCAGGTGGCCGGCCCGGACAACTCGCTGCACTCCCAGCCGTCAAACGCCATCAACTCTGCCCTGACGCGGGCCGGCTGGTCGGCATCCGACCTCGACTTCATTGAGATCAACGAGGCTTTCGCATCAGTCGCCATCCAGTCGACCCGTGATCTGGGCGTCTCGTCGGAGCTGGTGAACATCCACGGTGGCGCGATCGCCATCGGCCACCCGATCGGTGCCTCGGGTGCGCGGCTCGCGGTGCACGCGGCTCACGAACTGGCCCGGCGCGGTTCGGGTCGTGCCGCGGTCGGACTCTGCGGTGGTGGCGGCCAGGGCGAGGCCCTGCTGCTCAGTCTGTAAGATTCGCGGGGATCATGCGGGTCGAGCGTGCCGAGACCGAACGATGAGGCAGTCTCGACACGCGCGACCCTCCCAACCACGCGGAAGTTTGTCGTCAGCGCGGCGAATCAATGGGCTGCGCTGATGAAAAGCCGGCGCGTTGTTCTGGCGTGGTCCGCGGGCCACTCGCGGGCCGACCGGCGAGCCCTACAGGACGCTGATCGGCTTCACTATGTCGGCGTAGATCAGCAGCAGGCTCATGCCCCCGAGCAGGATCACCACGGTGAAGGTCAGCGGGACGAGCTTGGCCGCATCCACCGGGCCCGGATCACGCCGTTTGAACAACTTGGCGAAGAAGCGGCGGATGCCCTCCCATAATGCTCCCGCGACGTGGCCGCCATCGAGCGGCATCAAGGGGATCAGGTTGAAGACGAACAGCGCGATGTTGACCGAGCCGATCAGCCCGATCAGGTAACTGGCGCGCTCGGCGATAGGAAGCGTGTCGATGCTGGATATCTCGCCGGCGATGCGTCCGACGCCGACCACGCTCATCGGGCCGTTCGGATCCCGCTCCCCCGGCCCGAATGCGGCCTCTGCCACGTCGACGAGTCGTTGCGGGAGATTCAGGATGATGTTCGCCACCGCCACGATGTTGTCACCGACCGCCGGAAGCACCGCGGTCAGCGGCTGCTGTTGCAACTCCCAGGCTGCCGTTATCCCTAGCATCCCGATCTGCTGCGTTACCGGCTCACCGTCAACGCCCGTCTTGGCAGTGCCGTCGTCGGCTGCGACGTACCACTCTGTCAGGTGCGGAGTCGCGGTCACCGTCTCAGTAGAGCCATCGCGCTCGACCACGATCGTCAGCTCCTCGCCGGGGGAAGTCCGGATGATTTCGGTGGCCTGCTGCCAGGACTCGATGGCGGCTCCGTCGATGCTGACCAGGGTGTCGCCAGGCCTGATACCGGCCTCGGCGCCCGGAGCGGCCGGGTCGGAGGGGGCACAACTCTGGCGCTCGCTGGTGGCGGGCAGCAGGCATTCGTTGACGCTGCCAATGGTCGTGCTGGAACGCTGCACCCCGAAGCCGCTCAGCACGACGGCGATCAGCACGAGCGCGATCACCAGGTTCATGAACGGGCCGCCGAGCATGATGATGACACGCTTCCAGATCGGAAGGCGGTAGAAGGTGCGGTCCTCCTCACCGGCCAGGACGGTCTCCGCGTTAGCGGTGCGTGCATCCTGCACCAGCGTCTGGAAGAACCCCGTGCTGGCAGTCCTGCCCTTGCCTCCCGACTCGACCGGCGGATACATGCCTGCCATCGAGATGTAGCCGCCCAGCGGGATCGCCTTGACGCCGTACTCTGTCTCGCCGCGACGCTTCGACCACAGTGTCGGCCCGAATCCCACCATGTACTGGCCGACACGCACGCCGAAGAGCTTCGCCGGAACGAGGTGCCCGATCTCGTGCAGCGCGATCGACAACGCCAGGCCGACGAAGACGACCAGGATGCCGAAGATGTAGAGAAGGGCCGTTTCCACCTCAACAGACTACCGTCGCAATAGCCGGAACCTCCTGTAAGCCCCTTCAGGTGGTTCAGGTATCCTGTACCCGAGCATCGTGAGGTGGATATATGACCGGAACAGATGTAGACGACATCATTGGCAGCCTCCTGGCAAACCGCTTCAGAATTTCGGCAGTCCTCGGGCGCGGAGGCATGGCGACCGTATACCTGGCCGAAGACGAAGCCCTCGGGCGAACGGTAGCCGTGAAGGTGTTCCGTGCCGAACTTGCCGGTGGCGACGATCTGCAGCGCCAACGGGATGAGATCCAGCTGCTGGCCACCCTCAACCACCCCGGCCTGGTCACCCTGTTCGACGCCTTGACCGATGAAGCCGGTAACGCATTCCTGGTCATGGAACTCGTCCAGGGAATCGATCTGCATGGCCGACTCCGCGACGGGCCGCTGCCCGGGGCGGAGGTGGCATCCATCGGGCAGACCCTCGCCGATGCACTCGTCTACGTGCACGCCCAAGGCGTCATCCATCGCGACGTCAAGCCGGGAAACATCCTGCTGCCGGAATCGGAGGCAGAGCATTCCGGCCCGCCGGCCAAGCTCGCCGACTTCGGTATCGCCCGCATCGTCGACGGCGCACGCCTGACCGCCACCGGGAAGATCCTCGGGACGGCGAGCTACTTCTCGCCTGAGCAGGCTCTCGGAGATGCACTGACCCCTGCCAGCGACATCTACTCCCTCGGCCTGGTGCTGCTCGAATGCCTCACCGGCCAGCGGGCCTTTCCCGGAACTCCCGTCGAGTCGATGACCGTCAGGCTCACTCGCGACCCTGACATTCCAGCAGATCTGGGCGACAACTGGGTCGGCCTGTTGACCGGGATGACCCACCGGGCACCGGAGGCTCGCCCCACCGCCCGCGATGTCTCTGGCGTGCTCGGGCGGCTGGCGGATGCTGATCTGCCCACCGAGCAGTACGCCGTTCCTGAGGCGCCGACCAGGGCCTACGATCCGGTGAGCACCCCAGCCACCCGCCGAGAAACGAATCGCGTCCCTGGCCCCCGGCGGAGCCGTCGGCCGATTCTCATCATCGCGGCGATCGCTGCAGCCCTGTTGCTGGCCTGGCCGGCGACCCTCGCAATCTCCTCACTGGTCCCCGCTGCCGAGCCGGAACCCGCTGTCGAATACCCGGCCGTGGATGGCACGCTCGGCACCCACCTGGAACAACTGCAAAGGAGCATCGAACCATGACTGGTGGCATGAAGCTGCACAGCTCGCTGGCTGCCGCCGTGTTCGTCTTCGCCGTTGCGATCACCGGATGCGCACCCCAGCAAACCGATTACGACCCAGATTTCGCTGACATCCTGCAGGGCGAGGTGCTCGAGGTCTCCGAGCTGTCAGCGGGAGCCGACTTCGAGGCTGCGTTGCTCGCTCTGACCGAGCTGGAGGCTGCGCTGAAGGATGCGCGTGCTCGTGACCTGCTCACCGAGGAACGCTACGAGGCCATCCTGGCCGCTACTGCCCTGGTGCGAGCCGACCTGGAGGCAGCCATAGCTGCCCAGGCGCCTCCTCCACCTGCCCCTGAGCCAGAGGGAGACAGCAACGGTGGTAACAGCGGTGAAGGCGAGGGCGGCGACGACGGAGACGCCGACAAGGGCAACGGCGAGGGCAAAGGCAAAGGAAACGACGACAAGAAAGACGAGGACGACTAGCCGGTCCGCCGGTCCCCGATGATCCGATCTGCCGCTGCGCGCGCCCAGCGCTCGGCTTCGGCAATGCCTGCCAGGCTGAGCTCGCCGGATACGTGGGCGTCGACCACTTCAGCCACCGTGTCGACAATGCCCAGGTACCCCAGGTGCCCCGCATGGAATGCCTGCACGGCCTGTTCGTTGGCCGCGTTGAAGACAGCCGGGTAGGTGGTGCCGGCCCGTCCGACAGCCTTCGCCAGGTCGACCGACGGGAACGCCTGGGAGTCGAGTGGCTCAAAGGTCCAGGCCTGAGCGGCGGTCCAGTCCAGTGGCGCGCCGACGCCGGGAACCCGGTTCGGCCAATCGAGGCCGAGCGAAATCGGGAGCCGCATATCGGGCGGCGACGCCTGGGCGATGGTCGAGCCATCGACGAACTCGACCATGGAGTGCACGATCGACTGCGGATGCACAGTCACCTCGATGCGGTCGTACGGCACGTCGAACAACAGATGCGCCTCGATCACCTCGAGCCCCTTGTTGACCAGCGTCGCCGAGTTGGTCGTGACCACCAGCCCCATGTCCCAGGTCGGATGGGCGAGTGCTTCCCCGGGGGCGACATCGGCGAGGCTCTCGCGGTTCCTCCCCCGGAACGGGCCACCGGATGCCGTCAGCACCAGCCGGCGCACCTCGGCGGCCGAGCCGCTGCGCAGGGCCTGCGCGATCGCCGAATGCTCCGAATCCACCGGCACTATCTGGCCGGGGGCGGCCGCCCGCGTGACCAGTTCGCCCCCGCAAATCAGGCTCTCCTTGTTCGCCAGCGCCAGGATGGCATCCGTCTTCAGCGTTGCCAGTGTCGAGCCGAGGCCGATCGACCCGGTGATGGCGTTGAGAACGACGTCAGCGCCGACCGACTGGACCAACTGCTCAGACTCCTCGGCACCGATGGCGGTATCGACGACGCCGAAGGTGGCGGCCTGCTCGGCCAGCATGTTCCGGTTGCGTCCGGCGCTGAGTCCGACGACCTCGAACAGATCACGATTGGCTGCGATCACGTCGAGCGCCTGCACTCCCACCGAACCGGTGGACCCGAGGATGATGACGCGGCGCATCCTGCTCATTCCTCCGTAGCCGGAACCGGTGGCTGGACGACCGCGAGAATGTCGATGACGAACACCATGGTGTCGTCAGACTCGATGCCCAGCTGGCGATTTCCTTCGTCGCCGTACCCGAACGCCGGGGGGATGATCACCAGCAGCTGGGAGCCGACCGGCTGCCCCACTATGGCGTCGCCTACGCCCGTGAGGAAACTCGATGTCGGCATCCGCACCAGGTCGTCGCTATGCCAGCTCGAGTCGAACGTCCTGCCGCTCGTCCACTCGATTCCCCGGTACTCCACCGTGACGGTGGCACCCTGAGCGACCTGCTCACCCTCCCCCAGCTTCAGCACTGTCGTCGAATAGGTGGTTGGCGGCGACGTCGTCGGAATCGTGACCTGCGGCTCACCGGTGGCGGCGACGTCGACCTGGGGAAGGCTGTCCCTGACCGTCTGCGGTTCGCCCTGCGCCCGGTCGGCGGCGACGGCGACGATGTCGATGATGAGTACGACCGAGTCGGTGGGTGATATTCCGTGTTGCTCGCTCCCGTCGTCCCCCAGGGCGTCCATAGGGGGAACCACCGCAGCGATCCGGGAGCCGACACTTGAGCACAGCAGTGACTTCTCGAGTCCGGCCACCAGCGACTTGCCGTCCAGGGCAACCTGGGAGTACTGGCTTTCATAACCGACTGTGTCGATGGGATCACCGGTAGAACCGTTGAAGGCGGCGTAGGCGAAAGTGACCAGCGAGCCGGCCTCGGCCATCCTGCCTCCACCAGGCTCAACGACCGTGCGTTGGATGCGGTGCGCGGTCAGCGATCCGTCGAAGTCCACAACGGGGGTCGCCTCGCCACCACCTCGCACCTGGATGGCGTCGGATGCCTCTCCCGAGGCGACAGGCTCGCAGGAGCGCTCCCCGCTGAACTCCTCTGGCGGGTGCTGGCAGCCCGCCAGCACCAGCGCGATGCTGACGAACGCCAGGACGGCGGTTTTCTTGTGCACGGTTGTTGCTCTCTGGGTCGGTGGAACTAGCCTACGGCCACGGCGACTCGCGGCTCGTGGCCCACCGGGAAGTTCACCGAGGCGGCGATGAAACATTTCTCCGATGCGACATGGTGCAGCGCGCCGGCCTTCTCCGCCATCTCGGGTGTCGCCACCGTCACCATTGGGTGCAGCGTCACCGAGGTGAAGTGGCCGCCGCCGTTCTCTGTCTGCTCCATCGTTCCGACAGGGTCGTCACGGTAGTCGGTGACAACGACACCGGCGGATGCGGCGACGTGCAGGAAGCTGAGGAGGTGGCACTGACTGAGCGCGGCGAGCAGCATCTCCTCCGGGTTCCAGCGGTCGGCATCGCCGTGGAACGGCCGGTCGCTTGAGCCGGCGATGTCGTGCTTGCCGTTCGCCGAGACGACATGATCCCGGCCGTAGGCCCGGTAGTCAGTGGTGCCCGAACCTCGGTTGCCGGTCCAGGCCAGACTGATCGCGTAGTGATGTTCCAATCCCATAGGGGCAGGCTACACTGCGGCGCTAGGCTCGGTAGATCATGAGCACAACGCCACTGACCAGCAATGACAGCGTAGAACTGGCCGTTCTCGAACGCAGCGGAATGGTCGAGTCCCGCCATCTGGGTGCCGCAGTCGTCGTCGCCCCGGACGGCAGCGAGTTGCGGGTGCTCGGCAACCCGGACGCGCTGATCTACCCTCGGTCATCCCTGAAGCCGGTCCAGGCAGTGGCCGTTCTTCGCTCCGGGTTGCCCCTGGACGGCGAGCAGTTGGCCCTGGCCACGGCAAGTCACGCCGGCACTGCCGAACACCAGCGAGTGGCTGGCGAGATCCTCGCCGGCGCCGGCCTAGCCGAGGACAATTTGGACTGCCCGGAAGACTGGCCGTCAGACCCCGAAGCGGCGTCAGCCGCGAGGGCGGCGGGCGGGCGGCGACGCCTTGCCATGAATTGTTCAGGCAAGCACGCGGCGTTCCTGGCGTCCTGCATCCACAACGGCTGGTCGATCGACGACTACCTCGACCCGCTGCATCCGCTTCAGCGCCTGATCACGGCCACCACCGAGGAGTTCACCGGTACGCCCATCGGCCACTTCGGAACGGGTGGCTGTGGCGCCCCATTGTTCGGCATCGCCCTGCGCGGGCTCGCGACCGCGATCGGGCGGGTGGCCCAGGGGACGGAGGATGCGACGGCCCGCCTGACCTCGGCTGTTCGCCGGCATCCGTGGGCGATCGACGGCCCAGGGCGGGCGAACACCATCGTTATCGAGGAGCTGGGCCTTTTCGCCAAGCTCGGAGCTGAGGGCGTGAATGTGATGGCTGCCGGCGACGGCACCACTGTTGCCGTGAAGATGCTCGACGGCAATGGGAGGGCGACCACGCTGGTGGCCCTCGAACTGCTGGTTTCTGTCGGTGCGCTGGACGCCTCCCGCGCCCGGCAGGTGGCGGAACGCACGACGGAGCGCGTGCTGGGCGGCGGGGAGCCGGTCGGCCAGTTCCGCGTCGCCTTCTAGCAGGGGATCCGCTATCTCGATGCCGCGCGCCTGGCACGGAGTGCGGATGACACCTGCTGCACTACGACGAGCACGATGGCGAGCAGGAAGACTGCTGAGGCGACCACATTGGCCTCAGCAGGGATCCCCCTGGTCGCTGCCGTATAGATGAACTTGGGGAACGTCGTCGCCGAGCCGGAGTTGAAGCTGGTGATGATGAAGTCGTCGAAGCTCAGTGCGAACGACAGCAGGGCGGCCGCCACAATGCCGGGGAGGAGCAGCGGGAAGGTGATGCGCCAGAAAACCTGGATCGGCGAACCGTACAGGTCCCTGCCCGCTTCCTCGAAGGCGGGATCGAGGCTCGCAACGCGCGCTTTCACCGTCACCACGACGAAACTGATGCAGAACATGGTGTGGGCGACCATGATCGTCACCAGGCCCTTCTGCACCCCGGCCGTGAGGAATTCCGCGGCCAGCCCAGCACCGAGAACGACCTCCGGGGTCGCCATCGGCAGGAAGAGCAGCAGGCTGATCGACGAGCGGAACTTGAAGCGGTACCTGACCAGGGCTATGGCGATCATCGTGCCCAGGGTGGTGGCGGCAACTGTGGCGACCAGCCCGATCAGGAGGCTGTTCCCGAAGGCCTCACAGACATCCTGCTTGCTGCAGACGTTCACCCAGTTGTCCAGGGTGAACCCACGCCAGGAGATGTTCGATTTGATCGAATTGTTGAACGAGAACACGAACGTGTACCCGATCGGAATCATCAGGAACAGCAGCGCGAGTACCGTGTAGGCCGGCAGCAGCCACCTTCCGAGGGAGAAACGATTCACAGCAGGTCCTCCGTTCCGCTGCGCTTCACGTACGCGGTGACCATGACCAGGATCGCCGCCATCAGGATGATCGACAGTGAGGCGGCGGCCGGGTAGTTGAGCACCACGAGGAAGTTGCTTTCGATGACGTTTCCGATCATCGCCGTGCCGGAGCCGCCGAGGAACGCCCGGCTCGCGTTGATGTAGTCACCGGCAGCCGGGATGAACGTGAGCAGCACACCAGCGACGATGCCCGGCATCGACAACGGCACTGTGACGGTGAAGAACGTGGTGGCCGGCTTGGCGTAGAGGTCGCTGCCCGCCTCAAGGAAGCGGGTGTCCAGTCGTTCGAGAGAGGCGTAGATCGGCAGGGCCATGAACGGGATGAAGTTGTAGGTGAGGCCGAAAACCACCGAGAACGCCGTCCCGGTCACGTGCGCATCCGGGGCGAGGATGGAGAGCGCCTTCAGTCCGGTGACGAAGGGCGACTCGTCGGACAGCAACTGCTTCCAGGCCAGCGTGCGCAGCAGGAAGCTGATGAAGAATGGTGCGATCACCATGACCAGCATGAGTTTCTGCAGCAGGGGCCACGGCCGCGCCTTCACGCCGATGAAATACGCCAGCGGATAGCTGAACAGGAGCGCGAAGACGGTGGCGAGGACCGCGTAGCCGAACGAACGGAGGATGTGCTCCCCGTATAGCCCGATCACCGTCTGGTAGTTCTCCCAGCGGAATGCGGTCTCGTACTCCCCGATGTCGCCGAACTCGGCAGGGGCCTGGAGTGAGGTCATGACCAGGGACACCAGTGGCACCAGGAAGAACAGTGCCAGGTACAGGAGGCCGGGCAGAAGCAGCAGCAGTGCGATGCGACTCTTCTGACGCGGCTTCTGCTCGACCCGGGTGGTGGAGGCGAATGCGGAGAATGCCACCGCTAGGCCCCCTCGAGCTCCGTGGAGAGTGCGCGCCGCCGCTGTGCGGCGATCGTCGCGGTGTCGGTGTCTGCCGGAAAGCGCCCAGCCGCCACATCGTCATCGTCGAGACCGAAGCCGTGGTCGACCTGCCAGGAGAGCCACACTTCGGCACCGAGGTTCACCATCGGTCCAAACGCCATGTTCTGCGCGAAGACGATGATCCTGCCCGCGCCAGGCACCTCAACCAGGTACTGGGTGCTGACGCCGCTGAATGACACGTCGACCACCCGGCCGGGGCCGAGAAGGTTACGGCCGCTCGACGCCTCCGGCCGGCTCTCGTGCATGCTGAGTTTCTCGGGGCGTACCCCGACGGTGACCGCGCCGGTATGGCGGTGGGCCCTGGCCTTCGGCACGACGATGGTCCCGCCTTCGACCTTCACAGTGATGGCGTCGGCCGTGGTGTTGGCCACGTCCCCGCTGAACAGGTTGGACTGCCCGAGGAAGTTGGCGACGAAGACCGTCCGCGGCAGTTCGTACAGGAGTTCAGGCGCACCCAGTTGCTCGATGCGCCCCTTGTTCATCACGGCGACAGTGTCTGCCATGGTCATGGCCTCCTCCTGGTCGTGGGTGACGTGCAGGAAGGTGAGTCCGACCTCCTCCTGAATCGACTTCAACTCCAGTTGCATCTGGCGTCGGAGTTTGAGGTCCAGCGCGCCCAGGGGTTCGTCGAGCAGGAGCAGGGCCGGACGATTCACGATGGCGCGCGCCAGGGCCACGCGCTGCTGCTGTCCGCCGGACAACTGTGCCGGCTTGCGCGTAGCGAGATGATCAAGCTCGACCAGCCGAAGGGCTTCATGCGCCTTCTGCGTTGCATCCTGGATCTTGCGCCGCTTCAGCCCGAATGCCACGTTGTCGAGGACAGTCATGTGCGGGAAGAGGGCGTAGCTCTGGAACACCGTGTTAACCGGGCGCTGGTATGGCTTGGTGTCCGTGACGTCTGTGCCGGCGATCAGGATGCGCCCGGCTGTGGCCTCTTCGAGGCCGGCCACCAGCCGGAGCGTGGTCGTCTTGCCGCAGCCGGAAGGCCCGAGCAGGGCGAAGAACGACCCGGCGGGGATCTTCAGGTCGAGTTCTTCAATCGCAGTGAACCCGGGAAAGCGCTTCTGAATGCCTATCAGTTCCAGGTCAGCGCCGGCCTCGGCAAACGATCCAACCACCATCAGGACCCCAGCAGCACTGCCTGGAATGCCGCGCTGTACTCGCTCTCTTCTGTGCCGTCGAGGGTCTTGAAGATCTTGGTCTTGGCAAGTGTCTCGTCGCTGGGGAAGATCAGCTGGTTCTCAGCCAGTTCAGGGTCGATCGCGATCGCAGCCTCCTTCGCACCGACAACCGGAGTGATGTAGTTCACCCAGGCTGCGACCTCAGCCGCGACCTCCGGCTCGTAGTAGTAGTTCACCAGCGCCTCCGCGTTCGCCCGGCGGGTAGAACCGATCGGCACCACGAAGTTGTCGTTCCACAGCGTGCCTCCCCCGGACGGGATCGCGAACTCCCACTTGTCGCCCGCCTCCGCGTTGATCACGGTGATATCGCCTGACCAGACGATCGCCGCCAACGTGTCTTCGCTCTTGAGGTCTTCGAGATAGGCGTTGCCCTTGATGTTGCGAATCTGGCCGTTCTCGACATTCTCTTTGAAGACGTCCAGAGCCGCGTGGAATTCGTCGGCCGACCAATCGCTGCTGATGTCGACGCCGTTCTCGAGCATGAGCAGGCCGATGGTGTCGCGCATTTCGGAGAGCACCCCGACCCGGCCCTTGAGCGATGGATCCCACAAGTCCGCTACCGAGCTGAGGCCGCCGGGGATCTTCTCCTTGTTCCAGGCGATCCCCGCGAAGCCTCCTTGCCAGGGGATCGACTTCTTGCGACCCGGGTCGAAGTCCGGGTTCTTGAGATCTTCCACCAGGTTCTTGAGATTCGGGATATTGCTGTGGTTGAGGTCCTGGACGTAGCCGAACCGGATCAGGCGGGAGACCATCCAGTCGGTGAGGACGGCCAGGTCGGCACCGATGTCCTGGCCGAGTGAGAGCTGGTCCTTGACCTTGCCGTAATAGGTGTTGTTGTCGTCAACCGCCACGTCGTAGTTCACGGCGATACCGGTCTGCTCCTGAAAGCGCATCAGCGTCGGGTAGTTGCCGTCATCATCCTCATCGATGTAAGCGGCCCAGTTCGCCCAGTTGAGGGTCTTGTCGTTGGCGGAATTGTCTTCCGCCGATACCGGAGCTTCATCGCCCCCAGTGGAGCATGCGGCGAGCGTGAGCGCAGTGACCCCAGCACCAGCTCCGGCCAGCATCGTCCGGCGGGAGACCTGGGCTCTGCGCGCTTGCCTGATCAGTTCGCGGATCATCGGATCTTCTGGCAGTTGCCTTGTCATGGCTGCTCCTTCTGAACTTGCGGCTGATCGACTCAGCTGACGGGTAGCGGAACGCCTGTGTTCCGTGTGTGTAGATACTGGCACAACGACGGCCAGAGTTGTAGCACAATAACTTCGGAAACATCCCCGCAACATGAAATTAATGACGGAATCAGCAGAGTCTCGGTGATTTTGGTGCGGAATCGCTTGTCGATTGGTTCCGTCAACGCGCCGATGGCGGGAACCACTCCGGCAGTTGCACGCGGGTGATCTCGCCATCGCTGGCCAGGATCCAGCCCGCTCCCGGCTCAGGACCGATCGGAGCTGGAAGCTTCCTGGCGCCGGTCAGCGCCCTCAGCTCGGCGACACTGCAGCCGGAAAAAACCACCGGGACGCTTTCCCTGGCCGCGGCGAAGAGGCCCCATTTCGACTGCCAGGCCGCCGGCTCCCCGAGCAACACCTGTGCCTGCGCCCCCGAGCGTATTGCGAGTCCTCCGCCGCTAGCCGGAAGGTCCGCAAGCTCGACGACGTCGAGCGCGGCCCCCGGGGGCTGCTGCGATCGGATCCACTCGGCTGTTGCCCTGGCACCGCTCGCCACGAGGGCGAAGCTTGTGCCGTCCAGGGGCCAGGCCGCCCGGGCGGGAGCGAGCACCTGGCGCGAAGTCACACGGGCGACCTGGACCCGGTGGCCGCGCCAGGTTCCGGCACCCGGGCCCAGCTCAGCGGCGTACCCGGCTCCGTCGCCGCCCGCCAGGACGTGCTCCTGGCGGCCCGGCATGCGCAGGATGAGCCGCGAGTCGCACAGAGAGACCAGCTGTTGGATGCCCGACGTCACCCTGGCTGCGGTCAGCACCGTGCGACTGCCCTGGTTCGACCCCTCACGCAATAGGCGCGAAAGCAGCTCGGTGAACTCCAGCTGGTGATCTCCGGAGAACCTGGCCAGGAGAGAATCCACGTCGTCGAACAGGTAGAGAGCGCGTCCCCTGGCCGGTTGCGTCATGCCGGCGACGGCGTCGGTGATGGTGTCCCAGGCTCCCTCGATACCCGGCGGAATGGGAACCACGCGCATCCCTTTCAGCTCACCGGCTGCCCGCAGGGCCGCCAGCGCCCCGGTCTTGCCCGCACCGAGGCCGCCCAGGACGGCGAGGTTGCCGTCCCGTCGCAGGTCGTAGACGGCGGCCGGCTGACTCTGCTCCTCCGGGATGTCTGCCAGCCCGAAAGGCAGACCTGTCTCGTCGCAGGCCGCGACGGCGTCGTCCAGGGAGATGACCGACGGCAACGGTTCGCACCACGGCCGACGGACCGGATGCTGGCCTTCGCCGTACCGGGCGACGATCCGCTCTGCGTCACTCGGCGAGGCGATGGCAACCTGCACCGGTAGCGGTTCGGCACCGCCGACGCTGAGCAGGCACCGACCCTGAAGTTGCACCGGGAGCTCGGCAGCTGCCGATGTCCCGATGACGGCCGTGCTGTCTGCCGCGTTGTTGACGCGCATCGACAATCGCAGGGAGCAGTTCGCCAGCAGGGAATCCCGGATGACGCCTGCCGGACGCTGGGTGCACAGGACGAGGTGGATTCCGAGCGACCTTCCACGACCGGCGAGATCGGCGAACAATGTCTGCAGGTCGGGAAACTCGTTCACCACGACCGCGAACTCGTCGATCAGGATCAGTAGCCGGGGCATCCGCTCGCCGTCGGACAACTCGTCGAGCGAGCGGGCTCCAGCGGCCGCCAGTACTCGTTCGCGATGACGCAACTCGGCCTGGAGGCTCGCCAGGGCGCGCCGGGCGCCTGCCTGGTCGAGGTCGGTGATCAGCCCCACTGTGTGCGGCAGACGGCGCACCGCGGCAAATGACGAACCACCCTTGAAATCGACCAGGAGGAAGTTCACCTCGGTCGGAGAGCAGGTGGTGGCCAGGGCGAGCACCCAGGAGATGAGGAGCTCGCTCTTACCTGTACCCGTCGTGCCGCCGAGTATCGCATGCGGTCCGTCTCGCACCAGGTCCACCACGACGGCTCCGGCCGAGCTTGAGGCGAAGGTGGCGGGAAGCCGTCCTGGTGATGTGTCTGCGGGGCGAAGGTCCGCGAAGGCGACGACGTCCGGCAGCGGATCAGTGGACTGGGCGAGCCCGTCTGCTGCCGCGCAGGCTGCAGCGCGGTCCACGAGTGCTTCTGCCTGTACTTCGGAAACGAACCAGGGCCGCAAGCCGTCGACGGCCGGTCCGGAAGGGTTTCGTTCAACGGCGGCGTTCCCCGCTCCGTCCAGTCGAATCAGCACCCGGCAGTCCCTGGGCAGGATGCCGGCATCCTCCGCGACCACGCAGACGATCTGCGGCGCCGGGTTGGTCGCGGCGTCTCCGGTCGGCCGGAACAAGATGCGGCCAGGCAGCGGCCCAGCCAGGGAGCCCTGCGCGGCGTCTCGGCCGGGCGGCGTCGACGGGTGCGGAAGCCGACGCGTCCACCCGAAGCATCCGCCGTCATCCGCCGTCACCGCCGACTCTGCGGGAGAGAGCCGAAAAGCCAGCTGGGCGACGATCGCGCGTGCCAGTGCCACAGCAGGCACGGGTGGTCCGACGATGCCGATGCCGTCCCTCGCATCGATGAGCACCGGGGCATCGGTCAGGGTGGCGGCCGCCGTGAGCACTCTGGAATAGCCCTCCTCGGCATCCGGTCGCGCTTGAGCGGCCGGTGGCTCCACCTCAAGCCCGCTGGGTACTGCACCGGTTCCCAGGCATACCGGAATCGGTGCCCGCCAGCTCTGCCGCCACCACTCCGGGTCCCGGTGAAGGCTGCTGAGAAGGTCGTGGGGGCGCAACGCCCGGCCGGCGAGCGCCTGCCGTTCCTGCTGATGCGCCAGCTCAATACTGGCGAGCGCTGCCGCGATGTCGTTGCTGAATCGAGTGGCCTCGGCGCGGGCGCTGCGTCTGCCGTGCCGGCGAGCATCGATCATGCTGCCGATGGCGATCACCGGGCCCAGAAAGGCGAACACCAGCGCGAACGGGGATCCGGTGACCGCCCACATCACCAGGGACCCGACGACCGGAGCGGCGGTGGCCAACAGGGGGAACTCGCGTCGGCCGGGCTCCCGCGGCGCAGCAGGCAGCGCGATGCGGGTGGGACTGGGCGAGCGGGCAGTCATGAGCCCAGCGAAGCAAAGGCCGGAACGATCAGCTGCTGAAGGACCCGGATCAGCGGAGATCCGGAGCCAGTCGGACCCACGGAGGACGAGACCTCAGCTGATGACGAAGAACTGCTCGCCGATGTCGATTCGCGTGCCTCGCACCACCCGATAGCGACGGTCCGGCTCGGCGCGCCTGGCAGCGATATCCGGCTCCCTGATGATGGTGCCGTTTCCAGAGAACCGGTCTTTCAGCCAGAATGCGCCGCCCTCCTGTCCGAACTCGAGGTGTGTTTTCGAGACTGACTTGCCGGAGTCGAGCACCCGAACCAGCTGATCGAAGAACTCGCCAGGCTCCGACTGCGGGTTGCGCCCGATCAGGCCGGTACCGTGAACAGTGACGCTCTCGCCGGTGCTGAATTGGAGCACGAACCGGTTGCCCGCGATACGGCTGACGATGCGAGTGGCTTCCAGGTCTTCCGCATCGCCATCGTCGTCCAGGAAGGACCGCTGAATCCTGGTCGGGGAGGCTGGTGGTGCCGGGACTGTCGGCGGCGCAGCCCGGCGTACCTGAGCGGCGGGAAGCACCAACTCATCGCGCACCGGGTCCTTCGCCGGTGTGCGGCCCTTCGGGGCGGACGGTGGGGGCTCGGGGATGGGATCCTCGTCAGGCCCGGCCGGCGCCTCCTGCAACGGAATCCTGGCGGATAGGTCGAGCTGACGGGTCTCCCCGGTGAACGCCGAAGCGAACGCCCGGGTGATTGACCTCGAGACGAACCCGCACTCGCCGCAGAAGATGTCATCAGTGCCCATGACGCCCTGGCACTGCTCGCACCGCACGCCATCCTGACCGGTCTCGATGTCTATCTCGTCGGCATCCGCCCCGGCGACTGCTGTGTCGGTCGGCTCATCGGTCAGCTCGCTTCCGGTCAGCGGATCTTCCACCCAGCGGGCAGGGCCGCGCTGCCCCGCCGGCCGCGGAAGCGAACCGGGCTTCGCGCGAAGCGGCTCCTTCGACGCGCTGGCGACGGACCGGCCGCACTCTCCGCAGAAGAGCGCGCCGGTTGGCAACAACGTGCCACAGTGCGTGCAATTCACGAGGGCCCCCTTCGACGCCCGGGCACCGATCTTCAGCGCCTGAACAGCCTCTTGACACTATATCCACCCAGCGATCGCACCGAAACGAGCGCCATGATGCGCTGCCACCGGGTGCGGCCCTGCCCGAGCGCGATCCGCAACTCGTCCACAGCCCGCCACACCTTGTCGGCCTCTGCGTCCTGGGTGGGGTCAGGCGAGAAGACCGCACGGTCGGCCACCGATGCCAGCACCAGGGAACGGGTTCCACCTACAGTTCGGGCGACTTCGGTTCTGGTGGGCGCCGGCGGCGGGTTGTAGCCATGGTCGAGCACGGCGTCCTCGAATTCCTTCCAGCCACCGCTGACCCGGGAGATCGGCGAGGTCGCCCGCCTTCTCAGCCGGCGGCGTCGAAGCTTTGCCACGGCGATGGTCAGGAACGGAGCGAGCAGGATGGCGGCTCCCAGCAGGGTGAGACCAAACACCTGGGCGATGACCAGCAGGATGCCGAGCAATGGGTTCTCAGCGTCCAGGTCTTCCTGCGTACTGTCCGGCGGCAGATGTTCGTCGTCGAACTCCGGCTCGGTGGGCGGCGGCTGCACCGGTGACTGGGGACGAGCCACCTGGGTCGGATCTTCCGGCTCCTCTTCCGGGATCTCGCGGAGCTCCGGGTTCGGGTCCAGCGTGACCCAGCCGAACCTCGACGTGTCCACCTCGATCCAGGCGGAGACGTCTTCTCCGTATACCGTTGCGACTCCTTCCCGGCTCACGTCGCCCGGCGCGAACCCGAGCACCACTCGAGCGGGGAACCCCAGTTGGTTCGCCATCAGTGCCGCGGTCACCGCGTATTGCTCGGAATCGCCGATCATCCGCTGGTCCGTCAACAGCTCGGTGATGCGATCGGCTGCATGACCAGACCTGCTGGACGGCTCGTCATCGTCGACGCCGTGGCTGATGTAGCCGTCGGCTCGCAGGCCGGCAAGCATCGCCTGCAATTGCGTTCCCGGCGTCTGTGCATCGCCGATGTAACCGTTGAGCGACAGCGCCAACTCCTCAGGCAGCCGTGTCGGCCCTGGCACTTCGGCATTACCCGGTTCGAATGCAGCGACCACCAATTCGTCCGGCTGCGGCGGCACCACGGCCTGCACCTGATAGGAGTCGCCGGGGGCCAGCCCGCCGACCGCAACCGCCGTTCCGGTGTTGTCGTTGTAGAAGAACGATTGGCGCAGATCGACCGCGCCCGTGCCGGCGAAGGCGACGCTCTCGAGCTTACCGGCCGTGGGCAGCCAGATCCCCTCATACTGGTCAACCGTCACCCGGAAGCTCACCTGTTCGCCCTCGACACCTGACTGGTCGAACGAAGTCGGAACACGAACGAAGGAGCCGGACAGGCTGCTGACCTGGTCGCTGCCGACCGAGTAGACCACTCCGTCATAGGTATCAAGCGTCGCGACCCGGATCAACGCCCCTGCCGGAAGCCCCTCGACCGTGAACATGGGCTGGTTTGCCCGGTCGTCCTGATGGTAGGCGCGCAGCCCACTGAGCGGGCTGGCGTGCTCCCGGGGATCGAACGGTTCCTCCACGGCGGTACGCAGCACCTCGCGCTGGTTGCCGACCGGGAAGAGCCATACAGCCCCCAGGGCGATGCTCACCGAGATCAGCATCGTGAGGGAAGCGCCCAGCACCGCCCGGGATCCGAGACGAGTGTCCCTCGATTCGATCGCCCGGCCGCCATCAGCGGTCGGCTGGTTGACGAGAAGGCGGATCCGCGCCCGCCTGCGATACCATCGGGCCCAGATCAGCCAGATCAGGATGGCGAGCAGCAGCCCGAGAGCGAGCGGCAGCGGCCATCCGGACCTCTCTGGACCGAAAGCGACGGCTGCGACAAAGATGACAGCGGGGATCACCACGGCAACCTCGCCGTACCTGGCCCGCAGCGCGATGCTGAGCCCGATCACGGTACCGAAAAGCATCAGGAACAGCGCCGGTACCAGCAGCGCCTCGAAGCTGCCGACCGGCAGCGTGATCGTCACCAGTTGCTTCCAGCCCACCCCGGTTGTCGCAAGAAGACTGAGCATGCCGTCGGGGGTGGGGAGCACCCCGTAGAACGCCTGATCAGGAACAGCGAGCGGAACGCCCAGCAGCAGGTAGGCGGCGACTGCCGCGAGCATGACGATGGCGCTCGACCAGCGGTTGAGCACGCCGAGGATAACGATCGCGGAACCGACCAGCAGCGACACCGCGATCAGGAGGACCAGCCGCTCCGATTCATAGATGGGCCACAACGCCGCGCCGGCAATGGCGATCGTCGCCCACACCATCGCTGTGGTGGTGACGATGAAGCCCGACGCGATCGTTGGCCTGTCCACTATGCAGCTGCCGACTTGGCGAGGCTCTTCTGAAGGTCCTCCAGGTACCCGATGGTCAATACGCTGAGACCTGAGACCTGCCGGAGTCCCGGTACTGTCTCTGGGTCGCACACCACGGCGACGACTTCGACCCCGGTCGAGAACTTGGTGGATGCCGACCGAAGCTGGCCGGGCGTCGGCAGGGAGCCGCACACCAGGAATGCCACCGAGATGCCGGTGACCTGCTCGGCTGTGACTCTGGCGACATCGGAGATTCCCAGGGCAGACTCCGACTGCTCCACCACCGCGAGGTCGTCGAGCAACCGCGCCCTGGTGAGGGTGCTGAGGCGCCTGACGGCGAGGGTCTTGCGCTTGGCGAACTCCGGTGTTTCCATGCTGGCGACCACTGACACGTTGCGAACGTCGCGGATCGCGCGCACCCCGAGGGAACCGGCCACACTGACCGCGAGTTCGAACTCCTCCTCATCGGCGTAGTCGGTGGTTGCCAGACTGAGGGCCACGACCAGGTGGCTGCGCCTGGTCTCCTCGAACTGGCGCACCATGTAGGTGCCGGTCTTGGCGGTGCTCTTCCAGTGGATGTACCGGCGCTCATCTCCCGGCATGTACTCACGAAGGGCGTGGAATGCGACGTCACTATTGGTGAGGTCGCGCGTGGCGTTTCCTTCCAGGTCGCGGATGAGTCCGGTGCTCGTACTGGGGATGGCGATCGTGCGTGGATGTACCACCAGTTCGGCGGCCTCCGTCCAGATCAGTTCCCGGCGCACCAGCCCGACCGGGTCGGCGCGCACCGTCCTGACCGGCCCCACCTGGAACACCCCGCGCCGAGAGGTGGGCACCGAGAAGTCTTGCTGGAACGATGACCCCCTGGTGACGCTGGGCAAGACCAGTTCGGCCAGTCCCCGCCCCACCGGGATCTCCACCTTCACTCCCAGGATGCGCCGCCTGGTCGGATTCTCGATCGACACGACGCCGCTCGCTTCGTCGCCGATCACCACCCGGTGGTGGGGAAGAGTCAGCTCGAGGATGAACGGGCTGCGGCCGATCAGGTAGACGGCGGCGATCACGATCATGACGGCACCGGCATAGCCGACCGCCGCCAGCTCGGTCCAGCCGAGCCGATAACCGGCCGCCAGGCTCACCGGCACAATGATGAGCAACGCCCAGCCGAGTGGAGTGACGACGCCGGCCAACCGTCCGGCCCAGGCCGAGAGTCGCGCGTTTGCGGTGCGGTTGAACCGCACCAACGTCACGATGACATCCGCCAGGAGTCCCTCGCGGTAGCCGACAATCCGGGTTCTCGCGTTGGTGAGCCCGTGCATCTGGGCGCTCGCGTGGTCTTGCCGTCCGCTCAGCGCTGTGCGATTGCGGGTGGTGGGTGAGGCCTGTCGCGCCTGCGAGAAACCGGCAGTGGGTGTCAAACCGCCTGCCTCTCGCTGGGCGGAGAGGCCTCCATCAGGATCTGCGCAATGATGCTGGATGGGGTGACACCGTCGAATTCGGCTTCCGGGTCGAGCACCAGGCGATGGGCGAGCACTGGCTCGGCAAGGGCCTTGATGTCGTCTGGCACGACATAGTGGCGGCCGCTGGCGGCCGCGAGCGTCTTGGCGGTGCGAATCAGCGCGAGCGCCCCTCGCACGCTCACACCCAGACGCACCTCTGTCGCGGTCCTGGTGGCTTCGACCAGGCGGGAGACATAGTCGTTGATGGTCGGGTCTACGTGCACGGTGCGAGCAATCGCCGCCATTTCGGTGACGACGGTGGACGTGATGATCGGCGGCAGTTCAGTCTCATGCGCCTTGACCCCGGAGCCCTCGAGGATTCGCAGGGTTGACGCGTGATCGGGGTAGCCGATCGACGCCTTCATGATGAATCGGTCGAGTTGGGCTTCCGGAAGCCGGTACGTTCCGGCCTGTTCGATCGGGTTCTGGGTGGCGATCACCATGAAAGGCATACCGGCCGGATGCGTCACGCCGTCAACCGTGACCTGGCCTTCCTCCATGACCTCGAGCAGCGCCGCCTGTGTCTTGGGGCTGGCCCGGTTGATCTCATCGGCGAGCACGATGTTGGCGAAGATCGGTCCGGAATGGAACTCGAACGATGCCGACTTCTGGTCGTACACACTCACACCGGTGATGTCTCCGGGGAGCAGGTCCGGGGTGAACTGAATGCGACTCGAGGTTCCCTCAACACTTTGGGCTACGGCACGCGCAAGTGATGTCTTTCCGGTGCCGGGAAAATCCTCCAGCAAGAGGTGGCCCTCACTGAGCAGCGCGGTGAACGACAGCCGTATGACGAACGTCTTGCCCAGCAGCACCTGGTCGACGTTCGCGACCAGGCGGTTGAAGATGTCGGCGAACCAACCGGCCTGCTCAGGGGTCATGCTCATGGAGTTGCCTTTCCGGCGTCGATCGTCAATTCGGGCACGAAGATTCACCGTATCCCGGGTCGGTGTAGCTGATTGGTCCGTCGGTAACCGTTGCCTTGACTCGGATGGCCGTAGCGTCCGGCGGGACATTGTCGCCAGGGGCCACCGTGGTGAATGGGCTCCAGGCCAGGCCAAGGTGCTGATAGGACGCATGGTAGCCGACTTCCGCAGTCGAGGACCCGGGGTTGATCGGGGCAATGAACTCGGGCGGAATCCCCTGCTGGCAATTCAACACGCCGGCACGGGTGGCAATCGGTACGGCCGAGTACACGCTCGACGCCGAGCCACAATAATTCGCCGACGCGTCCCGGCAGCCTCGGAACTGCACACTCACCGTTGAACCGTACACAGAGCTGGTGCCGGCTGACGTGAGGAACGCGCCGACAGTTGCCGCACGCCAGGTCCCATCGCCCAGCGAATACTCGTAGCGAACGGCGTTGCCAGAGGCCACAGAAAGCGACGCGATTCGCACGTCATAGAAACCGTTTGCGCTGTGCACGACCTCCACTGTGCCGCTGGCCTGTCCGGGCGGGCGCTTGCTCTCCACGGCGCCTGAGACCGTAGGCGTGCAGTACAGCCCGTTGCTTGCGTAGACGATATAGACGTACTGGCTGCCGTCGTTGACGTTCGTGTCGACCCAGCCGCTCGAGCCTGGATTCGCTCCGTCGCCGAGGCCGGTGCCATCGCAGGAGGCGGGAGCCGGGCGACCTGCGTTTATCCTGCCGATCGAGTAGCCTCCGGAGGTCGCGCCATTCCAGGAACCTGGGGACCATTCAACCCGGATGCTGCCGGACGAGTCATGGACGATTGCGGAGAGGCCATCGACCTTGGACGGCGGACCGACCGTGCGGACGGTGACCGCCGGGTTGCGGTTCCACTGGGCATCCGTCGCCTGGGCGCTGTTACGTGCGTACACCGTCACCGAATACTGCTGGTTCGCCACCATTGCGCCACCCGCTGTGGTGTTGACCAGGGAGCTGGCCCCAGGGCCGACATTGATCGCGGCGTCCACATTGCTGCCAGTGATCTTCACGGTGTATCCGCTGATCGGAGTACCCGGGTTGGGATTCGGCACCTGATTCCAGCCGACGGTGATCGACCCGCCGGCCGACGCGTCGTTGGTCGCCACTGCCGTGACTCCGCCCACCGCCGCCGGCAGGTAGTCGGCACTGTGCTGCCCGCTCGACGGGCTCGGTTCCGAATCTCCGATTGCATTGCTCGCGATGACCCGGAACTCGTACTTCGCACCGATGACCAGGTCGGTCAGGTCGCAGCGCAGCTGCAGCCCGCAATCCTTGCTGTAGTTGCCGCCGTTGCTCGTGCTGACCACCCGGTAACCGGTGATCGGCGAGTTGTTGAATGCCGGCGCCGTCAGACGCAGGGTCACGACTCCCTCGACGTACTCCGCCGCGGCGCGGGTCGGCGCGATCGGGGCATCCGGCACGTCCTGAACCGAGAGCGTGACTGTTCCCCAGACGCGCCGGTCCGGGTCGCTGGTGGCGTCCGCCACCTGATATTGCAGCGACGTGTCGATGGGAGCCGCTGAGTCCGAAACGGTGACCGACAGCCGGCTGCGGTCGGCGCTCGGTACCACGGCCACGCCATCGGGGAGGCTTCCGCCATCCAGTCCACGGATGCTGACCACGGAGAGACCGGAACCCGGGAACGGGTTCGTCGCCTCGTCGTTGGCCAGCACGTTCACGACGGTGGTCTCACCCCTCGGCACGATGGCGGAGTCGGGTGCCGGTGCGGCCAGCGGTCGGCTCGATGCGACGACGTTCAGGCCGATCCGGCCGGGCTGGCCGACGCTCAAATCGTCCCGGACGCCCAGCGTCAGGCCGGTGCTTGTGCCCTTCCTGGCGTCGGCGTCGGCGCGGATGGTCAGGGTGCTCTCGCTCAGGGAGTAGCTGAAGCCCACCGGCAGGGGCTCGATGACGGTGTAGGCGAGCTCGTCGATGTCATCCGGGTACGGGTAGTTGGTTAGCTTGAGAAGGTCGAGCACTTTCTCTTCGGCCGGTTCGAAGTCGATGACGCCGCCCGTGAACACCGGCGGTTGATTCTCGCGCGGCGTGACCGTGATCGGCAGCACCAGTGTCGCCTTCCGGCCATCCGGGTCGGAGGCCGAGGTGCCATCCGTCACCTCGAACGAGATGGAGGCCGGACCGAAGTACTTGTCAGTTGAGGTGAACCTGAGGGTGTCCTCGTCGACGACCAGGTCGCCGCCGTCGGAATGGGTAGCCTGGACTGTCGCACTATCGGTCAGGCGAACCGGCTTTCCTCCGATGGCGATCACGCGCTCGCCAAGTTCGATAATGATCTCCGACTCGCTCTCCACGGTGAGCGGCCTGGCACGTCGATCAAGCTGCGGCAGCGCATCGTCGTAGCCAGGAACCCACACGAAGGCGTAGGAGACGATCTCCGGGTCGTCCGGATGCGTGACCGAGAACGGAATGATCTGGCTGGCATCCTCGACCGTCACCTGCACGCGCGTGCCATCGGTGACGACCGCGGAGCTGCTGTAGCCGGAGAGCAGGCTGAGACGAAGGGCAGACGAGTCGCCGTCTGCGAAGAAGACGTTCTGCAGCACGTCGACGTTGATGACGTCGCGATCGAGGATGTCGGTCAGGGTGAGCACAGTGTCTTGTGCGACCGGGTAGGCCAGCGGGGCCACCGGATCGACGTCGACGGTGATGAAGTTTGAGCTGGTGCCGCCGAACTCGTTCTCGATCGTATAGACCAGCCCGTAACTCCCGGGCTCCCGGGGCGGAATGACAGTGACGATGTCGTCTTCGATAGTCGCGACGATATCGGCGGAGTTCGGCTCGATCCCGGTCACTGTCAATGACGAACCGCCCGGGTCGGAGTCGTTGGCCAGCACCTGCACCGAAATGGTGCCACCCGGTCGCACTTGAACGATGTCCGGATTCGCCACCGGGTTCCTGGCCGCGCCAGTCACGGGGCTGATGCCGACCCGGACGGTTCCGGTGGAGCGAGCGCCGAGCCCGTCCATCACGGTGTAAGTGAAGATGTCGGTGCCTGCGGAATATCCTCCGGCCTCATACTCGATGAAGTCGGAACCGACCTGGCTCACGGCGCCCTTCTCCGGGTTCGACTCCTGCCCGAGCAGTTGCACGGAGTCGCCATCCGGGTCGATCCCGGTGAGCGGGATCCTGATGCTGACTTTCTCGCCCGCGAGCACCCGTGCCGTGACCACTTCCGAAACTGGGGCGGTGTTGGTGGCTTCGACGGGTTCTCGCACTGCGATCCGGACTTGCGCCTGCGCGACCTGGCCATCCGGACCGGCGACCTCGTAGACAGCGGTGAAGTTACCAGTCTGTTTCGGAGCCAGATAACGCAGCTTGTTGCCAGAGGCGAACAGCAGCCCGCTGCCAGCCTTCAGTCCGGAGACAAGTTCCGGATTGAGCACCAGCATTTCGCCGTCCGGGTGCGCATCGTTGTCCAGCACCGGAATATCAATGGCGTCGCCGAGCCGAACTGACACAGTGTCGTCGGTGGCCACCGGAGCCTGGGTTCGCTCCGGGCGGGGAAGCTCAACCACTGTGACGACGCCCTCGGCCTCCGCCAGCCCGTTGCTGATCCGGTAGCCGAAGGTCGCAGTGCCAGCGTCGAGCGGCGCTGTGAGGGTCACCCTGATAGCGCGTTGTTCCAGAATTTCGGTGCGCACGCCGGACCCCACGCCCAGGTCGTCTACTCCGGTCACCATCAATACGCCGCCGGACGGGTCGATGTCGGTGGCGGCAACGCGGATGGTCTCGCTGCTCAGAGTCCTCACGAAGATGGTCTTCGGTATGGTGATCGGCTTCGAGTTGGCATCCGGTGGCATCGCAACGTCGATACGCACCAAACCGGTCGCAGTTTGATCCCCGTCGGTAACCACGTACTCGATGTAGTGCGTGCGGATCTGCTCACTGGTGAACCGGAACGTGCCGGTCTCCACACTCGCTTCAACGGTCGCACCGGTCTTCTCCGGCACACCGGTCAAGCGGATGACTCCGGTCCCTCCGCGCACATGGTCCAGTGGGCCCACGGTGACTGCGCTGCCCGCATAGGTCTGCACCACGAAGGGGTCCGCGATGATCGGCACCTCCCCTTCTGGGCGGACGGTCACCGACATCGAACCGGAGCCGACCGCGGTGCCGTCGGAGACGGTGATCGCAATCGAGCGAAGTTGTCCTGCCCCACCGCCCTCCTGGAAGACGACAGCGCCCTCGGGCTTGTAGCTGACCTGATCCGGATCGGATCCGTCCGCGCTTGCCAGGTAGAACGCGTCGCCGTCCGGGTCCACCCAGTCGCCGAGGACGGGGGTGGTGACCCTGCCGTTCTCAGCGACCGATGCCTTTGTTTGACGACGCTGGATCGGTGGAGAATTCTCCTCCGGGTCACGAGGGGTGACAGTCGCCGTCGCCTGAGCGGTACCGCCTCGCCCGTCACTGATCGTGTAGCCGAAGGAGATCTCGTCGACCGCGCCTGAGGCGAGGCTGAGCTGCACCTGCTGGCTGTTGTTGATGACGTCGATCTGACCGAGATCCGGGTCAATCGGGACTACTTCGGTGATTGCCAGCACATCACCGTTCGGATCGTAGTCGTTGAGTAGCAGCGGCAGGACGCTGGTGCGGCCCGGCCGTGCACCGAACTCATCGTCGACGGCCACCGGCGGGACCTGGTTCTTCTCGAACTCCGGAGGGGTATCCTCTTCGATCTCTTCCACTTCACGCTGGTCTTCTTCGGCCAGGATCAATTCGTCCCAGTTGGCGATCAACTCGCCACCCTGCTGCACTGCCCAGGAATTGCCGCTGGCCGGGTCGCTCAGCACTGTGCGCTCTCCATTCACGGCGAAGCCTGTGCGCAGGCTGCCGGGTTCCAGCCCGTCCAGCACCAGAAGCGTCCCCTCTGCTTCGCCTGGGCAGTGGCGCCATGCGTTCCCGCCGGTCCAGGCGGCGAACGTGCAGCCGTCGACCACAACCGGAGCCATCGCGTTGCCCGACTGCCCGTCCGCCAGCGGAAGGGCCGCTCCGCCGTCGAGCGGAACCGAGATGAGTCCGGAACCGGTTCCAACCAGCACGGCGTCACTGATGGGTGACGGGCGCTGCAGGGTGAGGTCATCTGCCGACTCCACCATGTCGCGCAGGTCGATGGTGCGCTCCGCCGTGACGATTTGGCGCGCGCTCTGGTTGAGCAACACCCAGGTGTCTCCGACCGAGGTGATCTCGAACAGGTCAGCTGTCGACTGGACTTCGACATCCTCGCTATGACTGAGTGGTGCCGGACCGGTGGCGTCAACCCGATAGACCGTGCCGGTGTCGGCCGAAAACGCAAAAAGCGTCCCGCCGTCGGAGACACTGGCGATGGAATCCTCACCCAGGGTCAGGTTCGGTTCAGCAGCAGGATCGAAGTTCGCCAGTTCGGCATAGGGCAGAATCCAGACGGCTCCAGTGCTGGTGGCGTGGATGACGACGTTGTCGCCGGCAAGGTAGACCTCGGGTGAGGCTGCCGGCATTGCCGCGCTGTCCGCGACCGCCGATGTCGCCGGGTCCACGATGTCGACCGTGTTGTTGTCCCGGTCGAACAGCAACACTTCGGCACCGCGCTGCACCACATCGATCTCTGTTCCAGAGGCCGAAACGACGGTGTTGAGCTCGAGTACTGCGGTATTGGCCCGACCGATGACCTGCTCGGTGCCGTTCGCGACCCATACCGAGGAGTCGTTGAGGTCCATCCGCTGCGAGGAGTAGCCGGTGGAGATCACGGCGATGGTGACGATGAGCGACGCGATCACGACCCCGCTGGCCACCGTGGACACAAGCGATTTGTGGCCGACTGCCCATTTTCTAAACATCGCCGGTCACTCCGAGAGTACGACGCACTTTTGGCTGCTGGGCGGCCCGGTCGACCCCGACCGGTTGACGCTGACCGTGATGCAGGCGCGGTCGCCGGGCTGCGCGTCAAGTACGAATGACGGCGACTCCTGGACTATCGTCTCGCCGTCGCCGGTGGTGATCTGGTACCGGTCCTCTGGCGTGATGCCGGGGTCATCCCAGGTGAATTCGATCGAGTTCTGGGACTGGTCCCCCTGGATTCCGGCAACGGTGGGAATCCCGCCGGTTCCCGAACGGATGAGCACGAATGTGGCCGTGACCCCGAGAGCCAGAACCAGCAAGGCGATCACCACCATGCCCCAGGCAAGCGCTTTGACGCCTGTAGGCTGCGCGGCGATGCGCGACATTGTGCTGGCTCCTCCGTCGGTCGCCCGGTGACCGGTACCGACCGGTGCGAAGCTCGCCGCCTGGAGCGAGCGGCGACGGCGACGCTTGCCTCCTCCGGTCACCGCGCCGGCGACACCCCGGACCTTGGTACGGTCTTCCAGGTCGGCAACGGTTGCCAGAGCCCAATCATCCATGGCGACTTCGATCGGCGTCTGTACCAGCCCCAGCTCCGACTCGATGGATTGCAGTTCGCGCACGACGTCGAGCACGCTGTCCGGTCGGGCAGCTGGATTTCTGGACATCGCCTTCGCGAGAATGCGTTCAACGCTTGCCGGGACATCCGCTCGGCCGATCGGCTGCATCTTGGCCTGGCTGATCCGTTTGATGAGGTCTGCCGACTTGTTCGGTGAGCCGGGAATCTCAAACGGCGAACGGCCGGCGAGCAGCGAGTACACCGTTGCCGCGAACGACCACATTTCGCTGTGCACAGTCCCTGGAGTCTCGTCCAGCAGCACCTCGGGCGCGGTCCAGGGAATGGACATCCCGACCGATTCCTGGTTCTCGGCCTCGCTGAGCGTTGCCGCGATGCCGAAGTCCGAGAGAACCGGGTGGCCGTAAGCGGTGAGCAG
Organism: Homoserinimonas sp.; assembly: GCA_040904805.1. Taxonomy (GTDB): domain Bacteria; phylum Actinomycetota; class Actinomycetes; order Actinomycetales; family Microbacteriaceae; genus RYN-87. Next base: position 128,889 of record JBBDSS010000017.1, on the reverse strand, counting down.
GATGTTCGACGGTTTGATGTCGCGGTGCAGCACCCCGGCGCGATGCGCAGTCTCGACGGCGCTTCCGATTTTGACTGAAATGCGGAGGACCTCCGGGACCGGGATCCGCTCGCGTCGGTATCGCTCGCTCAGCGCCGAGGAACACATCTCCATCACCAGGTAGGGGCGGCCGTCCGAGGAAACACTGGCCTGATACACGGTCAGGATCGACGGGTGGGGGCTCAACTGCGCCATCAGGTTTGCTTCAGCCTGAAACATCTGGCGCACCTGGTCGTTGACCACCTCGCTCAGCATCACCTTGACGGCTACCTGCCTTCTGGGCATGTTCTGTTCATAGAGGAAGACGTCGGCGAACCCGCCTGAACCGAGGATATGAATGTGGGAGAACCCGGGCAGCACGGGCGGCTGCGACGGCAGTCGTCTCACCATGTTTCCCCCCAGTGCCCTGTTTCGGACCGGTGCCTCGTTTGCCGGCGCGGTTTACGCTTCGCGGCGCCCCCGTCCGTCCTTCATTCTAAGCACCGCACCCCGCTATATAGCGGCAGTCGGCGAACCCGGCGGGTTATCCCGCACCCCCCAATCTGGGGACAATCGCGCGCGGCGCGGGTGGTGCGTTCCTGGGCAGGCCGGCGTTACTCGTCGTCAGCGGCCGGTGCGTCGACGACGTCGACCACCAGGACTGCCACATTGTCGCGACCTCCGGCCGCCAGGGCCGCGTCGACGAGCAACGATGCCGTCTGGTCTGGAGGGTGGCCGGCCGCCAGATGCTGCTCCAATTGCCCGAAGGCGACTTCCTTGTTGAGTCCGTCGGAGCACAACAGCAATCGCATGCCCTTGCGCAGCGGGATCAGCCAGTAGTCGGTGACCGGATCAACGTTGAACCCGACGGCCCGGGTGATGATGTTGCTGTCTGGATGCTGCTCAGCCTCTCCCGCACTGATCATGCCGGTGTCAACCAGCTCCTGCACGACCGAATGGTCGACAGTGACTTGAGCGAGCACATTGTTCTCGTAGAGGTACACCCGGGAGTCGCCGACGTTGAAGATCGCCCAATACGCGACATTGTCCTTGGCCATCAGGGCCGCTCCGGTGACGGTCGTTCCGACACCGAGCTGTGACTGGTCGGCTGCGAGCGAGATGTCGCCGGTTGCGGCCTTCAGCGCCGCGTCGATGGCCTCCGCACTGGTCACCTCACCGGTTGCCGCGTCCGCCAGCCTCGTGACGACAGCCTTGCTGGCGAGGTCGCCGGCCGAGTGGCCTCCCATCCCGTCGGCGACCGCGAAGATAGGCGGCTTGGCCATCAGGCTGTCTTCGTTGTGCCTGCGCCGGTATCCGGTGTGGGTGTCCAGCCCCCACGCCAGGACGATCTGTCCGTCGGTTTCCGGCACCTTGACGATGTGATTGGGCGTGCTCTGTCCGATCACGGTCACGAGTGCGTTGCTCCAGGGCGTTGATCGGGCGGATAGGCCAGCCGCTGGGAGTGGACCTCGATCACATTGCCGTCGCCGATCTCGATCAGTGCCCCCGGAGTAATGACGACGGATTCACCCTGGCGGAGCCGGACCGGGGCCGAACCTGGCAGGCGAACCTGCGTTCCGTTCGTCGACCCCAGATCGGTCGCGATGACCACCCGGCCCTGTTGCCGTAGCTCGAGGTGGGTACTCGAGACCTCACCCAGTGGAGATGGCACTCTGACAAGCCGAGGCCTGCTGCTCGTGGTAATCCTGGGCGGGCTCGGCTTGCGCCCCAGATAGGCCGGCCGGTCGAGGCCGATCGGCTGGTGGGAGTTGACCACGAAGCTGTAGCCGATGGTCGCGTTCGGCTCTGCCCTGAGCGCATCATCGTCTCCCGAGGGCTCGGCGACGGGACGGCGCATCCGCACCACCGTGTCGCCGTCGACTACCTGGTATTCCCGCTCAAGAGGGCGCGGTGGCCTGATGACCGTGTCTTCAAGATCGCGCTCCACAGTGCCAGCCTAGCGACAGTACTCCCGAACCACAGTGCTCCCGAACCACAGCGCTCCCCGACCACCGCGCTCCCGGACCCCGTGCTCCCGAACGGCACCAGTACTACTCCCCGATATATGACATCACATGCTTGATGCGGGTGTAATCCTCGAATCCATACATCGAGAGGTCCTTGCCGTAGCCGGAGTGCTTGAAGCCGCCGTGCGGCATCTCGGCCACGATCGGGATATGGGTGTTGATCCAGACACAGCCGAAGTCAAGGTCTCTGGCGAAGCGCATGGCGCGTCCGTGATCGGTGGTCCACACCGACGAGGCCAGTCCGTACTGCACGTCGTTCGCCCAGTTGAGCGCCTGCGCATCGTCGGCGAACTTCTGCACGGTAATGACCGGTCCGAAGATTTCGTTCTGCACCGGCACGTCGCTCTGGCGGAGGTTGGACACGATTGTCGCCTCGTAGAAGTACCCGGTGTCCCCCTGACGCTTGCCGCCGAGTTCAACCCTGGCGTGCTCTGGCAGGTCGTCGATCATGCCGGAGACGCGCTCGAACTGGCCGGCGTTGTTCAGCGGGCCGAACAGGATGTCCGGGTCTGCCGGGGCACCGGTCCTGGCGTTCTGGGCCGCGTACGCGGTGAGGGCGGCCACGAACTCGTCGTGGATGCCGGCCTGCACCAACACCCGGGTGGCGGCGGTGCAGTCCTGACCGGCGTTGAAGTATCCGGCAGCAGCGATGCCCTCGACCGCCTTCTGGACGTCGGCGTCATCGAAGACGATGACGGGCGCCTTACCGCCCAGCTCGAGATGAACTCTCTTGAGGTCGGCCGAAGCCGCCTTGGCCACTTCCATCCCGGCGCGCACCGAGCCCGTGATGGAGACCAGCTGCGGCGTCTTGTGATCGATCATTGCCGCCCCGGTGGTGCGGTCACCGGTGATGACATTCAGGACACCCGGCGGGAGAAACTCCGCGGCGACCTCTGCAAGCAGCAGGGTGGACAGCGGAGTGGTGTCGCTTGGCTTGAGCACAGTCGTGTTTCCGGCGGCGAGCGCCGGGGCGAACTTCCAGACCGCCATGTTCAACGGATAGTTCCACGGGGTGACCTGCCCGACCACGCCGATCGGCTCACGTCGGATGAACGAGGTGTGATTTTTCATGTACTCGGCCGCGGACTTGCCTTCCAGGTTGCGCGCCGCCCCCGCGAAGAAGCGGATTTGGTCGACCGAGAGCAGGATCTCGTCGTCGACGAGCGTGGCCCGAGGTTTCCCGGTGTCCTGGGACTCGGCATCCGCGAACTCATCCGCCCGTGCCTCGATCGCATCGGCGATTCGGAACAGCGCCAGCTGCCGTTCCGCCGGGGTGCTGTCGCGCCAGCCCTCGAACGCGGATTCGGCGGCCTGGTACGCCCGGTCGACGTCTGCAGCGTTCGATACCGGGGAGGATGCGTAGGCCGTTTCGGTGGCTGGGTCGACCACCGGGAAGGACGAGTCGGAAGAGGACGACAGATATTCGCCGCCGATGAAATTCTGGAGGATACGTTCGCTCATCCCTCCAACATAGCTATGTTGGGACCGAGGCGCATTACCGGGAGCTACTGATTTCGTTGAATATCACGTAGGAGTGTGCGGAATCACTTGTCTGAATGACCTTTCACTGACAGAATCGGAAAATGACTCCGCCAACTAAGCCGGGCAAACACAATCAGCTGGACGATATCTCCAAGGCGATCATCGAACAGCTGCAAGTGGATGGCCGAAGGTCCTATGCCGAGATCGGCAAGGCCGTCGGGTTGAGCGAGGCTGCGGTGCGTCAACGCGTGCAGCGGCTGACCGAATCCGGAGTCATGCAGGTGGTCGCAGTGACCGACCCGATGCAGCTTGGCTTCTATCGGCAGGCGATGGTGGGGATCCGGGTGACCGGAGACACCACAGTCGTCATCGAGCGCCTGGCAGCCATCCCGTCGGTGGACTACCTGGTACTGACCGCAGGCAACTTCGACATCCTTGCCGAAGTGGTCTGCGAGAACGACGACGACCTTATTGACCTGCTCAACAAGGAGATTCGCGGAATACCGGGCGTGCAATCAACGGAGACGTTCGTCTACCTGAAACTCGAAAAGCAGTTCTACAACTGGGGAACACGATAACGATGACTACAACCGAACAGCCTGTCGCAACCACCATCGACGACACCGCGCTGCAGCAAAAGGCAAAAGACCACCTGTGGATGCACTTCACCCGTCAATCAGTGATGGAGGACGGCGCCGGCGTGCCCATCATCGTCAAGGGCGAGGGCCACCATATCTGGGACAGCCGAGGCAAGAAGTACTTCGACGGCCTGAGCGGCCTGTTCGTCGTGAACGCCGGGCACGGCCGAAAGCGCCTGGCCGAGGTAGCGGCCAAGCAGGCGGAGGAGCTGGCGTTCTTCCCGCTCTGGTCGTACGCCCATCCGTCGGCGATCGAACTGGCCGACCGGCTGGCCAGTCACGCCCCGGGCGACCTGAACCGGGTGTTCTTCTCCACCGGAGGCGGTGAGGCGGTGGAGACCGCTTTCAAGCTCGCCAAGTACTACTGGAAGCTGAAGGGCCAGCCGACCAAGCACAAGGTCATCTCCCGTTCCGTCGCCTACCACGGCACCCCGCAGGGTGCGCTGGCGATTACCGGCATCCCGGCCATGAAGGCCATGTTCGAACCGGTCACCCCGGGCGGCTTCCGCGTTCCGAACACCAACTACTACCGCGCAGGCGAGATGGGCTTCGAGGGAACGGAAGAAGCCTTCGGCCTGTGGGCGGCCAACCGCATCGAGGAGATGATCCAATTCGAGGGCGCAGACACCGTCGCAGCGGTCTTCCTCGAGCCGGTGCAGAACAGCGGAGGATGCTTCCCACCGCCTCCCGGCTACTTCAAGAGGGTGCGCGAGATCTGCGACCAGTACGACGTGCTGCTGGTCGCCGACGAGGTGATCACCGGATTCGGCCGCATCGGCAATATGTTCGCCTCGACCACCTACGGATTCCAGCCGGACATGATCACCTGCGCCAAGGGCATGACCAGCGGGTATTCCCCGATCGGCGCCACCATCGTCAGCGAGCGGCTGTACGAGCCGTTCAAGCATGGAGACACCGCGTTCTACCACGGCTATACGTTCGGTGGGCATCCGGTGTCGTCGGCGGTCGCCCTCGCCAATCTCGACATCTTCGAGGAGGAGAAGCTCAACGAGAACGTCCGGGAGAACTCCCCCGTCTTCCGCGCCACGCTGGAGAAGCTGCTCGACCTCCCGATCGTCGGTGACATTCGCGGCGACGGCTACTTCTTCGGAATCGAACTGGTCAAGGACAAGGCGACCAAGGAGACGTTCGACGACGACGAGTCGGAGCGGCTGCTGCGCGGGTTCCTCTCGCAGGCACTCTTCGAAGCAGGCCTCTACTGCCGCGCAGACGACCGCGGCGATCCTGTCATCCAGTTGGCTCCGCCACTGACCATCGGGCCAGCCGAGTTCGACGAGATCGAGGGCATCCTGCGCACCGTGCTGACCGAGGCCTGGTCCCGGCTCTGATCGTGGGCCCCGCTTCGAGCAGCCGCTCAGGGGCAGGCGGCGAATTCCGCGAACTCTCCTTCTGGCACGACACCGTGCCGTCGGACCTGTCGCCGCGCCCCGGCCTGGCCGGTGACACCGAGGTCGACGTCGCCATCGTCGGCGGTGGCCTGACCGGACTGTGGACCGCGTACTACCTGGCCAGGCGCGACCCGGCCCTCCGGATCGCGGTGCTGGAGAAGAACATCGCGGGTTTCGGGGCGTCCGGACGCAACGGCGGTTGGTGCTCGGCGCTGTTCCCCGCGTCCGCGTCCGCGCTCCAGCGACGGCACGGGCGCGACGCCGCCATCCGGATGCGGAAGGCGATGATCGACACAGTCGACGAAGTGGGCAGGGTGGCCGGCGAGGAGGGAATCGACTGCGACTACGCCAAGGGCGGGACACTCTCGTTCGTGCGATCACCTGCCCAGCGCATTCGTGCCCAGGCCGAGGTGACCGAGGCCGGCCAGTTCGGAGTCGACTGGCTCGGCTGGTCCCCTGAGCGCGACTACGTGCTCGACCCGGCCTGCGCCCGCCTGCATCCCGCCAAGCTGGTGCGCGGCCTGGCCGAGACTGTCGAACGAATGGGCGTCACCGTCTACGAGCAGACCGAGGTGCTCGACTTCACCCGAGGCAGTGTCGCCACCAACCGCGGCACCGTCCGCTGCGAGACTGTCGTGCTCGCCCTGGAAGCCTATGGGGCGACCATCCGCCGCACCCACCGCCGGGTGCTCCCCCTCTACTCGCTGATGATCGCCACTGAGCCGCTGTCCGACGAAATCTGGGACGAGATCGGCGTGCGCCACGGCCAGACCTTCACCGACTATCGCCACCTGCTGGTCTACGGCCAGCGCACGGCGGACAACCGATTCGCGTTCGGTGGGCGCGGCGCCCGGTATCACTGGGGCAGCAGCATCCGCCCGGAGTTCGACCGGGCACCACGGGTCTTCGAGCACCTGCGCAAGACGCTGGTGAATTTCTTCCCGCAGGCGGCGGATGCGGCGGTCACCCACACCTGGGGCGGGCCGCTCGGGGTTCCCCGCGACTGGCACGCCGGAGTCAGCTTCGACCGTGTCGCCGGCGTGGCGCAGGCCGGAGGATATGTCGGCGACGGTCTCAGCACGACCAACATCGCCGGGCGGACCCTCGCCGACCTGATCAGTGGCACCGATTCGGAGCTGACACGGTTGCCGTGGGCCGGCCACCGCTCCCCCGACTGGGAACCTGAGCCGCTGCGCTTCGCCGGCTCCAACCTGGGTTTGGTCGCCATGACAGTGGCCGACGCCGAAGAGAAGGTCACCAAACGGCCATCCGTCGCCGCGAAGGTGATGGCACCGCTGACCGGTCACTGAGCCGGCTGGCCTGAACGGTCAGTGGCACTTGGTATCCTGAGGGCCGGCGTAGAGGCGAGGGGCACCGGTGACATTGTTCGAGTCCGAGCCTGCCCTGCCTGCGCGAAAGGTTCGTCGCAAGCGGGCCAGGCGAGCGATGGTGGCGAGCGGCCTGTCCACCGTGCTGGCGATCGCCGTCGTGTTCGGCGGCATCTACCTGGTGCAGCATCCGCAGCCCATCATCGATCAGGTCACCGTCTGGCAGTATGAGCCGACGCCTGTCGTCGAGGGACACGTCGAGCGCCTGGGCTTCACCGAGCACGGCAAGTTCCTGTACTACGCGAGCACGCCGAGCATCGAGGCATCGATGGACTTCGCCGAGTCCTGCCCGCCGCACGAGGGCGAAGAGGGCTTCGGCATCCTCGGCTGTTATGTGCCGGCAATGAAGACAATCTACCTGTACGACGTCACCGATGAGCGGCTGGACGGAACCGAGGAGATCACGGCGGCGCACGAGATGCTGCACGCCGCCTGGGATCGGCTCGGGGACGACGAACGCGCCAGGCTCACCGCGCTGCTGGTGGCCGAGTACGAGAAGCACAGCAGCGATGCGGCCTTCGCTGAGCGGATGGCCATCTACGAGCGAATCGAGCCAGGAGAGCACGCGAACGAGCTGCACTCGATCCTGGGGACCGAGGTCGCCGAGGTCGATGCCCAGCTCGAGGAGTACTACGCGCAGTATTTCACCGACCGGGCGTCGGTGACCGCTCTGCATGCGGCGGCCAACGCGGTATTCGTCGACCTCAAGGAGCGCACCGATGAGCTGGTGGCACAGATGGATGCCCTGCGGGCCGAGATCGAGTCCGATTACGCCAGGTACACGGCAGGCACGGATGCGCTCAATCGCGACGTCGAGGACTTCAACTCGCGGGCGCAGGCCAACGGGCCGGAGGAGTTCCGGCAGCTTCAGGCCGAGCGGGACGAGCTGATGCGGCGGAAGTCCGAGCTGGACAGCCTCTACGCGTCCATCCAGGAGCGCTCAGACCGCTTCGACGAGATGTTGCTCCAATTGGAGGACCTGAACACGGTGAGCGCCGACCTGCAGCGCGGCCTCAACATCGGCGGCAAGGCCGAGGTCGAGGACGCCGGCTGACGCCTGGCAAGCGCTAGACCCCGTCGGTCACCGTCCGCCGTTGAGATGCGGGAACGGGGCGGAGAAGGTGATGTCCCGGCCGTGCTTCAGCGGGAGTGGCCCCAGATTGGTGATCGATCGGCAAGGGTAAACTAGGGCTCGCACCAGTCGAACACGTGGGGGAAATCCGGATGTCGTTAGCCGTCAAGTATGCCGAGCACGGCGACGTCGGCGTATTGCAGGTGGTTGGGGTCGCTGAACCGCACGCCGAGGCCGGCCAGGTACGTGTTGCCGTGAAGGCTGCGGGACTCAACCGCTACGATGTCAAGGCTCGGCGGGCGGTCTACGGCCAGAGAAAGCTGCCGAGCGGACAGGGCGCGGAGTTCGCCGGTGTCGTCGACGAAGTTGGCGACGCGGTGACAACCGTCTCCGTTGGCGATGACGTGCTGGGCTGGACATCGTTCGCGGCTCAGGCTGAACATGTCGTTGTCAAGGCCGAACGGGTCGCGCCCAAGCCGTCGGCGCTCGACTGGGCCGCCGCCGGCGGAATCGGACTCGTCGGGAACACAGCCCTGCGCTCGACCAACACGCTCGAGCTCGGACCCAACGACACCGTTCTCGTCAGTGCGGCCGCCGGCGGCGTCGGCCTGCTCGCCATACAGTTCGCCCGGGCCACTGGTGCGACTGTCGTCGCCACCGCCAGCCCCTCGAATCACAAGTTCCTCCGCGGCGTCGGCGCCATTCCGGTCGCCTACGGTGAGGGCGAACTCCAGCGCCTTCGCGCGGCCGCACCACAGGGTTATACCGCGATGCTCGACAACCACGGCCGCGACAGCGTCCTGCTCGGCCTTGAGCTGGGCATCCGCCCTGAGCGCATCAACTCCATTGCCGACTCTGGGGAGCTGGGGATCCAGAATGTCGGCGGCGGCGGCAAGAGCGCAGAGGAGCTGGCCTGGCTCGCGAACAGGGTCGCCTCCGGCGAACTACAATTCCCGATCCTGGCAACCTTTCCACTGGAGAAGGTGCAGGATGCCTACCGGCTGCTCGAGACCGGTCATGGGCTCGGCAAGATCGTGCTGACCGTCCCCTAGTCTGCCTGGGCGAAGAAGTCCCCGATTTGACGAACCTCGTCGTCGCTCGGGGTCCAGGCGGTGCCGGCAATCGCATTCTGGGCGATCTGCCCTGCGCTGGTGGCTCCCGCGATCACACTGCTGAGGTTCGGCTGCGCGAGCAACCAGGCGTACGTCGCCTGCACCATCGTGATGCTGCGAGCGGCGCAGAACGCCGCATAATCTTCCAGGGCGTCCCAGGGGGCGCCCTCCAGGAGGTGCGCCTTGCTCCTCGTGATGCGCGCATCCGGCGGGTGCGATTCACGCGTGTACTTGCCGGTCAGCAGGCCGTTGTAGAGCGGGAAGTACGGGAGGAACCCCAGGCCATAGGCCCGGACCGCCGGTAACACTTCCACCTCCGCGTCGCGGACGATCAGGCTGTACTCGTTCTGGGCGGACACGAACTCCGGATGCCCGTTCAGCTGGGCGGTGAACTGGGCCTCCGCGATCTGCCACCCGGCCAGGTTGGAATGCCCGATGTAGCGCACCTTCCCCTCGCTGATGAGGTCGTCGAGGGTGGCCAGGGTCTCCTCGATCGGGGTCAGCGGATCGGGCTGGTGAAGCTGGTACAGGTCTATCCAGTCGGTCTGGAGCCTTCGAAGCGACGCCTCCACCGCGCGGCGAATGTAGCGGCGCGAACCACGCGCCTCCCACTCAGGGCCTGCCTGGCCGGCCATGTTCATGCCGAACTTGGTGGCCAGCACGATGCCGTCTCGCCGGCCTGCCAGGGACTCTCCCATCAGGGTCTCGCTGAGGCCCCGCTCGGCGCCGTAGATATCCGCCGTATCGAAGAAGGTGATACCGGCCTCAAGCGCCGCGCTGATCACGGCGTCCGTCCCCTCCTGCGATTCGGTGGCCGCACCAGCCCGGCCGAAGTTATTGCAGCCGAGCCCGATGGTGGACACCATGAGTCCTGAGTTTCCGAGCCTGCGGTATTCCATGTCTGCCATCCGACCAGCCTATTCCGCGGGTTCACCCCTCCTCCCCAGAATGGTGAGCGACATTCCGTGGGGCCAGGCATTGTCCACCGGTCGTGACGGCGGCCGCAGGTGAGTTCGCAGCGCACCGACAACCTGGCGGCCCCGAGAGCCGATCAGGCGACCAGCGAGTTCACGACCTCGAGTTGAAGCTCTCCCTGCTTGCCGAAGCTGAGTGAATGACCGGCGTCGGCAGCCCAGGCCAGCAACGAATCCACGTTCCGATGTTCCACGCCGGCCAACAGCAGGGAGCGGACGAACTCGCCCTTGCCCTTCTTGTTGAAGTGGTTCAGCGCCCGCTTGGTCCCATCGCTGCCTTCGGCCACCAGTCGCAGGAAGTACGAACCTTCCCTGGCCGGCGCTGGACCGAGTGAGACGTATGCCTCGGAGCGCAGGTCGAGGATGAGCCCGTCGTAGTCGGCGAGGACGCCGGCGATCGGGTCACGCCACACCTTCTTGAGTGTCAGCGTCGGCAGCCGTGAATCGTGGGACAACCGGTACGCCGGGATCGCGTCGCCGGCGCTGACCAGGCCGAAGAGAGCAGAATGCACGGCCAGCCGGCGGGCAGCGAACTCGCGGGCATCCGCCGGAAGCGACTGGGCGTCCAACGCGTCGTAGAGCACGCCCGTGTACCGGTCGATGGCCGGCATGGTCGGTGAGGTGCGAACGGCGCGGTTGCGGGCCAGCTCGTGCTGCTGGCTGTCACCCAGCTTCAAGGCGGCAGCCATCGTCGACAGGTTGCCGGAGAGCTTACGCAGCTCGACACTGACCGCCCGCCGCGCGGCGGCGAGCTCCGGGAAACTCAGCGCGGACGCATCGAGCGAGCTGCCTGCAGTTCCCCCGTCACGCTTGGTTTCAGACGGGGGCAGCAGAATCAGCATGGTTGCGAGCAGCTTTCGCCGCGGGAGCGGCAGCGGGCTTAGACGAGCTGAGCGTGACGGGCCACGATAGTGACCGTGTCGTGCTCGACTGAGACGAATCCTTCGTCGGCATTGGCTTTCACGGTGGACCCGTCGGCCAGGTTCAACCGCACTTCGCCGCTGGCCAGGATTCCGAGCATCGGTTCGTGACCTGGCATGATTCCGATCTCGCCCTCGGTCGTGCGGGCGACGACCATCTTCACCTCGCCCGACCACACTTCGTGATCGGCCGAGACGAGGCTGACGTTGAGTTCGGCCATTGTTAGCCGTTCTCCTTCTGGATCTGAGCCCACTTCTCTTCGACGTCGGAGATGGAACCGACGTTGAAGAAGGCCTGCTCCGCGACGCTGTCGAAGTCACCGCGGGTGATGGCGTCGAACGACTCGATGGTGTCCTTGAGCGGAACCGTTGAACCCTCAACACCCGTGAACTTCTTCGCCATGTAGGTGTTCTGCGAGAGGAACTGCTGAATGCGACGCGCACGGGAAACCGTGATCTTGTCTTCTTCAGAGAGTTCGTCGACACCGAGGATGGCGATGATCTCCTGCAGTTCCTTGTTCTTCTGCAGGATCTGCTTGACCGTGGTCGCCACCCGGTAGTGGTCATCACCCAGGTAACGGGGGTCGAGGATCCGCGACGTCGAGGTCAGCGGGTCCACAGCCGGGTAGAGGCCCTTCGACGCGATCTCACGGCTGAGCTCAGTCGTGGCGTCGAGGTGGGCGAAGGTGGTCGCCGGTGCCGGGTCGGTGTAGTCGTCGGCAGGAACGTAAATTGCCTGCAGGGACGTGATCGAGTGGCCACGCGTCGAGGTGATGCGCTCCTGGAGGATACCCATCTCATCTGCGAGGTTCGGCTGGTAACCCACGGCGGACGGCATGCGGCCCAGTAGGGTCGACACCTCCGAACCGGCTTGGGTGAAGCGGAAGATATTGTCGATGAAGAGCAGGACGTCCTGCTTCTGCACATCGCGGAAGTACTCCGCCATGGTCAGCGCCGACAGTGCGACCCGAAGACGCGTTCCCGGCGGCTCATCCATCTGGCCGAACACGAGGGCCGTCTTGTCGAAGACTCCCGCCTCTTCCATCTCGTGGATGAGGTCATTGCCCTCACGGGTGCGCTCGCCGACACCGGCGAACACGGAGACACCACCGTGGTTCTGGGCGACGCGCTGGATCATCTCCTGGATGAGCACGGTCTTGCCGACACCGGCACCACCGAAGAGGCCGATCTTTCCACCCTGCACGTACGGGGTGAGGAGGTCGATGACCTTGATGCCGGTCTCGAACAGCTCGGTCTTCGACTCAAGCTGGTCGAATGCCGGCGGCTTGCGGTGGATCGGCCAGCGCTCGGTGATCTCGATCCTCTCGCCGGGTTCGGCGTTCAGGATCTCTCCGATGACATTGAAGACCTTGCCCTTGGTGACGTCACCGACCGGAACCGTGATCTGCTCGCCTGTGTCGCGAACCTCCTGGCCGCGGACGACGCCGTCAGTCGGGTTCAGGGCGATGGCACGAACCAGGTCGTCACCGAGGTGCTGGGCGACCTCGAGGGTGATCTCGTGCGATGCGCCGGCGATGGTGATGGTCAACTTCAGCGCGTTGTAGATTCCGGGAATCTCGTCGTGCGCGAACTCGATGTCAACGACGGGGCCGTTGACCCGGGCGACGCGTCCGACAGCAGCCGGAGCAACCGGCTTCGCAGCTGCTGCCGCCTTCTTGGCCGGCGCCTTGCGTGTGGCCGGCTTCTTTGAAGCTGGGGTTGTAGTAGTCATAGGGCTTCCCTGTTCTCCTGATACTTACTTCGAGCTTGAAAGGGCGTCTGCTCCGCCCACGATTTCTGAAATCTGCTGCGTGATCTCGGACTGGCGGGCGTTGTTCCCCAGCCGGGTGTAGTCCGTGATGAGCTTGTCCGCGTTGTCGCTGGCCGACTTCATCGCCTTCTGCGTCGCGGCGTGCTTCGCCGTCGCCGACTGCAGCATGGCATTGAAGATGCGGCTCTCGATGTACACCGGCAGCAGCGAGTCGAGTACGTCACCTGCCTCCGGTTCGAACTCGTACAGCGGGAAGATCTCGTTTCCCTCTGGTTCTTCGACTCCCTCGACGACCTCGAGCGGGAGCAGCCGCACCACCTCCGGCGTCTGCGTCAGCATACTGACGAACCGGTTGTAGACGATGTGGATCTCGTCGACGCCGCCTTCGGCGGCCGGGGCGACGAAGGCGGAAACCAGCGCGTCCCCAATCTCCTTGGCGGTGTCGAACGCGGGGTTGTCAGTGCCGCCGACCCAGTTGTCGACTGCGGCACGCTTGCGGAAATTGAAGTACCCGACTGCCTTGCGCCCGACCAGGTAGTAGACGACATCCTTGCCCTGGCTGCGCAGCAGCGTGCTCAGCTCTTCTGCTTCGCGCAGAACGTTGGCGTTGAAAGCACCGGCCAGACCGCGGTCCGAGGAGAAGATGACGACGGCTGCCCGTTCGACATTTTCCGGCTCGGTGGTGAGGATGTGGTCGACGTTCGAGAAGGTGGCGACAGCAGACACTGCGCGCGTGATGGCGCGCGAGTATGGCGCGGATGCTGCCATCCGTGCCTTCGCCTTGTTGATGCGCGATGCCGCGATCAGTTCCATGGCTCGGGTGATCTTCTTGGTCGTCTGGGCAGAGCGAATCTTCTGCCGGTAGACCCGAAGTTGCGATCCCATGTTTCTCTCTCTGTCTCTGTTCTGCGGTCGAATCCTGCTCGACCGACCGGACTTGGTTAGCGCTTGCCCTTGACGATGCGCTCCTGGTTGACGTCTTCCTCTTCAAGCTCCTCGAAGACCTCCTTGCCGGCTGAGGCAAGCGGTTTGCCCTCACCGGTCTGGAACTCGAGCTTGAATTTATCGACGGCTTCGTCCAATTCCTTGACCGTGTCGTCGCTGAGGACGTTCGTCTCCCGCAGCGTGTCGAGCACCTTGGTGTTGCGACCGAGGTAGTCGAGCAGCTCGCGCTCGAAGCGCAGGATGTCCTCGACCGGAACCTCGTCGAGTTTGCCGTTGGTGCCGGACCAGATCGCGACGACCTGGTCTTCGACCGGATACGGCGAGTACTGCGGTTGGCGCAGCAGCTCGGTGAGGCGCTCACCGCGGGCGAGCTGACGACGGCTGGCGGCATCCAGGTCAGAGGCGAACAGGGCGAAAGCCTGCAGCGACCGGTACTGGGCCAGCTCGAGTTTCAGGGTTCCTGACACCTTCTTGATCGACTTCACCTGCGCGTCACCACCGACACGGGACACCGAGATGCCCACGTCGACAGCCGGGCGCTGGTTGGCGTTGAACAGGTCGGACTGGAGGAAGATCTGGCCGTCGGTGATCGAGATCACGTTGGTCGGGATGTAGGCGGACACGTCGTTCGCCTTGGTCTCGATCAGCGGGAGCCCGGTCATCGAACCGGCGCCCAGCTCGTCGGAGAGCTTGGCACAACGCTCCAGCAGGCGGGAGTGCAGGTAGAACACGTCACCGGGGTATGCCTCACGTCCCGGTGGGCGACGCAGCAGCAGCGAAACGGCACGGTAGGCCTCTGCTTGCTTCGACAGGTCGTCGAAGACGATGAGAACGTGCTTGCTGTCGTACATCCAGTGCTGGCCGATGGCCGAGCCGGTGTACGGCGCGAGGTACTTGAAGCCTGCCGGGTCGGATGCCGGGGACGCGACGATGGTTGTGTACTCCATGGCGCCTGCCGCTTCGAGCGCTCCGCGAACGGCGGCGATCGTCGAGCCCTTCTGGCCGATGGCGACGTAGATGCAGCGAACCTGCTTGCTGGTGTCGCCGGACTCCCAGTTGGCCTTCTGGTTGATGATGGTGTCGATCGCGATGGCCGTCTTACCGGTCTGGCGGTCGCCGATGATCAGCTGGCGCTGTCCGCGGCCGATCGGGATCATCGCGTCGATCGCCTTGATGCCGGTCTGCATAGGCTCGTGAACCGACTTGCGGGCCATAACACCCGGGGCCTGGAGCTCGAGCGCGCGGCGCGCCTCCGGCTTGATCTCGCCCAGGCCGTCGATCGGGTTGCCGAGCGGGTCGACCACCCGGCCGAGGTAGTTGTCGCCGACCGGAACGGAGAGCACGTCACCGGTGCGGGTGACTTCCTGTCCAGCTTCGATCCCGCTGAACTCGCCAAGCACGACGACGCCGATCTCGCTCTCGTCGAGGCTCAGGGCGAGACCCAGGGTGCCATCCGCGAACTTGATGAGCTCGTTGGCCATCACTCCGGGGAGTCCCTCGACGTGGGCGATGCCGTCAGCGGCATCCACCACATAGCCGACCTCGGTCTTGGTGGCCGTGGTGGGGTCATAGGACTTGACGAAGTCCTTCAGAGCATCGCGGATCTCGTCCGGGCTGATCGTTACGTCTGCCATTTGCGTTTCCTTGTCTTCGCGGTGCCCTGCGACACCTACGGATGTGGCGCTGTTAGCCAGCGAGTTGAAGTCTGAGTTCTTGGAGCCTGGATGCGACGCTGCCGTCGATGACATCGTCACCGATCTGCACGCGAACACCACCGACCAGGCCGGGGTCGACAACCTGGTTGACCTTGAGCTGACGACCGTAGTTGGCCGAAAGGTCGGACTGCAGGCGTTCCAGCTGGGCCGCGGCGATCGGCGTGGCCGTCGTCACGGTGGCGATGGCGTAACCAGTCTGGTCGGCGACGATCGCCGCCGCATCGCGCACGAGTGCATTGATCCGTCGTCCGCGCGGCTGCCTCACCAGGTGACGCAGGATGACCAGGGTCTGGGGCGCCACCTTGCCGGAGAGCAGCCGTTCGATCAAGGTGACCTTGGAATCGCTGTCGCCCAGCTTGCTGCTGATTGCCAGCTCGAGTTCCGGGTTGGACGCCACCGTCTTGCCGAAGGCGAAAACTTCGCCCTCGATATCGGCGTCGGCCGCGGCGGAACTCGCTGCGGCGCGCAACCCGAGTTCTTCGATGCCGGCCAGCAGGTCGGCCTCGACCGACCAGCGGTTGCTCACCACTGTGCCGAGAAGCTTGAACACCGGCGCACTCAGCGACGAGCCGAAGACTGCCTCCAGTGCGTCACCCTTGCGCTCCTGCTCGGTGGCAGGGTCGGTCAGGATCGACTGCAATTGGGCGGATTCCCCGATGATGCGACCAGCGGCGAGAAGCTGTTCCGCGGTGGCCAGATCGACCGTGCCGCCGATAGCGGCAAGCGCCGCTTTCGACGCGGCAATAGCGTCCCTGGTCGTTGATCCCATTGTTACTTACTCGCCTTGCTCTTGTTCGATGCTTCGAGGTCGGCCAGGAACGAGTCGACGAGCTTGGTCGCCTTCTTGTCATCGGACAGGCTCTGCCCGATGACGCCGGATGCCAGGTCGAGCGCGAGCGTGCCGACTTCGGCACGAAGGGAGACCAGCGCGGCCTGCCGTTCTGCCTCGATCTGCGCCGTTGCCGAGGAGGTGATGCGGGCAGCCTCAGCGGATGCCTGCTCCTTCAGCTCGCTCAGGATCTTGGTGCCGTCCAGGCGCGCCTGCTCGCGGATCTTTCCCGCTTCGGCCCGAGCTTCCTTGAGAAGCGCGTTGTACTTCTCCAGCTGCTCTGCGGCCTCAGCCTGGGCGTTCTCGGCCCGGGCGATGCCCCCCTCGATTACCTCGGCGCGCTCATCCAACAGCTTCTTGACCGCCGGAAGAACTTTTTTCCAGAAGACGAAGAGGATGATGACGAAGCAGACGGCAGACCAGACGATGTCATAGGTCGCCGGGATGAGCGGATTAGGCTCCGCTCCCTCAGCTGCGTTCTGGATCAGTGCGTGAAGCATTGAGATTCCTTAGTTGGTGAAGATGAAGTACGTCGCGATACCGATGAACGCCAGCGCCTCGGTGAAGGCGATACCGATGTACATGAGCACCGTGAGGCGGCCCTGCAGTTCCGGCTGGCGAGCTACGGACTCGATGGTCTTGCCGACGACGATGCCGACGCCGATGGCCGGGCCGATGGCGGCGAGGCCGTAGCCCACGGTCGCGATGTTTCCAGTGAGTTCAGCAACGGTTGTTACGTCCACGTTGTGTTTCCTTCCATGATGTGAGGTTCAGGCGGGTGCCTGTTCCCGAATAGTGCTCAGGTCTTGGTTCGTGAAGCTTTGGGGTAACTCTTAGTGATCTTCTGCCAGCGCAAGCTGAATGTAGACGGCAGTGAGGATAGCGAAGACGTAGGCCTGGAGTACAGCCACCAGGATTTCGAACAGGGTGAAGGCGAAGCCGAGACCCAGGGTGGCGACACCGAACAGCCCGAACCAGCCGCCAGCGGTGAAGAAGAAGAACTGGGTCGCTGCGAAGAACAGCACCAGCAGCAGGTGGCCGACCACCATGTTCATCATGAGTCGCAGCGTGTGGGTGACCGGGCGCACGATGAAGGTGGAGATGAACTCCATCGGGGTCACGATGAAGTAGAGGTACCACGGCACCCCGGGCGGGAACAGCGCATTGCGGAAGAACTTGCCCGGGTGCTTCTTGATGCCGGCATAGATCCAGGTGACGTAGGCGACAGCCGCCAGGAGCAGCGGAATACCGATCACCGACGTTCCGGCGATATTCAGCCCTGGCACGACTCCGGTGATGTTCATCGCCAGCACCATGAAGAACATGGTGGTGATCAGCGGAAGGAAGCGGGCGCCGTCCTTCTTGCCGAGGAGGTCTTCGACGATCCCCTCGCGGACGAAGTTCAGGCCCATCTCGATCAGGGACTGACCGCGGCCAGGAACCAGCGACATTTTGCGAGTGCCGAGCCAGAAGACCAGCACGATCGCGATGGTGACCAGGATCCTGATCAACATGATGCGGTTCAGGTCGAACCCGGTGCCTTCGAAGAGGACGATGTCGGGGAAGAACTCCATGATTGTGGGCGCATGGAATCCGCCGTCCCCTTCGCCGTCTACGGCGGTCGGGATGAGCGTGGTGAGAGCGTTAACTAGCAGCTCTTTCTCCTGAATCGGGGCGTGCAACCACGCGGCGATGAAAGGTGGGGGTGTTCCTCAGAAACTCTATCAAGAGATTCGCGGTCCTCAGAACCGTCAGTTCCCCTGACCGTCGTCTTTCTCCGCAGCGGGGAGCGTGATGTCACTGACATAGGGCATCCGCGACCTGGCGATGACGACCACATCAACGACGAGTGTGCCGACAACGCCGGCGACGATGCTCAGGAATAGCACCTGGGTGTGCACCCAGGGCAAGTCCTTCAACAGGAAGATGAGCACCAGGAACAAGACGAACTTGAGCAGCCAGGCGCCCATGACGATGCCGAAGAAGATCCCGATGCTGTACCGGCTGGCGATCAGGATGCTGACCGCGGTGATCCCGAGGAAGACGACTGCCATCACTGTTCCGACCAGGGCGCTGGCCACACCGTCCCCATCGGCGACCAGGAAGCCGATCACCGAGCCGATCACGGCGATGGCGACGGCAAGAGCCCCTCCGTAGAGGAGCACCTTCTTCATAACGGGGGCGGCGCTCATAGGGTCTCTTTCTGGGAAGGGTTGTCCGCGTCTGCGGATGCGGCATCGAGTGGATCGAGGTGCGCGATAACAGCGGCGCCCGGTTCATCAATGCCCATTGACTGCACGTCAGATTCCTGCTGTTTGCGCTTGGTCATCGGCGAGACGGTGAACCAGGCGCTGATGATGAAGCCCACGGCGATGAAGCCGATGGCCACGCCGTTGTGCACTGTCGGAACGAAGACGAAGAGCAGGCAGCCGATGGCGAACACGGCAGTCCAGCTGTAGAAGATCAGCACCGCCTGGAAGTGCGAGTGCCCCATGTCGAGCAGGCGATGGTGCAGATGCTTGCGGTCTGCAGAGAACGGCGACTTTCCCGCGCGCAGGCGCCTGCTCACGGCCAGCGCGAAGTCCAGCAACGGCATCACCAGGATGGCCAGCGGAAGCAGGATAGGGATGAACGCCGGCAGCAACTGCCTGGACGATGTCAGGGTCACCGGGTCGACCGAGCCGGTCACCGAGATGGCAGCGGCCGCCATCATCAGACCGACGAGCAGTGCCCCTGCGTCACCCATGAAGATTTTGGCCGGATGCCAGTTCAGCGGCAGGAAGCCCACGCAGGCGCCGATCAGGACCGCCGTGATGAGCGAGGCGATGTTGAAGTACTCCGACTCCCCGATGCCATTGGTCAGGATGTAGCAGTAGACGAAGAACACCATGTTGGCGATGATGGCGACCCCGGCGACCAGGCCGTCGAGCCCATCAATGAAGTTCACGGCGTTCATCACCAGCACGACGGCGAACACCGTGACCACCAGGCCGATCACCGGGGGGACGATGGTGACACCGCCGATGGGCACCGTCACCAATTGCACGCCCTGCCAGGCGAGGATCCCCGCGGCCAGGGTCTGGCCGCTGAGCTTGGTCAGCCAGTCCAGGTCCCAGATGTCGTCGGCGACGCCGATGGCCACAATCAAGGCGGCCGAGGCGAGAATGGCCAGCACCGGCCCCGGGCTGGCGAAGACCACGCTGAACTGTTCGAGCTGGGATGCCACCCCGAACGCCACCAGGATGCCGAGGAACATCGCGACCCCGCCCAGGCGCGGCGTCGGCCTGGTGTGCACGTCACGCTCGCGGATCTTCGGGTACAGCCGGTAGCGGTTGCTCAGCTTGTAGATCGCGATGGCCAGGCTGAACGTGACCACGGCGGATATCCCACCGGCCAGGGCGTAGAAGATGATTCTCATTCGCCTGACCTGTCCAGGACCTCCGCGATCGCCTCAGCAGAGATGACCCCGTGGCGCACGATCTTGAGCTCGCCGCCCTCCTTCAGCAGACCGGTCGCATCGACGATCGTCGACCCTTCCGCTCCCCCGCTGCCTCCGTCGAGGTAGACGGCGATGGAGTCTCCGAGCATCGCCTCGGCCGCCGCAGCCGTTTCGGCCGGCGGTTCCCCGGTGATGTTGGCCGAGGAAACGGCAAGCGGGCCGGACTCCGAGAGCAGTTCGAGTGCAACACGGTTGTCGGGCATCCGCAGCGCCACCGTGCCTCCGGTGTCGCCGAGGTCCCATTGCAGGGAGTCCCGTGCCGGGAGGATCACGGTGAGCCCGCCCGGCCAGAACTCGGCGACGAGTGCGCGCACCTGGTCGGGAACCTCGCTGGCAAGGGCGTCCAGCGTGGGAATTCCCGGGATGAGCACGGGCGGCGGCGATTGCCTGGAGCGGCCCTTGGCGTCCAGGAGGCGTTGCACCGCCGCCGGGTTGAACGCGTCGGCGGCAATGCCGTACACCGTGTCGGTGGGCAGGACCACGAGCTCGCCGCGGCCGATCGCCGCCCTGGCGAGCCGCATGCCGGTGAGTAGCTCGTCAGGGTTCGAGCAGTCGTGAATGGTCGCCATGTCGGTAGCTATCCTACTTGCCTACCGACATAGTGACCCCGAGCGTGATGGTGGCGGCAGGGTGCCAGCGGCGGCCGGATTTCAGGCACCAGGAGGCTGGAAGCGCGAGCCGCAGAAAAACGTGCCAAGTCCGGCGCCTAGTTGACGTTGCACGCAAGAATCTGCCACCTGAGCAAGAAATGGCTACAGTCGCCGCCGTACGATACAGTCATGACTGCGTACGTCTCTGCCCTCGACCTGTTCTCCATCGGGATCGGGCCGTCCAGCTCCCACACCGTGGGGCCGATGCGGGCAGCCCGGGCTTTCCCTGAGAACGCGGCCGCCCGCGGCACGCTGTCCGCCGTTGCCCGGGTGAGCTGCTCCCTATACGGATCACTCGGTGCGACAGGCCTCGGACACGGCACGCCGGACGCGATCCTGGCCGGCCTCGCCGGATTCCGCCCGGAAAGCTGCGACCCGGACGACGTGCGAGGTGCCTGGGCGAATCTGGAAGACGGTGCCACCCTCAAGCTCGCCGGGATCCACGAGATTCCGGTCAGCAAAGATGATGTGTCATTCGAGCCGCGCACCCGCCTGCCCGGCCACCCGAACGCCCTCACCCTGTCGGTGTGGGGCGAGTCGGATGCCCTCCCGCTGTTCGAGGAGACCTATTACTCGATCGGTGGCGGCTTCATCCGCCGTGACGGGGACCCGGTGCAGGTCGAGTCTGCCATTCCCGTGCCCCTCCCTTATTCGTCGAGCGATGAGTTGCTCGCGATCTGTCGCGACCAGAACCTGGAGATCTGGGAGGTGGCTCGAGCGAACGAGGAGGCCATCCACGGCCCGGAGAAGCTCGATGCCGGACTGGATGCGATCTGGGACGCCATGCAGACCTGCGTTGACGCCGGGCTGAACGCCGCAGGGACGCTGCCTGGCGGGCTGCGCGTCAAGCGTCGCGCCGGTGCCGTGCGAGCGACCCTGGACCAGTACGACCGGCTGCCGGCGCGAGAACGCGACACCTCGACCGAATGGCTGCACGCGTTCGCGCTGGCGGTGAACGAGGAGAACGCATCCGGAGGGAGGGTGGTCACCGCCCCCACCAATGGTGCGGCCGGCATCATTCCGGCCGTCGGCCACTACTACCTGAGGTTCGTTCCGGGAGCGGATGCCGAAGGCATCCGCCGCTTCCTTCTGACTGCGGTGGCGATCGGTTCGCTGGTGAAGGCCAACGCGTCGATCTCCGGGGCGGAAGGCGGATGCCAGGCGGAGGTGGGGTCTGCCTGCGCGATGGCGTCGGCGGGCCTCTGCGCGGTTCTCGGCGGGAACGCATTCCAGATCGAGAACGCTGCGGAGATCGCGATGGAGCACCACCTCGGACTCACCTGCGACCCGGTCGGCGGTCTGGTGCAGGTTCCCTGCATCGAGCGGAACGCGATCGCCGCGTCGACAGCGGTCTCGGCCGCCCGTCTCGCGTTGCACGGCGACGGA
Source organism: Homoserinimonas sp. (assembly GCA_040904805.1). GTDB lineage: Bacteria > Actinomycetota > Actinomycetes > Actinomycetales > Microbacteriaceae > RYN-87. The sequence goes on along the minus strand of JBBDSS010000017.1, from coordinate 107,054 downwards.
ACGCACGTCGTTTCCCTCGACATGGTCATCGAAACGATGCGGCAGACCGGTGTCGACATGATGAGCAAGTACAAGGAGACCAGCGAAGGCGGACTCGCCGTCAACGTCGTCGAATGCTGACCGCCGCCCTCCGATGCCAAATGAAGGAAAGACGCACCGCTTCAGCCCGAACGGCCACTCGAGCCACCTTCCGGCGGAAGCTTTTCCTTCATTTGGGATGAGTGGCGGGTGGGGCAGTCAGCGGAGGGCAGTAGTGGCGCGATCGCGTCCAAGCAGGTCGCGGTGTGAGGCGACGGCCGTCCAGCCGTCCGCTCGCAGCAGAGCCGTGATGGCTGCGGCCTGTAGTTCGCCGTGCTCGAGCACGAGGGTGCCTCCGGGGTGCAGCAGTCGCAGGGCGGTCTGCGACACCTGGCGAACCGCATCCAACCCGTCAACGCCGCTGTACAGGGCATGCTCGGGGTCGAACATCCGCACCTCAGGATCGCGAGGGATCGCGTCTGCCGGAATGTATGGCGGGTTCGAGATGACGACGTCTGCGCTGCCGTTCAGCTCCGGGTAAGCGTCTGCGAGGTCGGCGAACACGAGGTGGGCGTTGGTTGCGCCGGTCTCCTCGAAGTTGCGGGACGTCCACAGGAACGCCTGAGGAGAGTTCTCAACCGCGTACACGATCGAGTGCGGCACCTCGGTGGCCATCGCGAGAGCGATCGCCCCACTGCCCGACCCCAGGTCGACGGCGACCGGATACTCGGAAGGGATCGACCACAGGGCATCGATCGCAAACTGGACCACCTGCTCCGTCTCCGGGCGCGGAACGAAGACTCCGGGTCCGACAGCCAGTTCTAGATTGCGGAACGGCGCACGGCCGGTGATGTGCTGCAGCGGTTCGCGCGCCTCCCGCCTGGCGACCAGGTCGCGGATGCGCACAGCATCCGCCTCGGAGACCACAGCGTCGGTCACGGCGCCTGCCTGCACCTGCCCACGACTCATTCCGAGGGCGTGGCCGATGAGCAACTCGGCGTCGACATCAGGCGAATCGACGCCCGCCCGGGCGAGAGCGTCGACGGCCGCAGTGCGAAGAGTCGCGATCGTGGCGGTCACGGAGGGCCGTCCCCTCAGCCGCGGTCGCCGATGTCGGCCAGCCGCGCTTCTTCGTCGAACTGGATGCACGACTGGATGACCGGCTCAAGAGAACCGTCCATCACCGCGTCCAGGTTGTACGCCTTATAGCCGGTGCGGTGATCGGCGATCCGGTTCTCGGGGAAGTTGTAGGTGCGGATGCGCTCAGACCGGTCCATGGTGCGAATCTGGCTCTTGCGCGCAGCGCTGTCGAGCTCGGCCTGATCCTCCTGCTGTTTGGCCAGGATGCGGGCACGCAGCACGCGCATGCCGGCCTCGCGGTTCTGCAGCTGGCTCTTCTCGTTCTGCATGGCCACGACGATGCCGGTCGGGAGGTGGGTGATGCGCACGGCGGAGTCGGTGGTGTTGACCGACTGCCCGCCGGGACCGCTGGAGCGGTAGACATCGATCTTCAGGTCGTTCTGGCTGATCTCGACCTCCTCAGGGGCGTCCACTTCCGGGAAGACGAGCACACCGGTGGTGGAGGTGTGGATGCGGCCCTGCGACTCGGTCGCCGGCACGCGCTGCACGCGGTGCACTCCACCCTCGTACTTGAGGTGCGCCCAGACTCCCTGCGAAGGGTCGGTCGTGTTCGCCTTGATCGCCACCTGTACGTCTTTGTAGCCGCCGAGATCGCTCTCGGTGCGTTCCAGCAGTTCGGTCTTCCAGCCCTTCGACTCCGCGTAGTGCAGGTACATCCGGAGCAGGTCAGCGGCGAACAGCGCGCTCTCCGCGCCGCCCTCTCCGCCCTTGATCTCCATGATCACATCACGGCCGTCATCCGGGTCACGCGGGATCAGCAGTCGCCGGAGGCGCTCCTGTCCCGTGGCGAGAACCTCCTCCATTGCCGGGATCTCCGCTGCGAAGGCGTCGTCTTCCTTCGCCAGCTCACGCGCAGCCTCCAGGTCGTCGCCTGCCTGCACCCAGTGCTCGTGGGCGGCCTTGACCTGGCTCAGCTCGGCGTAGCGCCGGTTGATCTTCTTCGCCCTGGCCGCATCCGCGTGAACGGCGGGATCCGACAGTTGTGTCTGCAGATCCTCGTGCTCGGCCAGCAGCACAGCCACTGACTCGAACATGACTAGTCCTCCTTGCCTGCGCTTGCGGCGCCGGGCAGGGACTTCTGGATCTGCATCAGGAACTCAACGTTGGAGTTGGTCTCCTTGAGCTTGCCGAGGACGATCTCGAGCGCCTGCTGCTGCTCGAGGCCGGCGAGGGCCCGACGCAGCTTCCAGGTGACCTTGACCTCATCGGTGCCCATGAGCATTTCTTCACGGCGGGTGCCGGATGCGTTGACATCCACGGCCGGGAAGATGCGTTTGTCGGCCAGCTGGCGTGACAGGCGGAGCTCCATGTTTCCGGTGCCCTTGAACTCCTCGAAAATGACTTCGTCCATCTTGGAGCCGGTCTCGACCAGCGCAGTGGCGAGGATGGTGAGCGAACCACCGTCTTCGATGTTGCGGGCGGCACCGAAGAAGCGCTTCGGCGGGTAGAGCGCTGCCGAGTCGACGCCTCCGGAGAGGATGCGACCGGATGCCGGGGCGACCAGGTTGTATGCACGGCCGAGGCGGGTGATCGAGTCGAGCAGCACGACAACGTCGTGGCCCAGCTCGACGAGGCGCTTGGCCCGCTCGATGGCCAGCTCGGCGACCATGGTGTGGTCTTCGGCGGGGCGGTCGAAGGTGGATGCGATGACCTCGCCCTTGACCGTGCGCTGCATGTCGGTGACTTCTTCCGGGCGCTCGTCGACAAGCACGACCATCAGGTGCACTTCTGGGTTGTTCTTCGCGATCGCGTTCGCGATCGCCTGGAGAACCAGTGTCTTGCCGGCCTTGGGAGGCGAGACGATGAGGCCGCGCTGGCCCTTGCCGATCGGCGACACCAGGTCGATGATGCGGGTGGTCAGCTTCGCCGACTCGGTCTCGAGGCGCAGGCGCTCCGACGGGTAGAGCGGCGTGAGCTTACCGAACTCGACGCGCTCACCGGCCTGCTCGACCGGAAGGCCGTTGATGGACTCGATCTTGACGATCGCGTTGTACTTCTGTCGGCCGGCGTTCTCGTTCTCGCGCGGCTGGCGGATGGCACCGACCACGGCGTCACCCTTGCGCAGGTTGTACTTCTTGACCTGGCCGAGCGAGACGTACACGTCGTTGTTGCCGGGCAGGTACCCGCTGGTACGCACGAAGGCGTAGTTGTCGAGCACGTCGAGGATGCCGGCGACCGGGATGAGCACGTCATCTTCGGTGATCTCCGGCTCGAAGTCGTCTCCGCCGCCCTGGCCACGACGCTTGCGGTCACGGTAGCGCCCTCGGCCACCGCGCTCCTCGCCATCCTGGCGGTCACGGTCCTGGCGGTCGCGATCACCCTGCTGGCGGTCACCCTGCTGGCGGTCACCCTGCTGGCGATCGCCCTGACGACGCTGGCCACGGCCGCCCTCGACCTGCTGGTCGTCGCCGTCGGACTTCTGGCGGTCGCTATTGCGGCCACGCCCACGGCCTCGGGAGTTGCGGGAAGGGCGCTCTGAGTCGCCCTCGTCACCCTGCTGGCTGTCGACCGAGGTGTCGGCCGACTCCTGTTTGCCGGATTCGCCGTCCTGCCTGGGCTCCTTCTTCTGGGTATCCCGCTTGCCTTGCTTGCCTTGCTTGCTTTGCTTGCCGGGGTCCTGCGCGGAGGTGTCGGGAGCGGATGAGGAGTCCTGAGCCGGCTCTTCCCCGGCGGTCTTCCCCGCTGCGGACTGCGGCGCTGCTGCCTGGTCTGCTGCCGGAGTGTCACCAGCGGCCTCGCCGTTGGTCGGGGCCTCTGCCGAGCGCTTCGGCGCCGCCTTACGCGTGCGCTTCGGTGCGGCGGCCGGAGCGGCGTCTGCTGAGGCGTCGGCAGTGGCAGACTCCTGTGCCTGCTGCGCGGTCGGGGCCGGCTGCTCGGTCGGGGCCGGCTGCTCGGTCTGGGCCGGCTGCTCGGTCTGGGCCGGCTGCTCGGTCTGGGCCGGCTGCTCGGTCGGGGCCGGCTGCTCGGTCTGGGCCGGCTGCTCGGTCTG
>JBBDSS010000017.1:0-102807 GCA_040904805.1 Homoserinimonas sp. | reverse complement strand
GGCCGGCTGCGAGGTCGTGGTTACGGCGCCCGCGGTAGCAGCGGCCCGACGCGGTGCACGCTTGGCCGGCGCAGCGGATGCTGCCGGTGCCTGCTGCGAGTCGGCGCCTGATGAATCGGAGGCGCCCGCTGCGCCATCCGCTGTGTTCTGGTTCTCGTTGATCGCGTCCACGAGGTCTCCTTTACGAAGTTTGGAAATGCCGGTGATTCCGCGTTCTGCAGCCAGAGCCTGAAGCTCGGGAAGGCGCAGTGCGGCCAGTTCGGCATGGGAACTCGGCCTCATGGCACGAGCGGTGGGATCAGTCACTAAGAGGATTCCTTTCTCCGATCTTCCGCCAGCGTGAACAGATGAACGCGCGGGGGGATTTGCCGGAGAGCTAGACGCCCATCGGAGTTACTGGTCTGCACGGTTGCGCAGGGTAAGCGATAGATGAGGCGATGCTAGTGATAGTGCAACCCTGGGCCTGACCAGCAGGCAGTTGCCTTCTGGTCACGACTAGCCGGATTCGGCTGGGTGCAAATTCACTGTAGCACCTTTGAAGTCCACGGCCGGCATGAGCGCCTGCCAGCTCGCACCCGCGTGGTGCAGCACCATCTCCGCCGCCTGCAGGCGCTGGGCGGGGTCACTGCACAGGACCAGGATCGACGGCCCGGATCCGGAGACCACGGCCGCATGACCGGCGGCCCGCAACTCGTCGATCAAGGCTGCCGTGTCCGGCATGGCGCTCGCACGATAGCTCTGGTGGAGCTTGTCTTCGGTGGCGGCGTGCAGCAGCTCGGGGCTCTGTATGAGTGCCGCGATGAGCAGGGCGGAACGCGACACGTTGAAGATGGCGTCTTCGTGCGGAACGGAAACCGGGCGGAGGCTGCGCGCCAGTGCCGTCGACATCGTGCTCTCCGGCACGCAGATCAGCGGCGAGACCCCCCGGTGCACCATCAGCTTCTTGTGCTGCGGCCGGCCGTCCGCGGTCCAGACGATGGTGAGCCCGCCGAACAGGGCTGGGGCGACGTTGTCCGGATGCCCCTCGAGCTCACCTGCGATGGCGAGCAGGCGGTCGGCGTCCAGGTCGACGATGCCCTCGAGCAGACCCTTGGCGGCCATGACGCCGGAGACGATGGCGGCACCGGATGACCCGAGGCCCCTGCCGTGCGGTATGGCATTCTCTGCCACGACGTCGAGGCCGGGAAGCTCCTGCCCGAACTTGGCCAGGGTTGCCGCGATCGACTTCACGACCAGGTTGGTCTCGTCGGTCGGAACCTCGCCTTCGCCGACGCCGGTCACCCGAACCAGCACCCCTGGCTGCTCACGCACCGCCACCGTCAGGTCGTCGTAGAGAGAGAGCGCGAGACCCAGGGTGTCGAACCCGGGCCCCAGATTCGCGGTGGTTGCCGGTACCTTGACCGTGACCGTTCGCCCGACTAGCGACGAAACGGTGGTCGTCATGCGCTGTTCTTCGCCAAGCCGAGCACACCGGCGATCTCGTCGGTGTCGACGGAGACGATGGTCGGGGTGACTTCGGAGCCATCGGCGGCACGCAGCGCCCACTGCGGATCTTTCAGCCCGTGGCCGGTGACGGTGAGTACCACGGTCGCCCCCTGGGGGATCTCGCCGGCCGCCGACCGCTCGAGGAGGCCGGCGACGCTGATTGCCGATGCCGGCTCGACGAAGATGCCCACCTCGGCCGAGAGGATGCGGTGCGCTTCCAGGATCAGCTTGTCGGAGATGGCACCGAAGTAGCCGTTGCTGGTCTCGTGCGCCGTGATCGCGAGCTGCCAGGACGCCGGGTTCCCGATGCGGATCGCGCTGGCGATGGTGTCCGGATCGGTCACGACGTGGCCGAGCACGATGGGCGCGCTGCCCTCGGCCTGGAATCCGAACATGCGGGGAAGCCTGGTGGTGCGCCCGCGCTCGAGTTCCTCGCTGTAGCCGCGGAAGTATGCGCTGTAGTTGCCGGCATTGCCGACCGGCACGATGTGGAAGTCCGGTGCGTCATCGAGCACCTCGACCACCTCGAATGCCGCGGTCTTCTGGCCCTCGATGCGGTCGTTGTTGACCGAGTTGACCAGGTGGACTGGATAGTTGTCTGCGAGCTCACGGGCGATCTCGAGGCAGTCATCGAAGTTCCCCTGCACCTGCAGCAAATGCGCGTTGTGGGCGATCGCCTGGGCGAGCTTGCCCATCGCGATCTTTCCCTCAGGCACGAGAACAGCAGACGTGATGCCGGCATGCGTCGCGTAGGCGGCTGCCGAGGCGGAAGTGTTGCCGGTGGACGCGCAGATGACCGCCCGGGCGCCGCGCTCCACCGCCTTGGACACGGCCATCGTCATGCCACGGTCTTTGAACGACCCGGTGGGGTTCATGCCCTCGAACTTCACGAAGACCTTCGCCCCGGTGCGCGCGGAAAGCGCCGGCGCCGGGATGAGCGGCGTGCCGCCTTCGCCCAGGGTGACGATGGGGGTGGCGTCCGTCACATCAAGACGATCGGCGTATTCGCGGAGTACTCCGCGCCACTGGTGGGCCATTACAAACCTTCCACTCGCAAAACAGAAGTAACAGAGCTGACAACGTCGTTGCGCTCGAGACTGTCGACTGTGGCCGCCAGGTCTGCTTCGGATGCCTCGTGAGTACCGATTACAAGGGTAGCGGTGGCGGCGACCTCGCCGGGACCGACCGGGGGCACCGATTGCGACACTGTCTCCACCGACACTCCGTGGTCACTGAACAGCGCGGCAATACGGGACAGCACCCCCGGCTGGTCGACCACTTCGAGCGTGATCTGGTAGCGGGTGGTGACGCTGGAGATGGGCAGGACGGCCAGGTCGGCGTGGGTCGACTCAGCGACCCCAGGGCCGCCGACGACGTGGCGCCGCGCGGCGGACACCAGGTCGCCGAGAACCGCTGAAGCGGTTTCCTTGCCGCCGGCGCCTGCGCCGTAGAACATCAGGTCGCCGGCAGACTCGGCCTCGATGAAGACCGCGTTCTTCGCCTCCCGTACATTGCCGAGCGGATGCGACCGCGGCACCAGCGCCGGATACACACGGGCGCTCACGCCCTCCGTGCCGTCCGCCGTCGTCAACCGCTCGCAGATGGCGAGGAGCTTGATGACATACCCGGCGGCGCGAGCGGATGCCACCTGCTCCGCCGTCACGGAGGTGATCCCCTCCCGGTAGACGCTCTCGATCGGCACCGCTGTGTGGAACGCCAGACTCGCGAGGATGGCCGCCTTCTGCGCCGCGTCGTAGCCCTCGATGTCCGCCGTCGGGTCTGCCTCGGCGTAACCCAGCTCGGTGGCCGCTGCCAGGGCAGACTCCAGGCTCTCACCGTCGGAGTCCATGCGATCGAGGATGAAGTTGGTGGTGCCGTTGACGATTCCGAGGATGCGTTCCACCCGGTCACCGGCCAGGCTGTCGCGCAGCGGGCGGATGATGGGGATCGCCCCGGCGACGGCTGCCTCGTAGTAGATCTGTGCGCCGACCTGCTCTGCGGCCGCGAACAACTCCGGACCGTGGTGGGCGATGAGGGCCTTGTTGGCGGTGATGACATCCGCCCCGGAGTTGAGCGCCTGCAGGATGTGGCTTCGTGCCGGCTCGATGCCGCCGATGAGCTCGATGACGACATCGGCTCCGAGGATCAACGACTCGGTGTCCGTGGTGAGCAGGTCGCGGGGGATCTCCGCCGTGCGCGGCGCATCCGGGTTCCGCACTGCGACGCCGACCAGCTCCAGTCCGGCCCCAGCGCGGCCGGCCAGGTCGTCGCCCTGCTCCAGCAGCAGCCTCACCACCTGGGCGCCGACGGACCCCGCTCCGAGGACGGCGATACGCAGGTTTCGGTACTCGATCATGTGGTGGTTCCGTTCCGGGTCGGGTGAGGCTGGTCGGAGGTCAGGCCGGCGTCTCTTGCCAGCAGGTCGGCTTCGGTCTCGCCGTGCACAATCACGCGAGCCAGACCGTCGGCGACCGCCACGACGGCGGGCCGCGCAAGATAGTTGTAGTTGCTCGACAGCGACCAGCAGTAGGCGCCGGTGACCGGCACCGCCAGCAGGTCGCCCGGGTGGACATCGGCCGGCAGGTACTCGGCATCGACGACGATGTCACCGCTCTCGCAGTGCTTCCCGACGACTCTGGAGAGTGCGGGCACCGCCTCCGAACTCCGATTCGCGATGCGGGCGGAGTAGTCGGCGCCATACAGGGCGGTGCGGGCGTTGTCGCTCATTCCGCCATCGATGCTGACGTACCGGCGGACCGCGGTGCCGTCGACCAGCACGTCCTTGGTCGTGCCGACCTCGTAGAGGGTGAAACCGGACGGCCCGATGATCGCTCGACCAGGCTCCACAGCCACTATCGGCACCGGCACTCCCAGCCGCTCGGCCTCGGCGGCGACCATGTTGGCCAGCGCGGCGGCGATGTCGTCGAAGGAGAGTGCCACATCGGTGCTCGTGTAGGCGATGCCGAAACCGCCGCCCAGGTTCAGCTCGGGGACCGGGCCGTCCTGAAGCAACTGCGCGTGCACCGCCATGAGCCGGCGCGCCGACTCCGCGAAACCGTCGGTCTCGAAAATCTGCGAACCGATGTGGCAATGGAGACCGACGAAGTCCAACTCGCTGTGCGCTCGGATGACCGCCACCGTGGCCACAGCATCTGCCAGGGCGATGCCGAACTTCTGGTCTTCGCGCGCCGTGGCCAGGAACTCGTGAGTGTGGGCGTGCACCCCGCTGTTGACTCGCAGGCGCACCCGCTGCCGCCTGCTGTGGCGCCCGGCGGCCTGCGCGATGCGCTCGATCTCGATCAGGCTGTCAATGATGATCACGCCTACACCGGATGAGACGGCCCGATCGATCTCGGCCGCCGACTTGTTGTTGCCGTGCAGCCCGATGGACCCAGGGTCGACCCCGGCGGCGAGGGCGACGGCAAGCTCTCCCCCGCTGGCGACGTCGAGGGACAACCCGGACTCCGTCACCCAGCGTGCCACCTCGGACGACAGGAACGCCTTGCCTGCGTAGTAGACCCGGGCGGCGCTGCCGACCCGGGCGAACTCACGGTCGAAAGCGGTGCGGGCCGCGACGGCGCGAGCTCGGGCATCCGCTTCGTCGATGACGTAGAGCGGGGTGCCGAACTGCGTGGCCAACTCGGGCGCTGACACGCCGGCGACCTCGATGGCGCCGACCCCGTTGCGGGCAGCATGCTGTGACCAGACGGCGGGCGCGAGGGCGTTGACGTCGTCGGGTACCTGAAGCCACTGAGGGGCAAGGGGGTTGCCGTGAAGCAGGTCTTCGGACAAGGGAACCTCGAAGCTGTCGCGGTTGTGGTGGTGAACCGGGCGTGGTTCCTGACCATACAAATTGTATGGGTTGGGAGCAGCGGCCGGGTTATTCGCAGCTTCCCCTGGCCCTCAGGTCGTTCAGGTTGACCGGCACGTCGTGGCCGGAAACGGCGAAATGCAGTTGATCACCGATCACCTCGACGCTGGTGAGCTCCAGGCTCTCCGGCAGCAGGCTCGCGGCGCAGCCTCGCACCGTGAGTTCGCTCAGGTCGACGAGCTGGCCGAGGTCGACGGACGCCACATCGGTGTTCGCCTCAACGGCCGTGGGGGTCAGTACTACCGCGCCGCCCTCGACGCTGGGTTCCAGGGTGACGGTATAGCCGATCTCCATACCGAGGAAGGTGACGGCACTTTCGTGGGTCATCACGCCGTCTGCGATCGTCAGGTTCTGCGCCGCGCTGCTGTCGCCGACGAGGGAGGGGATCGACTCTCCGTCGAGCGCGAAACTGACATCGAGATCGTCGAGGGTTCCCGAGAAGAACTGCGGCAGGAAGGCGAACCCACCGATCCGGGCGTCGACGGCGCCGGCACCGGCCGGCAGTCGATCGGCCAGCTCGCCCTCGACCACCTTCTCGGCCGCCGCCCGGATGGCGCCGTCTGCCCAGACGACGACCACGGCCACAATGATGGCGAGCACCACCAGCACGATCGCCGTTCGGCCGCGTCGCTTGCGCGGTGCCCGGGCATTCGCCTCGGAGAACAGTTCGAAGCCGTCGTCGCTGCCGCTCACCATCACATCCGCTCCGGGGCGCTGACGCCGAGCAGGCGAAGGCCGTTCCTCAGCACCTGCCCGGTCGCGTCGTTCAGCCACAGTCGGGTGCGGTGCAGGTCGCTCACCTCTTCGTCGCCGAGCGGCGTCACCCGGCACACGTCATACCAGCGGTGATAGGCGCCGGCGAGCTCTTCGCAGTAGCGAGCGATGCGATGCGGTTCCCGCAGCTCGGCCGCCTGCGCGACGATGCGCGGGAACCCGGCCAGGATGCCGACCAGGTTGTTCTCGGTCTCGTGGGTGAGCAACTCCGGAACGAAAACCGAGCGGACGACGCCGAGCGTGGCCGCATTCTTCGATACCGAGAAGGTGCGGGCGTGCGCGTACTGAACGTAGAAGACCGGGTTGTCGTTGGTGCGCTTGCGCAGCAACTCCGGGTCGAGGGTCAACGGAGAGTCGGCCGGGTAGCGTCCGAGCGAGTAGCGCAGGGCATCCGTTCCCAGCCACTCGCGCAGGTCGTTCAGCTCGATGACGTTGCCGGCGCGCTTCGAGAGCCGGGCGCCGTTGATGCTCACCAGTTGCCCGATCAAAATTTCGATGTCGGTCGCCGGGTCGTCACCGGCTGCCCCGGCGAGCGCCTTAAGGCGGTGCACATAACCGTGGTGGTCTGCGCCGAGCAGGTAGATCTTGTGGGCGAACCCGCGGTCGCCCTTGTCGAGGTAGTAGGCGGCGTCGGAGGCGAAGTAGGTGAAGACGCCGTTGGCGCGGCGGATGACCCGATCCTTGTCGTCGCCGAAGTCGGTGGTGCGCACCCAGACGGCGCCGTCCGCGTCGAACACGTGGCCTTGGGCGCGCAACCGCTCGACTGCCGTCTCGACCGGGCTCGGCTCGCCTTCGTGCAGGGTTCGTTCGCTGAACCAGACATCGAAGTGGACGTTGAAACGCTCGAGGGATTCGCGGATCTCTCCCAGCTGCAGTTGGTATCCGGTCTCCCGCGCGATGGCGAGAGCCTCATCCTCCGGCAGGTCCAGGACGTCCGGATGCTGCTCCCTGACCCGCACGGCCAGGTCGGCGATGTACTGGCCGGGGTAGCCGTTCTCGGGGGTCGGCTCGCCCCTCAACGCTGCGGCGATGGATGCGCCGAAGTTGTCCATCTGGTTTCCGGCGTCGTTGATGTAGAACTCGCTGACCATGCGCGCGCCGGAGGCGGCCAGCACCCGGGCGATCGAGTCGCCAAGAGCGGCCCAGCGGGTGTGGCCGATGTGCAGCGGGCCGGTGGGGTTGGCCGAGACGAATTCGAGGTTGATGGTCTGGCCGGCGAGCGCGTCGTTGTTGCCGTACGCGTCGCCCTGGTCGACTACCGTCTTGGCGACGGCCCCTGCGGCTGCCGTGTCCAGGGTGATGTTGATGAAACCGGGACCGGCAACGTCAACCGCCGCGACGGCGTCGATGGCGCGGATGCCCTCGGCCAGTTCCCCGGCGAGTTCGCGCGGGTTCACCCCGAGACGCCCGGCAAGCTTCATGGCGATGTTGGACGCCCAGTCGCCGTGGTCGCGGTTCTTCGGGCGCTCCAGTTTCACGTCGTCGCTACTGATGGCGATCGAGGCGTCGCGCGCGGCGACCGCAGGGGTCACGATGCGAAGGATTTCGGCGGAAAGTTCGGCTGGAGTCACCTCAGAATTCTACGGGAGGCGTTTCGGGCATCCGTGCCCGCCGAAATTTCAGCGAGGATGGAGCCATGCGTTCTCTCCCTGCTGTCATCACCGTCGCCGCCGTCATCGCCCTGGGGCTCTCCGGCTGCGTGCCGCAGGGAAGCCCTGAGCCGACCGAGACCACCGACTGGACGGCGACCCAGCAGCCCACGACGACGCCCACGGACACGCCGGAGCCGGCAGTGACGGATGAGCCGGCCGGCGGTTTCGACTCCGTCCCGGTGTCGATCGACTGCAACAAGCTGGTCTCACCGCAGGTGGTCTACGACTACAACCCGAATTACGGGCACCAGCCCGACTTCACCCCGGCGCCCGGAACAGACGTCGCGACCATCGAGGCCAACCAGGGTGCCGTCTGCAATTGGGTGAACCAGTCGAGCGGAGTCACCTTCGAGGTGGCCGTCGCCCAGCTGGCGGCCGACGACCTGGCCACCGTGAGGGAGGGCCTGCCCTCGAATACGGCCGTCTCCGGTATCGGTGATGCCGCCTACTTCGCGGCATCCGGAGGCGTCGGAGTCGCCCAGGTCTTCTCCGGGCCGTATTGGATTGTTGCCACCTCCCCGGCGTTCTACGAGATCGTCGAACCCAGGCCGCTCCTGCAGGGCGCGCTGACGGCACTCGGCCAATAGTTGCCGCGTCGCCGTGGTCGGCGCGGCGACTGCTAATCTAGTGAGGCACTCCTGGCCCCCATAGCTCAGGGGATAGAGCGTCTGCCTCCGGAGCAGAAGGCCGCAGGTTCAAATCCTGCTGGGGGCACATTTGTCACGGGACGCGCTAGTTCGGATTTTTGCCACCTAGTTCGGACGAGGGGCACTCATCCTCCGTTGAACGGGAGTTCGCGGTTGCGGGGGCCGATCACCTGATCACAGCTCGGTAGACCGAACAGCCCGAGGCTGCGGTTACGGGGCGTGGTTCGGTGGGGATCATGCCGGCGGGAGCTCCTGCCACATCTCAATGAAACGGGGCAGGCTCTTGCCACTCTGTGAGTGCGAGGAAAGAACAGACACGGGTGCTGGCGGTTCCTTCCAGAACTGGACGAGGTGCTGCTCGACGGGCGACTCCACAACCCCGTCATATGCTGCGTCCCGGCCGCTCGCATAGAGCCGCGCACGATAGCTGCCCTTCTCATCAGCCATGATGGTCCCGACATCCTTCCTCTCGAAGCTTGCCGACCGGTTGAAGTAGGCCCGCCCCTCCGGAAGCATCAGGGAGAGTTCGTGGATGTCTTCCCACTCTGGCGCGGTTGACTCCGGCCTCGCGTCGAGGACCTCGACGGTCAAGTCAATGGGGCCTGAATATACGCCTGTGGAAACCAACGGCACTATCAGCGCAGACTCCTGCATCTCGCCGCGCATCGCCGCCTGCAGGGCAGCAACGGCGCCTGCCGGAGGAAAGGGCTCTATGCCGAAGTCCACGACATGGTGCCATGCACTAATCACGAAAGTTGCGGATTCGATCACAGGCGCTGCCTCTCCAGCAAAATCAAGATGGAACGTGCGTGGTTCGACTACAGCATTGGAACACAAAGGACGGCGGCCAGTACAGAGCAAGCTCCGAGCGTCTCAGATTCCGGGAGGGGAGCGGGCAGCAACCGTCCCGCAATAGGTCCGGCTTACCGGGCTGGAATCCGAAATACGATGGCGAAACTCGGCGAGGAGCGGCGTCTCAAATTCCCGGTTTTTCAGTTGTCCGCGGTTGGCAATATTTCCGAACCCCGGGGGCGCGTGACAACATTTGTAGAGGCCATCTCAGCTCTCACCCTCTTTCGGCCGGGTAGGCTCGCGAACCGCGGCGAACTGCCGCCCGTTGGCGATGGCAGCGGCAACTCGCCGCAGTTCGGGATGACATTCGCGTCCGGGCCCCAGCTGCCGAGTCGACCAAATCCGCAGGGACAGCCGGCGGAGGACATACGGGTGGCTATAGCCTCGTGGTGTGAACGGCGTGGGCGAAAGTGCGGGCATCCTGGATGGCCCGCGAGGTCGGCGCTTCTGCTTGAGCCTGCTGACCTCGGCCGATCCGTCCCTGTGGAGCCTCACCTTCAATGCGGCGCGGGCACCGACGAGCACAGATCTCACCACCGAGCTTGCACATCGAGTTGCCACGTTCAATCCCCCTGAGTCATGGTCCGACGACGCACTCCTGGAGGCGCTTATCGCCAGCACAGATGCTGCCCGCTACTGGCAAGAGCCCGACGAAACCGACGTGCTCCTGCAAGATCCGCAACTCCGTGCTGCGCTTGAACGGGTGGCGTCGCAAGTCAGCCGCCAGGCTGCAACACAGTGGTGGTCATCCCCGCTGGCAACCGAGAGTCAACAATTCGTGAAATGGACAGATCAGTCCCCCCTCGATTCACCACCAGCGCTCACCGGTGCGGTCGCTCGACTCAACCAGTGGAAGGCAGCTGCGCTCGAGGAAGAACATCTGTCGGCCCGACGCCCGAAAGCCGTCACCGCCAACTGGAGCGGCGAATGGTGGTCAACGCCGGCAATGGCCAGACTGGTCACCACCTCCCGCAGTCTTCCCGGACTTGGAGCGTTGAAGCTGCTCCTGGTCGAAGACGGCTTCGGTTGGAACACGGCAGACGTCTGGCCGCTGAAGCCGGCAGACGGAAGCCGGGTCGCCGAGATCACCGGGCCGAGCGACTGGACAGATCTCGTTCAGCAGTACCCAATGGATGTGACACGATCTCGCCGCCACGACTGGTGGCGATCAGGCGGCCACGACGGCAGCTGGCTGCTGCCCGACTGGTCTGCCGTCGCATCCGACTTCGATGCTGTGCACCTCACCGTGACCGGCTACCTCAGCACGGCTGGACGGGCGTTGCCCGTCGGCGAGGCTCGGAGCATGCTCGCAGGCTGGAACCCCGACGAGACGTACTGGCTGAGCGATTGCCTGCTGGCGGCAGGAAATCCGGTCGCCTGGAGCCGTGACTCCTCGCCCGCCAGCGACGGCGTCTGGCGAGTCATTACCCGCTGAGCATGCGGTCGTCATCGCTGAACCAGCCGGTGTCGAGGTAGGCGGCGTCAGTCGGTTATGAAACCGCGCATCGGTGCACCCTCGGAAGCTGTGCCGTGTCGTGCACATATTTCGGTTCGTCGACGGGGGAACGAAGGGGGCGGAAAACACTCACTCCGGCGTGACCTGACGAGTGGAGCCCTTCCCGCGACCGGGAGGGGCTCCACTTCGTCCTGCTGGAACGTGGTTCCTACGCTGCGCGTCCCAGGGTGGCAGGCTCGACGGGCGGCAGCACTGCGGCGGTCTTCTCCGACCGCACGAACCCGATGCCCAGCAGGATCAGCAACCCTCCAGCCAGTTGCGAGAATGTCATCTGCTCGCCCAGGAGCAGCCACGCGTAGAAGGTCGCGGCGACCACTTCCAGCAGGCCGGCGAACGAGGCCAGCCGGGATCCAAGAAGCTGGCTCGCCTTGATGCTGGTGGCGTAGGCCACGCCGGTGGCGATCACGGCGACGATGAGCATCGGAATCCACCAGGCCACCGCACCCCCGAAGAGCTGCACAGCGGCGAAGGATGCGGTGAACGGAATCAGGCCGGTGAGCCCGATCAGGCCAAGCGCAATGCCACCGATAACCAAGCTGACGGATGCGACGGCGACAGCGGGCAGGCCGTCGTCGACCCTGGCGGCCGCAACGAAGTAGACGGCGCATCCGGCCATCGCGGCGGCGGCGAAGGCCAGTCCGAGCGGGTCGATACTCCCGTTCCCTCCCGGTGAGACCACGAGGCCGAGGCCCACCAGGGCGAACGCCGACCCGACGAGCACGACGGCTTTCGGTGCTTTGCGGCTGCGCACCCAGACGACCGCGACAAGGAGCAGTGGGGCCATGAACTCGATGAGGATGCCTGCACCGACCGAGATCCTCTCGATCGCCGCGAAGTAGGCGAGTTGGGTTGCCGCCACGCCGATCAGCGCGATCGCGAGAATGCGCGCACGGGCGTGCCAGAGCCCCGACCACTGTCCGCGCAGCGTGACGACGGCGACCGGGGCGAGTATCAGTCCGCCGACGAGTGCACGCACGGTGACGGCCGCGGCCGGACTCCAGCCGGCATCCAGCAAGGGTTTAACGAACGGACCGGACATCCCGAAGGCGAGGGCCGCGATGACGGCGATTCCCAGGCCGGTGAGGGTGGACGAACGAGACATGGGCGGGCCTTCAGGACGTAATTGACTGGTGAGGATCACCACGCTAGCCTCGGTAGTGGTAAGGAGTCAATTTGCAGTTTGCCCCTGACACTATCGATACTCTGGCCTTCATGGTCGCGCTGGTCAACACGGTGCCCGGAGCCTCACGCAGTGGCGAAGACGAACTCAGCGCGCCCGCCCAGCTGACCGCTCTCCTGGCCGAGCACTCCTACACCGGCCGTTTCGATCGGAACCATGCCGAACTGGCGGAGGTCGTCGAAACACGATCGCTGCTGAGGCATGTCTGGAGCCATGCCCGGGACGAAGCAGTCCCCGTGGTCAATCAGATGCTCGGCGAGGCGGGCGCCGTGCCTCGCCTGGTTCGCCACGACGGCTGGGACTGGCACCTGCACGCAACCGAGCCGTCCGCTCCTCTGGCGGAGCGCATCCGCGTGGAAGTGGCCTTCGCACTCATCGACGTCATCCGCTCGCAGGAGTGGGAGCGCCTTCGCACCTGCGAGGCCGGCGACTGCACCGGGGTGTTCGTCGACCTCTCGCGCAACGGCTCCAAGCGGTTCTGCAGCCTTCGCTGCGGCAATCGGATGAATATGATCGAGCACCGTGCCCGGGCGGCGTCAGTCGGCTAGCCGCCCAGTAGTTCGCCCGGCGGCCGTGGTCTCGAGCTGTTGCACCGCATCGAGGGGCGAAGCCTCATGACCCCGCCACCAGGCGGCGTCATCCTGCTCACCGATGTGACCGCACCGCTGCTCGGGGCCGGGGCGGCAGGCGGAACCGCCTACGGGTTGGTCGCGGCCTGGGGCTCGCGGATCAGGCCAGGGGAGGCCTGGATCGCGGAGGCGACGGGATTGCCCGCGGCCATCTCGAACGCAGACCTCGTGATCACCGGAGGGGGCCGTTTCGACTCCACCTCTCTCACCGGGAAGGTTGTCGGCAACATCGTCGAACTCGCCGGAGGCAGCAGGGTGGCAGTCGTCGCCGGCGCGGTGGCTGCAGCACCGCCGGACGGATCCTGGGCGGTGAGCCTGACCGACCTCGCCGGCTCAGCCGACGCCGCAATGGCGGAGCCGGCACACTGGCTGCGCGAAGCCGGTCGAGCGGCGGCCGCCCGCGTCAACGCAGTGGATCAGTCGGCCTCGCCGGAATGGGCGTCGAGGAATGCGTAGAGCTCTGAGTCGTCGACGCCGGGGAAGGTGCCCTGGGGCAGCGGTGACAGGATGTGCGCGTGCAGCTTGGCGCTCGCCCAGGCGCGATGCCGCCAACGCTCGGTCAGTTCAGGCTCCGGGCGCCGGCAACAACTGGCATCCGGGCATTTCGACACTTCGCGGTTCCTGGTCTCCCTGCCCCGGAACCACTTCGCGTCGGCGAATGGCACGCCGAAGGTGATCGAGAACTCCTCCGCTGACGCCGTCCCGGTCTGGGTGGAGCACCAGTAGGTTCCGGTCGACGTGTCGGTGTACTGGTAGAACTCGGTGGTGCGATTGGTGCGCAGGAACGCGGTCCTCGCGCTCCAGTGGCGGCAGACCGGCTGTCCTTCTGCTGATCCGGTGATGTCGGTGGGAAGCCGCAAACCGTCGTTCTCGTATCCTTTGTACAGCGCCCCGTCGTCGCCGACCCTCAGGAAATGCACTGTCATGCCGAGGTGGCTGGTCGCGAGGTTGGTGAAGCGCAGCGCTGCGGCCTCGTGGGTGACTCCGAACGCGTCCCGGAAGTCCTCGACCGCCAGGTTGCGATCGTCCTTCGCCCCGGCGAGGAATTCCACCGACTGCCGCAGGGGCATCAGGCAGGCAGCCGCGTAATAGTTGATTTCGAGGCGCTGGCGCAGGAAGTCCGCGTAGCTGTCTGGTTCATGGTGGTCGAGCAGCCGGTGCGCCATCGCCTGCAGGGCCATCGACCGCAGTCCGTGCCCCCCGGGAATGGACGCCGGCGGAAGATAGATACGGCCGTTCTCCAGGTCGGTGACCGACCTGGTCGAGTGCGGCAGGTCGTCGACGTGGATGAGGTCGAAACCGAGCCGTTTGGCCATCAGATTCACCTCGCGATGGGTGAGCGCGCCGCTCGTGTGCCCGACCCCGCGCAGTGACTCCTCGGCCAACACCTCGATCTCGGGAAGATAGTTGTCCCTGGTGCGCATCTGCTGGCGCTGCTCAGTGTTGGCCCGGCGCGCCTCCTCCGGCGTGGCGATTGCCTGACGGGCACGCCTGGACAGCTCCCGATGGAGGCCGACCAGCGCCTCCAGCGTCTCATCCGGCGTCGACCTCAACGCCCTGACCGCGGGCAGACCGAGGCCGGCATAGACAGCACTGCGCTGCATGCGGTCGAGCTCGATTTCGAGCGCCGCCCGCTGAGTTGGTGGCTCGTCACTGAGTAACTCGGATACCGGCACGTTGAGGCTGCCGGCAATGGTCTGCAGCAGCGAAAGCCTGGGTTCGCGGCGCCCGTTCTCCATCAAGGAGAGCTGGCTGCCGGCAATTCCCACCCGGGCGCCCAGCTGGTCAAGCGTCAGCCCGGCCCCGGTTCGGAAGTGCCGGATGCGCTGACCTAGCGTCGCAAGATCGGTCATGCGTTCATCCTAACGAAAGAAACGCGCTTCTTTACGCATCATTCGGGGTTCTCTTCGCCATTTTTAGGCGCAGGATGTAATGAGACGCCATTTCTTACGGTGGCCGCTGCTTGAGATCGGACGGATATACCCATGACACTCACACCCACGAGGCCCTCGATAGTGAACGACCACAGCAATCTGCGAACCAAGCCGAATACCGGCCCCCCACCGGGAACCGAAAGCCGAGCGATCGAGTGGGTCGACCGGATCGCCAACCTCACCAAGCCGGACGAGGTCGTCTGGTGTGACGGTTCACCCCAGGAGTGGGATCGCATCACCCGCGAGATGGTCGCCAGCGGAACCCTCACCCGGCTGAACCCCGAGTTCCGCCCGTACAGCTTCCTCGCCCGCAGCAACCCGGAAGATGTCGCCCGCGTCGAGTCGCGCACCTTCATCTGCTCCGAGAATGAGGCGGATGCCGGCCCCACCAACAACTGGGCGGACCCCCAGGAGATGCGCGCCACCCTGAACGGCCTGTTCGACGGCAGCATGCGCGGCCGCACCATGTACGTCATCCCCTTCTCGATGGGACCCCTCGGCAGCCCGCTGGCCAAGCTGGGCATCCAGGTCACCGACTCCCCCTACGTCGTCGCCAGCATGGGCATCATGACCCGCATGGGCAGCGCTGCCCTCAACCTCATCAATGAGGGCGAGAGCTGGGTTCCAGCGGTGCACAGCGTCGGCGCTCCGCTGATCGACGCCGACGGCTCGCGCATCGAGGAGAACGACGTGTCCTGGCCGTGCAATTCGAAGCACAAGTACATCAGCCACTTCCCGGAAACCAGGGAGATCTGGTCGTTCGGCTCGGCTTACGGCGGCAATGCGCTGCTGGCCAAGAAGTCATTCGCGCTGCGGATCGCGTCCGTCATCGCCCGGGACGAAGGCTGGCTCGCCGAGCACATGCTCATCCTGAAGATGACCAACCCGGCCGGCCGGGTCTTCCACCTGGCCGCGGCCTTCCCGTCAGCCTGCGGCAAGACCAACCTCGCCATGCTGCGACCGACCCTTCCCGGCTGGAAAGTCGAGACCATCGGCGACGACATCGCCTGGCTCCGCCCCGGGCCGGACGGGCGCCTGCGCGCCATCAACCCCGAGGCAGGGTTCTTCGGCGTTGCCCCAGGCACCAGCCCGAAGACCAATGCCACCGCAATCGAGACGCTGTGGGGAAACACCATCTTCACCAACGTGGCGCTGCGCGAAGACGGCGATGTGTGGTGGGAAGGGCTGACCGACCACGCTCCGAACAACCTCACCGACTGGCAGGGGAACCCCTGGAGCCAGGATTCCGGAAAGCCGGCAGCGCACCCGAACTCACGTTTCACCGTGGCTGCCCATCAGGCCCCTTCGATCGCCGACAGCTGGGATGACCCGGCCGGCGTGCCGATCGACGCCATTATCTTCGGCGGTCGCCGCGCCCACAACGTTCCGCTCGTGGTCGAGGCCAGGGATTGGGAGCACGGCGTCTTCCTCGGCTCCACCGTATCGTCCGAGCGCACGGCGGCGGCGGAGGGGACGGTCGGCGAACTGCGCCGCGACCCGTTCGCGATGATGCCGTTCTGCGGTTACAACATGGCCGACCACTGGTCGCACTGGTTGAAAGTCGGCGAGAACCTGCGCAAGGCCGGGAACATGCCGCGCATCTTCCAGGTGAACTGGTTCCGCAAGGGCGACGATGGCGAGTTTCTCTGGCCGGGCTTCTCCGAGAACGCGCGTGTCCTGGAATGGATCCTGAACAGGGTGGATGGCCAGACTCCCGCGGTGGAAACTCCGCTCGGCCTGTCACCGGTCGCCGGCGATATCAACGTCGACGGCCTCGACATGGACGACCGCGACTGGGAGCAGCTGTTCGACGTCGACCCGGATGCCTGGCTTGCCGAACTGGACGACACCGAGCAGTTCTACGCCAAGTTCGGGGACCGCCTTCCGGAGGCCCTGACCAGGCAGTTGGGTGAGATCCGGCAGCGGTTGCTGCAGGCGAAGGGCGAATCCGCCGGCACCTAGCCGAAACTTCACAACGTTTTCGGCAGTTCGTTCGTCTACTTCATTAGACGGCTGCAATTCTGGTTGCAGCCGAAGACGACGTGCACGCTGAAACGAAGGGGGCCGATCCTTGGCAGGTGCCGCCTGGGAGAACGTCGTCACCGCGCTTGTTGCCGAGCGCGGCGACGCGCTGACCCGCTACGCCTACCTGATCTGCGGCAGCCAGGATGACGCGGCCGATCTCGTGCAGGACGCCCTGGTCAAGACTTTCGGACGACTGCGCAACGGTTTCACGGTTCGCAGCGCCGAGGCTTACGTTCGCCGCGCCATCCTCAACAGCTACCTGGACGGGGGCCGCCGCACCAGTCGGTGGCGAAAGATCTCCCACCTGGCCGCTGTTCCTGAGACGGTCGAGTCCGCGGCACCAGCCAGCGAAAGCCGCATCGACCTGGGCAGCGAGCTGCTGAGGCTGGCTCCGCGCGAACGAGCCTGCCTGGTGTTGCGGTACTACGAAGATCTCAAAGTGGCCGACATCGCCGACACCCTCGACATCAGCGCCGGGGCGGTCAAGCGCTACCTGAGCGACGGGCTGGCGAAGCTGTCCGCCTCGATGGGACCAGACCAGGATGCCCTCCCCGAGCTTCCCGAAGGAGCACACCATGCCAACCGACGCTGAACTGCGCACCTTGTTCCGTGACGCTCCCACGCCCGCGTCGTCCATCGATGCTGCCGCCATCATCCGCCGCAGCAAGCGCCGGCGGCTCCCGCAGCAGGTGGGCGCTGGCAGCGTGCTGACGCTCGCCGTGGCGGGCATCGGCGTCGCGAGCTTCAACGGACTGCAGGGCCTGACCCCGTCGATGACCGCTGCGGATGCCCCGGTCGGTGTGGCCGAGAGCGGTCCGTTCTCCGAGTCTGACGAGGCCGACGGCTCGATGGCAGAGCAGCGCTCCTCCTGTGACAGCGCTGCGCTCGGCGAGACCGGCCTCGAAGCCGAGGTGCCGGCCGGTCTCGATTTGTCCTCCCACTTCCCGACGATTGCGTCGACCGGCGAGGCCGTCGCGGCAACGCTCACCTTGACGAACACCAGTGCAGAACCGATGAACGGGGTCGTACTCGAACAGATGGTCGTCCTGGCGCGCGGTGGCTCCCTGCTCTCGCATCGTGATCAGTCTGCTGCGCAGGTACCACTGAACCTGGCGCCCGGCGAGTCGATGACCCTCGATTTCTCGTTCGACGCTGTCGACTGCGACGGGAACGGCCGAGAAACCGGCGCTCCGCTGATGCGTGGAGAATACGACGCACGAGCGGTCCTGCAACTGCGGCTGGATGATGGGCCGGTTACGCTGCTGCGCGGACCGGTATCCGTGATCATGGTGCGTTAGGGCGAGGTCTCCCTTCGCAGCTGCAGGTGCGTCCAGTACAGTCGGAATCGGCACCGGCATTCCCCAGCGAAAGGACGACGCATGGCTAAGCAATCGATCTTTGGACGAATCGCGCAGTTGGCGAAAGCCAATATCAACGCGCTCCTGGATTCCGCCGAGGACCCGGCCAAGATGCTCGACCAGATGGTGCGCGACTACTCGAACAGCATCGCCGAGGCCGAAAGCGCGATCGCCCAGACCATCGGCAACCTGCGCATGCTCGAGCAGGACCATGCTGAGGATGTCGCGGCCGCCGAGGACTGGGGCCGGAAGGCCGTGGCGGCGAGCCGAAAGGGCGACGAGCTGCGTGCCGCAGGCCACACGGCGGATGCCGACAAGTTCGACAACCTGGCGAAGGTCGCCCTCGGGCGCCAACTGGCGGCAGAGAAGGAGGCCAATGATGCCGTGCCGACCATCGCGTCACAGACTGCCGTCGTCGACCAGCTGAAGCGCGGCCTCGGCGCCATGCGGGGCAAGCTCGGCGAACTCTCGTCCAAACGTGACCAACTCATCGCGCGAGCGAAGACTGCCGAAACGCAGGCCCAGGTCATGGATGCGATGAAGAGCATCGACCTGCTCGATCCGACCAGCGAGATCAGCCGGTTCGAGGAGAAGGTGCGCCGTGAGGAAGCGAAGGTGCTGGGTGCGCAGGAGCTGGCGGCGTCCAGCCTCGACGCCCAGTTCGAACAGCTGGACGCCTCCGACGAATCCGTCGAGCTGGAGGCCAGGCTTGCCGCTCTCAAGGCCGGCTCCGGCGGCCCCAGGGCAGTAACGTCCGGGCAGTAGCCCGGTGAGCACAGCGACCCCGCGCATTGTCGGCATCGACATTGCGCGGGGCCTTGCCGTTCTCGGGATGTTCATCGCCCACACCTATCCGCAGGTCGGCCAGGAAGAGCTCGTCGTCGACGGACGGTCGTCCATCCTCTTCGCCACGCTGGCCGGAGTTTCTCTCGGGCTGCTGACGGGCGGCGAGCACCCCGAGAGTTCATCTCCGGCGGCGGCGCGACGTGGTGTGGCCATACGAGCCACTTTCCTGTTCCTTCTCGGGGTCCCCCTCGCCCTGCTCCCCAGCCACATCGCGATCATCCTCGACTATTACGGCATCATGTTCGCGCTGATGATTCCCGCGCTATTCCTTCCGCGCGTCGTTCTGGCAGGGCTTGCCGCCTTCTTCGCCGTCGCCGCCCCGATCGCCGCAGCCTGGGTCGCCGCAGCGGGTGAACAGAGCGGGTGGACGGAGGTTGCAGTACAGTACCTGCTGCTTGGAAGCTACCCGACCCTGGTTTGGCTGCCGTTCCTGCTGGTCGGGCTGCTCTGCACCCGCTCCGGCCTGACCCGTGCTGTCACCCAACGCTGGATGGTGATCGGCGGCGTCGCCGCCATGGTGGTCGGCTACGGTGCCGCGTTTGCGCTTCCCTCCGTCTCTGCCGAGGCGCACTCGGGCAGCACGGCCGAGGTCATCGGCTCCGGAGGCTTCGCCATCGCCCTGGTCGGCGTTCTGCTCTGGACGGCCCGCTTCCGGCCGAGTCGCCTGGCGCTGTACCCGATCGCCGCCACCGGGTCGATGCCGCTGACGATCTACACCCTGCAGATCCTCTTGCTCACCGGGTGCGTTGTTTTCTCCGAGGCGCCCTGGGCTCTCGACTACCCTGGTCTGCCCCTGATGGTCGGCCTCATCGTCTGCTCGCTCGCGTTCAGCATGGTGTGGCTGCGATTTATCGGAGCCGGACCGCTGGAGCGGTTGCTTCGGTACCTCGCCGGATTCGACCGCACAGCGGTCAACGGCACCAGAACCACCGCCAGCCGGGGACGATGAACGACCGTCATACTTGATCCATGGCCAGCAGCTTCTTCGTGGTTCCCCAGTGGCAAGGCTCCGGATCATCCAGGGCAATGCACCTCGCCCACGGCGCAGAGGCGATCGGCGGCGACCTGCCGCCGTCGATGACCGTTGTGGTTCCGGTTCCTCTCGGAGCCGGCAGCGATCAGGGCACCGGTGTGCGGCGCCTGTCGTCCGTCGAGACCGTGCGCAGAGAGCTCCAGCAGGCACTCGCCTCCGCCACTGGCGTGCCGATCGTGATCGGCGGCGACTGCGGTGTCGAGCTCGGCGCCATCCGTCATGCTGCGGGCCGTCACCGGGTGGCCGTCGTCTGGTTCGACGCACACGCCGACCTCAATAGCCCGGGGACGTCGCCATCCGGGGCGTTCCACGGAATGGTGCTGCGCACACTCCTCGGCGAAGGGCCGGCCGAGCTGCTGCCGGATGCTCCGCTCAATCCTCGGCAGGTCATCCTGGCCGGCACCCGCTCCGTTGACGAGGCGGAACAGGACTACATTGCCGAGCGCGGCATCCGCACCCTGCCGCCGGCCGAACTGACGCCGAGCAGCCTGGCTGAGGCCCTGCAGTCCAGCGGGGCCGACGCCGTCTACCTGCACATCGACCTGGACGTGCTCGACCCGAGCGAGTTCGGCGCGCTCGACTTCCCCGAGCCGTTCGGGGTCACCGTGGCCGCGCTGATCGAGCTGGTCCTGGAGGCGAAGACCACGCTGCCGATCATCGGGGCCGGGATCACCGAGTTCGCCCCGGGGTCGACGGAGCAGGCAGAGGAGGACCTTCCCACCATCCTGCGCATCATCGGCGCCCTCACCTCCGCGTCCCCTACCATCGACGCATGACGACACGAATCACCGTCGAGCGTGACGGACACCTGCTGCTGATCGGCTTCGACCGTGCCGAG
This sequence comes from Homoserinimonas sp., assembly GCA_040904805.1. Taxonomy (GTDB): domain Bacteria; phylum Actinomycetota; class Actinomycetes; order Actinomycetales; family Microbacteriaceae; genus RYN-87. The sequence goes on along the minus strand of JBBDSS010000017.1, from coordinate 82,167 downwards.
AAGCGCAATGCGGCAGACTTCCAGCTGCTGCAGGAGCTCTCCCTCGCCTACGGCGAGCTCGAGCGCGACCCTGAGCTGAGGGCCGGACTGGTTTTCGCCCACGGCGACCACTTCACCAGTGGCCTGGACCTGGCAGACGTGGCCCCGCGTATCGACGCTGACGGACTGAACATCGTGCCGGATGGCGGCATCGACCCGTGGCAGGTTTCCGGCCTGCCCCGCACCAAGCCGGTGGTTATCGCGGTGCAGGGCACCTGCCTGACCCTCGGGATCGAGTTGATCCTGGCCAGCGACATCGCCGTCGCCGCCGCGGGCACGACGTTCGGGCAGATCGAGGTGACGCGGGGGATCCTGCCGTTCGGCGGGGCGACACTGCGCTTCCCCCAGGCCGTCGGCTGGGGCAACGCCATGCGCTGGGTTCTCACCGGTGACATGTTCGACGCCGCGGAGGCGCACCGCATCGGCCTGGTCCAAGAGGTCGTCGACGACGGCAAGCAGTACGATCGCGGGCTCGAGCTTGCCCGCCGAATCGCGGCACAGGCGCCGCTGGCCGTGCAGGCGACCCTCGCCAACGCCAGGCAGGCGATCACCGACCGTGCCGGAGCCGCTGCAGCCTTGCAGCGCGAGCTGGTGCGCCTCGCCGGAAGCGAGGATGCCCAGATAGGGATGGAGTCATTCGCCACCCGCACACCCGCGGAGTTCGTCGGGCGATAGGACGCTGGGGACGACCAGGTCGACCTCGAGCCCCTTCGACAACGCGTCTCGAGGCGCTCCGCAACGGCCGCGAAGTACTGCTCGTCGCGGGCGATCAGCAGGTGCCCTACCCAATCAGGCTGCTGTACACCCCGAGCAGCGCCGTCGTCGTCGCTGCCCAGGTGTAGCCGAGGGCATGTTCCCTGGCCGTCTCCGCCATGCGTGAGCGTACGCTCGGATCGTCGAGCAGGGCGACCATGGCCCTGGCCCAGGCATCCGGTTCCCGCGAGTCGATGAGCAGGCCCGATCTCCCGTCGGCCACCGATTCGAGCAGCCCGGTGCCGCGATACCCGATGACGGCCGTTCCGCTGGCCGCAGACTCCAACGCCACCAGGCCGAACGTCTCCGAGTGGGATGGCACCAGCGTGATCGAGGCGACAGCGAGCAGGTCGGCAAGCTCATCCCGGCCGAGCGCTCCGGCAAACCTGACCTCGTCGGCAACCCCCAGCTCCGCGGCCAGCTGGCGGAGCGACGCGAGATAGGCCTCGTCACCTGGGGTCGACTCCCCGGCGATGACGAGCACGGGGGCCCAGCCACGCAGGGCGTTGAGCGCACCGAGCGCCCGCACGCCGAGCTCTTGGTCCTTGAGCGGCTGCACCCGGCCGACGACGGCCACGATGGGCCTCCCCGGCTCGATGCCGAACTGGTCACGGACCCGCTCGGCGGCGCCCCCGCGATCAGGGCGGAACAAGTCGACGTCCACCCCGGGAGGGATCACCCAGATACGACCAGCCGGCGCGCCAACCTGATCGATCAGGCTGGTCACCTCCGAGGCGGAGGACGCCACCACGGCGTTCGCCTGATTCGCCAGGTAGCGCTCTGCCAGTAGGCGACCAGGCGGCTCCTCCGCCTGCCCGGGTGCCAGGTGCGAATTCTTCATCGCGGCCAGGGTGTGAAAGCTCTGCACCAGCGGAATACCCAACTCGATGGCCACCGGCAGGGTCGCCAGGCCGCTGAGCCAGTAGTGAGCGTGAACGAGGTCGTAGCGCGACCCTGGTCGACCGGCGACAGCTGCCACAGCCTCGCCGAACTCGTCGGCGACGCCGGCAAGGCCAGTCTTGTCCAGGGGGACCGGGGGCCCTGCGGCCAGCTCCCGCAATACGACACCGTCGCTCAGCCGCGTGGTGCGTGGGATCGAAGTCGCACGGGTGAGCAGGTCGACCTCGACCCCCCGGGCGGCGAGTTCGGTCGCGATCGACATCAGCGAAACGTTCAGGCCGCCGGAGTCCCTCGTGCCGGCCTGCTCTGCCGGCGAGGTATGCATCGAAACGAGGGCTACCCGCTTCACGCTCCCGGCCATGCAGCCCACTGTATGCTGCCGCGGGCCGATCTCCATGCAAGCGGAAACCCAAACTCCACGTGCTACAAACGACTTATGGCCCTCACCCGGTTCGAGCTCAGCCTCCGTAAGGCGACTGGAGCAGCGGCCGGCGTGCGGTGGCTGCGGGCGTTGCTGCTGCACCCGTTCGTCACCCGGCCTGGCTACTGGTTTGCGACCCTCGCCGCGCTGCTCTGGGGCGGCGCCCTCGGTCTTGGCCGGCTGAGCCGGCATGATGGGCTGATCGTCGCCCGGAAGTGCCCACGGTGGTCGTTCGGACGCGGAGGCACGACTATCGGTGCCGTGTACCTCACGGCCGACCGGATCACACCGACGGTTCTGGAGCATGAAGCTGTCCATCGCGCCCAGTGGCGGCGCTATGGTCTCGCCTTCATCGTGCTCTATCTCGCGGCCGGCCAGGATCCGCTTGCCAACCGCTTCGAGATCGAGGCCGGACTCGAGAAGGCCGGATACACCAGACCACGATCTCGTAACAGGTCAGACGGCACCTCCTGACCGAGCCGGCCGGTGTATTACGCTCCACCTAGGCAGGCTGGCCGCTCTGGGCGCCTGCTCTCTTATTTCCCGCACCGGCAGAGGAGACAGATGAGCACGAGGTTCCCCGGGGTCTTCGCAACTCTTACCGTGATCATGCTGATCGCCCCAGGCTGTGCAGCATCACCGGAGCTGGCACCACCGCCACCGCCCACCAGCGAGGCGGCCGAGCCGGTGGAGACACCGACACCTACTCCCCCGCCGTTCGTGCCCGACTGTTACAACATCATCAGCGACCAGACGGAGGAGACGCTGTCTGCTGAAGGGTTCATCCTGATCGAAGAGTACGAGAACAAGCTCCGGGTGGAACAACGGGTTGAGGCCCTCTTCTTCGACAATGGCGGAGTCGACTGCCTCTGGGGGATTGCCGGCGGCGGCGACAGCCTGGTGGCGTTCGGCTACTCCGAGATCACACCGGCGGATGCGGTCCAGGCACAGGACAGACTCGCCGCGATCGGGTACACGCGCACCGACGAAGGTGGCGACATCGTGCTCAGCACCGACCCGGCGACGGACGTCATGGGGGTCGGGGACGTGTTCGTATTCTCAGATGGCCAGTGGTATCACTCGACTACGCGCGAGGCGATTGCCGAGCTTCGCGATAATGTCGATTCGCAGGAGACCCCAGAGTAGAAACCAGTCTCCGCTACCACTGTGGCGGATGGCGGCGCTGCCAGGAGAGGTTGCGTTCCAGCTGCGCACCGATGGCCAACAGCGTTGCTTCACCGCCCGGCCGCCCGATGAGTTGCACCCCCATCGGGATGCCATCGTCGGTCTGATGCACGGGCAGGGTGATGGCCGGGAGCCCGCTCACATTCACGAACGAGGTGAACGGCGTGTACTGCACCTGCTGGGCGAAGTTCTTGTCTCCGTCCAACTGGTCGTACCAACCAATCGGCCGAGGGGTCAGCGCAAGCGCCGGGGTGAGCACTGCGTCCATCCGCGAGAACTGGCGGATGACCGACCGCTCGAACTGCGCGAGCCCGGCCAGCGCTTCTGCCAGCGTCCGAGCACTCAGCTCGCGGCCTCTGGCGACGAGCCACTGGGTAAACGGATCGAGAAGTTCCAGTTGCTCGCGCTCGGCGGGAACACCGGCAGCGCCGGCCTGCCAGACGGTGCGGAAGTTCGGCGCATAGCTGTCATCGGGCTCCAGCTCGACCTGCTCCAGGCCGTGCCCGAGGTTGTCGAGCTCCGTCATGGCCAACTGCAATGCTGCCGCGGCCTCCGGGGAGAGCTGGATGTCGTGGGCCTGGTCCCACGGGGTGGTCGTCGTCACCCCGATCTGAAAACGGCCCTCGCCGCGGACCGCGCCCAGGAGGGCGCCGCCGTCCCAACGTGGTGCCCTGAGGGTGAACGGGAACTCGCCCTCGCCGATCATGGCATCGAGCAGCATCGCGGCGTCGGCCACAGTTCGTGCGATCGGGCCGGCGACGGCCAGCCCGGCAAGGCTGGCGTTGCCTGGGCCCCCTGGCACCAGCCCCCTGGACGGCTTCAGCCCGACGAGGCCGGTGGCCGCGGCCGGGATGCGAATCGAGCCGCCTCCGTCTGAACCCGGGGCGAATGGGAGCAGGCCGGCAGCAACGGCGACAGCAGCGCCACCACTGGAACCACCGGCGCCGAGGCTGGTGTTCCACGGATTGCGTGCCGGCGGCCCGGCCAGAGTCTCGGTGTACGACTGGAGGCCGAATTCTGGTGTGCTCGTCTTGCCCAGGCTGATTCCGCCGGCCGCATCCAGCGTCGCCGGCAACTCGTCCGTGATGTCTGGCAGATACTCCGCCATCAGCCGGGATCCGTACCTGGTGGGCACTCCGGCTCGCTGCCACAGATCTTTGTCGGCGAAAGGCAGGCCCCACAGCGGCGCCGACCGCTCGTTCGCGACGGCGAGCGCTCCCGCCCGCTCGCGTGCGGCATCCGCGGTCACCGTGACGAAGGCTCCCAGCCCGGGATCAAGGCGGGCGATTCTGGTGAGGTAGTGCTCGGTGAGCTCGGTGGGCGTGATCTCGCGGCGCTGCAGCCAGTCCCATTGCTCCTGCGCGGTGAGGTGGTGAAGTTCGAACACCTCCTGAGTTTAAGGCCGTCTTGACATTCGCAAGGTTAGGTGGTTGGTTAGTCAAGTAGTTAACCAATACGCAAAGGACGGTGGTGGCTGCATGGATGAGAACAGACCGATCTTCCTTCAAATCGCTGAGCAGATCGAGAACGACATCATCGGCGGATCACTTCCGGAAGAGAGCCAGGTGCCGTCGACCAACGAGATTGCCGCGTTCTACCGCATCAACCCGGCGACTGCCGGCAAGGGCGTGAACCTGCTCGTCGAGGCCGGAGTGCTCTACAAGAAGAGGGGAATCGGAATGTTCGTAGCCGAAGGGGCGAGGTCGACCATCGTGACCACCCGTCGCGACCACTTCCAGACCGAGTACGTACGCCCGCTCGTCGCCGAAGCGGCCAAGCTCGGCATCACCCGCTCGCAGCTCGCAGACATGATCAAGAGAGAAGGAGCGCAATGACAGCAGTAGTCGAGGTCGACGGCCTCACCAAGACCTTCGGAACCCTGAACGCTGTGGACAACGTCAGCTTCACCGTCGAGGAGAACAAGATCTATGGGCTCCTGGGCCGCAACGGAGCCGGGAAAACGACGCTCATGCAGTTGCTGACCGGCCAGGACTTCGCCACCAGGGGAGGCATCAAGGTGTTCGGAGAGACACCGGTCGAGAACGCGAAGGTGCTGCAAAACGTCTGCTTCATCAAGGAGAGCCAGAAGTATCCGGATGACTTCAAGGTGAAGCACGTGCTCACGAGCGCCCCCTGGTTCTTCCGCAACTGGGACAGGGAGTACGCCGACCGCCTGGTCGACGATTTCCGCCTGCCAACGAACCGCCGCATCAAAAAGCTGTCCCGTGGCCAGCTCTCAGCGGTCGGAGTCATCGTCGGGCTGGCCTCCCGTGCGCCGCTCACCTTCTTCGACGAGCCGTACCTGGGGCTGGATGCGGTGGCCAGGCAGATCTTCTACGACCGCCTTCTCGAAGACTACGCCGAACACCCTCGCACCGTCATCCTCTCCACTCACCTGATCGACGAGGTCAGTAACCTGCTCGAGCACGTGCTGGTGATCGACGAAGGCCGCATCATCATCGATGACGACGCCGAAGACCTGCGTGGCTCCGCCACCACCGTGGTCGGCACGCGCGGCGCGGTCGACGCCTTCGTCGAGCGCCGCGAAGTGCTGCACCGCGAAGGGATCGGTGGCCTGGCATCCGTCACCATCGGCGCCCTCAGCGGCGCCGAGAGACAGCACGCCTCCGACGCGGGACTGGAACTGTCGCCGGTCTCCCTCCAACAACTCATTGTCCGGAAGACGAACACGTCGAGCACAGAATTCGAGCAGAGCGCATGACAACGACAACCCAGACCCGGAACTCCGGCGGAGAGCTTCAGCGCGTGCTGAATGTCACCCGCCTTCACCTGACCAACAAGTTCCCGATAATGGTGCTGCCGCTGCTGATCCTCGGGTTCATCTTCCTGGTGAACCTGATGATCTGGTGGTTGGTCTTCTCGGCAGTAGGCCCGGCCGATACAGCCGATGCATCGCAGGGAATGCAGTTCAGCGGAGCATCCACCTTCATCTTCGTGTACATGCTGGTGGTGGCCGTCCAGGCGGTGAACCTCACCTTCCCCTTCGCGCTCGGCTATAGCGTGACCAGGCGCGACTTCTACCTGGGGACGTCGGTGACCTTCGTGCTGCTGAGCATCTACTACGCCGCGGTGATGACCATCATGGCCAGCATCGAGCGGGCAACGGACGGCTGGGGCTTCGGCGGGGGGATGTTCGACGTCATCTACTTCAGAACTGAAAACATGCTCCTGCAGTTCGTCCTGTTCCTGCTGGTGTTCCTGTTCTTCTTCTTCGTCGGGGCAGCCACCTCTTCGGTCTACGTGCGGTGGCGAGCGAACGGGATGTATGTATTCTTCGCGAGCCTCACCGTGATCGTGGTCGGCCTTGCGGCACTGGCAACCGCCACCGAGAGCTGGGGGCCGGTCGGCGAATGGTTCGTCACCAACGGCGCGATCGGCGTGGCGCTCTGGAGCTTGGTACTGACCGCACTCGCAGCCGTCACCGGCTTCGTGCTGTTGCGAAAGGCGACCCCGAAGAACTAGGGCACGCTGGTCGGGCTTGCGTCGCAAGCTCGACCAGGGTCGTTCTCACTCCAACTCGAGCCTCAATTGACGCATTAACTTGTCGAACTCGGCGGGTGCGGCGGCGATGACCTTGCGTCCGGTCCACGTTCCGACCCGGTGCCCTTTCTGGGCCACGTTCAAAATGACGTGCTCGACGTGGGAACCGTGGTCATCGGGCACCACCCGATACTCGCCCCGGTACCACCAGCCGCCCTGGGTGATCACCAGATAGGCCCTGGCATCCGCCGTGAAGCGGCTTTCGGAGCCCGGCCCGGGGTCGAAGCGACGAGCTATGGCGTCGAAGACGTCGCGGGGCCTGGCCTTGATGTGCCCGGTGAATGAGTGGAGCAGCGTGTAGTTCTCGGGGCGCTCCCAGGGTGCTTCGGCCATGCTCCGATGGTATCCGCCGGTTCCGCCCGTCAGTCGTCAGCGAGCGACTTCTGCATCAGGATGGTGCCCAGCCAGCGCTCGAACTTGTAGCCGACCCTGCTCAGGTGGCCGATCTCCCGGAATCCGAACCGCTGATGGAGGGCGACGGATGCCTCAGCTCCCTGGTCGGCGATCACGGCGATAACCTCCCTGATCCCAGCCTCCTTACTGCGGCCCAGGAGGCCGGCCATCATCTCGCGGCCCAGGCCCTTCCCCGTCGCTCCCGGCGCCAGGTAGAGCGAGCATTCGACGGTGTGCCGGTAGGCGGCCTTCGGCCTCCACGGAGCGACGTAAGCGAAACCGACCACCTCGCCGGGCATTCGTTCCACCACGATGAATGGAAGCCCGAGCTCGCGGATGTGATCTGCTTTCGCCTGCAAGGCCTCAGGCACCAGCGGTTGTTCATCGAACGTCACCGTCGAAGTGGCCACGTAGTGGTTATAGATGGCGAGCACCTGCGGGAGGTCGCGATCGGTGACCTCACGGAGGCCGGAAGATTCGTCGGGCATCACCGGTGGCCGGGCATCAGGTGACGTCCCGTCGCCAGGAGCCCAGGTAGCCGACGACTGCCGTCACCAGCGCATATCCGAGGAGCAGAAGCCCACCATGCCACCATTCCAGCGTCTGGCCTTCTCCAGAGGCCATGCCGAGCGCGGTAAAGATACTCGCCCCCGCGAGCGTGTCTCCGGCCGCCCCAGGAAGGTAGTTCCCGACATCCGCCGCCCAGTCGATGAACGTTGCGACGGTGCGCAGGATCGGCTCGACGAATTGGGTGAAAGCCAGTACCACCACGATGGCGGCGACCTGGTTCGGGATGAGCGTTCCCAGGCCGACGCCGATGACTGCCCACAGGGCCATCGCCACCACGATCCGCGCGAACATCAGCCAGGTCTCGCTGTCGTCGAGCCCGGAGACACCGTCGTCGATCGACAGGATTGCCGCGCCGGGCCCCACCGCACCGATCAGGGCGACGACCCCGTAAAGCGCCCCGAATATCGCCATGACGACGAGCTTTGCCGCCAGCACTCGCCCACGCCTCGGCGTGGCGAGAAATGTCGGGGTCAGTGTCTGGTGCCTGAATTCCCCCGTGACGGCCAACGTCCCGAGCAGCAGTGGGAACACGTAGCCGATCGAATGGGCGATGCTGTAAATGATCGGCGGCAGGGCATCCTCCGAAAGCTCGGGAGCGCCCTCGTCGGGGGAGATCACCCCGCTGAATACGGCGGCAAGGATCAACGCGGTGAACGCGACATAGACGAGCAGGATGACGGGCAGGATCCACCACATCCTGGTGGTGGTCAGCTTGACGAGTTCGGCACGGATGGCGTTCATGGCTGGCTCCCTTCGCCGACGAGGTCGAGGAAGGCTTTTTCAAGTCCGCCCTGCTGGGTGTGCAGCAGGCTCAGTTGGACGCCGGCCCGGTGGGCGATAGCCCCGACTTCGACGGCCGTGAGGGACGAGATGATCACTCCGGCCTCCGAGGATTGGATGTCGGCGCCTGCGGCCAGCAGTGCGGCGTCGAGCATTCCCCGGTGTGGTGAATCCGCAATCACGCGGGCGTCGGTGTCCAGCCCGTCCAGGCCGCCCTCATAGACGAGCCTGCCCTTGGAGATGACCACCAGGCTGTCAACGCTCTGCTGCACTTCGCTCAGCAGGTGCGACGAGACCAGCACGGTGCGCCCCTCCGCAGCCAACTCCCGAAGGAAGGTGCGGATCCAGCGGATGCCTTCCGGGTCGAGCCCGTTGACCGGTTCGTCCAGGACCAGCACCTGCGGGTCGCCGAGAAGCGCCATCGCGAGCCCGAGTCGTTGCCTCATGCCGAGTGAGTAGCCTCCGACGCGACGGTCTCCATACGCGCCCAGCCCGACCTGGTCGAGCACTGCGCCGACGCGTGCGCGGGGGATGCCCGCTGCTGCCGCGTAGACGGCCAGGTGGTTGCGTGCGGTGCGGCCGGGATGGAAACTCGCGGCCTCAAGGGCGGTTCCCACGGTCGCCAAGGGGTTCTTCAAGTCGCGGTAGTTGGAGCCGCCGATGGTGGCGGTCCCTTCGCTCGGGCGTACCAGCCCGAGCAGCATACGCAGGGTTGTCGTCTTCCCGGCGCCGTTGGGGCCGAGGAAGCCGGTGACGATGCCCGGCTCCACTGCGAAGGTAAGCCCGGAAACCGCCTCGACGGCGCCGAAGTGCTTCGACAATCCGCGTATCTCGATCATTGTTCTACTAGACATATAACAACTACAACCATTCCGTGAGGCTCTGGCTCACTCGAGTTTCCAGTCGATCGGATCGGCGCCCTGCTCCACCAAAAGCCTATTGGCTCGACTGAACGGGCGGGACCCGAAAAAGCCGCGGGATGCCGATAGCGGACTGGGATGCGCGGAGGCGATGATTGGCGTGGCCCCGAGCAGCGGCCGAAGCGACGCGGCGGCGTTGCCCCAGAGGATGGCGACGAGCGGTCTTCCGCGTGCCACCAGGGCGCTGATGGCCACCTCGGTCACCGCTTCCCAGCCTTGCCTGCGGTGGGATCCGGCGATTCCCGGCTGAACCGTCAGCACTCGGTTCAGGAGCACCACCCCGTTATCGGCCCAGCGGCTCAGATCACCATGCTGGGGCACCTCAAGGCCGAGATCATCGCGCAGTTCGCGGTAGATGTTCTTCAGGCTTCGCGGCACTGGGCGAACCGCCGGGTCGACAGAGAAGGCGAGCCCGACAGCGTGTCCGGGGGTCGGATACGGGTCTTGTCCGACGATCAGGACACGGGCATCCGCCAGCGGGTAGCTGAAGGCGCGCAACACGTTCGATCCCGCCGGCATGTAGCCGCGCCCTGCCAGAGCCTCAGCGCGGAGGAAGTCCCCGAGTTGAGCCACGTTCCGGGCAACCGGCTCGAGCGCCGCCGCCCACTCCTGGTCGACGAGCTCCGGTAGCGGCCGAGCGGAGTCCATGGCAAAAGCCTAGCTGTGAGCCGCACCCCTTTCTCTTCTCCTCCTCAGGTTTGTGATTGTGCCTGTGTGGGCGACTTGTCCACAGATTGCTGAATTCTCTTCGTCATCATCTTCGATAGTGGGAGAATAGTGGTATGTTCAGTTCCGTCACATTCTTCGAAGACGAGGTCGATCAATTGATCGACACGCTCCTCAGGTCGCTGGCCACCGGGCTGCCCTCAGGCGCTTTGCGCGAGCTGGCGGATGACACGCTACTGACGACTACCGGCATTCTCGAGCGGTTGGGCCGGGCGGTGGACGCTCGCCGCGTCGAAGCCGTGGGGGAGCTGCAGCACCGCTCCCGCCCCACCCTCGGCACCGCATCGCTGGCGGTTCGGAAAGGGTGCCGGGACGCGGTCGAGCTGGCCCGCCGGGTGACGCTGTCCTCCACGGTGACGGTCCGGTGCCGGCTGAAGCTGGGTGCCGAGACCCGCAGGCAGGAAGCCCCCTCCGGGGAGCTGTTCCCGCCCCGATTTCCACACATCGCCGACGCCCTCGAAAGTGGAGCCCTGGGGGTGGACGCCGCCGGGGCGATCGTCGCCGAGCTGGCGCCGACCCTGATCCGCGCCGACGCAGACGCCGTGCGCATCGCGGAAAGCGAGTTGGTGGCGGCGGCGACCGGCACCAGCCCGGACAGTCCGGTTCCGTGCACGGCGGACGAGGTCCGTGGGCAGGCCACCGTCTGGCGGGCCTTCCTGGACGAGGACGGCACCGCCCCCACCGAAGAGAAGGCGATGGGCCGCCGCTCGTTCAGCCCCGGCTCCTACAACAGTGGTGACGGGCTGGTGCACGGCAAATACGCGTTGATGCCCGAGGTCCACGCCAGGCTGGGAAAAGTCTTCGACGCCTGCCAGTCACCGAAGACCGGGCCGGCGTTCCTCCCCGAAGGAGACACGGCCACCACCGAGGACGAGATCTCACCCGAGACCGCCGCCGGGCCGATGGACCCACGGACCCCGGACCAGCAACGCCACGACGTGTTCGCCGCGATGGTCGACGGATTCGCCCGCTCCGGTGATGCCCCCACCATCGGCGGCGCCTCACCCACCGTGCTGGTGTCAGTCAACGCCGACAACCTCCGATCAGGGCGCGGCGCCGGATTCGTCTCCCTGGGAGGTCCCGGCGGCGAAACCGTGCCCCTGTCGCTGCGTGCCGTACATCAGCAGATCTGCACCGGCGGCACCCAACCAATCACCCTCGACGGCAACGGGGCGATCATCGCACTCGGCTCCGAACAACGCTGCTTCACCCCACCCCAACGCCGCGCGATCACCCTCCGCGACGGCGGCTGCATCATCCCCGGCTGCAGCATCCCGCCCTCCTGGACCGAAATTCACCACGTCACCCCCGATGCCCAAGGCGGCCCCACCCACACGGACAACGGGGTGCTGCTGTGCTGGTTCCACCACCGCACCATCGACACCTCCGGCTGGCAGATCCGCATGATCAACAAAGTCCCGCACGTCATGGCACCACCCTGGCTCCGGGGTGACGGAATATGGCGCCCCGCGACCAAATCCCCCACCAGACAAGCCCAACGGCACAAACAGCAGCGCGACCAACGGAAGCGACGAAATCCCAGAAAACCGGAGAACGACGCCGCCTGATCCAGTTCCCCCGGTGGGCCGAGCCGCTAGCATCCGTACATGACGTCACAGTTGAAAGCCCAGTCCTTCATCGGCAGGGCCCTCAGCGGAAAGGCCGGCGCCGTCACCGCAGCCCTCATCGGCTATCTCTTCTTCGTCGAGATCGTGAGCGGGATGCTGCAGGGGTACTACGTGCCCCTGATCCCCGATCTGGTGGACCACCTCGAGCTGGAAAACGACGCGGACTTCAACCTCTTCGAAGGCGCCCAACTGCTGCTGTCAGCGATCATCGTGCCGGTACTGGCCAAACTCGGCGACATGTACGGCCACAAGCGCATTCTCCTGGTCTCCACGGCACTCACCGCCGGAGCGACCTGGTGGCTCGCCTTCTCAGGCGACTTCACCAGCTTCCTGATCGCCTGGACCCTGCAAGGTTTCTACACAGTGTGGCTCCCCCTCGAAGTCGCCCTGATCTTCGACCGCGGTCGCACCACCGGCACCGGCGCCTCCCAGACCCGCAAAGCCGCCGGGCTCCTCGTCGTCGGCCTCGAGACTGGAGCCATCATCGGAGCCCTCGGCGGCGGCCTGATCTTCGACCTCTTCGGCGGGGCGGATGCCCTCGCCGACGCGATCGTCCCCACCATGATCGTGCCGGCCGTCGCCGTCACCAGCGTGTTCTTCGTCATCCTCCTCGGGGTGCCCGAGTCGACCCCGCTGCCGGGCCGTCGCCTCGACCTGGTGGGCTTCAGCATCCTCACCATCGGCCTGCTCATGATCACCTCGGGGCTGAGCCTGCTCAAGATCAACCCGATCGACACCTGGTGGGTGTGGGCTCTCATCATCGCCGGAGCCCTCAGCTTCGTCCCGTTCACCAGGTACGAGCTCAAGCAGAAAGACCCGGCCATCGACCTGCGCGTGCTCGCGCAACCCAATATGTGGCCGGTGCAACTGACCGCAGGGCTCATCGGAATCAGCCTGCTCGGCGCCCAGGCACCACTGGCCGCGTACGCCGGAACCGACCCTGTGGCCAACGGCTACGGCCTGGGACTCGGTACCAGCCAGCGGTCCATCCTGATCGGCGTGTACCTCATCTCGATGATCATCGGCGCCCTCTTGTTCCCCTGGCTGTCGAAGAAAACCTCGCCGCGCGTCGCCCTGATCGTCGCCGCATTCTTCGTCTCCGGCGGATTCTTCCTGTTCCTGCCCTTCCACCTGGAAACCTGGCAAGTCTTCACCAATATGTTCATCGTCGGCCTCGGCTCCGGGGTGCTGGTGGGGGCAATGCCCGCGGCCGCGGCTGCGGCTGCACCACGAGGCCAGACCGGAGTCGCGGCAGCCCTCACCAATACGACCAAGACGATCGGCGGATCATTCGCCTCATCGGTGTTCGCCATCGTGCTGGTGATCGGTGCGGTACAGGTCGCCGGGAGCACGGCATCCAGCCTGTTCGGCTACATGATCGTGTGGATCATCTGTGGAGCCGGAGCGCTCGTCTCCGCGTTGATGCTCTTCGTCGTGCCTAAGCTCGCCTTCGCCGACATTGCAGACGAACTGGAGGTGGAGCCGGTCGCCTGAGGGTCAGTCCTTCGGTGACAACTCACCGCGAATCACCTTGTGCGGCGCCGCCTGGGCTACCGGCTTGATAGTCACCACATCCAGGTTGACGTGCCCGGGCAGCTCAACTGCGTGCACGATCGCCGAAGCCACGTCCTCGGCGTAAAGCGGGTTTGGCACATTGTCGTAGACGGCATCAGCCTTCTCCCGGTCGCCACCCGTCCGCACCAGCGCGAACTCCTCCGTCTTCACCATCCCCGGCGCGATCTCGATAACCCGAATCGGTTCGCCGGCCAACTCCAGCCGCAGCACACCCATCAACGCGTGAGCCGCGAACTTGGCCGCGTTGTAGCCGCCACCACCCTCATAGGCCACGTGCCCGGCGATCGACGTGACGGTCACGATGTCCGCGTGAGGCACATCGTTGCCGTCAGCAGAAGCGGCGGCGCGCAACAGGGGGAGCAAAGCGCTGGTCACCCTCTTGACCGCGACGACGTTCACGTCGAACATGCGCGTCCAGTCTTCCGCGTCGCTCTCCTCGACGGATGCGATGCCGAGGGCACCGCCCGCGTTGTTGACCAGCGCATGCACCGGGCCCAGACCGACGAGGTAGTCGCGCAGGGAATCCACCTGGAACTGGTCGGTCAGGTCGGCCGCGAACACATCGGCACCGGTCTCCTCGGCAAGCTGCTGGAGCCGGTCGGCCCGTCGCGCGACACCGACCACATTCCAGCCATGCTCCCGGAACAGGCGAACCGTTGCCGCCCCGATCCCGGAGCTTGCTCCTGTCACCACCACGCGCCTCGCGTTCACCGGCACCCCTCCACAGTCGAACTTCTCAGCCTTCACCACCGTAGCGCGGTTACGGTAGCCAGGTGACGGATACGGGGACCGGCCAGGTAGCAGCGGGCAAGAAGCGCGTTCCGGTATGGGACAACGCTCGCTTCCTCTGCGTAACCCTGGTCGTGATCGGCCACGGGATCCAGCGCATCACCTACGACGACGACTACGCCCTCATCCTCTACCTGTTCATTTATGCGTTCCACATGCCCGCGTTCGCCATGATCAGCGGCTACTTCTCCAGGCCGGGGCCACCAAGCTCAGGGCAGATGAAGAAGGTGCTCACCGATATCCTGCTGCCCTACTTCATCATGGAGACGATCTGGACGCTGGTGCAGTTCGTGGTCGAGGGCAAGCGGGAGTTCAACCCATCGCAGCCGTCGTGGACCCTGTGGTTCCTGCTCGCCCTCGGTATCTTCCGGCTGGTCCTCCCCTACCTCGCCATGCTTCGCTACCCGCTGGTCTGGGCACTGGCCTTCTCGGTGGGCGTCGGCTACCTGAGTAACGTCGACAGCACGTTTTCGCTCTCGCGCGCCATCGGCATCCTCCCGTTCTTCGTGCTCGGCTGGAAGCTGAAGGAGTGGGGCGTCGTCGACAAATGGCGCTTCGCCGAAAGCCAGACCTGGCTCATCCGGATCATCGCCCTCGCCGTCTTCGCCGCATGGCTGGCCGTCGTCTGGACCTTCATCGACGTCTGGCGCACCATCGACCTCCGATACTGGTTCTTCTACAACGACTCCTACTTCGGCCTGGGCGAAGACAGTTGGTACGCCGGCTTCATCCGTCTCGGACTGATCGGGCTCGCCACACTTTTGAGCGCCGCATTCTTCGTCCTCATCCCGCGCCGAAAGACCTGGCTGACGCAGTTCGGGCAAGCGACCATGTACATCTACCTCCTGCACAGCTTCGTGCTCTATCCGCTCAGGGAGACCGGCGTCCTCCGCGGCGACCACCCGACATTCCCCTGGCTCGGCGGGATGATCGTGGTGTGCATCGCCATCAGCTTCGTGCTCGCATCCAGACCGGTGCGGAAACTGTTCCGCCCGTTCATCGAGCCGAAACCGCGCTGGCTGTTCCTGGAGCCGGATGATCGCCGGCCGGCGGCATCCCGTGTTGACCCGACCGGTTCCCGGCGCGACCGCTAGCAACAGTTACGTCATGTTTCGCGGTGTATTGACCAGTCTGGCGACGGTTCTTAAGCTCGGGATACCGACCACAGGCCCGCAGCCCATCCGAAGGAGCACCTCATGAGCGACACCTCAGCGAACTGGCAGTTCGAGACCAAGCAGATCCATTCCGGTGCCCAGCCCGACCCGACCACCAACTCGCGGGCAACGCCGATCTACCAGACGACCGCCTACGTCTTCAACAACGCCGAGCACGCCCAGAACCTCTTCGCGCTTGCCGAGTTCGGCAACATCTACACGCGCATCCAGAACCCGACGCAGGATGTCGTCGAACAGCGCGTCGCAGCGCTGGAGGGTGGAACTGCCGCCCTGCTGCTGGCGTCCGGGCAGTCGGCCACCACGTTCTCGGTTCTCAACATCGCCCAGGCCGGCGACCACATCGTGTCGTCGTCGTCGATTTACGGCGGCACCTACAACCTCTTCAAGTACACGCTGGCCAAGCTCGGCATCGAGACGACATTCGTCGAGAACCAGGACGACCCGGAGGAATGGCGCCGCGCCGTTCGCCCGAACACCAAGCTGTTGTTCGCCGAGACCATCGGCAACCCGCGCATCAACGTCCTGGACATCCGCACCGTCGCTGACGTCGCGCACGAGAACGGCGTTCCGCTCATCGTGGACAACACGATCGCCACTCCGTACCTGATCCGCCCGCTCGAGCACGGAGCCGACATCGTCGTTCATTCGGCGACCAAGTTCCTCGGCGGTCACGGCACCGTCATCGCCGGCGTGATCGTCGACGGTGGAAAGTTCGAGTGGTCCAAGAATGTCGAGAAGTTCCCCGGCCTCACCGAACCCGACCCGTCCTACCACGGCGCCAGCTTCACCACCGTGCTCGGCGACTCCATCGCGTACATCATCAAGGCGCGCGTGCAGTTGCTGCGCGACCTCGGTTCAGCAGTGTCGCCGAACAGTGCCTGGCAACTCATCCAGGGCCTGGAAACGCTGAGCCTCCGCATTGAGCGTCACGTACAGAACGCCCAGGAGATCGCCGAATGGCTGGACGCGCGGGACGACGTCGACACCGTCTACTACGCGGGACTGCCGTCGAGCCCCTGGTACAAGCAGGCCAACGAGTACGCCCCCAAGGGCGTCGGCGCCGTGCTGTCATTCGAGTTGAAGGGCGGAGTGGATGCCGGACGCGCGCTCGTCGACGGTGTCAGCCTGTTCAGCCACGTCGCCAACATCGGAGACGTGCGCAGCCTGATCATCCACCCGGCGTCCACCACCCACTCCCAGCTCACGCCGGAGCAGCAGCTCACGGCCGGCGTCACCCCTGGCCTCGTGCGGCTGTCAGTCGGCCTGGAGAACATCGCCGACATCAAGGCAGACCTTGAGGCGGGGCTCGCAGCCGCTCGCGGTGTCGTGGAGTTGGCGCGCAGCGCGTAGCATCCGCCCACTCTTCGGCGTCGCGGCAGGGCGTAACACTGCTGCGCTCGCGACCCGACACCAGCGATACTGGCTAAGACATGGATTGGCAGACCCCAGAAGACAGCGTTCCGCTCAGCTTCGTCACCGAAGCGAACAACCGGGCGCTGCTCGGAAAGCCACCGGCCACCGGCGCCTGGCGTGACGGTGACCCGCCTGGTGATCGCCAGTTCGTCGGCATCGGGCCCATGGACCTGGAGCGCGGCGGCCACCTTCCCTTCGTGCGCGTCGCCTGGGAGTCGTGGGGCACGCTCAACGAGCAGGGCACCAACGCGATCCTCGTGCTTCACGCCCTCACCGGTGACACCCACCTCACCGGGCCGGCCGGCACCGGGCATCCGACAGCCGGATGGTGGTCCGGTATCGTCGGCCCAGGCAAGTACCTCGATACCGACACCTGGTTCGTGGTGGCGCCGAACATCCTCGGCGGATGCCAGGGCACGACCGGCCCGGCGTCGCACACTGTCGACGGCTTCGAGTGGGGCTCCCGGTTCCCGTACGTCACAATCCGCGACCAGGTCGAAGCGCAGGCGAGATTCGCCACCGAGATCGGCATCGACTCCTGGGCGGCAGTCGTCGGCGGGTCGATGGGCGGCATGCACGCACTCGAGTGGGCCATCGGGCATCCTGACCGCGTCGAACGGGTCGCCGTGCTCGCCGCCCCACCACTGGCATCCGCCGACCAGCTCGCCCTCAACTCTGTGCAGCTCGAAGCCATCCAGATGGACCCGGGGTTCCGGGGTGGCAGCTACTACGAGGCGACGGATGGTGACGGGCCGCACCGCGGACTCGCTCTGGCCAGGCGGATGGCGCTACTCAACTACCGCTCCCCCGCAGAACTGAACAAACGGTTCCAGCGCAGCTGGCAGAGCGAGATCGACCCGCTGGGCGGCGGCGGCAAGTTCGCGGTGGAAAGCTATCTCGACTTCCACGGCAACAAGTTCAGTCGTCGTTTCGACGCCAACAGCTACATGGTGCTGGTCGACGCCATGAACTCGCATGACATCGGCCGGGACCGCGGCGGGGTGGCGGATGCCCTGAGCACCGTCACGGCCAAGTCCCTGGTAGTGGGAATCGACAGCGACCGGCTGTTCCCGGTCGGGGGCCAGACGGAGATAGCCCGCCACCTGGAGAACAACATCGACGGAGGCACGCCCGTCGTCATCCACTCCGACTTCGGCCACGATGGCTTCCTCATCGAAGAAGATATCGTCGGAACCCAACTGATGCGGCTTCTCTCCAGTTGAGATTAGAGTAGTTCTCAATGTGGCCCGCCCATTGGGTCGCCGGCCCGTAAGGGGGACCACCGTGGGGGAACCGGCCCGGACATCCGCCATTCGAGTCGCCATCGTGGACGACCACAAGCTGGTGCTCGAGGGGATCACCTCACGGCTCGCCAGCCAGCCGGGAATCCAGGTCGTTGCCAGCGAGTCCACCTGGGTGGGATTGCTCAGTCATCCCGAGTTCCCGGTCGACGTTGTCGTACTCGACATGCTGCTGAAGGATCAGATCTCTATCGGCAGCAAGCTCAAGTCGCTGGCCGCAGCTGGGTCGCACACGATCGTCATGAGCAGGCATTCCGACGCAGCGTCCATCTTCGCCGCCGTCGGATACGGCGCGAAGGGATTCGTGCCGAAGACGGAGTCGACCGCCGAGCTGGTGCGGGCCATCGAATGCGCGGCAGGCGGTCAGCAGTATGACAACCGTCCGATGGCGGACGCATTCGCCGCCGTCGATCGCGGGGAGGGCCCGCGGCTCGGCAATCAGGAACGGCGCGCCCTCATGCTCTACGCGGCCGGGCGCCCGGTGAAAGAGGTCGCCCTCGCGATGGGAACGACAGAAGACACCGTCAAGTCGTACATCAAGCGCGGGCGCCGCAAGTACCGCACGGCGGGGATCGACATCGGCACTCGCGTACTGCTTCGGCACCAGGCAGCCCTGGAAGGCTGGCTCAGCCCCGAATAACCGGAAAGCGGCTGCGCGCCCGAACCTGCGGTTCTAGCATGAGGTTCATGCCCGCTCGGATGCCGCGCACGGCCTCAGCGCCACTGCTCGTGCTTGCCATCTTTGGGCTGGTCGGTTGCGCGCCGAACCCGTCCGACGGGCTGCCTCCCGGCATCGAGGTCAGCGTCCACCAGAATCGGCCGGACACCGGGGACCGCCGGCTGCAGGTTCGCATCACCAACGGTTCCGACGCACCGCTGACCGTGACCGAGCTGACCTTCTCCTCCCCCCGGTTCGCCGAGCCAGTGTCGTACCAGAAGGCCCCGAGCACGATCAGGAGCGGCGGCGTGCTGGATCTGCCGATCGCTCTCGCTGCCCCGGCCTGCGATCAGAACAATGGTGGGCCTGAGGTGCTGCTGGAGTTCCAGCACAGCCATGATGGCCCTGGCACAGCGACGGTCGTGCCCGACGACCCGCTGGACCAGCTGGATGGCATCAGCGAACGCGATTGCCTCGATGACGCGATGACGGAAGTGGCCGAAATCAAGGAACCGCCACGGATCAGGAGCGAATCCCTGGGCGGCCGGCTGGTCGCCCTGGTCGACCTGGAGATCCTGCCCAGCGGAGGAGCCGGATCCTTCACGATCCATTCCGTCGACGACACCGTGTTGTTCGGGCTGTTCAGCCCGGCGAGCGCGGCTCCGCTGGTAACGCTCCCGCTCGACCTCACTGTCCGCGCCGATGGTGACCCGCGGATTCTCACCATTCCGCTGGTACCTGCCCGCTGCGATGCCCACGCGGTCGCCGAAGACAAGCGGGGCACGTTGCTTCCCTTGCGGGTCGAGATCGGCGAGCTGTCGGGCATCCGCTACTTCGCCCTGTCAGACGACCGCAAGGGCGAGCTGTACTCGTACCTCGGAGAGGCCTGTCCGGAACGTTGAGGCGTTAACTGCAAGAGGGTCACGATTTCCCGTGACCCTCTTCGCAACTGCGAACACCAGCCTGGGCTGATGCCTGCCCCCCATTGCCTTGCTGTGACTGTCGAGAAACCCGACCTGCCCCTCTTGTACGAAATTGACTGTACGCGCTTGCAATGCCGGGCACGACGGCGTTGCACCCCCAGTAGAGGTCACAGTGTGTGACTATGGCAACGTGGAAGCCCTTGCCAAGGAACGAGATCGTCTCCTGCAACGGTCCTCCAGGATGATCGGCATGAGCTTCAGCGTCGTCTCGCTGGCTATCTTCCTGATACCAGGCGTTGTCGATCCGGATCGGCTCCTGGCGATCATCCCGATTTTCGTGGCCCTGCTGGCCTGCCTCTACTTCGTGGCCGCGACACGGGCGCTTCCGCTCGTCCTCGGAGGCGCCGTTGCCGGCCTCGCCGTCATCGCCGCCGCTCTGTTCCCGTTCACCGAAGATGCCGGCTCCGCCGCAATCACCGCGATCATCCCTCTCGCCGGCGGTGGAGTGGCTGCCTTCGCCATGGTGCTCATCGACACCCGGATCCGGATGGCGGTGCTCGTCGTGATCGCGACGACCACGGTCGTTGTCGTCGCCGTCGTCGCTCCCCGCGAGGCCCTGACCCCCGTGTTATTCATCACCGTCGTCGGCTGGGTGATGGTGACAGTGGTCGCGTACTGGCTGAGCTCGAGCATTCCGCGCGCTGCCCGCCGCATCGTCGGCATCGGGAGGGCACACCGTGCTGAGCGTCGTGCCAGCGAGACTGAGGCCCAACGCCGCCAGTCCGCCCGGCTGCTGCACGACACCGTGCTGGCAACGCTCACACTGCTCGCCCACTCCGGCGTCGGGGTCGCCCCCGACGCGATGAAACAGCAGTCTGCCGATGATGCCAGGCTCTTACGGCAGCTCAGGCTCGGCACAGTGCCGGTGCCGGTACCGGTAGCGTCAGGCGACTACAACCTGGAGCCGGTCGAGGCGACCGCGCTGGGCACCACCCTCGAATCGGTGAAGCAGCGCTTCGGTCGGATGGGACTCGAAGTGAGTTGGCATGGCACCGGCCAGGTACTGCTGCCGAGCGACGTGCTCGATGCGTTCCTGCTCGCGCTCGCGGAGTGCCTGGAGAACGTCAGGCGCCACGCCGGTGTGACGGATGCCCACGTCACCATCACCGACAACGACACCATGGTACGAGCCATGGTTACCGACTCCGGTGTCGGCTTCGACATCAAGAACGTCGACGAAGCCAGGCTGGGATTGAAGGACTCCGTCGTCGGACGGCTGAGGGACGTCGGCGGCAGCGCGCGACTGTTCTCGGCCGCCGGCGCAGGGACGACTGTCGTGCTGGAGGTGCCACGCCCATGAGCTACACCGAAGAGAACACCCTCGGCGTGGTCGTCGGCGGGCGACGCGGCAAGGGGTCACAATCGGCGCCAACCGCCACCCGTGCAATGCGGCAGGCGCGTGCCATGGGGGCACGGGTGGGAACCGGCAGACTGGGGATCGGCACCGGCGTTGTCGCCGGCCTCGTCATGCTCATTGGCCTGGCCCGCTTCGCCTGGAACTACGACCATTACCCAGACACCCTGCTGGTGTCCGCCTCCTGGCTGTTGCTCATTTCATCCCTCGGATTCGTGGCGGTCAGCATCGCCGCCCGCGGTGAGGACATGCCCGGGTGGATGTACATCGGCATCCTCGGGATGATCGCCGTCGTCATCACGCTCGATTTCATCGCCATTTGGCCCCTGCACGACCTTGCGGCCTGGTCTTCAGCATCCGCCGCCGCCGGCGCGGGTCTGCTGATCGCCGTCACCCTGCGCTCAACCAGGGACATCCTCATCCCCACCGTCGCGCTCGTCGTGGTGTTCGCCGTCGCTTTCCCCCTCAGCGCTCCGCCGTCGATCGAGGCGCTGCCGTCCCAGCTGGCCGTCGTCGCCCTCGCTGCCCTGCCGCCGCTGATCGGTGTCTACGTGGTGCGGCTGTTCCGGCAGCTGGTGCAGACCGAGCTCGACCGGGTGCTGGTGCAGAGCACCGTATCGGCACCCCGATTCGCGGTCGGCATGCTGGCATCGGAAGAGCTGGCCAGGCTGGACCTCGCGGCCGAGGAGCTGCTGGACTCTGTCGCCACCGGGCGCACGAGGCTCCCGCTGACCCCGAAGGTGGCATCGACTGCGGCCTCCCTGGCCACCGAGCTGCGCCTGCACCTCATCGAGGGCAGGCGCGAGACCTGGCTGCACCACGCAGTCACCGAATCCGAGATGCTCGGCAAGTCCGTGGTGCTGACAGACCCGGGTAGCCTGGCCGGCCTCCTGGACTCTGGGCAGCGTGATGGGTTATTCGCCGCCATCTGGCTGCTGGTCAGCGAAAAACGGAAGTCGCCGGCGAACATCAAGCTCACGCTTGGTCCGGCGAGCACCGGTGTTCCGGGGCTGCCACCGGGGAGAATCTGTGTGCCGCTCGTCGTCAGCACCACCGGTATCGCCCGCAACCGGGTGGGCCCGGCAGTGTGGGAAGCACTGAGCCGAGTGGGGCACTGCACAGATGGTGTCGAGTCATCGAGCCTGCGTGTCGACATCCAGTGCATCGTTGAAAACCCCGCAGACCAATAGGATGCCTGTAGCGAAAAGATAAAGAGGAAGCCATTGTCCCCAGCATCAAGCCCCATCCGGCTCGCGATAGTCGACGACCACAAGATGCTGCTCAGCGCCCTGACCGAGTGGGTCCGCACCGCGACGGATGACCTCAAGGTGGTGGCGGCAGTATCGAGTTGGCCCGAGTTGCTCATTCATCCGGAGTTCCCGGTCGATGTCGTCCTGCTCGACCTCGATCTCAAAGACAACATCCCGATCTCCCTGAAGATCTCGACGTTGAAGACCACCGGCGTGAAGACCGTGCTGATGAGCACGTACTCCGATCCCAACGTCGTGCGGGAGGCCCTTGCGGCCGGAGCGCTCGGCTACCTGGTCAAGAGCGAGGACGCGACGATGATCGTCGAGGCGATCCGCGCCGCAGCGAAGGGCGAGTCGTTCGTCTCAGCGGAACTCGACCTGGCCCTGAACTCCGGCGATGTCGGCGGCTCACCGAAGTTGAGCGCGCAGGAGCGACGAGTCATGGCGCTCTATGGCGGTGGCGAACCGGTCAAGGCCGTCGCTTACCAGCTCGGCATCTCCGAGGAGACCGCCAAGTCGTACCTGAAGCGTATTCGGGAGAAATACCGCATTGCCGGTATCGACGTCGGAACGAAGGTCGGGCTGCGCAAGCAGGCAATCACCGACGGCATCCTGTTGAGCAGCGACCTCCCGCGGGCTGATTTCTAGCCTGGCGCAGCAATAGCCGCCGGTCAGCTTCGGGGGTTCGCCCGCAGCATCAGGGCGACAGTCTCCTGCAGCGCTTCGGCCACATCGAGCGCGGCCAGCGGTCCGCCGGCGCTTGCCAGCTCGGCCGCTTCA
The DNA here is from genome assembly GCA_040904805.1 of Homoserinimonas sp. GTDB lineage: Bacteria > Actinomycetota > Actinomycetes > Actinomycetales > Microbacteriaceae > RYN-87. The sequence continues at coordinate 59,013 of JBBDSS010000017.1, read as the reverse complement.
GCGTGGATCACGGCGGCTGACGCGGCCAGCCGGGTCAGCACGGCCGGGTCGTCCAGCGCCGCATCGGAGTGGCTGGCCAGCAGCGCGCCGAGTACGCCGCCGAGCACATCACCTGTGCCGGCGCTGGCCAACCAGTTGGTCGCAGGCCCGGCCACCAGCCTGGTGCCGTCCTGGCCGGCAACGTGCGTGTAGGTCCCCTTGAGCAGCACCGTCACCCCCAGGCTCTCGGCGGCCACAGTGCACCACAATTCCGGGTCGGCGGCAATCTCGGCGGCATCCGCGGAGAGCACGCCGGCCAGCTCCCGATAGTGCGGGGTGATGACGGTGGGACCGGTGGCCCGGTCAATGAGGTCGAGGGCGCCGGAGTCGATGACCGTGGGCAGCCCCTCCGCGAGGGCCGATAGCAGCCGCTCGGTCGTCGCCTGGTCCCGGTCGGCGGCATCCATCCCCGAGCCGAGTAGCCAGGCTTGCACCCGGCCTGGGGCGGTGACCGCCTCCGGCCGGCGCTGGAGCACCAATTCGCCTGCGCTGCCGAGATAACGGACCATGCCGATCCCGGTGCGGATCGCCCCCTCGACGCCGAGCACGGCCGCGCCGGGATACTGTACCGACCCGGTGACCACCCCGAGCACCCCGCGCGAATACTTGTCACCGTCTGCCACCGGCACAGCGATATGCGCAGCCGACTCCGCAACAGTCCACTGCCGGTAGCCGGTCATGCTGACACGATAGTTTGATCTGATGAGTTCCGGCCTCTTTTCGACCTACAGCGTCCGCTCCGCGACCCTCCGAAACCGCCTCTGGGTCTCCCCGATGTGCCAATACGCGGTCGACCGCGAAGATGGGGTGCCCACCGATTGGCATCTGGTGCACCTCGGCTCCTTCGCCCGGGGTGGAGCCGGCCTGGTGATGACCGAAGCCACCGCCGTCACAGCTGAGGGCCGCATCTCAGCAGAAGACACCGGTCTCTACAGCGACGAGCAGCGCGACGCCTGGGCGCGGATCGTCGCATTCATTCACGCCCAGGGAACCCACGCGGGCATCCAACTGGCCCATGCCGGACGGAAGGGTTCGACCTGGCGGGAGTGGGGCCCGCAGAAGGGAACCAGGCCGGTCGCCGAGGGAGGCTGGCAGACCGTCGCTCCCTCCCCAGTGCCGTTCGGCACGCTCGACCCGCCGCGCGAAATGACCACCAGGGAAATCGCCGACGCTGTCAGCGCCTTCGCGCAGGCTGCCAGGAGCGCGGTGGCCGCCGGTTTCGACGTCATCGAGGTGCACGCCGCCCACGGGTACCTCATTCACCAATTCCTGTCGCCCCTGTCCAATATCCGCTCAGATGGATACGGCGGCAGCCTCGGGAACCGGGCCAGGCTGCTGGTCGAGGTCGTCTCGGCCGTTCGCGCCGCCGTCGGTGAGTCCGTGCCGGTCTTCGTGCGACTCTCGGCTACCGACTGGGCACCGGAGGGAGAGGGCGGCTGGGATCCGGAGCAGGCTGCCACCGTGGCACGCTGGGCTGCGGATGCCGGTGCCGACCTGTTCGACATCTCCTCCGGTGGCACCCTGGGCCGCGTGGACATTCCGCTCGGCCCCGGTTACCAGGTGCACCTGGCGGAATACGTTCGACAGCAGGCATCCGTTCCGGTCAGCGGGGTCGGCCTGATCAGCGAACCGTCGCAGGCGGAGGCGATCATCGCCGAGGGCAGAACCGACGCGGTCATGATGGGCCGGCAGCTGCTGCGCGACCCGCACTTCCCGCTGCGGGCAGCCCACGAGCTGGGCGTGCCGATCGGCTACTTCCCGCGACAGTACCACCGCGGGGCCTGGCGCTAGATCCGCCTGGTCGCGTCCTGCACTTCGCCTACCAGCTCTTCGATGATGTCCTCGAGGAAGAGCACACCGGTCGTGGTGGCGCCCTCGTCGAGCACCCGGGCGATGTGCACTCCCGACCGGCGCATGGTGGCCAGAGCGTCCTCCAGGTCGGTCTCCCGGAAGATCGATATGAGCTGGCGGATGCGCTTAGGCGGCGCTGGTTCATGGAACTCGCCGGCGTCCTCCAGGTCGATGACGTCCTTCAGGTGCAGGTAGCCACTCGGCTCGCCGTCGTCTCCGACCAGTACATATCGCGAGAATCCGTGCTTGGCAACGGCCCGTTCCACTTCCGCCGGGGTCGCCGCCTCGGAGAGGCTGACCAGCTTGTCCATCCCGACGGCGATGTCCTTCACCTTCTTCTCAGAGAATTCGAACGCGGCGGTCAGGGCGCCGGTCTTGTCGGTGAGCACGCCTTCACGCGTGGAATGCGCCACGATATTGGCCACCTCGTCGAAAGTGTAGGTGCTGGTCGCCTCGTCTTTCGGTTCAACGCCGAACAGTCGCACCACGCCATTGGCAATGGCGTTGAGGGAGAAGATGACCGGGCGGAAGAGGCTGGCGAACGCCACCAGCGGCGGGGCCAGAATCAGCGCCATCCGGTCGGGCAGCGAGAACGACAGGTTCTTCGGAACCATCTCGCCCAGCACCACGTGCAGAAACGAGACGATGATCAGGGCGATCGCGAATGCTATGCCGCCGATGACATCCTCGTGCCAGCCGGTGAGCTCCAGCGGAACCTGGATGAGGTGGTGGATGGCAGGCTCGGACACGTTGAGGATCAGCAACGAGCAGATGGTGATGCCCAGCTGGCTGGTAGCCAGCATGAGGGTGGCGTGCTCCATCGCGTACAGCGTCGTCCTGGCCGCTCGACTGCCCGCCTCGGCTTTCGGCTCGATCTGCGAGCGCCGGGCGGAGATCACGGCGAACTCGGCTCCGACGAAGAACGCGTTGATCACCAGCAGGATGACCAGCCAGGCGATGCCTACCCAATCGGACATCAGCTCTCACCACCGTCGGAGTCGGCATCGACCGACGGGGTGAACCGGACCCGGTCGATTCTGCGCCCGTCCAGGCGCTCTACTCGGAACTCGCCGGCGTCGGTCGAAACCGTGTCGCCGACGACGGGCAAACGGCCCAGCTCACTCATGATGAAGCCGCCGACAGTCTCGAATGGCCCGTCCTCCGGGATGACTACATCCGCGCGTTCGCGCAATTCATCAGGCCGCAGGATGCCGGGGAATGTCAGCCAGTTCCGGGAGCGGACGACTCCGGCCCGGGTGCGGTCATGCTCGTCGGCCACCTCGCCGACAAGTTCCTCCACCAGATCCTCCAGGGTGGCGACGCCTGCGGTGCCGCCGTACTCGTCGACCACGATCGACATCTGGTAGCCGCGCTGGCGCAATTCGGTCAGCAGCGTGTCGAGCTTCATGGTCTCCGGCACGCGCAGGGCATCCGTCTGCAGGGCGGATGCGGGAACATCTGCCCGCTTCTCCCTGGGCACCCCGACTGCCTGCTTCACGTGCACTAGACCGACAACCTCGTCAATGCTGTCATCGATGACCGGGAAGCGGGACAACCCGGTGCGCTTCGCCAGATCGATGACCACCTGCGCTGAATCACTGCGGTCGACGCTTGCCACCCTCGGGCGTGGCGTCATCACATCCGATGCCGTGTGGCTGCTGAAGATCAGTGTTCTCGCCAACAGGGTGGCGGTGTCCCGTTCGAGCGTTCCCTCCTTCGCTGAACGGCTCAGGAGTGATGTCAGCTCCTCCGCCGTGCGCGCGGATGAGAGTTCTTCCTTCGGCTCGATGCCCACTGACCGCAGGATGACGTTGGCGGTGTTGTTCAGCAGCACCACGGCCGGCCGGAACACCCAGGTGAATGCGGTCTGGAACGGGATGACTACCTTGGCGGTGGCCGCGGGCAGTGCCAGGGCGAAGTTCTTCGGAACCAGCTCTCCGATGATCATGGACAGCAGGGTTGCGATGACCATGGCGACGATGGAACCCACCACCGAGACCGCTCCTGGTGCGAGACCGACGGCCGCGAGCGGCTCCTCAAGCAGTCCGCTGAACGCCGGCTCGAGCGTGTACCCGGTGAGCAGTGTGGTGATCGTGATGCCCAGTTGAGCGCTGGAGAGGTGCGTCGAGGTGATCTTCAGCGCGGCGATCGTCATCGCCAGGCGGCTCTCCCCGCGGGCCTGACGTGCTTCCAGGTCGTGGCGGTCCAGATTGACCAGCGCGAACTCGGAAGCGACGAACAGCCCAGTGCCGATGGTGAGGATCAAACCTGCGCCCAGCATGAGCAATTCATGCATCGCGGCCACCGGCACAGTAACTAGAGGGGGGGTCGTCCATTATTCGACCGAGTATATCCGTACCGAGCGCGTGGAGCGCGCCGCCGGCGCTAGTCACGTCCGCAGCTCAATGCCGAACCAGCCCACGTCAAGCCCGCGACTGGGCAGCTGGTGCCCTCAGCAGTTGCAGCGGAGCCGCCGCTACCAGGAGACGGGCAGCGCCTTGCCCTCTTCGTATCCGGCCGCCGACTGTAAGCCGACCAGGGCGTTCTCGCGGAACTCGTCGATCGTGCGAGCACCGGCATAGGTGAAGGAACTGCGCAAACCCGAGGTAATCATGTCGAGCAGGTCTTCCACCGACGGACGCAGCGGGTCGAGATAGATCTTCGAACTCGAGATGCCCTCGGCGAACAGTTCCTTGCGGGCGAGTTCGTACGGGTCGAGGCGCTCGAACCGCTGATGCACCGCCTTGGTCGACGCCATGCCCCAGCTCTCCTTGTAGAGGAGCCCCTGCCCATCCGCCTGCAACGTCCCGGGCGCCTCGATGGTGCCGGCGAACCAGGATCCGATCATGACGGATGCCGCCCCGGCAGCGAGCGCGAGGGCGACATCCCGGGGATACCGCACACCACCGTCCGCCCAGACGTGGGCTCCCAGCTCCCTGGCCGCGTCAGCGGTCTCCAGCACGGTCGAGAACTGTGGCCGCCCGACTGCGGTCATCATTCTCGTGGTGCACATGGCTCCAGGGCCGACGCCGACCTTCACGATGCTGGCACCGGCCGCGACGAGGTCGCCGACGGCAGCAGCCGTGACGACGTTTCCGGCCACGATCGGCAGGCCGAGGTCGAGTGCGGCGACGGCCTGCACCGCGCGAACCATCGCGTCCTGGTGCCCGTGGGCGGTGTCGAGCACCAGCACGTCGACTCCGGCAGAGGCGAGCGCCTTCGCCTTCGCCGCGATATCGCCGTTGATTCCGACCGCCGCGGCAACTCTCAGCCTCCCGGACGCGTCGACGTTCGGCCCGTAGAGGGTGCCGCGCAGCGCGCTGCGGCGGCTGAGAGTACCGATCACGGCGCCGTGGTGCAGCACCGGTGCGAAGTCCAGGTCGGCGGCGACCATCAGGTCGAATGCCGCCCGGTCATCTGTCACATCGTCGGCGTCGATCGCGGCCAGTTGTCCGTGGATGAGATCGCCCAGGCGGGCATCGATGAGTGCCGTGCCGAGGCGCGAGGCCGGAATGCAGCCGAGGTAGTCCCCACCGCCATCGTGGATGACGATGCCATGCCCGGCGACAGCGGGGAGCAGCTCGAGGGCATCCGCCACCGTCTGGTCTGCGGCCAGGTGCACCGGAGTGTCGAACGCTGTCGGCTGGTCCTTCACCCAGCGAATGGCGGCATCCAGTTCCTGCAGCGGCAAGTCCTGGGGCAGTACCGAGAGTCCGCCCCGCCTGGCCAGCGAGGCGGCGAGCCGTGGCCCGGTCACCGAGTTCATGTTGGCCGAGACGATGGGAAGCTGGGCACCCGTACCGTCAGCGGTGGCGAGCGAGACATCGAGCCGACTGGTCACGTTCGACCGGCTGGGCACCAGGAACACATCGGAGTAGGTCAGATCGTGACTCGGCGACGCCTCGTAAAACTTCATGTTTTTAAGGGTAGCCCTCATGGCTACAGGTCGGCGGGCCAACGGCAAAACGATTACGCTTGAGCTGGTGTGTCGCAGTAATTGCGTCATGCGTGAGATAGACACTGACAACGGAGAGTGGGCGGTCGGCTGTGCCTAGCCAGGAGACTCCAGAGGGTGAGTCCTCGGAGTTCGGAGCCAACGAGTGGCTTGTTGACGAAATGTATGAGCGCTTCAAGGTCGACAGGAATTCTGTGGACAAGTCGTGGTGGCCCATCCTCGAGAATTACCACCAGTCGAAGGTGACGGCGGATGCGCCATCAGGCGATCAGCAGGGAGCTGCCGTGCCGGGCGAGCCTGCTGAGCAGCGCGCCTCCCCGGCCGAGTCGGAAGCCGAGCCGAGCAAGCAGCAAATCGACGAGGTGACCGAGGCAGAGCCAATCTCTGAATCCGCGGAACCGGCAGCCGAGGCCGCCACATCCGCCCCTCCCCAGGAGCCCCAGGTGCCCCGAACGGTTACCGGCGAGAACGGCGCAGTAGAAGCCGAGCCGTCGCCAGCCACCCAGCCAGTCGCCAGGACCACCTCCATCCAGGCCAAGCCGCAGCCGATTCCGGCAGAGGCACCGGCCACTGCGCCGCAGGCTTCTCAGGAACCGGCCGAACCGCAAGACAAGGTGACTCCGCTTCGCGGGGCCGCGAAGTCCATCGCCACCAATATGGACGTCAGCCTGACGGTGCCGACCGCGACCAGCGTCCGCACCATCCCGGCCAAGTTGATGGTCGACAACCGCATCGTGATCAACAACCACATGAAGCGGGCGCGTGGTGGAAAGATCTCGTTCACGCACCTCATCGCCTGGGCGATGATCCAGACGCTGAAGGAGTTCCCGAGCCAGAACGTCTACTACGACGAGGTCGACGGCAAGCCGTCAGTGATCGCTCCGGCGCACATCAACCTGGGCATCGCCATCGACCTGCCCAAGCCGGACGGCACTCGCAGCCTGGTGGTGCCGGGGATCAAGCGCATCGAGTCGATGGGCTTCGGCGCGTTCCTCGGCGCGTACGAGGATGTCGTCAAGCGTGCCCGTGAGAACAAGCTCACCATGGCGGACTACCAGGGCAACACGATCTCGCTGACCAACCCGGGCGGGATCGGCACCGAGCATTCAGTGCCGCGGCTGATGAAGGGCGCCGGCTGCATCATCGGCGCTGGAGCCCTCGAGTACCCGGCAGAGTTCCAGGGCACCTCCCCGAGAACCCTCGCGAACCTTGGAATCGGCAAGACTGTCACCCTGACCTCCACCTATGACCACCGGGTCATCCAGGGGGCCGGCTCCGGCGAGTTCCTGAAGATCGTGCACGAGCGCCTGATCGGCCAGCACGACTTCTACGAGGAGATCTTCGCCTCCCTCCGCATCCCGTACGAGCCGATCCGCTGGGCTGCCGACATCCACGTCGACCTTGCCTCGGCAGTCGATAAGACGGCGCGTGTGCAGGAACTCATCAACTCGTTCCGGGTTCGCGGTCACCTGATGGCCGACATCGACCCGCTCGAATACGTGCAGCGTTCCCACCCCGACCTCGACATCGCAACCCACGGGCTCAGTTTCTGGGATCTCGACCGCGAGTTCATTACCGGCGGATTCGGCGGCAAGCGCACAGCGCTGCTGCGCGACATCCTCGGCATGCTGCGCGACGCGTACTGCCGCACGGTGGGCGTCGAATACATGCACATCCAGAATCCCGGAGAACGCGAGTGGCTTCAGGACCGCCTGGAGCGGCCGTACACCAAGCCGACCCACGACGAGCAGATGCGTATCCTCGCCAAGCTCAATGAGGCCGAGGCGTTCGAAACCTTCCTGCAGACCAAGTACGTCGGCCAGAAGCGGTTCAGCCTGGAGGGCAGCGAGTCGATCATCGCCCTGCTCGACCGCATCCTGCAGGGATCGGCGGAGGCGAACCTGGAAGAGGTCGCCATCGGGATGGCGCACCGCGGTCGCCTCAACGTGCTGACCAACATCGCCGGCAAGACCTATGGCCAGATCTTCCGCGAGTTCGAGGGAACCCAGGACCCGCGCACTGTGCAGGGCTCGGGCGATGTCAAATACCACTTGGGCACCGAGGGAACCTTCACCGGCGCCACCGGCGACCAGATCCCGGTGTACCTCGCGGCCAACCCGTCCCACCTCGAGGCCGTGGACGGCGTACTCGAGGGCATTGTGCGGGCCAAGCAGGACCGCAAGCCGATCGGCACCTTCCAGGTCGTGCCGATCATGGTGCACGGCGACGCGGCGATGGCCGGCCAGGGCATCGTCGTCGAGATCCTGCAGATGTCACAACTGCGCGGCTACCGCACCGGCGGAACGATCCATGTGGTCGTGAACAACCAGGTCGGTTTCACGACGCCTCCGGAGGAGGGCCGCAGCTCGGTCTACTCGACGGACGTCGCCAAGGCCATCCAGTCACCGATCTTCCACGTCAACGGGGATGACCCGGAGGCCGTCATGCGGGTGGCCGAGCTGGCGCTCGAATTCCGCCAGGAGTTCCACAAGGATGTCGTTATCGACCTGGTTTGTTACCGTCGCCGCGGGCACAACGAGGGCGATGACCCCTCGATGACCCAGCCGCTGATGTACAACCTGATCGAGGCCAAGCGCTCCGTTCGGACGCTCTACGGTGAGGCACTGGTCGGTCGCGGTGACATCACCGAAGACGAATACGCCTCCGCCCAGGCGGACTTCCAGGATCGCCTGGAGCGCGCGTTCGCCGAGACCCATGCCGCGCAGACGAACTCCACGCCCATCGTCATCCAGGACGAGGCAGCGGTGTCCGACCTGGAACGGCCGGATTCGCAGAAGGACGACAGCGCGGGCGAGCCGGAGACCACCGGCGTGTCAGAAGCCGCCATCACGACGATCGGTGACGCCCACGACAACCCTCCCGCCGGGTTCACCGTCCACCCGAAGCTGCAGCAGTTGCTGAAGAAGCGGGTCGACATGAGCCGCAACGGCTCGGTCGACTGGGGTTTCGGCGAGTTGCTCGCCCTCGGCTCCCTCCTGCTGGAGGGCACCCCGGTCCGGATGGCCGGCCAGGACAGCCGCCGCGGCACCTTCGTGCAGCGCCACGCGGTGCTGCACGACCGTGAGAACGGGCAGGAATGGCTGCCGCTGCTCAACCTCAGCGACAACCAGGCAAGGTTCTGGATCTACGATTCCCTGCTGAGCGAGTACGCCACCATGGGCTTCGAGTACGGCTATTCGGTCGAGAGGGCGGACGCCCTGGTGCTCTGGGAGGCCCAGTTCGGTGACTTCGCGAACGGCGCCCAGACCGTCATCGACGAGTTCATCTCCAGCGCCGAGCAGAAGTGGGGCCAGCGTTCCAGCGTCGTGCTGCTGCTGCCGCACGGTTACGAGGGGCAGGGACCGGACCACTCCTCCGCCCGGATCGAGCGGTTCCTGCAGCTCTGCGCCGAGAACAACATGACGGTCGCCCGCCCGTCGACTCCGGCGTCGTACTTCCACCTGCTGCGCCGTCAGGCCTATCAGCGACCGCGCCGCCCGCTGGTGGTGTTCACCCCGAAGGCCATGCTGCGCCTGCGCGGGGCGACCAGTGCCATCTCCGACTTCACCTCTGGCAAGTTCCAGCCGGTGATCGACGACGCGTCCATCACCGACAAGGCGGCAGTGAAACGGATCGTGCTGCACGCCGGCAAGCTGCACTACGACCTGCTGGCCGAGCGCGACAAGCGAGGCCAGACGGATGTCGCCCTGGTGCGGGTGGAGCAGTATTACCCGCTCCCCCTCCGCGAGCTGGTCTCGGTGGTGCAGCAGTACCCGAACGCCGAATTGTTGTGGGCCCAGGAGGAGCCGGAGAACCAGGGCGCCTGGCCGTTCATCTGCATGGAACTGCTGCGCAACCTCAAGAATCTGGAACTGAAGGTGGCGTCCCGCTCGGCCTCCGCTTCGCCGGCCACCGGTTCCACGAAGCGTAGCGCGCAGGAGCAGGTCGACCTGATCGACCGGGCACTGACGATCGACTGATCCGGCTAGCAAGGACGGCGGGTGCCCTGGGCATCCGCCGTTCTTCTTCGGCCCCCAGCCGCCTGGCTGGTCACCTGCCCGGCTGAAGCACCTTCTCCGGGTTCGTCTCCGGGGCGACGGCGCCGAGGATGGCTGCGGAGATGTCGTAGAGCTGCTCGACCTGCTGCTCGCTGAGCCGGTCGAAGACGTTGTCGACCACAGTGCTGACGTGGCCGGGCGCCGCCTCCTGCAGCACCCTCAAACCCTCGTCAGTGAGACACGCGTAGGTGACCCGTCCGTCGATCGGGTCGGCGTCGCGGCGGATCCAGCCGGCCTCCTCGAGCTTTCGCACCGCATGCGACAGCCTGCTGACCGAGGACTTCAGCACCCGGGCGAGTTCCGACATTCGGATCCCCCGGCCAGGGGCATCCGACAGCATCGCGAGGATCATATAGTACGTGTGCGGCATCCCGCTCTTTGCCTGCAGGTCGCGATCGAGCACCTCCTGCAAGCGCCCCGAGGCCACCAGGTAGGCACGCCAGGCCCGTTGCTCCCTGTCATTCAGCCAGCGGAAGTCTTTGCTCTTGTCGCTCATCGAATCAGTGTAGCTACGTACTTGAGCATTCAAGTAGCTTGGGCTAGTGGGTCGACTGGATCTGGCGCAGCTTCAGCAGCACCTGGGCGCGCAGGTCTTCCGGTGCAGTCTCGCGGCAGGCGCGCTGCACGGCGAGGGTCAGCGTCTGGCCGACCTCCACCTCTGCCTGGCACTCGGCACAGTTCTTCATGTGGTCTGCAATGTCTGCGGCGTCTTCCTTGCGCAGCTCATGGTGCAGGTACTCCTCGAGGTCGGCTTTGGCTTTCTCGCAACCGCAATCAGTCATTTCGTACTCCCGGAACCTTGCGCGGATGTCACACCACGGCCTCGCGCATAGTCGGCCAGAAGGTCCCGCAGGAGTCGCCGACCACGGTGCAGGCGGCTCATCACAGTTCCCACTGGCGTTTTCATGATGTCGGCTATCTCCTGGTAGCAGAAGCCCTCTACGTCGGCGAAGTAGACCGCCAGACGGAAGTCTTCCGGGATGGACTGCAGGGCATCCTTCACTGCGCTGTCTGGCAGGTGGTCGATGGCCTCGGCCTCGGCCGACCTGGTGGACCGGGTTGATGATGCCGTTGCCGACTCCGCACCACCCAGCTGCCAGTCCTCAAGCTCGTCGATGGTTCCCTGGTAGGGGTCCCGCTGCTTCTTGCGGTAGGTGTTGATGAACGTATTGGTCTGGATGCGATAGAGCCAGGCCTTCAGGTTCGTCCCCTGGGTGTACTGCCCGAAGGCGGAAAAAGCCTTGATGAAGGTCTCCTGCACCAGGTCTGCCGCATCCGAGGGGTTGCGGGTCATGCGCATGGCAGCAGCGTAGAGCTGGTCCATGTACGGAAGCGCCTGCTCCTCGAAGAGCGCGCGCAATTCTTCCGGACTCTGCTCAGCGCTTGCGGGATCGGCAGGGGCCGGAGCGTCGCTCGGAGTCTGGTTTTCAGGCGTGTTCGTCATCGCCGACCAGCTTAGTTGCCCGCGCTGGGGAGCGTCTGGAGAGCCCACACCGGGTCGGTCGAGGCGGTGCATCTCGAGTATGGCGGACAACAATTCTCCTGCCGTGAGGTGACTGCGGATACTCTGGTAACCAATGTTGATCTCCAGATATTCCAACCCCGAATTCGACCCGTATCAGAACGACGACCTGGTCGAGGTCGTCGACGACGGACCGTGGGCGGCCCCCACGGCATCCGGCCCGCTGAACGCCGAGCTCTCACTGCCGGGCTCTAAATCGCTGACAAATCGCGAATTGGTGCTGTCGGCGTTGGCCACTGAGACGTCGATCCTCCGTTCGCCGCTGCACTCGAGGGACACTGCCCTCATGATGCAGGCGCTGCGCGCCCTCGGCGTCATCATCGAGGAGACCGGACAGGGCCCGTACGGACCGGATCTGCTGATCACGCCCGGTGAGCTCGAAGGCGGAACCTTCATCGACTGCGGCCTGGCCGGCACTGTCATGCGGTTCGTGCCTCCGGTAGCAGCGCTGGCGCTCGGCCCGGTGGCGTTCGACGGGGATGAGTCGGCCCGTCGCCGCCCGATGCGCACCACGATCGACTCCTTGCGAGCACTCGGCGTCGACGTCAACGACGACGGCAGAAGCAGCCTTCCGTTCAGCCTGTACGGCACGGGAAGCGTCGCCGGCGGAGCCATCGAGATCGACGCGTCCCAGTCCAGCCAGTTCATCTCCGGGCTGCTGCTGGCCGGGGCCCGTTTCGAGAATGGGCTGCAGCTGACACACACCGGCGACACCCTGCCGAGCCTTCCCCACATCGAGATGACGGTCGCGACCCTCACCGGTCGAGGCGTCAACGTCACCAGCCCGGCACCCGGAGAGTGGACGGTCGCGACCGGAACCATCTCCGGCGGATCCGTCGATATCGAACCTGACCTGTCGAACGCCGCACCGTTCCTGGTCGCCGCCCTCATCACCGGCGGAACCGTGACGATCACCGGGTGGCCGGATGCGACCACCCAGGTCGGCGCGCACCTGGAACAGCTGCTTCCCCTCTTCGGAGCGACGGTGAGCCGCTCGGGCGGCAGCCTCACCGTCGACGGCGGTGCCGGACTGATCGGCGGCACCGGTATCAACGGTGTCGAGATCAACCTGGGTCTCGGCGGAGAACTCGCCCCGGCGCTGGTCGCCCTGGCCGCACTCGCGGACGGCCCCAGCCGCATCACCGGGATCGGCCACCTGAGGGGCCACGAGACCGACCGCCTCGCTGCCCTTGCCGCGGAGCTCAACGCGCTCGGAGGTTCGGTCACCGAACTCGAGGACGGCCTGACTATCGAGCCGGCTCCTTTGCATGGCGGACTCTGGCACTCCTATGAGGACCACCGGATGGCCACCGCCGGCGCGATCATCGGCCTGGCAGTCGACGGCGTCGAGATCGACGACATCACCACCACAGCCAAAACCCTGCCCCAGTTCCCCGAGCTGTGGCGCCGGTCCCTGCTGGGCATCGGCGCAGAAACCAGCGACCCGATGAACCTCATTTGAGAGCGACCCGGGCGACATGAGTTGGCTGACCGAGGTCGACGACGAGGACGACAAGTACGCCGACTACGAAGCGCGCACCCGTCCCAACCCGAAGGGCAACAAGCCACGCACCAAGATCCGCCCAGAGCACAGTGACGCGGTGACCGGGCGTGTGCTCACCGTTGACCGCGGGCGCTACACCGTGCTCATCGATGAAGGCGAGCCGAATGAGCGGGAGGCCACGGCATCCCGCGCATCCGAACTCCGCAAAAAGGCGATCGTCACGGGTGATCGCGTCGACGTCGTCGGCAACACGTCGGGCGCCGAGGGAAGCCTCTCCCGCATCGTGCGCATCCAACCCCGCACGACCGTGCTGCGTCGTAGCGCCGACGACTCCGATGAGGTGGAGCGCATCATCGTCGCCAACGCCGACCAGATGCTCATCGTGGTGGCCGCCGCGGATCCGGAGCCACGACCGCGACTGGTCGACCGATACCTGGTCGCAGCCTTCGACGCGGGGATCTCCCCCATCCTCTGCATCACCAAGACCGACCTGAAGGATCCGACAGACTTTCTGGCGAACTTCGCCGCCCTCGACATCACCGTGGTCACCAGCGGCCACGGCGCCATGCCCACCGACGAGATCAAGGCCCTGCTCACCGGGCACACCACTGTCGCCGTCGGCCACTCCGGCGTCGGCAAGTCAACGCTGGTGAACGCGCTGGTCCCCGAGGCTCACCGGGCCATCGGGCGAGTGAACCTGGTGACCGGTCGCGGCCGCCACACCTCCTCGTCCACCATCTCGTACCGGGCGGCCGGAGGATGGATCGTCGATACCCCGGGTGTGCGTTCGTTCGGCCTCGGGCACGTCGACGCATCGAACATCCTGAAATCCTTCAGCGACCTGGCTGCAATCGCTGAGGACTGTCCGCGTGGCTGCACCCACCTGCCGGATGCGCCGGACTGCGAAATGGCCGAACGCGTTGCTGCCGGTGAGCTGGGCGAGATCGGGAAGCTGCGGTTGGACTCGTTCCAGCGGCTGCTGGCGTCCCTTTCCAGTTGAGCGCACGCCCTGGCTGATACCTGCATCTCGAACCCCGGGCCGATAACCTTGAGTCGTGCCTGACTTCTCCCTCGACGCCGACCTCGCATTCGCCCAGGAGCTGGCCGACACCGCCGACATCATCTCAGCGGATCGCTTCCGCAGTCTCGACCTCGAGATCACCACCAAGCCCGACCACACGCCGGTCACCGACGCTGACCGGGCGGTCGAGCAGGCCATCCGCGCGCAGCTCGCCGCCGGACGCGGTGACGACTCGATCTTCGGTGAGGAGTTCGGCACTGTGGGGGATTCTTCGCGGCAATGGATCATCGACCCGATCGACGGAACAGCGAACTACCTCCGCGGTGTTCCCGTGTGGTCGACGCTCATCGCCCTGGCAATCGACGGTGTCCCGGTGGTGGGCGTTGTCAGCGCCCCGGCCCTGGCCAAACGCTGGTGGGCGGCGACCGGCGGCGGTGCCTGGGTGCGCGACGCGGACGGCGAGCGGAGCATCCGCGTGTCCGGTGTCTCCGGGCTGGCCGACGCCTCGATCAGCTACAACAGCATCCAGCAGTGGGACCAGCACGGCCACCTCGACCAGCTGGTGGCGCTGTCCCGCCAGGTGTGGCGCACCCGCGCCTACGGTGACATGTGGTCGTACATGATGCTCGCGGAAGGTCTCATTGATGTCGCTGGCGAGTACGACCTGAAGCCCTATGACATGGCGGCCCTGGTGCCGATTGTCGAGGAGGCCGGCGGGCGGTTCACCTCGATGGAGGGCGAGCCCGGCCCCTGGCACGGCTCGGCGCTGGCGACCAATTCATTGCTGCACGATGCCGTTCTGGGTGTTCTGGCGGGTGGCTGACCGACAAACTGCCGAAACCTCAATAGGATGAAGCGACCTGTCACCAGCCTGCACCGTCAGAAAGAACCGAGCCCACTGTGATCTCCTCCGTGCGCGCGTCCCGCGCTCTGGCCCTCGGGGTGCTCACGGCATCCGTCGCCCTGACCGGCTGCAGCCAGCTTTCTGGCGTGGTCGACCAGGTTCTGCCCGAGCGCAATGACGCCCACACACTGACGGTTGGCGATTGCTTCAACACCACAGTGAGCATCTCCAGCGACGATGATGCCGTTGTGGATGTGCCGCGGGAGAACTGTACGCTCGATCACGACAATGAGGCGATCGCCAGCATCCAACTCGATGGCGAAGCTTTCCCCGGAGATGACGCCGTCATGATGGAGGGGTTCACGAGTTGCCTTCCGGCGTTCGAGGAGTTCATCGGCGTCCCCTTTGAAGAAGCCGGAACTCTCGGGTACAACTTCTTCGTGCCCTCCGCTGCCAGCTGGGAGCTGGGTGACCGCGAGATCCTCTGCTACGCCTTCGATTCGGCCGCGCAGACCGCATACTCCCTCGAAGACAAGGGTGCGGAGCGGGTTGCGGAAGCGGCTGGCGAGGCAGACACCACGTCCTAACGGGCCAGCCTCTCGCCGGCCGGCTTCTTCAGGTCGAGCACGCCGAATACCAGCGCCGCCAGGATCAAACCGAGGGCGACATAGAGGCCGTTGTGGAACGCATCCGCGTACACCACCTCGGTTGGTGCACCACCCTCGCGGTAGATGGTGGCGAAGTACGTGGACGTGGCCACTGCGACGCCGATCGCCGTACCAGCACGCTGCCCGACCTGGGCGACGGAACCGGCTACCCCTCCCTGGACGACGGGAACATCCCGCAGTGTCAGGGTCTGGTTCGGTGAGATCACGAACCCACCGCCGGCGCCGGCGAGAATCATCGCCGCCGACAGCAGCCACGGCACAAGCTCGGTCGGACTGTAGGCCGAGATCGGCAGGGCGAGTGCGAAGCCGGTGAAGACCAGCGCAAGCCCGGCCAGCACGAGACGTCGCCCGTACTGGTTGACCAGGCGCCCGCCGATCCAAGAGGTGTAGGCGGAGACCAGCGCGAACGGGATGGTCACCATGCCAGCGAACACCGCAGCGAGGCCGAGCCCCTGCTGGAGGTACAGGGTCGTGAGGAGGAAGATGGCCGGCATCGCCGCGAAGTAGGCGCTGGCCACCAGGATGCCGTTGCGATACGACTGCAGCCTCAGCAGGCTGAACCGGATGACCGGCGACTTGCCCCTGGCCAGAAAGTTCTTCTCCCAGAGGACGAACAGGACGCCGGCGATAACAAACCCGATCAGCCAGAACCAGCGGTTCGGATCGTCGCCCGGCCTACCCGTGGTGAGCACGAACGGGAGCATCAGGCTGAAGACTGCCGCACCGAGCAACAGGATGCCGACGATATCGAGTTCAGTTTTCGCGGACTCGTGTTGCTGGTCGCTGGGCAGCAGCCTGATCGCGAAGAGCAGGGCCAGGATGCCCAGCGGCACGTTCATCCAGAACATGAGCCGCCAACCGTCAGCCTCGCCGCCGACGGCGATGAGGAGTCCTCCAAGGGTCGGCCCGAAGGCGGTGGAGAGGCCGATAATCGCGCCGAACAGCCCGAAGGCCTTGCCTCGTTCCTGACCCCGGAACAGGTGCTGGATGAGGCCGAGGACCTGTGGCATCTGGATTCCGGCGGCCACACCCTGCAGGATGCGCCCAATGACGAGCAGCTCGATGGTCGGCGCGAGTGCGCACAAGACACTGGCCAGGGTGAACGAGGTGAGACCAATGATGAACATCGATTTGCGCGAGCCGATGTCGCCGAGCCGACCCGCTGGCACCAGTGCCAGGCCGAAGGCGAGGGCGTAGCCGGCGACGATCAACTGCAACTCGGTTGGTCCGCCGCCAAGGGAGTTTTCGATAGTCGGCAGCCCGACATTGATCTTGGACAGGTCCATGATCGTGAGTGATGCGACGGCCGCGCAGACCGCGAATGCCTCCCAGCGGATTCGGTCTGCGTGCTTCGGGTCAGGTGTGTTGTCAGTCATCAAGGGGCAATCCTATGCTGGGCTCCCGGCAAGGAAATTGCAGTTGTGCAAAATTGCAGACTGTGCAAGAATCAAGCAATGGCAGTCAATGATGGCCTTCGGGCACGCAAGCAGCGCGCGACCCGGGAGGCCATCCACCGCATCGCTGTGGAACGCGCGCTTGCCGATGGCCCGCAGAACGTGACAGCTGCTGAGATCAGCACCGAAGCCGGCGTTTCAGCCCGCACGTTCTTCAACTACTTCCCCAGCAAGGAAGACGCCATGCTCGGCTTCCACGAGGCCCTCCCGACCGACGAAGAGCTGGCCGACTTCGCAGACTCGAACGAAACCGACCTGTTGGGAGAGCTCGTGCAACTGATGCGCAATGTGTTCTCTTCCTCTCCCACCGATCACGGCATCATGCGTGACCGGCGGGAGTTGCTGCGCCAGTACCCGGAGCTGCTGCAACGCCAAATGACACGGGTCGTCGCCGTCGAGCAGAGAATCGCGCCCGTCGTCGCGGAGCGGATGCGCACGCACCCGACGTTCAGCGACCTCACCGATCATCTGGCTTCTGCCCAGATGCTCGTCATGCTGGCCACCAGCAGCATCCGCATCGCCATCCGAAATGTCGCGACGTCCCCCCCGCTGTCCTCGACCGTGGCGTACGACGACCGTGCGCTCGAGGAATCGCTTTCCACCCTCAGAGAGGTAGCTTCACGCATCCAATGACCACAACCACCAAGGTTCCACAAGCTCGATCGCACGAATCCAGGCGCGGCCTCATCCTGCTCTTCATCGGATTGATGCTGTCTATGCTGCTCGCATCCCTCAGCCAGACCGTGCTCAGCGCCGCCATGCCCACCATGGTGGGCGAGTTGAACGGCGTCGAGAACATGCTCTGGATCATGACCGCCTACATTCTGGCGTCGACCATCACGATGCCCATCTACGGCAAGCTCGGCGACCTGATCGGACGCAAGAGCCTGCTCATCGCTGCGATCCTGTTGTTCATGGCCGGCTCCGTCGTCGGCGCGCTGGCAGGCGACATGAACATGCTCATCATCGGTCGGGTAGTTCAGGGCTTCGGCGGCGGCGGGCTGATGATCCTCGCCCAGGCGATCATCGCCGACGTGGTGCCGGCTCGCGAGCGCGGCAAGTACATGGGCGTCATGGGCGCCGTCTTCGCCGTCTCATCCGTTGCCGGTCCACTGCTCGGTGGCTGGTTCACCGAGGGCATCGGCTGGCGCTGGACGTTCTGGATCAACATCCCTCTCGGCATCCTGGCCCTCGCCTCCGCCGTCTACTTCCTGCACCTGCCGAAGCGCAACGCCGGCAAGGTGAAGATCGACGGCTGGGGCATGGCTCTGTTGGCCGTCGCAACGACTGCCCTGGTTCTGGTGGCGTCGTGGGGAGGCAAGGACTTCGCCTGGGATTCGATCACCATCATCGGCCTGATCGTTGTCACCGTGATTACCGCGATCGCGTTCGTCCTGGTCGAACGCAAGACCGCCCAACCGATCATTCCGCTGAGCCTGTTCAAGGACCGCAATTTCAACCTCACCACCATTGCCGGGCTGCTCACCGGTGTCGGCATGTTCGGTGCGATCGGTTACCTCCCCACCTACCTGCAGATGACTTTCAGCGCGGATGCCACCCAGGCCGGCTTGCTGATGATCCCGATGATGGCTGCGCTGCTGATCACCTCCGTTGCCACCGGTGTGCTGGTGAGCAAATACGGCAGGTACAAGTGGATGCCCATCGCCGGCTCGCTCATCGTCGCCGTCGCGATGGTGCTGCTGAGCACCCTCACCCCCGACACGCCTCTGTGGCTGTTCTGCACCTATATCGCGATCCTGGGCGTGGGCCTCGGCACGAGCATGCAGATCCTGGTGCTGATCGTGCAGAATTCGTTCCCGAACAGCCAGGTGGGGACGGCGACCGCGTCGAACAACTACTTCCGTCAGATCGGCGCGTCCTTGGGCAGTGCTGTTATCGGAAGCCTGTTCGCCACCAGACTCGGCGACCTGCTCATGGAGCGCTTGCCTGCCGGTGGAACTCCTGCCGGCGGTATCAACTCGCTCACCCCGGGGGCCGTGAAGGACCTGCCAGACCCGCTGCGCGAAATCATCGACCTCGCCTACAACGACGCGCTGGCTCCGCTGTTCCTGTACATGGTCCCCCTGTCGCTGGCCGCGTTCGTGCTGCTGCTGTTCGTCAGGGAGGTCCCGCTGGCAACGACCATCGAGCGCGATGTCATCCCGGACTCGGTGGCCGAGGGCCAACTGCTGATCAGCTCAGACGATGCCCGGGGCTGAGCGGACCCTGCGCGGCGGAGTGGCCACGCGGGTCGACTCCGAAATCGAGGTCAAGAGGTCCCGATTCCTGTGCCAACTGGTCAGGGTGGAGACTGAGGACGCCGCACGAGCAGTCGTCGACGACGCCCGGCGGGAGCACTTCAGCGCGAGGCATTACTGCTCGGCGTTCGTGCTCGGACCGGCATCGGCACCCGATCAGGTGCGTCGCTCGAACGACGACGGCGAACCATCCGGAACCGCCGGGCGCCCGATGCTCGAGGCGCTCAGCGGCCGGGGCTTCATCGATTGCGTCGCCGTCGTCACGCGCTACTTCGGCGGAACCCTGCTCGGCGCCGGCGGCCTGGCGCGCGCATACTCCGATGCCGTACTCACCACCATCGAGGACGCGATGGTCGGCGGACTGGTGGTACAGCGTGAGCGGCGTGAACTCTTCAGCCTCTCGCTGCCGCACGCGGATGCCGGTCGCGTCGAGTCTGAACTGCGCCAGCGCGGTGTCACCATCCTCGGCACCGACTACGGCCGGACGGCAGTGCTCCGGATGGCCGCGGACGACCGCGCCACCCTTGCCGCGCTCGTGTCCGGGATAACCTCGGGCGCCAGCACTGTCGAGCCGATCGGCGACGAGTGGATTGACATCGAGCCCCAGTGACCGGCGCACGCGCGTCCAGCGCGGGTCGTTCTTCCGAGCGCTAGCCGAATGGCGCCCGCGGCCGGGCGACCCGCGCTCGATGACCGCGCCTAGGCTGAGGGCATGTCCGACCCGGTCGAGTTCATCAGGGGCGCGCCACTGGGCAGCCGGATGACGGTGCGCAAGAGCATCGAGGGAGGCTTCACCGATGCGGTCGGCTATCTGCGGGAATGCAGCGACAGCGAATGCGTGGTGGAGACCCGTCACGGCCTGGTCGCGATCCGGCTTGATGAGGTGACAGCCGCGAAACAGGTGCCTCCTCCCCCGCCACGGCGGGCTCCGCGGTACCCGAACGGCCGGCATCCGCTCTGACCGACACAGACAGATCTGTCTACCCCCGCGGGCGGGACCGGTGGGGTGATACGCTCCGGGTAATCGTCATCTCTGGGGGAATTATGAAGTCGTGGGGAATGCTCCGACCATTCGGAATCGCACTGGCCCTTGTGGTCGGTTCAGTAGCACTGGGCGCAGCTCCAGCGAGCGCCGCCACAGACGACGAGGTCGCGGCCTGGATCACCGGGGCAACCCTGGAACGTCTGGGCGCCACGACCGAGAACCCGGAGCTGGCCGCCGCGTTGCAGGGTGCAGTCTCCGAGGCGCTGGAAGCCGGAGTGATCTCGCTCAACGTTGAAGAACTGGCCGAAGAAGCGGTGGGCGATCAAGAATCCGTCGATGAGGCCGAGGTCGAGGAAGCACTCGCTGATGGCCTGGACGAGCAGGGTGAAGCGTGGAGCGACGTGTCTGCCGAATGGCATGCTGCCTTCGATGTCATCAAGGCAGACTTCGCCGAATGCCGTGAGGCCGCCGAAGCCGGTTCCAATCTGTGTGCCCACCAATTCGCCTACGAGATGAAGGTGAACCACGTCACCTCCTGGCTGGCCAGGCACGAAGCGAAGGTCGGTGACATCTCGGCGCTCCCGGAAGAGGAGCAGGCCACGGCGCTGGCCAAGCTTGAGCGCCAGGGCGAGCACGCTGCCGCCCGGCTGGAGCGCGCTCGAGTGCAGCTGGAGAGGAAGACCGGGGAGCCGGTCGAAGAGCTCCTGTTCGCCACCGACGACACCTCTGACTCGAAGGGCGGACCGAAGCACGACAAGGGCGGAAAGCCCGACAGTTCTGACAAGCCCGACAAGGCCGACAAGTCGCAGGGCAAGGGCAACGGGAACGGCAAGAAGGGCCGATGAGCCCATCGCGACCTCTCGTCGCCGCCGTGGCCCTGGCCGCCGGCCTGGCATTGGCCGGCTGCAGCAACGGCGTGAGTTCAGCGCACGACCTTCCGGTCAGCGACTCGGTCAGCGCTGAGGGCGTGGTGCTGGCCGCCCTGCTCCTGTCGACCGCGGACATCGAAGCCGCCGTGGCGGAAGGTCTCGTCACGCCGGACGAAGTGGACCAGGCCAGGCAGGCCATCGAGGGTGACACCCTTGCCGAGTGGCGGGACCTCGCCGAGGAGAACGCAAACGACCGATAGCGTCGCGGTCCCCGGCTAGCAATCACGCATGCGGAATGAATGAAAAGGGGCCCCGCACTGCGGAGCCCCTATCAGGTAGACAGCGTGCGATAGCAACTGATGGTGGAGATGCGGGGAATTGAACCCCGGTCCACTGCTGTGGTCATGTGCCTTCTACGGGTGTAGTCAGTGAAATCGTTCTACTCGGCTCCGGAATTCACCACTAACAGCTAAACCGACAAGCCCAGCCAGAGTTTGAGTCCCTCGTAGCCCCCTGGCGGCTCTACGAAGCAATCTCTCTAGATAACGCCAGCACCCGGGTAGAGAGCATTCCCGGACTGACGGACTTCTTTAGTGCGCTCGCTTAGGCAGCGAGGGCGAAGTCAGTGCGTGATTTATTGGCACTTATAGTTTGCAACCGTCGTTAACGAGATAAGGCTGCATCCTCGACCCGCTTCTCACAATTGCGCAGGCAGTGTCGAAACCGATCATCCCCATGCAACCCTGTGAAGAGTTAGTCACTATCGCACGCTGTTGAGTTACCAAGCCGCCCTGGGGCAGCCCCCCAGTCTACGTCATCGAAGTCGGATGCGCCAGCAGTCGAGAACGGCCGCGTCCGCGGTCGCCACCGGGCTTCCAGACGTGATTAGCTCGTACTGAACAGTTTCGGGCAACGCTGCCCGAGAAGCGAAAGGAGATGGCTCGTGAGCCGCTATGCCGTTGTCAACCCCGCCACAGGCGAGACCGTCCAGACATTCCCCCAGGTTTCGGAGGAGCAGTTGGAGAAGGTGGTGGCCGCCGCGCACGACGCCCACCGCAATTGGTCCCTCGGCTCGTCAGTCGACGACCGCGCTGCCATGCTGCGGAAGGCCGGTGACCTGCACGAGGAGCGCCGTGACGAGTTGGCGGCCATCATTGTTCGCGAGATGGGCAAGCCGGTCGAGCAGTGCCTCGCCGAAGTCGATTTCTCGGCAGACATCTACCGCTACTACGCGGACAACGCGCAGGAGTTCATGAAGGACGAGCCGATCCCGCTTCTCGGCGGAGAAGGCTCGGCGTTCATGCGTACCAACTCCCTCGGTGTTCTCCTCGGGGTCATGCCGTGGAACTTCCCGTACTACCAGGTTGCCCGCTTCGCCGGACCCAACCTGCTGGTCGGCAACACGATCATCCTGAAGCACGCGTCGCAGTGCCCGGAGTCGGCCGCCGCCATCGAGCAGATCTTCCGTGACGCCGGCTTCCCGGCCGGCGCGTACACGAATATCTATGCGGACAACGATCAGGTCGCGCAGATCATCGCAGACCCGCGCGTCGCGGGCGTTTCCCTCACCGGCTCGGAGGCTGCAGGCTCCGCCGTCGCCGAGGTAGCCGGGCGCAACCTGAAGAAGGTCGTGCTCGAGCTGGGCGGCTCGGACCCGTTCATCCTGCTGAGCACCGACGACATGGATGCTGCGGTGGGGGCCGCCGTCGACGGTCGCCTCGACAACAGCGGTCAGTCGTGCAACGCGGCGAAGCGGTTCATCGTCATCGACGATTTGTTCGACGAGTTCCGTGAGAAGTTCACGGCCGCCATCGTGAACAGCCAGCCGAGCGACCCCACTATCGAGGGCGCCGACTACGGCCCGCTCTCATCGCTGGGTGCAGCGGAGAACCTCGAGGAACAGGTGAAGCGCGCTGAAGCCCAGGGCGCCACCGTCGAGGTGAAGGGTGAGCGCTCAGGAGCCTTCTACCCGGCGACGGTTCTCACCAATGTCACGAGAGACAACGACGCCTTCCACGAGGAGTTCTTCGGCCCGGTTGCGACCCTCTACCGAGTGGGTTCCGAGGAGGAGGCCGTCGAGCTGGCCAACGACACCCCGTTCGGCCTCGGCTCCTACCTTTTCACGACCGACCCGGAGCAGGCCCTGCGGGTCGCCAACCGCATTGAGGCCGGCATGGTCTACGTCAACCTGGTCGGCGCAGACAGCGCGGAGCTGCCGTTCGGCGGGGTGAAGCGCAGCGGGATGGGCCGGGAACTCGGCCGTTACGGCGCCGCCGAGTTCGTCAACAAGAAGCTGATCCGCATCGGGTAGGCAGTTCAGTCAGGCGGTGGTTCTACAGCTCGGCAGGTACTTGCCACATTGGAAAGTAGTTGCTAGATTTTCGGGATAGCGCTCAACTGAGCGGACGACTGACCCGAAGGATGCACCAATGGACCATGATCTCTCAGCAGCTGAAGCCGCCGAAACCCTCAGCATGCGCCACAACGCGCGCGCATCCGTCGCCGCCGCATCCGCCCACTACGCGATCTGGTCAGTCGGCATGGCTACCGCCTCGTCGCTGTACGTCTTCGCACTCGGACTATTGCCCGCTGACAGGGTGCAGCCGATCGTCGCAACCACGGTCGCCTTCGTTGCCTGGGTCGCCCTGCCCACTGTCTGGCTCATCCCAACTGTGAAGGTGAGTCCGCTCGGGTTCTCGAAGCAGTTCGGTCTCGCGACTGGGGCCTGGGGTGCCGTCTTCGGTATCGCGGTTGCGTTTGGTCTCGCGTTTGAACTCGGCCCGTGGTTCTTGTGGCCGATGGCTGCAGCCGTGGCTGTGCCGTTGCTGGTCGGCGCGCACCTGCAACTGCGGGACGCCGACCGTGGTTGACCAGCACCCCCGGCACCGGCTCGACCCGGTGATCCACCAACCGCTGCGGTTCTCGGTGATGGCGGTGCTTGCCGAGTCAGAGGAAGCCGAGTTCGGGTTTGTGCGGGACACAGTGCAGGCCACAGACTCCGCCCTCAGCAAGGCAGTGAGCACCCTCGAAGAGGCCGGATACGTCGACGTGCGCAAAGGGTTTGTCGGCAAGTACCCGCGCACCAGACTGCGGCTGAGCAGAAAAGGTCGGAGCGCTTTCGACGAACACGTCGCGATACTGCAGTCCATCGCCGGAACGACGTCGCGGCACGGCTAGCTGCCTCGAAGGACGGCCAATTGGAGAAAGTCAGTCGCCGAGGTTGCGGCGAGCAGACATGGCGCGCTGAGCCTCGCGGTTGTCCTGCCGTTCGCGCAGCGCCTGGCGCTTGTCGTACTCGCGCTTACCCTTGGCGACAGCGATCTCGACCTTCGCCCGGCCGTCGCTGAAGTAGAGCGAGAGCGGCACCAGCGTGTAGCCGCCCTCCTTGACCTTGTTGTGGATCTTCAGAATCTGCGCCTTGTGCAGCAGCAGCTTGCGCTTGCGGCGCGGCGGGTGGTTGTTCCAGGTGCCACCGGTGTACTCGGGGATGTGCACGGCATCCAGCCAGGCTTCCCCGCCATCGATGAACGCGTAGCCGTCGACCAGGGACGCACGACCGGCCCGCAGCGACTTCACCTCGGTGCCCGTCAAGACCAGTCCGGCCTCATAGGTGTCTTCGATGGTGTAGTCGTGGCGGGCTTTGCGGTTCGACGCGACAACGTTCTGTCCACGTTCCCTGGGCACGATTCACTCCTGTTGGTTGGCCTCATACGATACGAGGCAGCCAGCCAGTCTAGCGCTACGCCAGCCTCGTTGTGCTGTCGGCCGCTAGACCTTCAGGTAGCGGCTGATCGCGACGTTGGCCGACAGGGCAGCAAGAACGGCCCCGATGCCCAACAGTATGGGCACCACGACGAGCGCTTCCTCCATGCCGACGAAGGAAGTAGTGGTCATCAGCGTGCCCAGATAGCCCTGCACGAAGAAATGCACGATGCCGACGATCGCTCCGCCGGCCAGCACCGATCCGATCAGGGCGGCGATCACGCCCTCGAGGATGAACGGCGTCTGGATGAAGCGGTTGGATGCGCCCACCAGGCGCATGATGCCGAGTTCCCGGCGGCGGCTGAAAGCGCTCAGGCGGATGGTCGTGGCGATGAGCAGCACGGCGGCGACGAGCATCAGCGTGGCGATGCCGATGGCGGTGAAACTGGCCGCGTTCAGCGCGTCGAAGATCGGGTCGAGGTACTTGCGCTGGTCGACGACTTCTTCCACACCGGGCTGCCCAGACAGCGTCTCCACCAGCACATCCGACTGGGTCGGGTCGACCAGATTCACCCAGAACGTCTCAGAGAGCAGGTCAGGGGTGATGAAGTCGGCGTCGTCACTGTCGGTGAACTCGAGGTACTGGGCGTACGCCTCGTCGTGGTTCTCGAAATCGTAGTGGTCGATGATCGGAGCCAGCTGGGGCGATTCCAGGACACCCTGGACAGCATCCTTCTCGGCCTGGGTCGCCTCCGTCAGGTTGCAGGCCTCGCTCGCGGTCGTCGCCGTGCAGAGGTAGACGGCGACCTGGGCGCGGTCGTACCAGTAGCCCTTCAGCTCGCCGATCTGCATCTGCAGAAGGATGGCGGCCCCGACGAATGAGAGGGAAATGAAGGTGACCAGAACGACCGAGATCACCATGGAGACGTTTCGCCGCAGGCCGTTTCCGACCTCGGACATGATCAGTCCGAACCTCACAGTGGGCCCTCCGAGCCGAAGGCCTGCACCGGCACAGCCTGCGTCTGGTACCCGCCCTGCCGTTCGTCACGCACGATCTGCCCGCTGACCAGCTCGATCACGCGGCGCTTCATCTGGTCGACGATGCCCGCATCGTGGGTGGCCATGATGACGGTGGTGCCGCTCTGGCTGATGCGCTCCAGCAACGTCATGATGCCGGCGCTGGTCGAGGGGTCGAGGTTACCGGTCGGCTCGTCGGCGAGCAGGATGGCCGGCCGGTTGACGATGGCGCGGGCGATGGCCACTCGCTGCTGCTCACCGCCGGAGAGTTCGTGCGGGAGCCTGTTGGCCTTGCCTGCCAGGCCGACCATCTTGAGCACGTCGGGCACAGCCTCCTGGATGAAGCCCTTGCTCTTGCCGATCACCTGCAGCGAGAAGGCCACATTGTCGAACACGTTCTTCTGCGGCAGCAGCCGGAAATCCTGGAACACCACGCCGAGATTGCGGCGGAAGTACGGCACCTTGCGGCTGGACAGCTGGCCCAGGTTCTGGCCGAGCACGTGGATCTGCCCCTTAGTGGGGTTCTCCTCTTTCAGTACCAGCCGGAGGAAGCTGGACTTCCCACTGCCCGACGCACCGACCAGGAAGACGAACTCCCCGCGGAGAATCTCGAGGCTGACGCTGTTGAGGGCGGGTCTGGTGTTGCCCCGGTAGAGCTTGGTGACGTGGTCAAGGCGAATCATGGCTCTCCGAGCCTAGGCATGCATCCGCATTTCGCCCGGAGCGACAGGCCGGGGCCGTTACGACTGGTCGCGCTTCCGCCATTTGATACCGGCGTTGATGAACCCGTCGAGGTCGCCGCCGAAGACGTTGGACGGGTTGTTCACCTCGTACTCGGTGCGCAGGTCTTTGACCATCTGGTACGGCGCGAGCACGTAACTGCGCATCTGGTCGCCCCAGCTGGCGGTGATGATGCCGGCCAGTTCTTTCTTGGTCGCCGCCTCCTGTTCGTGCTGCAGCACGAGCAGCCGGGACTGCAGCACGCGCATGGCGGCTGCCCGGTTCTGGATCTGGCTCTTCTCGTTCTGCATGGACACGACGGTGCCGGTGGGGATGTGCGTAAGGCGCACCGCGGAGTCCGTGGTGTTGACCGACTGTCCGCCCGGGCCGCTTGAACGGAAGACGTCGACCCGGATGTCGTTCTCCGGGATTTCGATCGCCTCGGTCTCCTCCATCAGGGGGATGACCTCGACGGCGGCGAAGGATGTCTGGCGCTTGCCCGCCGAGTTGAACGGGCTCATCCGCACCAAACGGTGGGTTCCGGCTTCGACACTGAGCGTGCCGAAGGCGTACGGCGCATCGACTTCGATGGTGGTCGACTTGATGCCGGCCTCCTCCGCATAGCTGGTGTCGAGCACTCGTGTCGGGTGGCCGTGCTGTTCCGCCCAGCGCAGGTACATCCGCTGCAGCATTTCAGCGAAGTCGGCGGCGTCCACTCCGCCGGCCCCGGCCCGGATGGTGATGACGGCGGGGCGGGAATCCCATTCGCCGTTGAGCAGCGTCTGCACTTCGAGTTCGCCGAGCACTTTCTGGATGCTGGTCAGTTCAGTGCGAGCCTCGGAAGCGGCATCCGCGTCGCCTTCCTCATTGGCGAGTTCGACCATCACCTCAAGGTCGTCGAGCCGTGAGGCGATGCTGTTGATCTTGGCCAGTTCGGCCTGCCGGTGGCTGAGATTGCTGGTGACCTTCTGGGCTTTGGTGGTGTCATCCCAGAGATCGGGTTCCCCGGCCTGCTCGCTCAGGGTGGCGATCTCGGTTTCGAGGCGCTCGACGCCCACCACCGACCGGATGTCGTTGAAGGTGGCCCTGAGGGCGGTTATCTGCCCGGATAGATCTAGCTCGTCCATGTCGGCCCAGCCTACCGGCCAGCGCCACGGCCTTAATAGCGGCCTAGGGTTGATGACGTGACCACGACCCCCGAGCCGCCATTCCGCTGGCGGTCGATCGCGTTGCCCGCGCTGCTTCCGACAATGCTGTTCTCGATCGGTGAGGGGGCGATCATCCCGATCATCCCGCTGTTCGCCGAGAACCTGGGGGCCACGCTCGCCATCGCCGGCCTGGTCGGCGGAATCCTAATGATCGGCGAACTGATCGGCGATATCCCCAGCGGCTGGCTGGTCAGTCGCATCGGTGAGCGCCCGGCGATGATCGGCGCAGCACTGCTCAGCGTGATCGGCCTGGTGATCTGCCTACTGTCGACGAACACGCTGGCGCTGAGCTTCGGGGTGTTCCTGGTCGGTCTCGCCACTGCGGTGTTCGCCCTCGCCCGCCACGCATTCATGACCAGCTTCGTGCCGATCACGCATCGCGCCCGGGCCCTGTCAAGCCTGGGCGGCATATTCCGTTTCGGGTACTTCATCGGCCCGTTCATCACGGCCGGAGCCATCCACCTGTTCGGGACTGTCGCTTCCGCGTTCTGGATCCACATCGTCGCCTGCCTTGCCGCGGCAGGCATCCTGATCCTGGTTCGTGACCCGACCGCCGCCTTCGGCACGCTGAGAACGGTTCGCGCGGCGGACGGCAAGAGGATGCGCGAAGGCGAGGCCCTGGTTGCCGGAGAGGCGCACGGACTGTTCCGCACCATCTTCCAGAACCGCGGGGTGCTCACCAAGCTGGGTGCCGGCGCGGCGCTGACCGGTGCGTTGCGGGCGAGCAGGGCAGTCATCCTCCCGTTGTGGGCCGTGAGCATCGGCATTGGTGACGCGAATACCGCGCTGATCATCGGAATCGCCGGCGCCGCGGACTTCGCCCTGTTCTACGCCAGCGGCCAGATCATGGACCGCTGGGGCAGGCTGTGGACGGGGCTGCCTTCGATGATCGGCCTGGGTGTCGGGCATCTGGTCCTCTCGCTCACCCATGACCTTCCGCAGAACGTGGAGTGGTTCATCGCCGCCGCGGTGTTTCTCTCGCTGGCGAATGGCATCGGGAGCGGACTCCTCATGACCCTGGGGGCGGATCTGGCCGACAAACGGAACCCGGCACCCTTCCTGGGTGCCTGGCGCTTCACCAGCGGGATCGGCTCGGCCGGTGCTCCCCTCGCCGTGGCCGGCATCACCGCTATCGCTGCCCTGCCGATCGCTGCTGCCACGATGGGGGTTATCGGGTTCCTGGGCGCCGGGATCCTGCTGCGCTACGTTCCCAAGTACCTGCCGCACCGGCGTTAGTATTGCTTATGATTCCTGCTGCCAACCTCGTCGCGTTCGGACTGGCATCCATCCCGCTGATCCTCATTCCGGGACCGAGCGTCCTGTTCACCATCGGCCGTTCCCTATCCTTGGGCAGGGTCGGCGGATTGCTCACCGTCGTCGGCAATGCGGCCGGAGCCTTCGTGGTGACCGTGGCGATCGCCTTCGGCCTGGGCGCGATCCTTGAGGATTCCGTCGTGGTGTTCACCGTGGTCAAGGTGCTCGGTGCCGCATACATCGCGTTCCTCGGGGTGCAGGCGATCAGGCATCGCCACCGCAGCGCCCTCGCCGCGACTGCGGCTGTGTCCCGTCGTGGTTCGCTGCTGACTCTTTGGGAAGGGTTCCTGGTCGGGGTCACCAATGTGAAGACGATCATCTTCCTGATCGCCATCCTGCCGCTCTTCGTGGACCACGCCACCGGCGGCATCCCGGGCCAGATCCTGCTGCTCGGCGCGGTATTCGTGCTGGTCGCACTGACCTGCGACAGCATCTGGGCGCTACTCGCCGGCGCCGCCCGCAACTGGTTCGGGCGCTCACCGAAACGGATGTCCGGACTCAGCGCGACCGGCGGCACCATGATGATCGGGCTCGGTGCGTCCGTGCTGTTTCTCGGCAACAGCAAGGCAGCCTGACCCGCCCAGGAGGCGCACCTACGAGAAGACCGAGCGGGCCACCGCGGTGACATCGATGCGGATGCCCTCCGGCACCAGCAAGGACACTATCGGTGGTCTCCAGTCGGCAGACAGCTGCACGGTGGCGCTTCGACCGTCGACCGTATCCGCTCGCTCGACGGCCAGATTCTCGAAAGAGTGCGGGGCGACGGCCAGGTAGTCTCCGACAGTCTCGGCGACAACCGAAGTGCGCAGCACCGGCCGCGGGCCATCCGGAGTCACAGTGACACTGCTCAATTCGAACGCCTCCGCCCCGGCAAGCGCGGCACCGTCGGCGAGGGTGAACAGGCGCTTGCGCTCCAGATAGAGCGAGGTCGCCGCGACCACGAGCAGCACCAGGACCAGCGCGAGCACGCCGTAGAAGATGGTGAGCAACAGGGTGGAGCCCGTTTCGTCGGAAAGGTCTGGCCTATTCGGGGCGGCGCGGCGCTTCATCGCCCGCTCCAGAAACGGGACACCTGCTGGGTGGCGGTGGCTTCCAGCGGAATCGCGAGCGGCACGTCCACCGTGAGTCCGGGCGGCACCAGCGGTAGAGCCACGGAGACGCCGACGTCGACGGTGACGGTGCCGAGCCGGGTGAGGCATTCGGCGGGCGCACAGCTGACTCTCACCGTCGCATCCGCTGCGTCGATTCCGTAGTCGGCGAGCGCGAACTGGATGGCGCGTTCGGCTTGCGCGGTCGCGGCTGCCACTGTCTCGCCCTGCACGAAGACCC
Source organism: Homoserinimonas sp. (assembly GCA_040904805.1). GTDB lineage: Bacteria > Actinomycetota > Actinomycetes > Actinomycetales > Microbacteriaceae > RYN-87. The sequence continues at coordinate 28,695 of JBBDSS010000017.1, read as the reverse complement.
GCGCCGCCTGGCGGGCTGCACCTTCCACGGCCAGCGCCCCGGCCTGGACCGCCGACATAACGAGCACCAGGTACACCAGGGGCAGCAACAGCAGCATGCCGGCGGTGATGAACTCGAGCGACGCCGAACCGTCTTCGTTGCCCCCGCCAAAGTGCCCGTTCCGGAGAATAGTGCCCCGCGGAACGGGCACTATTCTCCGGAACGGGCACTTTTTCTGGGGGTGGTGCTGGGGGTGGGGGTGGCGCTCAGTCCAGCGTCTCGATTGCCGCATGGCCGACCACCTCCAACCCGTCGTCGACGCCGACCAGGCCGAACAGGGGCAGCGGAGTTCGGACGGTGACTGCGGCGGCCGGATGCCCGAGGTAGCTGCCGGTGGACGCCGTCACGTCCGCCGCATAGTCGGGGCCGAGCGCGACGGTGATCAGGTCACGGGTCCTGGCCACACCATCAGCCAGCTCGTTGTCGGCCAGGGCAGCGAACCGCGCGCCTTCGGCCGCAGCATCCAGCACGGTGTTGCGGATGTGGAGGGCCAATCCCAGCTGCATCACCGACAGGGTGAGCAGGGTGAGCAGCGCGCCGACCATCACGAACTCGGCAACAGCGGTGCCGGAGTCGTCAGCGAGCCTGCCCCATCTCATGCGGACTGCTCAGAACCCGGTCACGCGTTCTATCGCCTGTTCGAACACGCTGCTCAGCGCCGGTCCGGCGAGGCTCCAGATGATGACAACCAGGCCGGCAGTCATCAGTGTGATGAGGACCCAGCCCGGCACATCGCCGCGCTCGCCGGAAAGTCGAGCGCTGGCGAGCCGAGTGCCGAGCGGAGCTCTGGGCAGCTGGTTCGTTGCGGTGTTCTCGGTCACGGTGGTTCCCTTCTTGTTTTCGGGTGGTCAGAAGCCGACCTGGAGCACGAGGATTCCCGGGAAGATCGCGAAGATGATGGTGGTCGGCAGGATGAGGAACACCAGCGGGATAAGCATGGCGACCTCCTTCTTCCCGGCGACCTCGATGAGCTGCCGCTTCGCATCTTCCCGCGAATCCTGTGCCTGCGCACGGAAAACTTCAGCCAGCGGCGTCCCGCGCTCCAGCGCTCCGGTGATCTGTTCGACGCACCTGGTGAGGGCGGGCAGCTGCACACCGGCGGACATCCGGTTCAGCGACTGGGACAGCGGAAGGCCGGTATTCACTTCGGAGATGACCCGGCCCAGCTCGGTGGCGAGCTCGCCCCGGCTGATCTGCGACACCCGGCGGATCGCGTCGAGCACACCCTCGCCGGCGGACATGCTCAGGGTGAGGAACTCGAGCACTGTGGGCAGTTCGCTCCCCATGCGCGCCAGTCGTGCCGCGGCAGACCGCTGGAGCAGGTAGTCGCGAGCGACGATGCCGAGCACGGACAGCACCACGACGATGAACCCGTGGGCGATCAACGGCAGCGGCTGGCTTCGAGCGAGAGCGATCGACAGAAGGATGCCGGCAGCAGCACCGCCGAGCGCCCAAGCCAATTGCCGGGAGCGGAATGCGTCGACGGTGAGCGAGGACCCGGACTGGCGCAACCGGAGCGCGATGGTCGCATTCCCGCCGAGCAGCTGCCCGAGCCCACGCCTGACCCGGTCCAGCCCGGGGAAGACCAGGGCCCCGATGATCGGTAGCGGGTCGACAGTGCGGCGGTGCAGCATCGCCCTGGCACCATCTGAGAAGTCAGCAACATAGGGGGCGACGCGACTGGCCAGGCTCGGGCGCCCGAGGCGGGGAACCAGACTCACCAGCGACCAGAGGCCGAGCCCGAGCGTCGCCCCGAGAACCACAGCCCACGAGGCGAGCGGGCTCATTGAAACCACCGCCGTTCCTCAGGCAGCCGGCCGAGGGCCACCATGACCCGATACGCCACCAGGGTCACGCCTGCTCCTGCGGCGATCAGAACTGCGCCTGCCGCCGTGTTGTAGGCGGCGGCAGCCTCCGGTCGCGATGCCAGCATGAGGAGGATCACCCACGGCGCCGCGATGCCGAGCCGAGCCGCATTGAGTACCCACGATTGGCGGGCTTCCACCTCGGTGCGGATCGCCGTCTCCTGCCGGAGGTAACTGGAGAGGTTGCGCAGCACCGTGGTGAGCTCACTTCCGCCCACCTCGCGGGACATCCGCAGTGTTTCCAGGATGCGGTCCGCCACCGGGTCGGCCAGGCGTGCTTTGGCGCTGTCGAGGCATGCGCCGAAGTTGGCGGTGGCCCGGTAGTCGCGCTCGAATGCCGCGAACGCTTCGCGAGTCGGCTCCGGACCGCTGTGGGCCAGGGTCACGACGCTGTCGGGGAGCGCGAGACCAGACCGAACCGCTGAGACCAGATGGTCGACGAGGTCGGGCCAAAGGATGCGGTTCGCCCGGCGGTGTGCGGCGGCCCTCCAGTTGACAATGGCGGCCGGTGACAGCGTCACCACGATCCCGGCGGCCACGGCCAGGGCGAGCACCGGGACCAGCGCGAGGGTGACCGCGCCGGCCGCGAGGCCGAGCACCAGGGACACGGCCACCAGCCCGGGCACGCTGACAGAGTGCAGCCCGGCGAGCGCGAGGCGCTGTTCGAGTGCGTTGACCGCCAGTGGCCGGCTTCGGGTCCGTCGGAGGCTGGCCGGCCAGAGAAACGGGGAGACCGCGAGCAGCAGCCCGAGACCGAGTGCGCAACCGATCAGCAGGGTCACGATGCCGCCCGCGCGAGTACGGTGACCGGGTCGAATCCGGATGCCCGGAACTTTGCTGTCCGTACCGGGTAGCTTCCCGTCCCCTCCAGCACGCCATCCTGCAGGGCGAAGATGGTGCTGGTCTCAATGACCGGCCCGGAGACCTGTCCGCTCGGGGCCACGATCTCGGTGATGCGTCGCTTGCCGCTGCGCTCGAGTTCGCAATGCACGACCATGTCGATAGTGGAAGCGACGGTCGGAACCACGAACGACGAGTCGATGTTGCGTCCGGCCAGGAGGGGCAGGGTCGACAGCTTGGACAGGGCATCCCTGGCGCCGTTGGCGTGCAGGCTGCACATGCCGGGCAGCCCGGAATTCAGGGCGATCAGCAGGTCGAGCGACTCCGCCTCGCGCACCTCGCCGACGACCAGCCGGTCGGGGCGCATCCGCAGCGCTTCCTTGATCAATCGTCGCAGGGTGATCTCTCCGGTGCCCTCCAGGCTCGGCTGCCGGCATTGCATGGACACCACGTCCCTGGCGGTGAGATCGAGTTCGAAGGTCTCCTCGACCGTGACGATGCGCTCGGTAGGCCGGGAGGTGGAGAGCAGGGCGTTGAGCAGCGTGGTCTTGCCGCTCTGGGTCGCCCCGGAGACCAGGATGTTGTGGCCGGACAGCACGCACATCCGCAGGAACTGCGCCGCCGGAACGCTGAGCGAACCGAGCTCGACCAGGTGCTGCAGGTCTTTGATGCGCTGGGTGAACTTGCGGATGTTCACCGCCCAGTGCTTCTGCGTCACATCCGGGATCACCACGTGAAGCCGTTCACCGCCGGGCAAGGAGGCATCCACGAACGGCGAAGAAAGGTCGACCCGGCGGCCGGTGGACTGCAGCATTCGCTCCACCAGGTCGCGCACCGCGGAGTCGGTCAGCTCGAGGGGCGTCTGCTCGGGGACGCCATTGCGGGCGATAAAGACCTTGCTCGGCCCGTTGATCCAGATCTCCTCGACCTCCGGGTCGTCGAAGAATGGCTGGAGCACCCCGAACCCGGCAATGGCGGCGACCACATCACGTGTCGCCTGCTGCTCGTCGGCCAGCATCGGAAGGGAGCCGCCCAGTGCATGCTCGCTGTAGCGCTGGACCTCATCGTGCACGTACCTGCCGGCGAGAGTTCGGTCCGCGGCCAGGTCGACACCGTCGAGGCGGATGCGCTCACGCACCCGGTCGGTGATGATCGCCACAGCCTTCGACATGCGGCAATCATGGGGCAATCGCCGCAACGTCCGCTCCAGTTATCCACAGGGGGTCAGATCAGTCCCCGGTTGACGGCGTAGGCAGCGGCTGCAGCGCGCGAACGCAGGTCGAGGGCGCTGTAGATGTTGGCGATGTGGCGGTGGACGGTGTGCTCGCTGAGGTGCAGCGCCTCTCCGACCTCGGCGTTGGTGAGTCCGCGGGCAATCAGGCAGAGCACTTCGGCCTGCCGCGGAGTGAGCGGCCCGGGGCCGTCCGGGTGGATCAGGCGCCTGGCACGATCGATCGCCAGGCCCGCCTGGAGGGGCAGGAGTGCCTCCAGGGCGAGCGTGGCGTGCTCCCGGGAACCGCTCCGGTCGCCCAGGGCGAGCAGCACCTCGGCGAGTTCAATCCGGCTGTCGGCTTCGTCGAAAGGCAGGCTCGCTGCATGGAGTCGCCGAATCGCGACTTGCCAATGCGAGACTGCCACCGCGGGCTCACTCAGCCGTGCTTCGGCGGCGCACGCGGTCCCGACCAGGAAGTCGGTGCGGATCCGCTCGGCGATGGCCCGCAACTCCCGGGCAGCATCCTGTGCCTCGTCCCTATGCCCGGTTGCCACTCCGATCGCCACGGCCACCCCCAGCGGATCGACCCGCTCCAGTTGTTGTTCGGCCGGCACGGAACGGAGCAACTCGGTGATGATCGACCAGGCACGTCCTGCATCCCCCTGGGCCAGTTTGACCTGGGCCAGACCGGTCATGGCACGGGTGTCGAAGCCGCCCTGCCGCAGCAGCGACTCGGCATCGGCGAGCCTGCCCTGTCGGCGGCGGAGCTCCCCCAACTGCACGACAGCGTCGAGTCGACCGACCCGCCTGGACCCCTCGAGCATGCTCAGTACGGCGACCAGCTTCGCCTCCGCCTCCGCATAATCGCCCTGGGCGACCAGGACGGAGGCGTAAAGGGTGCGACAGACGGCGAACAGCGGTGCCAGACCCTGTCGCTCGCAAAGCTCCTCCACCCGCGCGCACCACTGCGTGGCGCGATCTATATCGTGAGCCTCCTGGCAGGCGGTGATCAGCCAGCAGCAGATTTTACCTATCCACATCAGGTCTTCCACGTCACCGGCGGTCGCTGCCGTGGCCGCCGCATCCAACAGCGGCATACCAGCGGACACCTCACCGAGCCTGACGAGGGAAAGCCCGGCCAAAGCCTGCCCCACGATGGCCAGGTCCCCGTCGGCGGTGCCGTGGCCGATCCGCTGCGCCGTCGTTGCCGCGTCGAGGGCATCGGTGGCGTTGTGGTCCACCCCGAGCGCGACTTCGGCCTTCCTGACCGCAAGCCAACCGGCCTCGACCAGGTCGGAGCGCCCGTCGAGCAAGTCCGCTGCCCGGGTCAACCATCCGCGCCCGACCGCGACGCCCATGCTGAAAAGCATCGAGTCGTAGCCGAGGGCGGCCGCTGCGCGAACTGCACCATGATCGTTGCCGATGGCGCGAAACCCACGGTAGGCGGCTTCTCTCGCGCTGAGGGTCGCCTCTGAGTCGTCCAGCCACCAGGTCGCCTGGGCAAGGCCCTCGTGGGCCCCTGGGTCATCGGTTTCTGCCGCGAGCGCTGAGTACGCGGCCGCCGCCTCTGGCCAGCGGCCGGCTCTCAGGGCCGCCTTCGCAGCAGCCAGGTCCCCAGGCGTTACGGACACCCCGTAATCGTGTCACCCGGGGGTGGCTGCCACAAGGTCAGACTCCTACTCCGGCAGCGAGGGCGCGAACGTCGGCAGTGGTGAGGGCGTTGCCCGCAATGCCCCAGTCGCCGCTGGCCACCTCACGCACGACACACCAGGTGACAGGGCGCATGTTCTCGCCCTCGATGCCGACCATGGCGTCGGTGAGGCTGGTGATGATCTCCCGCTTCTGCTCCGGAGTGAACACGTCTTTGATGACGTTGACTTCGATGAACGGCATGAGCCGGTCCTTTCTCGGATTGCCGCTCCCTGGTTGGGACCGGCTGAACCAAGTCTCGGTCGCATGGCCGCCTGACCGCGTCGCCAGCGCAGGCCATTTCAGGTGCGGTGCCTGGATGGCCCGTTCGGGCCAGGCGGTTTCCCATACCCGTTCTGGGGTCCCCCAAAATGCTGACACAGCTTCGGTTCTCCCTTAGGCTGAACGCGTCAAGCAACCAGGGGGAACGACGTTGAAGAAAATCGCATTCGTGGCTGTCGCCGCGCTCGCGCTTACGGTCACCGGATGCACCGGTGAATCGGCCGGTGCCGGTGGAAGCGATGAGTATCTTGCCGCAGTGTGCCCGTCCGAGCTCGCGCTGAGCGATTACCTGGCCGCCCTCGATACCCAGGACCTCGCGGAAGCCACCACGAACGCGGGGCTGCTGGCCACCGCCCTCGAGAACACCATCGGCGACCTCGGCAACTCGAAGACGACCTGGGCGGACAGCATCGACCCAGCGGACATTGCCACACTCCACGACGCTTACGCGGACGACCTGAAGAAGCTCCAGGCTCTCGCGGCGCCGGGCACCCTCGGAGACAAGCCGTTCGTCTTCGACTACCCCGGTTCGGACGAGGCAACCTGGCGCATCCACACAGCCTTCGACCTCCCCAAGGTGGTAGCGGATGCCTGCAGCAGCTTCGGGTCCTGAGCCACGATCTTTCGCACCCGCTAAACTGGGGGTCCCGCGGGAGTGGTGAAATTGGTATACACGCCAGATTTAGGTTCTGGTGCCGAAAGGCGTGAGGGTTCAAGTCCCTTCTCCCGTACAGAAGATGGGGGTTAACCCCGAGGCCTTCGGTGAAGTTCAGCCGATACTCTTGGACAGCACAGCCCGCTATACCCGGTACATCTCCGCCCGGCCCCGTTGACTGGAGTTTTCCGCTTGTTGCCTCACGCGCTCATCCCCTGGCTCGACCCGGAGCTGTTGATCAACGGCTTCGGGGCCTTCGCGCTGGTCGGCGTCTGCGCCATCGTCTTCTCGGAGACCGGGCTGCTGGTCGGGTTCCTGCTCCCCGGGGACACGCTCCTCATCATCACCGGCCTGCTCACTTTCGCCGGGGTCATCGAGATCGACATCTGGTGGGTGTGCCTGGCCATCGGTTTTGCGGCGTTCCTGGGAGGCGAGGCCGGCTACCTAATCGGCCACAAGTTCGGTCCGAAGATATTCGAGCGCAAGGAGAGCGGCGTGTTCAGCCGCAAGAATGTGGAGCGCACCAATGCGTTCTTCGTGCGCTTCGGCGGTTTCGCCGTCATCCTCGCCCGCTTCGTGCCCATCCTGCGCACCTTCGTTCCGGTCGCCGCAGGCGTGGGCCACATGAACTACAAGAAGTACTCGCTGTACAACCTGATCGGCGCGATGGTCTGGGGTGCCGGGCTCACCTTCGTCGGGTACCTCCTCGGCTACATTCCGCCGGTCGCCGACTTCGTGCGCGCATACATCGACCTCATCCTGCTCACCGCGGTCGTTCTCACCCTCATCCCCACTGTGTACCACTACGTGAGGTCGAGCATGGAGGCCCGCAAGGCGATTCGCGAGGGGGTTCGCCCGCTCACGGCCGAAGAAGCCGCGCTCGACCCAGCCCTCTTCGACCAGGACCGCGGCAACGACCCGAGGTAGCTCGGCCTGGCTCAGGCGAGAGCCTTGAGCGCCTCTCCCGCGGCGCGCCGCACATCCTTTTCCGGGTCGCGCAGCAGCGCCTCAATCAGCGGGCGGTCGTCGGCGCTTCCGACGACGGCAACCGCGTGCGCAGCGGCAGCCCGCACCCGCGGGTTCTCGTCGGTCAGTCTGCGCTTCAACGCCTTGACGTCCCCGAGCTCACGAACCGCGCACACCTTGAGGCACATCTCCCGCACCCGCCAGGCCTGGTTCTGCACGCCGTCCAGCACGGCGGATGCCGCGGAGTCGTCCCAGACCTGAAGTAGCGCCCGTGCGCCCCACACTTCGGGCCAGTAGAGCGCGGGCGCGCCATCGAGGATGCCGCGGGCGTGCCGGCCACCGAGGTAGAGGAGCACCTCCTCTCCCTCATTGCGACCCTGGAGCAGCCCCACTGCCCGACGTACGAGGCCGTCCTCGCCGTACCGCTCGATCGCGGAGGCAATCCGGTTGGCGAGAGGGTCTTCGATGCGAATCTCATTGTCAGTCATGGCACGGTCAACGCTAGTCGAGTGACATCCAGATGGCGGACGCCGCCTCGTCGCCGATGTCGTGGTCGATTCCGTCGACCCGCACGGCCAGGGCGCCACCGAACGGTTTGCGCTCGATCACCTGCACCGATGAGTCCAATCGGATGCCCTCCACATCCAGGTAACGCAACAATTCCGGGTTTCGATCGCTGATGCGCGCCACCCGCCCGTGCTGGCCTGGCGCAGCTACCGCCAGCTGCACGGCATCCGGACGCACCACTACGCCATCCGGCGAGGGGATCGGGTCACCGTGCGGGTCACGGACCGGGTGCTCCAGCTGGTCGGCGATCGCCTCGAGCAGGCGGTCGGAGAGTGCATGCTCCAGCACCTCGGCCTCGTCATGCACCTCATCCCAGCTGTACCCGAACGAGTCGACCAGCCAGGTCTCGATCAGGCGGTGCCGCCGAATCATTCTGAGGGCGAGCTTCCGGCCGTCTTCGGTCAAGGTCACCGCCCCATAAGGCACATGGGTCACCAGGCCGGATGCTGCCAGCTTCTTCACCATCTCGGTCACCGACGAGGCAGCCAGACCCAGCCTCGCGGCGAGCTCCGACGGGGTCACCGGATCGCCTTGCCACTCGGTGTGCGAGTAAATCGCTTTGACATAGTCCTCGACGACGATGTTCATCCCGCCACCTCCCGTCGGGTGCGGACCAAGTTGGTCACGACTCCGCCCCTCGAACCGAAGAGGTATGCCAGTGCGAAGGCCGCCGCCTGGGCCAGCACCACGGCGCCACCGGTCGAGACGTCGAGGTAGTAGCTGGCGTAGACGCCGACCACCGAGGCCACGGCGGTCACCACCACGGAGAGCCAGAGCATCCGGTCGAACCGCTTGGTCAACAGGTAGGCGGTCGCCCCCGGGGTGATCAGCATCGCCACGACAAGCACGATCCCCACCGCCTGGAGCGCCACGACCACCGTCATTGCCAGCAGGCCGAGCATCAGCGTGGAAAGCCACCGGGTACTGATGCCGATGGCGTTCGCATGGCTGGAATCGAAGGCGAACAGGGTGAAGTCGCGGCGTTTCAGCACGAGAATCGTGATGACGGCGGCCCCGATCAGCACCACCTGCCAGATGTCGCTGTCGCTGACTCCGAGAACGTTGCCGAAGAGGATGTGCCCCAGGTCCGTCTGGCTCGGTGTCGCCGAGATGATCACCAGGCCGAGCGCGAACAGGGCGGTGAAGACGACGCCGATGGCGGCATCCGATTTGATCTTCGTCGTCGCGCGCACGCCCCCGATCAGGGCGACCGCCCCCGCTCCGAAGATGAAGGCGCCGACGGCGAACGGCCAGCCGAGAATGTAACTGATCGCCACCCCCGGCAAGACTGCGTGCGATACGGCGTCGCCCATCAGCGACCAGCCGATCTGCACGAGCCAGCAGGAGAGCATGGCGCAGGTGATGGCGGCGACCACCGTAACCATCAGGGCACGGTTCATGAAATCGAATTGCAGTGGTTCGAGGATCCAGTCGATCATCTCGGCTCCAACCCGAATGCCATCGCCAGGCGGTCCGCGCTGAGGGCCTCCTCTGGTGGCCCGTGGAAGAGCACGCGATTCTTCAGCAGCACCACCTCATCGCAGAGTTCGGGGACTCCGGCGAGGTCATGAGTGGAGATGATGATGCCCCTGCCCTCATCGGCGAGGCTTCTCAGAAGTTCGATGATGGTGTGCTCCGAACCCTTGTCCACTCCCGCGAACGGTTCGTCCAGCAGCATGAGCGACGCCTCCTGGGCGATGCCGCGGGCGACGAACACCCGCTTGCGCTGACCGCCGCTGAGCTCTCCGATCTGGCGCTGGGACAGTTCGGCAAGCCCGACCCGGTCGATCGCCCTCGCAACAGCCTCCCGGTCGGCGGCATGGGCTCGGCGGGTCAGCCCGAGGCGACCGTAGCGACCGGTCATCACCACCTCCGAAACCGAGATCGGGAAGTCCCAGTCGACGGCCTCCGACTGGGGCACATACGAGACCTGGTTGCCCCGTCGGGCCCGGCTGGGATCCCCGCCGAAGAGGCGAACCCGCCCCCCGGCCAGTTTCACCGTTCCCATGATCGCGGCGAACAGAGAGGATTTGCCCGACCCGTTCATGCCGATGACCCCGATGATCCGCCCCGGCATCAACTCGATCGACACCCCGCGCAGCGCTTGGACAGTGCCATATCGAACCTCGAGATCAGTGATGGAAATGATGGGCCCGGTCATTGCGACAGCCCTTCGGCGATCAGCTCCACGTCGTAGCGGAGCAGGTCGAGGTAGGTGGGGACCGGCCCCCCTGCCTCGCTGAGTGAGTCCACGTAGAGCAATCCGCCGAAGCGCGCACCGGATTCCCGTGCCACTTGCCGCTGCGATTCGTCGTTCACCGTGGTCTCGCAGAACACGGCCGGGACATCGCCGTCGCGCACCAGTTCGATAGCGGCCTTGATCTGCTGCGGAGTTCCCTGGCTGTCGCTGTTGACCGGCCAGAGATAGCCCTCAGTCAGCCCGATATCCCGAGCCAGGTAACTGAATGCCCCCTCGCAGGTCACCAGAACCCGCTGCTGGTCGGGAAGGGCCTGAACGACGGCCGTCAGTTCGTTCACCAGCGCCTGCAGTTCCCCTTTGTAGTCCGCCGCGTTGGCAGCGAAGGTCGTGGCCTGCTCAGGAACCAGCTCGGTCAGCGCTTCCGCGATGTTGTCGACATAGCGCTGGCCGGCCATCGGAGACATCCAGGAATGCGGATTGGGCAGGCCGGCATAGTCGCCGATCCGGATGCTGATCGGCTCGATTCCGTCGGTCAGGACGGCATGTGGGACGTCGATCCGGGACACGAAGGGCTCGAACCATCGTTCAAGACCAAACCCGTTGTCGAAGATCAGGTCTGCCTCCGCCGCACGTTTCAGGTCTGATGGTGTCGGTTCATAGCCGTGGATCTCTGCCCCCACCTTGGTGATGGACTCGACGTCGACCGCATCGCCCCCCACCACTCGAACCATGTCGGCGATGACCGTGAATGTCGTGAGCACCAGCGGTTTGCCGTTGTCCGACTCGGCCGCGGGCGCGCAGCCGACGGCGCCCACCGCCAGTGCCGCGACCAGAAGGTTTCGGCATATCTTGGTCCAGATTTTCGGCATACCGAAATATTAGCCTGCTAGGTCTACCATCGGTTTCACCCCGCGAGGGTCACCGCAGCCGATCCCGCACCACCGGCATCAGTGCCGCGAACGCCCGCGAGCGGTGGCTGATCGCGTTCTTCTCGTCGGGTGACAGCTCTGCCGACGCGACATCGAGCCCGGCGGGCCGGAAAACCGGGTCATAGCCGAATCCACCGACACCCACCGGCCCGGCCAGCACGGTCCCGGACCAGACTCCCCGCTCCACATGCTCGAAGTCTCCGTCGACGAACGCGGCGGCGCAGACGAACTCGGCGTCCCGATTCTCGCTGTCTCCCAGGTTCTTCAGCAGCAACCGGTAGTTGTCCGCATCATCGCGCGTGCCTGCGTACCTGGCGGAGTGGATGCCGGGCGCGCCACCGAGCGCGGCCACGCTGATCCCGGAGTCGTCCGCGATCGCCGGCAGGCCAGTGTGCGCGGATGCTGCCCGCGCCTTGATCAGCGCATTCGCCTCGAAGGTGTTGCCATCCTCCACCGGCTCAGGCCCGTCGTACCCGGTCAGCTCGATCCCGGCGAGCTGGTCGCCGAGGATTCTGCGCAGCTCCTCCACCTTGTGCGCGTTGTGCGTGGCGAGTACGAGTTTCATGCCTGACGTGCGGCCTTCTGCAGCTCGGTGAGGCTGACGGTACCCGCCAGGGCCAGGTCGAGCAGGGCATCCAGTTCGCTGCGGTCGAACGGGGCACCCTCCGCCGTGCCCTGCACTTCGACGAACAGTCCGCGACCGGTGGCGACCACGTTCATATCGGTTTCCGCGCGAACGTCCTCGGTGTATGCCAGATCGAGCATAGGCGTGCCAGCGATGATGCCGACCGACACGGCGGCGACACTATCGATCAGGGGCACTGCTTTCTGGGCAATGAACTTGTTCGCGCGCCCCCAGTCCAGGGCATCCGCCAAGGCAACATAGGCTCCGGTGATCGCCGCGGTGCGGGTGCCGCCGTCCGCCTGAAGGACGTCGCAGTCGATCACGATGGTGTTCTCACCGAGGGCTTTCATGTCGACCACGGCACGCAGCGAACGGCCGATCAGGCGGGAGATCTCGTGAGTGCGTCCGCCGATCTTGCCCTTGACCGACTCGCGGCCCATCCGCTCATTGGTCGAGCGCGGCAACATCGAGTACTCGGCCGTGACCCAGCCCTTGCCCTTGCCAGCCATCCAGCGCGGGACACCATTGGTGAAGGTTGCCGTGCAGAGCACCTTGGTGCGGCCGAACGAGATCAGCGCCGAGCCTTCGGCCTGGTCGCTCCAGCCGCGCTCGATCGTGATGTCGCGGAGTGCGTCGTTGGTGCGGCCGTCGGCCCGGAGTTCTGTCATAGCTGGATGTCTGCTCTTTCGGTTGTGGTCGGTGGTCAGTTCGAATCGGTGGTCAGCGGCAGGTGGATGGCACCCGTATGCACCAGGTCGACGGTGGAGACCTCGGGGCCCAGGAACCGCCTGGCGAGGGTGGTGAACTCGCTCTTGCTATCACCGGTCGCCTCGAAAGTGTAGGTGGGGGGCGCGACTGACGCACGTTGCAGGCCGTGCTCGACCAGCTTGCGGTAGACGTCGTAGGCGGTCTCCTCGGCACTGGAGACCAGAGTGACCTCCCGGCCCATCACGTACTGGATGGCCGCCGACATCAGCGGGTAGTGCGTGCAACCAAGCACCAGCGTGTCGATGTCGGCGTCGACGAGCGGCTGGAGGTACTCCTGGGCCACCGCGAAGAGTTCATCGCCCGAGGTCACGCCGGCCTCGACGAACTCGACGAAACGGGGGCAGGCCCGAGTGAAGATCTCCAGGTCGGGAGCCGCGGCGAACGCATCCTCATAGGCGTTCGACTTGATGGTGCTGTGGGTGCCGATCACACCGATGCGCTGGTTGCGGGTCTGGCGCACGGCAGCACGTACGGCCGGCTGGATCACCTCGACCACCGGGATGCCGTGGGCTTCGGTGAAGCGCTCCCTGGCATCGCGCAGCATGGCGGCGGATGCGGTGTTGCAGGCGATTACCAGCAGCTTCACACCCTGCGCGACCAGATCGTCCATGAGTTCGAGGGCGTAACCGCGCACCTCGGCGATCGGCTTGGGCCCGTACGGGGAGTGCGCGGTGTCGCCGACGTACACGATGGACTCGCCAGGCAACTGGTCGATGATGGCCCGGGCAACCGTCAGCCCACCCACCCCGGAGTCGAAGATGCCGATCGGCGCGTCAGTCACGCAGTCCAGTTTAGTGTTCGCACTGGTTAGGCTTGCCGGGTGACCAGCGCACTGCATACCGACCGCTATGAACTCACCATGGTGGACGCCGCCATCCGTGCCGGAACCCACGATCGGCAATGCGTCTTCGAGGCGTTCGCGCGGCGGCTGCCCGGCGGGCGCCGCTACGGGGTCGTCGCCGGAACCGGGCGCCTACTCGACCTGATCGACCAGTTCCGGTTCACCGATGCCGAAATCGGCTGGCTCCGGGACAACGGGGTTCTGCATGACAAGGCCGCGGACTGGCTGGCCGACTACCGTTTCACCGGCAACATCTGGGGCTACCAGGAGGGCGAGGTCTACTTTCCAGGGTCTCCACTGCTCATCGTGGAGGGCAGCTTCGCCGAAGCCGTGGTGCTCGAGACTCTGGTGCTCAGCGTGCTCAACTACGACATCGCGGTGGCCAGCGCGGCCGCCCGCATGGCGAGCGCGGCAAACGGACGGCCCCTCGCCGAAATGGGCTCGCGCCGAACCGGGGAGCACAGCGCTGTCGCAGCTGCCCGGGCCGCCTACATCGCCGGGTTCAGTGCCACCAGCAACCTGGAGGCCGGCCGCAGCTGGGGCGTACCGACGATGGGCACGGCCGCGCACTCGTTCACCCTGCTGCACGACAGTGAAGAGGATGCCTTCCGCGCCCAGGTCGCTGCCCTGGGCCCCGAAACCACCCTCCTGGTCGACACCTACGACCTCACGGCGGCCGTCGACCTGGCCGTCAAGGTCGCCGGAACCGGTCTCGGCGCGGTCCGGATCGACAGTGGCGACCTGCCGGGCCAGGTGGCCGCGGTGCGCAAACAGCTCGATGGCCTCGGCGCGACCGGCACCAGGATCACCGTGACGAACGACCTGGACGAGTTCACCATCGCGGCGCTGCGTGCGGCACCGGTGGACTCCTACGGGGTCGGGACCTCCGTTGTGACAGGGTCGGGCTCTCCTGCCGCCGGTATGGTCTACAAGCTGGTCGCCCGCCAGGGTTCAGACGGCGAATGGAAGTCGGTCGCGAAAAAGTCGCTCAACAAGATCACCATCGGAGGACGCAAGTACCCGGTGCGCACGCTCGAGGATGGCGTGGCCGTCGAGGAGACGATCCACATCGGAAAGCCGGCCGAGAACGGCGGGCGCCCCCTGCTGGTTCCGCTGGTCACCGATGGCACGCCGGATGAACGATACCGCGGACCGGCCGGAACCGCGCTCGCCCGCGAGCACCGGGCATCCGCCATCGCCGAACTCCCCCAGGAGGCGTTCCGCCTGGGACGCGGCGAGCCCGTGATCCCCACCGTCTACCTGTAGCTCGCGATGCTCGACGCGACCCTGGCCGAGCTTCGCCCTGCGGTTTCTTGTCTGACCAGTAGCAGCGCGCACCGATCCGTGCTTCGCTTGCTCATATCCGTGCGCGTCTCATCGATTGGTCTGCGCCACCCGTTAAGTCAACGAGAGGGGCAGCCGGGCTACTTCTTCATGTTCTCGAAGATCTCTTTGCAGGTGGGGCATACCGGGAACTTCTGCGGGTCACGGCCGGGGGTCCAGACCTTGCCGCAGAGGGCGATAACCGGCTTCCCGCTCATCGCAGACTTGAGGATTTTCTCCTTCTGCACGTAGTGCGAGTAGCGCTCGTGGTCGCCCTCATCAACCTGCTCCTGCTCGAGGAGTTCCTCAAGTTCGCGTTCGAGGATGGTAGTGCCGCCGCCGGGTTCGGTGTCGCTCATGACATCCAGTTTAGGCGCGGCTCCAACTAGTTGCGAAGAGTGAACGCCAACAGTTCGGGTGCGCGCTTGGCAAACGCTCGAGCACCGACGCCCACCCCGAGGACGTAGCCGCCGACCCCAACCACCAGGCCGGCGAGGAGGGCCATGTCATTCCAGTCCTCACCGACGGCCAACCCGAGACCGGCCAGGGCCAGCACGGGTGAGGCGACCAGAATCGTTCCGAAGAACGACAGGGCCTGCCCAGGCGACGACGCGGTCGACTGCGGCTGCGCGAACGGGCTGTCCCCGGGTCGCACTGTCGGGTACGGATGCCGGGCCGACACGGCGCTGGAGATTCCGAGCCCAGCCAGCAGCAGGCAGATACTGACCCCGAAAACGGCAGGGAGGACATCCGGAACCCCATACAACCGAACCGTGAGCGGGGCGCCGATCGCAATCAGCGGGATTCCGAGGAACAGCGGAGGAACCGTGCGGCCGATGCGGTCGGCCCATCCTGAGGTCTCAGTGGCCAGGTGCAGCCAGATCGCCGTGTTGTCGGTGGAGATGTCGTTGTGGATCATCCACCCGAGGAACAGGCACATCACCGGCAGCGGGATTAGCGCGAGGTTCTGCCACCAGACGCCGGCGATCAGCAGCGGTACGATCAACAGGATCGGCACGATGGGAACGACCAGCAACGCCAGCCGGTAGCGGCCGTCGCGCATCCAGTAGCTGAGGCTGCGAGCCGCAACCGCCCCGACCGGGTTGCCGGGCATGATCGCGAACCAGCCGAGCCCGGTGGTGCGAATGGCGCTGTCCGGGCGCTGCGGAGTGACCATCATCCGACCCACCAGCACACGCCAGACGGCCCAGATCACGGCGAGAACTACCAGCCCGAAGAGCAGGAGCAACCAGGCCCCGGACGCGTCGCCGCCGGCCGCCAGCGCAGGGGCCGCCCAGGGCGCTCCCAGCGGTGTCTCGCTAAGCACCGATGCGACATCCGCAAGCCTCTCCTGCGATTCGCGGGTCGACCAGTCGGTCGAGGCAATACCGATCAGGCCGGGGCTGACCAGCAGCAGCGCACCGACCACAATCAGCCCGACAGTCTCGCGTGCGCGCCGCCCGTGTAGCCAGAACGCGGCGATGGAGCGGGCGGTCCTGGCCCCGAGCACTCCGGTGGCGAGGATGATGACGGCGCTGAAAACGGCGACAACCGCGGCACCCGGATGATCGGCCCAGGCCGCGATCTGGGAGGCGGCCAGAACGGCCAGCAGAAGGGCGGGCACGCTGATGACAGCGGAAACGCCCAGGCCGACGGCAACCCGGCCGGCGGGCAAACCAGTGCTGGCGCAGGCGCGCGGGTCGGCCGGGTCGTCTGAACCGAAGAAGAGCGGGATCAGCAGGAACCCGAAAAGGATCAATGAACCGCAGATGGTGATCATGCTGCCGACCGAAGCCTCATCAGCAACGCGCAGGTCGTCCACGGCGCCCAACGCGAATACGGTGCCGGCGACCGCGTAGCCGAGAAGCACCATCAGCCCGAGCAGATGCACCGGGGGCCTGCGCAGCGAGTTGGCGAGCTGCGTCAGCCTCAGTCGGAGAAAGACCGCAACCACTCCATGTCCTCCCCCGCATTGCTGGTCTCCACGAGATCGACGAACCGCTCCTCCAGGGACTGGTCGCCGCGGACATCCGCCACCGCACCGGTCGCCAGGATACGTCCATCGACGATCACGGCGACCGCGTCGCAAATGCGCTCGATCAGGTCCATGCTGTGGCTGGACAGGATCACCGTGCCCCCGGCAGCCACATAGCGGTTCAGGATGTCGATGATGCGTTCGGCAGAGACGGTGTCCACCGACTCGAATGGCTCATCGAGCACCAACAAGCGCGGGGCGTGGATCATCGCCGCGGCGAGCGCGACCTTCTTGGTCATCCCCGCCGAATAGTCGGTGACCAGCCGGTGCTGGGCCTCGTCGAGGCCGATAGTCGCGACGAGGTCGGCGGTGCGCGCCCGCGCGGTCTTGGCGTCGAGGCCATGCAACAACCCGGCGTAGTGCAGCAACTGGCGCCCGGTGAGGCGGTCGAACAGAATGAGCCGGTCGGGAAGGATGCCCATCTTCCGTTTCGCCTTCGAGGAGTCCGCCCAGACATCCGTGCCGGCCAGCTGGATCTCGCCCGCATCCGGCCGCAGCAGGCCGGTGATCATCGACAGGGTCGTGGTCTTGCCTGCGCCATTCGGGCCGACGATGCCGAAGATCGTGCCGGAGCGCACCGAAAGGTCGATCTCGTCGACGGCGACCGTGTCACCGAAGGACTTCAGCAGGCCGGTGACCTGCAGCGCCACATCGCCACCGGTGCGCGCTGCCGACCTGGTGAGCGGCTCCTGCTCTGCCCTCGACTTCTCCGGGGCGGCCGGCGCTTGCTCGGGAATCGGCTCGCGCGTAATGGGTGGCTCTTCCTCGACGGAGATCGCAATATCCGCGTCCACCGGGTCCTCCTCAGGGGCAGACGACAGCTGGTCGATGAGGGTGTCGAAACGTGCCAGGCCATCCTCTAGCGAGTACCGGGTCTCGGGTGCGATCGGTTCGGTGGCCACACAGCAACCGTACCAACGCGGCCGGGCAATGGGAGCCGCGCTGATCGACTCATCACAAATTGACTACAAGCCCCTGTGAATCCTGTAAGAACGGTGAATCCGCCGGTAACGTACGTAGAGCACAACGAGGTGTCTAGTCAACAGTCGTTCCACGAACGTTCGGTGAACCGCACCGGTCGCAGGCACGACACACAGGCATTTGAGGAGAACCCCGTGAGCACGCAGATCGTCATCCTGGCAGCCGGAATGGGCAGCCGTCTCGGTCGTTCGCTGCCCAAGCCGCTGACCGAACTCAGCGACGGCCGCACCATCATGCAGCAGCAGTTCGACAACATCGGGTACGCGTTCGGCAACAACGCGAAGGTGACGATCGTCGTCGGATACAAGCTCGAGCACATCATCGAGGCGTTCCCCGCGGCGAGCTTCGTCTACAACGAGCAGTACGACCAGACGAACACCTCCAAGTCCCTGATGCGCGCGCTGCGGGCATCCGCCCCCGGTGGCGTGCTGTGGATGAACGGTGACGTCGTCTTCGACCCGGAGACCCTGGAGCGTGCAGCGAAGCTGGTCGCCCGCGACCAGTCGTTCGTGTCCGTCAACACCTCCCGGGTGGCGGATGAAGAGGTCAAATACACGACGGATGCCGAGGGCTACATCCGCGAACTTTCCAAGACCGTCAAGGGCGGGCTGGGCGAGGCCGTCGGAATCAACTACGTGTCCCGTGACGACAAGGCCGTGCTGCTTCGCCAGCTGGGCCGCGTCGGCGACCAGGACTACTTCGAGCGCGGCATCGAGCTCGCCATCGACCAGGACAAGCTACGGTTCGAGCCGGTCGACATCTCCGACCTGTACGCCGTCGAGGTCGACTTCGCCGAAGACCTGGAGCGCGCGAACCTCTACGTGTAGCGTCTTTCGTTGGTCGAGTTCGTCGAACCCGCTCAGGCGTGCGCTGAGTGCGAAGCGGGCGCGATTGCCATAACTCCTGCGCGCCCTACGATAGACCTCGTGTCTGCACTCGCCCCATCCCGCCCGACCTGGTCGCCATTCGAGCGGTACCGCCACTCGCTGTGGCTGCTGACCGTGCGCGACCTCCGGGTGCGCTACTCGACATCCGCTCTCGGTTATGTCTGGTCGATCCTGGACCCGCTGGTCATGGCCGGCATCTACTGGTTCGTGTTCACCCAAGTGTTCGAACGTCCCGTCGGCGAGGAACCGTACATCGTGTTCCTGCTGACGGCGCTGCTGCCGTGGATGTGGTTCAACGGCGCCGTCTCCGACAGCACCCGTGCCTTCCTGCGGGAGGCGAAGCTGGTGCGCTCCACCAAGATCCCGCGCACCATCTGGGTGAACCGGTTAGTGCTGTCGAAGGGAATCGAGTTCGTCGCCAGCATCCCGGTGCTCGCCGCGTTCGCCATCATCTACCGAGCCGAATTGCACTGGCAGGTCGTTTTCTTCCCGCTCGCAGTGATCCTGCAGGCCATCCTGGTCACCGGAATCGGCCTGATCGTGGCGCCACTGGTCGTCTTCTTCCGCGACCTGGAACGTGCCACCAAGCTCGCGTTGCGCTTCCTGTTCTACGCATCCCCCATCATCTACGGCGTCGTCGACCTGCCCGAGAACCTGCGCTTCTGGGCGTCCTTCAACCCGCTCGCCGGCATTTTCAGCCTGTATCGTGCCGCGTTCTTCCCCGGCCAGCTCGACTGGTTGACGGTAGGGATCGGGGCCGCCATGAGCGTGCTGTTCCTGGTGCTGGGCATCCTCATCTTCAAGCGCACCGAGCGCGCCGTGCTGAAGGAGATCTGATGACCCAGGCTGCCACGGTCCCTGAGCTCGTCGAACGGGCGCCAGTCATCACGGTGGCGGATGCAGGCATCCGCTTCAAAAGGAATCGTCGCGCCCGGCGATCGTTCAAGGACCTGTTCGCCAGTCGCAAGCGCCGCAGCCGCCCGGGCGAATTCTGGGCTTTGCGAAACGTGTCTTTCAGCGTGGCGGCCGGTGAGGCGATCGGCGTGGTCGGCCGGAACGGCCAGGGCAAGTCGACGCTGCTCAAGCTGGTGGCCGAGGTGATCCTTCCCGACGAGGGCACGGTCAGCGTGCACGGCGGCGTTGCACCGCTCATCGAGATCACCGGTGGGTTCGTGGACGATCTCACGGTGCGGGACAACGTCTTCCTGACCGCAGGCCTGCACGGCATGAAACGGTATGAGATCGAGGACCGGTTCGACGAGATCATCGATTTCGCGGAGATCGGCGACTTTCTCGACACCCCGTACAAGCACCTGTCCAGCGGCATGAAGGTGCGCATCGCGTTTGCCGTGATCTCCCGCCTGGAGGAGCCGATCATCCTGGTCGATGAGGTTCTGGCCGTCGGCGACAAGGCGTTCCGCGAGAAGTGCTACCGGCGCATCGAGGAGCTGCTGAAGGGTGGGCGCACGCTGTTCTTCGTCTCGCACAATGAGAAGGATCTCAAGCGTTTCTGCACCCGCGGGCTCTATCTCGACAAGGGCGAGCTGGTGCTCGACGCGTCAATCGGCGAGGTGCTCGACCGCTACAACGCCGACTACGGCGAGCCCGCATAGCTCCCGGCCGGTTGTTGCGGGCAGCAGCATCCGGTCAGGCCGGCGACCTAAGATGGTGAACCCGTGTGAGAGGACGCCATGCAGGTCGACCCAGCCAACATCGATCCCGAGCACGTCGCCGAGCACCCAATGGCGGTGCGCGGATTCGACCGCTTGCTCACCACGCAGCGGCCCGCCGTGCTCGCCCACGTTCGGAACGTGCGCAGACGGCACCCGGATGCGACTCCTGAGCAGATCATCCGCATCCTGGAACGGCACTTCCTCACCGCGGTGACGGCCGGGGGCGCCGGGGTCGGGGCATCCGCCATCATTCCGGGAGTCGGAACCGGCATCGGGCTCGCGCTGACCGGGGTGGAGACTGCCGTCTTCCTGGAGGCGAGCGCGCTGTTCGCGCAGTCGGTGACTGAGATCCACGGTATTGCGGTCACCGACCCCGACCGTGCCCGCACGATTGTGATGGCGATGATGCTCGGAACCTCCGGAGCTGACCTGGTGCGCAACCTGGCCGCGCAAGCAACCGGGCAGGCCATTCCCCGCACCCGGTTCTGGGGTGACGTGATCGGGCGCAATATCCCCCAGGCATTCATGGGACCGATCGCCGATCGGATGAAACGGGCGTTCCTCGCCCGTTTCGCGCGGACGACCACGAGCAACGCCATCGGGCGGATCATGCCGTTCGGCATCGGAGCGGTGATCGGCGGGGTGGGCAGCAACATTCTCGGACGCAAGATCGTGCAGAGCTCGCGGCAGGCATTCGGACCTGCCCCGGCGTCCTTCCCGGAGAACCTCGAGTCGCTGGTGCGGGTTCCGCGTGCCCCGCGCGACCCGGGCAGGCGACGGTTGCCGGTGGTGCCGCTGCGGAAACAGTTGCCGCGCGGCAAAGGCGAGTAGGCCGACCTGTCTCGACGAACTCAACGAGCAATACGGGCGAGCAGCCCAGACTGCCAGCGGTGAGGCTGCCAGCGGTGAGGCTGCCAGCGGCGAGGCTAGGTCGCCGGGAGTCCCTCTTCCTGCTCGGCCTCCTCCACGAACGGGTCCGGCTCGCGCATCCGCGGCTCCCCCGCGTGGATTCGGGAATGCCTTTCCCATTCGGCGATGAGCCGGGCGACCGCGTCGTGCAGGCTCTGGGTCGCCGCCCCGGGGGTGGTGTCCCCGAAGTACCGTTCCACCCAACCCTGCAGGCGGTCGCGGGCATCCGGGTTGCCCAGCACAGCGTGGATATGAGACGTGACATCCCGCGCCCCATCGGCAGTGAGCCACTCGCAGGCCCCCAGATACCCGGAATCGTCGATCTCCGCCTCGGGCGACACCGGCCGCGTGACCAGGATTGGCTTCCCGGTGGCGAGCCGGTCGTAGACCATCGCCGAGACATCCGTGATCGCGACATCCGCCGCCACCAGTTGCCAGCCGATCGCACCGCCGTCGTCGTAGACGTGGTGAGCGTCGAGGTCGGCCGCATTGGCATTCCTGATAGCGGAGATGATCTGCTGATTCGCCTTGTGGTAGCGCGCATCGACGACGCCACTCCGCGGGTGTGGCCGGTAGATGAGGCGGTAGGTCGGGTCGTCGAGCAGGATGCGGGTCAACTCCACTCCGTGCGATGCGACCGATCCGTAACTCATCGACGAGCGGTCCCCCTCCCAGGTCGGCGCGTAGAGCACCACGGTGCGATCGTCTGGCGGGTACGGCGGATCTCCGGCGAAATGATCGGCCTGCGGGCGCCCGACCATGAACGTCCGGGTGTCGACGTCGTAACCCCACAGGGCATGGCGCAGCCGGTCCCTGGCGGCCAGGCCGGCGACGAAACTGTAGTCGTACGCCTTGTGCTGGTTGCTCGACATATAGGCCTTGTCGCTCTCACCATGGTTGATGAAGACGTGCCACATGCGGCCGTACCGGAACATCTGGAGGTTTCGCGCGTTCTGGTTCACGTACAGAGCCATCGCCAGCTCCTGCTCGAGCACGAAGTTTTCCAGGTCGACGATCTTGCGCAGGTACACGACCGGCAGTGGGCATTCCTCCAGTAGCCGCACCATTGCCCCGGGCGAACGCGCGATGACGACGACTGGCCAGGTCTTCGACAGCTCGAGTAGCGGCGCGTACCACTGCCTCAGTTGGTACAGGTTGACATTGCCGTCGGAGTAGTAGACGGCGATCTTCACCGAGTTGGGGGGCGGATGCTCGAACGCCCCCGGCGTCGCGGCGAGCCTGTTGCGCGCCCGCATGGATCGCCAGCCGTTGCGCAGCACCCGCGTGGCCGCGCGCAGATCGTCCCCTAATGGCATCGTCCGAGACTAAAAGCCGAACCATGGACGCCCCTGAGAACCCGCCGTCCGCGCCATGAGTGCTGCCGAGAAATCACTCGGTGGGGGGCGCGTCGTCTTCCTGGTCCGCATCAGCGTCGAACGGGTCGGACTCCCGCACCCGCTTCTCGCCGAGGTGCATGGCGGCGTTCCGGTGCCACTCGGTCACGAGTTGCTCGACCGCCGCGTGGAAGCGCGCCGTGGTGACGCCCGGCGTGGTGTCGCCGAAGTGGTGCTCCACCCAGTATTCGAGGCGCTGCTGCGCCTCCTCGCTGGTGCGCACCCGCTCGACGATGTTGATGATGTCGCCGGCCTCGCCTGCCTCCAGCCATTCGGCTGCGCCCAGGTAGCCGTGCTCATCGATCTCGGCCGTCTCCGACACTGGCCGCGCGATCAGCAGGGGTTTGCCGGTGGCGAGGCGGTCGTA
This sequence comes from Homoserinimonas sp., assembly GCA_040904805.1. Classification (GTDB taxonomy): domain Bacteria; phylum Actinomycetota; class Actinomycetes; order Actinomycetales; family Microbacteriaceae; genus RYN-87. The sequence goes on along the minus strand of JBBDSS010000017.1, from coordinate 5,647 downwards.
GACCATCGCCGAGACATCCGTGATGGCGACATCCGCCGCAGCCAGCTGCCAGCCGAGGGTGGGTCCGTTGTCATAGACGTGCTGCGCCTGCGGGTCGCGGGCGTTGGCCGCCGCGATCGCCGAGATGATGTGCTCGTTCGCCCGCCTAAAGTCGGGGTCGAGTACCCCGCTGCGGGGGTGGGGGCGATAGATGAGGCGGTGAGAATCCGACGCCAGCAGCCTCTCGACCAGTGCCACCCCGTGCGACTGCACCGACCCGTAGGCGGCCGCCTGGCGGTCGCCTTCCCAGGTCGGCGCGTACAGCACTACGGTACGGTCGTCCGGCGTGTAGGGCAGGTCGCCGACGAAGTGGTCGGCCTGAGGCCGCCCGATCTTGATGGTGCGGTTGTCGACGTCGAAGTCCCAGAGCTTTCTCCGCAATCGTTCCACCGCGGCGTCGCCGGCGACCAGGCTGTAGTCGTACGCCTTGAACTGGTTGGTCGTCATGTACATCTTGTCGCTCTCACCGTGGTTGATGAAAACGTGCCACATGCGCCCGTACCTGAACATCTGGAAGTTGCGCGAGTTCTGGTTGACGTAGAAGACGATCTTGATGTCCTGATCGTTGACGAAGCTCTCCAGGTCGGCGACTTTTCGCAGGTAGAGGGTTGGCACCGGGGCCTCGTCAATGAGGTGCAACGCGGCGCTGGGCGATCGCGAAATAACGGCGACCGGCCACGACTTCGACAGCTCGGCGAGCGGTGCGTACCACTGCCGCAACTGGTACAGGTTCACCTTGGTGTCGGCGAAGTACACGACGATCTGGATGCTGCCGGGCACCTGCGGAGTAAGACTGTCTCGCCGGCTCGCCAGTTCCCGACGCGTTCGCCGCGACCTCAGAAGATTCTTGGCGACTCTGGTCGCGGTTTTCACATCACGGATAAATGGCACCATGACATTAAATCAATGGGGGACGACCGGCGCGCGCCATCCGCCAAACCGTTACCCACCCGATGCTCCGACGCTCGCCGGCGCTCTCCCGCCAGCCGGCCGCCCAGCCCCCGAACCAGGCTTTCAGCGCCGCCGGACGCCGCGCCCATCGGATGATCTGCACGCCGGTCCAGCATCCGACATAGAGCGGGATGAGAACGATCGGCAGGTTTCGCTTGGCCAGCCAGACCCGGTTCCTCGCGTTCAACCGGTAGTAGTAGCTGTGCCGCGTCGGCTCGATCGCCGGGTGGTGGGCCACCAGCTCCCCCGCGTACCAGGCCCGCAGCCCCTGGTCCCAAACCCTCCAGGCGAGCTCTATGCCTTCGTGGGCATAGAAGAACGGTTCGGCCCAACCCCCGGTAGCGTCGAAGACCGGGCGGGGCAGCAGCACGGCGCCCTCCCACACCGAGAACACGTCACTCGACCGGGTGGCCTCGCCTTTGCGGATGCGCGGTACCCAGCGGCGCGGGTTGGTGGCGCCCGACGGGTCGACGACGCGGGGCTGCACCAGGCCGATGGTGGGGTCCCCGATGATCAGGCCGATCGCATCCGTCAGGAAGGTGGGTGACGGGATGCTCGCATCGTCGTCGAGGAAGAAGATGTAGTCGCCCGCGACATGGTCGACCCCGCGGTTGCGGCCGGCCGGAATACCCAGGTTCTCGTCGAGGGCGAGGGCCTTCACCCCGGAGGGAAGCCCGACCGGCTGCCATCCGTTGCCGACGACCACCACGTCAAGGTCGACGCCGGTCTGTGCCTGCATGCTGGCCAGCCCGGCGGCGAGGTCATCCGGTCGCTTGCCTTGGGTGAGCACCACCACCCCGACGGAGGGGACCACTGGAGGCTCGTTCACACCCGCACCCGGCGCGACGCCATGATGGCGACGAAGTGGCCGGCCAGCGCGAGCACCGCGAACGGCACCAGCACGAGCAGGAGGGCACGGTCGGCGACCTCAGCACCCACGAAGAGGCCGACGATGGCGGTCAGGAACGCGAGGATGGTCAACTCGACCGAGTGGTACAGCCGGTGGAACGGAACGAAGCGGGCGGCCCGCCTCAGCTTCGCGATCATCCGCTGGCTGGGCTCCGCCTCGCCCTTGCGGTCGGCGAGTTTCGGCAACCCGGCATTGGCCCGGGCAACATGCACCATGTCGTTGAGCGCCTTGTTCAGCACGATGAACACGGCGAGGGCGAACCCGAGCGTGGTCCAGAAGAAGTCCTCGGGGGCGTCGAACGGGAATCCGGCGGCCCGGATGCCGATCACGATCGGGATCAGCGACTCCGTGGTGTAGTGCCCGACCTTGTCGAGGAAGACGCCGGCCGGCGAACTGGTGCCGCGCCAGCGTGCCACTTCGCCGTCGCTGCAGTCCACCAGCATCTGCAGCTGGCCCATCACCAACGCCAGCGCGGCTCCGGCGATTCCGGGCACCAGCAGGGAGAACGCTGTCGCCCAGCCGGCCAGGATCATTAACCCGGTCACACCGTTCGCCGAGATCGACGTCTTCAGCAGCACCCAGGTCAGGTACGGCGACACGTCCCTCAGGTAGAGCGATGCGGTCCAGTGTTCAGCGTTGGCCCGCGATCGAACCTCGGGCGGCTGGGAAATTTCCCTCAGCTGCGCAATGGAGCTGGGGCGGGCGGTGCCGCCGTGGGATGACGTCAATGGTCACCTTCCCGTGTGTGCCGTGATGTTGCGGGTGAGCTTGAGGAACCCCAGGATGAAGCCGGTTCCCCACCCGAAGTGTATGCAGGGCAGCACGATGAGGTACCACCCGGCGGTCCGGATGCGGTGGGCCGCCAGCACAGGAATGGTCGCAACGATGACGAACGCGGCGTAGACGGCAGGCGGAATGAATGCGAGGGCGAGCCAGTTGCCGTTCACCAACCCGATGATGCCGAGCACGGTCCCCAGGAGCACTGTGAGCACCATGGCCGGCGGAACGAAGTAGCGGATGCCGTTCTCCCGCGAGAAGCGCCTGGCCAGTTCTCCGCGCCAGATTCCGGTGGCCACGAACTGTCGAATCAGTTTTCGCAGGCTTGATCGGGGTCGGTAGACGACCACGAGTTCCGGGGTGAACCAGACAGTCCCGCCGGTGGCGCGCAGCCTGCGGTTCAGCTCCCAGTCCTGTCCGCGCTTGATTCCCTCGTCGAACAGGCCGACTTCAACCAGCCGATGCCGCTGGAAGATCCCCAGGTACGCCGTTTCTGCCGGACCTTCGGCGCCGCCGACGTGGTGCGGGGTGCCGCCGAGCCCGGCCTTGGCGCCGTAGGCGTGGGCCACCGCCTTCTCGAACGGTGTCACCCCTTCGGCCTTCATGATGCCGCCGACATTGTCTGCGCCGCTGCGCAACAGGGTCTCGACCCCGAGGCGGGTGTACTCGGGTGGAAGCACGGAGTGGGCATCCACCCGAATCACCACCGGGTAGCTGGATGCCCGGATGGCTGCGTTCAGCCCGCCAGGAGTCGACCCCAGTTCGTTGGGAATGCTGCGGATGCGCGGGTCGACTTTCGCCATCTCGTCGATCACCTGGTTGGTTCCGTCGACGCTCGGGCCGAGTGCCAGCACCACCTCGAACGGGCCGGTGTAGTCCTGGTTGATCAGGCTGAGTACGGCCGCCTCGATGTGGTCGACCTCATTGAGCACCGGCATGACGTAGGACACCCCGGGCAGAACGTCGGTGGGACTCGCGGCGTCGGGAGCGCCAGCACTGTCGGGGAGCTCAGGGGTTCCGCGCGTCATTCTGTCCAGTCGTCGCCTCGCCTTGGGGTGGACCCGGGTGGGTCGGGCTAAGCCTAGTATTCCGCATCTGCCTGAGCGGGGTGGGAACGCAACCGTGCCGCCCACCAATGGGGACGGCACGGTTGCGCGGAGCGGTTGGTCGTTCGCCTAGAGTTCACCCAGCGTTACGGTGACGGTTTCATTTTCACCGTCGCGCACATAGGCGAGTTCGGCTTCAGCACCGCCGGGCAACACCCTCACCTGAGCGGTGAGGTCGGTGCTGCTGGTGATGGGCAAGCCGTTGAACTCGGTCACAACGTCCCCTGCCTGCAGGCCGGCCTCATCCGCGGCACCGCCAGGCGTGACTTCCCGGATCACGGAGCCGACGACCGTGCTGGACTGGGAGGCCCGCTCATCGTCAGCCACGCTGAGCACGGTGGCCCCGAGAAGGCCGTGGCTGGCGGTTCCGTCTTCGATCAGCTCCGCGGCAATGCGCTGCGCGAAGTTCGACGGGATGGAGAAGCCGAGACCGATGTTGCCGGACGCCTGCTGCGACCCTCCTGCGCTGGCGATGGCGACGTTGATGCCGATGACGTTGCCATCGGAGTCGAGAAGCGCGCCACCCGAGTTCCCGGGGTTGATGGCGGCGTCAGTCTGGATCACCGGCAGGGCGATCTGCGACGTCGGTGCCGGGCGGTCGGCTTCGTCATCGTCGAACTCCCAGAAGTCGAATGGGCTGTTGTTGTCGTTTCCGTCGTTGTCGGGTGCCACGGGTGCGTTCTCATCCTCTGGGACGGCCGAGGACGCGACGGTGATGCTCCGGTTCAGCGCGCTGACAATGCCGCTGGTAACGGTGTTCGGAAGCCCGAGCGGTGCGCCGAGCGCCACGACGGCGTCACCCACATTGAGGTCGGATGAGTCGGCGAAGTTGGCCGGCTTGAACTCGACTCCGTCGGCGTCAACCTTCACCACGGCGAGATCGGCGATCGGGTCGCTGCCGACGAGAGTCGCGTCGTAGAGGTGGCCGTCGGAGGTGCGCACCTTGATCGCGGGGTCGGCGGTGGCACCGCTCAGGGTGGCGACGTGGGCGTTGGTGAGGAGGTAGCCGTCGTCGCTCAGGAACACGCCGGATCCGCTTCCGGATGCGCCTTCTCCGCCCACCGATATGGTGACGACGGATTCGGCTGCCTGGGCGGCCGCCGCGGTGACGGTGGTGGCGTTTCCAGGGTCGTTGACGGTGATGTTCGTTTCGCTGGGGCTCAGGGAGGCGTTCTGACCGCCGTCGCTGTTGAAGGCGATCGCGGTCACACCGGCACCGGAAACGCCACCGACGAGTGCGCCGATGGCGAGGGCGGCGATGACGCCGACGTTGCCCTTCTGCTTTTCGGTTCTCGGTGAGGCCGGAGTCGACTCTGCCGGTTCGGTTCCCGTCGGAGGCACTGGCGGCGCCGACGGCTCGCCCGGGCTCGGCGCTGGGGTGGTGGGAGTGCTGGGCTCTGGAGCGCTGGGGTTGCTCGGCTCGGTACTCGGGGTCTCGGGCTCGGTGCTCGGCTCGGTGCTCGGCTCGGTGCTCGGCTCGGTGCTCGCAGTCTCGGGCTCAGTGCTCGGGGTCTCGGATTCGGGTTTCGGCTGCGACGGTGTGTTGTCGGACATCGGTGCTCCTTTCAGGCGGCGCAGCCAGCTTTCGCCGGCAACCTGTGCATTCTATTTGCGCACGCTGAGAGCGCGCCGCTCGTTGGCTAAACGCTTACGTTGCGGTAAACCATTCCCGGTCGCCAGCGGTGGGCCGCCCACGAGAGAACGGTGACTCAGGAGCACGACGGCTCAGGAAGCAGCCGGGTCAGGAAGCAGCCGGGTCAGGCGATGTTGGCGTTGTCGGTCCAGGGGTCGGGGTTCTGGTTGTGGGACTGAGCGTTGTCCGTTGCCCCGCGGATGCGGGTGTCGGGTTCGGTGGTGTACCGGT
>JBBDSS010000016.1:0-25260 GCA_040904805.1 Homoserinimonas sp. | reverse complement strand
GACCGCACACCCAGGCTGATGCCCCACAAATCCGCCGCCCTCAACGACCTCCAACGAGAAAAACGGCTGCGAGAAAATCGGCAACAGGGCGAACACCAACGACAACGGGAACACCCAGCCGCGGGGTAGAACTCTGCCCACCCGAGGACAACTCTGCCCACCCGGGGCTCTGTCTACCCGGGGCCCTGTCCACCCGGGGCTCTGTCCACCAGGGTAGAACTCTGCCCGCCAGGGGAGGACTCTGCCCGCCAGCATGACCTTTCCCAGAGTCAGCTCGCGATGAAGCGGGTCTCCCCACCGACCACCGTGCGCTTCACCCTCGCCGTCAACAGCTCCTCCGGAGCAGCCGTCAACGGATTCGTGTCAAGCACAATGAAGTCCGCCAACTTCCCGGTCGACAACGAACCCAGATCCGACTCCCGGCCACACGACCAGGCCGCAACCCTCGTCGCGTGACCCAGGGCATCCGCGATCGGCATCGCGTACACCGGTAGGTTCGCCGGCAACGACTGGTCAAACGCCGACCTACGCGTAGCCGCAATGAACATGTTCGGCAACGGCGGATACGGGGCCGTCGGCGCATCCGTCCCGAAGACCAGCGGCGCACCAGCAGCCACCAACTCCGGCCACGGGAACCCGCGATCCACCCGGTCATCCCCCAGCATCGCCCGCCAGTTCTCCTGCACAGCAGGATCCGCGTGCACCGGCTGCATCGAAGCCACCACACCCAGCGCCGCCAACCGCGCAACATTCTCCACAGTGATCGTCTCCAGATGCTCCATCCGGTGACGACGCACCCGCGCACCATTCACCCGGAACGCGTGCTCCAGTGCATCCAACGCAATCCCAGACGCGTCATCACCGATCGCATGCATCGCGATCTGCAGCCCCGCAGCATCTGCAGCGACCACCACCGGAATCAGCTCATCCAGACCCCAGATCGGTTCCGCGTTCGAACCGTCCGCGTACGGCTCCTTCATCGCGGCAGTACAACTGTCGATGACGCCATCCAGAATCAGCTTCACGCCGACCACGCTCAGCCACGGCGACGACACCGACGACGACAACTCGATCGCCCGACCCACCTGCTCCATGATTTGCTCCGGCGACGCATCCCGGTTGATCAGCCAGTGAGCGGCCACCCGAACCGGCAACGACCCGTGACGCGCCTCCGCCCGCAGCAACGCGGCCAGCGCCTCCTCACTGAGCGCCATCTCGATCGCACCCGTGACGCCACTGGCCAGGTAATGCTCGAACGTGGCGTCCAGCGCAGCATCCCGGTCCGCATCCGAAGCCAGGGCAGTCAGCTTCGGCCACACGTGAGTCAGCACAGCGGTCTCGTAAAGCATCCCGCTCGGCTCACCATCGGCATCCCGCGCAATCCTGCCGCCGACCGGGTCCGGGGTGTCCCGGGTGATCCCCAACTCACGCAACGCCGCCGAATTCACCCACACCGAATGGATGTCGTTCGCATCCAGGTAGATGGGGCGGTCAGCATCCACCTCATCCAGCATCTGCCGCGTCGGCTCGCCCGGCACAGCATTCGGCAACCAGCTCCGCCCGAGCACTCGGGGCGCCTCCGGGCTGGCAACGGATGCCTCGCGAAGACGTTCCTGGATACCGGCCAGGTCACCCGCGTCCAGCAGGTCCACCTTCTGCAGCGCCTCCCCCGTCATCACCAGGTGGGTGTGCCCATCGGTGAACCCCGGCATCACGAAATCGCCACCGAGGTCGACCACGTTGACAGAACCCGACTCACCGGCCATCCGCCTCGCCGTCTCCACATCACCGACGAACGCCAGACGGTCATCGGTCACCAACAGCGCCTCCGCGCTGGGGACCGCGTCCGCCGTGAAGACGACCGCATTGGTGTAGAGAGTTGAACCACTGGACGAACTATTGGACAAGGGAACTCCATCAGGTGTTGACGGGCGCGCAGAAGACAATGCGGCCCTGGTGGGTTGTCAGCTCAGGTGTGACGTCTCGACGTAGGCACCAGACACGGCACCGTTCTCGCCCCGGGCGACGGCGATGACCATCGACCCGTACGGCGCCCGCCACTCGCTGTGCACGCGCTCGTGCACCTGTTTCGGCAGCCTGACGCTCGCGCGATACGCGTCGCCGTCTCGGTGGGCTTCCACCGGTTCACCGTTCACCGACAGGGCGAGACTGCTGTGGGCATCCGCCTCCCCGGTGATCGTGATCGTCACCATCCCGTCGTCGTCCGGTGCGCTGGCGGATGCGTCCAGCACCAGCCGGGGCACGTGGCCCGACCCCGCAGCAAGCAGGCCGTCGCGCTCCTCACCCGGCAGCACCGGCGTGCGCGGTGGCACCGTTCGGCGAGCGCCGGACACCTCGAACGCGTATCCGTAACGCAGCAGGGCATTGTCGTCGTAAGCCTTACCGGCGAAAGTGAGCCCGACCGGCATTCCGATGTCCGCCATGATGCCCATCGGCACCGTCACGGTCGGGATCCCCAGGTGGCGAGGCACCAGGTTGCCGTTGGCCACCCAGGTACCGTTGCGCCAGGCCAGTTCAGCGGATGCCGGGTTCACGTCAGCGTCGGCGGGGGCCACATCCGCCACCGCCGGGAACACCACGGCGTCCAGTCCGTTCGCATCCAGCCAGTCCTCGAAGTCGATGCGACGCGTCTCCTCCAGCCCGCGGACCCCCTCCTCGATCAGGGGGATCTGCTCCAGCGGGGGAACCCCCGCCTTCGCGATGTCCACGTACATCGAGAGGTCGTCCCCCTCGCCCTGCCCGTAGCGATCGGCCAGCGCGCCGGCCGGCTGCGGGAAAATTCTGGCACCGTCGACGTCCGCGAGCGTGCCCAGGGCAGGATCACCATTGGCTCTCAGGAAGTCGTCCCAGGCGTAGACCGAAAGTTCCTCCAGCTCACGCGCTGCGAACCCCTCGGGAACCAGCCCGCGGTCGACCATCGACTGGGCACCCGGTCGGTCGCGCTCGTAGTTGGACACCACCGGGAAGGCGACCTCGACCACCTCGGCACCGAGCGCCACCAGGTCACGCCGGGCAGCCTCCCAGAGGGCCACCACCGACTCACGAGTCGCGATCGGCTCCGTCGCATCCGGATCAGCGTTGATGTACATCCGCGGGATGCCCAGACGCTTGCCCAGCAACGCCGAAGGGTCCCGTAGCGTGGTGTAGTCGCTCGGACGAATCTCGGATGCGCGCGGCAGGGAGATCCACGGTTGCACCCGCCAGAAATCCCCGCGCGGGTTCGGGTCGTCGGCAACGATGACGTTCAGAACCTCGAGCAGGTCGTCGACGGTGCGCGTGTGAGGAGCCACGACATCCATCGTGGGAACCAGCGGCCAGTTTCCCCGCACCGAGATGACGCCACGGGACGGCGTGTAGGCGACCAGCGCGTTGTTGGATGCCGGCGCCCGGCCAGACGACCAGGTCTCCTCCCCCAGCCCGAAGACGGCGAAACTGGCGGCCGTGCCGGTACCTGAGCCGTTCGAGGAGCCGGAGGCGAAAGCCGCCGTCAGGTAGTCCGCGTTGTACGGGCTCTCGGCCCGACCGTAGACACCGCGCTGCATCCCACCGTTGGCCATCGGGGGCATATTGGTGAGCCCGATCAGCACGGCACCGGCGGCCCGAAGCCGGCCGATCGTGAACGCGTCATCCTGGGCGACCAGGTTCTCGAACGCCGGGGAGCCGGCCGCGACTGTCAGCCCTTTCGCCTGATAACTGTCCTTCGCCGTGTACGGGATCCCCTCCAGCGGCCCGAGCGTCTGGCCCGAAGCCCGGCGCTCGTCGGAGGCGCGGGCATCCGCGAACAGGTCCGGGTTCAGCACCGGCACGGCGTTCAGCGTGATCCCGTGCCGGTCATAGAAGGCGATCCGGTTCAGGTACCGGGCTACCAGTTGGACCGAGGTCACTTCCCCGCCCTCGAGGGCAGCGCGAAGTTCGGCGATGCCGGCCTCGACCACGCTGAAGTTACTGAGCAATTCGTGCTCCTTCCAGGGACGGTTGCTGCTGCGTGATGCAGTGGATGCCCCCACCACGACTCAGGATCGGGCGGGCCTCCACGGTGACCACCCGGCGCCCCGGATAAGCGGCCGACAGGATGTCCCGGCACAGCGCATCCGCCCGGTCGTCGCCGTAACCGCAGGCGATCACGCCGTCGTTGACCACCAGGTGGTTGACGTAGCTCCAGTCGACGAAACCCTTGTCGTCTCGCAGTTCGGTGGGCGCTGGCAGGTCGATGATCTCCCAGTGGCGACCGGCGGCATCCGTCGTTCCCTCCAGCACGGCGCGCAGTTCACGGCTGACCGCATAATCCGGATGCTCGGGGTTCTGCTGTCCGTGCAGCAGGATGGTGCCCGGCGACGGGATGGCGGCGACCATGTCGACGTGGCCGCGGGTGCCGAGCTCCTCATAGTCGCGGGTCAGGCCGCGGGGAAGCCAGATCACCGTGGTCGCGCCGATGGTGCGGGCCAGCTCCGCCTCGACGCGTTCCCTGGTGGCATACGGGTTGCGTCCCCGGTCGAGCTGCACCGTCTCGGTGACCAGCACGGTGCCCTCGCCGTCGACGTGAATGCCACCGCCCTCGTTCACCAGCAGCGACGGGATGCGCTCGGCCCCGGCAGCGTCGGCGACGAACCCGGCCACCGCCTGGTCGCGGTCCCAGCCTGCCCACTCTGTGGCTCCCCAGCCGTTGAAGATCCAGTCGACCGCGCCGAGACGTCCCTGCTCGTTGACGACGAAGGTCGGCCCGGAGTCGCGCAGCCAGAACTCGTCCAGCGGGGTCTCGCGCACCTCGATTTCGGCGGAGAGGTGCCGCCGGGCATCCGCCATCGCGCTCGGGTCGACCAGCATGGTGACCGGCTCGAATTCGGCGACCGCGTGCGCAACCGCCGACCAGGTGCGGCGGGCTTCGTCAGCCGATTCGGTATCCTGCCCCAGGGTGTATCCCTCGCGAGGGAATGCCATCCAGACGCGCTGTTGCCTGGCCGTCTCGGCTGGCATCACCCATCCCATGCAACTCTCCTTCGAGTTCAGAAGCTCAGTTCCCGCTCAGTGCGGTTCGAACTCGGCGCGGTGTCGCCGAATACAACGCAACCTCGCTTATTGAGCGCGTGATCAATATGCTAGAGAACCTACAGAGAGCGAGTCGATCGTGTCAAGCGAAACCCGCAAGCGGGCCGAGAGGAAGGCGCCCGAAGTGCGTGCCGCGGAGATCCGCGATGCCGCCTGCGCAATCGCCCTCGAGAGCGGACTCAACGCCGTCACCCAGCGCTCAGTGGCCTCCCGAGTCGGAGTCGCACCGGCACTGGTCGCCCACTACGAACCCCACATGGAGGCGCTGCTCGCCGCCACGTTCACCAGGATCGTGCACACCGAACTCGCCGAAGTCGCCGACGACATCGCCCGGGAACCAACGCCGACGGCCGCGCTGCGTCAGCTGATCAGCACGCTCCTCGAGCCCGCGCGGCAGGAGACCACCGCCATCTGGCTCGACGCCTGGAGTCTCGGCCGGCGCATCGACGTGATCTCCGACGCGGTGCGGGTCGAGATGGATGCCTGGCAGGACTTCGTAGTCGATCTTGTGCAGGCTGGCATCGACAGTGGCGAGTTCACGACGACTGAGCCTGATGTCGTCGCCTGGCAGCTGGTCGGCATGATCGACGGGCTCAACGCGCAGTCGCTGGTGCGTTATCGCGACGCTGAGTCCAGGTCGCGCCTGCTCAGCCACGCGATGGAGCAGGGTCTCGGGATGGCGGCCGGCCAGCTGGCCGGGCGGTGAGCGACCCCCCTGCTGAGTGATCCCGCTCCCTGAGCCTGTCACAGGGGTTTCGACAAGCTCAACCAGCGGTAGGTGGAGCTACAGCGCGTCCCGCAGCGGCGGCCACGACTCCTCGAACCGGGGATGCAGCGGCAACCGGTTGACCTCGTCCAGTGACACCCACTGCAGGTCGAGGCTCTCCGGGTCGGCGATCTCCGGCTCGAATGGACGCACCGCCCGCGCGACGACGGTCGTGTACGACCAGTAGCCCAGATCGAGCACAGACTCGAAGAGCAGCTCACAGGCATCCGCCGGAACCGCCGCCTCCTCCCCCGCTTCCCGCAGGGCCGCGTCGAACGCCGACTCGTTCTCGTGCCGAGCGCCGCCCGGCAACCCCCAGGTGCCGCCGAAGTGGCTCCAGACCGCACGATGCTGCAGCAGGATGCCCCTGGCCGGGTCGTGAACGAGAAGCCCGGCAGCGCCGAACCGGCCCCAGTATTTCGCACCGTCCGGGCCGTGCACCCAGGCGTCGCCGGGGTCGCGCGGAACGATCGGCGGCTTACGGGTCATGCTTCCAGCTTGTCACGCCCGCCTGCGTACCGGGCCCTCACGCCAGCAACTGCGCCGCAAGTAACTCCAGCGCCTTCACCCTCGCCGGGGCAGTAGCCGGCTCATCGGCCTGGTGTGCCGAGAGCCCGGGAACCAGCATGACCTCGTCAACGCCGTAGGTTTCCGCCAGCGACCGGATGCGCGCAGCGGCCGCAACCGGCTCATCGATCACCCAGCGCTCCAGCATCCCCTCGACCAGCTGTTGCTGGGGCGGCGGCAGCACGTTGGTGGCCGCCTCCTCGATGGTGGCGAGCGGGCCGAGTGGCTGCCCGCTGCGCAGGCGCGCCATCTGCTGCAGCTGCGGCAGGGCGGCTGCGGTGGCCTCCGCCGCGGTGTCGGCGACGGAAACGTTGAGGGTCAGGAAGGTGCGCGGCTCCTTGAGCGCTTCGGATGCCACGAAGCCGTCTCGGTACAGGGCCAGGATGCGTGCCGTCCCCTCCCCGGAGAAGTGGTGCGCGAACACGTAGGGCAGGCCGAGCGAGGCCGCCAGGCGGGCCGAGTACTCGCTGGAGCCGAGCAGCCAGAGCTCGGCGACGGATGCCGCCCTGGGCGTCGCCCGCAGGTCGTAGACCTGCCCGGACGGCAGTCGCAGGCTGGCGCCTTCCGGGTCGATGAGCGCGCCGATGTCCTGCACATTCTGCGGGAACGCGTCCACCTCGCTGGTGGTGCCGGTCATCCGCAGGAACGAGGTGATCACCGGGTCACTGCCCGGCGCCCGCCCGATGCCGAGGTCGATCCTGCCCGGGAAGGCGGCCTCCAGGATGGCGAACTGCTCCGCCACCACCAGCGGTGCGTGGTTGGGCAGCATCACCCCGCCGGACCCGACCCGGATGCGCTGGGTCTTGGCGGCCAGGATGCCGATCAGCACAGCGGGGTTGGTCGATGCCACTGCGGCCATATTGTGGTGTTCGGCCACCCAGAAGCGCCGAAACCCGAGCTCGTCCGCCCGCTGGGCGAGCGTGACGGATCCCGCGAGGGCATCTGCCGAGGTCTGGTTGCTGCGAACGGGGATCAGGTCGAGCACGGAGAGGCTCAGCGGAGTAGTCATCGGTAAAGGCAACCACGGCGAGTGGTACTGGTATTCCGTGATCCCGACACACTTCCGCCTCGCCCGCGGTCAGGCCTTGGCGGCCACCCCTGCCAAGCGAATGCCGAGCTGGTAGACGAGGGCACGCTTCTGGATCTGGTTCACCGTGCCGGAGAGGTATAGATCGGCGCTCGGCGCGTAGAAAAGGAAGGATCCGGTCGACCCCGAGTGTCCGATGAATTCCCGCGGCCCGGAACCGACGGACAGCAGGCGCGACATGCTGTAGCGCATCAGACCGGTTCCGTACTGCAGCGGGAAGAAGATGCGATTCCAGTCACGCATCTCCTCCAGGTCAGCGGCGGGGAACAGCTGGCCGGTGAGGAACGCCCGCAGGAAGGCGATGCCGTCCCGAGCGGTCGAAACCATACCGCCCTGCGCCCGGGCGGAGGCCATCATCCGTGGGATATGGATCACCGCACGGCCGTTGAGGATTGGCGCGACCGCCCCGTAGCGTGGAATGTCGGCCGGGGTGAACGGCCAGCTGCCGTTCAGCCCCAGGGGCGCGACGATTCGATCCACGACGGCGTCTTCGACGGGGCTGCCGGTGACCAGCTCGATGATGCGTCCGAGGAGCTGGAAGTTGGTGTCCGAATAGAACGCCTTGCCGGGCGTACCAGGCGGAAAGTGGGGCGCCAGCTCCTCTTTGGCCACCCGAACGGCCTCGTCGAAGGAGACCGCCCGGTCTTCGCGCAACACGTCCTCATACAGGCTGTTGGCACCACGCCGCTTCTCGTCGAAGTAGCCCGCGATCCCGGAGGTGTGCGACAGCAGGTGCCGCACTGTGATGTTCCCTGAATGGTCGGTCCCTCTGAGCGTGTGCAAGCCGTCGACCAGGTCGTCACCGAGGTAGGACTTGATCGGCTCGTCCAGGGCGATCAGGCCCTCGCCACGCAACTGCAGGATGACAGCAGTGATGTAGAGCTTGCTGATCGACGCCGCAAAATACTGGTCATCGCCTCCGTAGGAGAACGACCAGTCAGTGCTTGGACGGGAGAGGGCGAACGTCACCTGCCCGGTATCCGGGCGCGCTGCGTAACGGTCGAGAATGGTGGTGAGCCTCGTTTCCGGGGAAGTCATTCCCCCAGTCTAGAGACGTCCTCAACTTCAGCGTTTGCGCTTCTCCCGCACACGCATGTTGACGTTGATCGGGCTGCCCTCGAAACCGAAGATCTCGCGTAGCCGCCTGGTGATGAACCGGCGGTACTGCGGGTCGAGGAACCCGGTGGTGAACAGCACGAACGTCGGCGGACGACTGGTCGCCTGCGTTCCGAACAGGATGCGCGGCTGCTTGCCTCCACGAACCGGGTGCGGATGCTCGGCAGTGAGCTCGGCGAGCAGGGCGTTGAACTTACCGGTCGGAATACGGGTGTCCCACGACTCCAGTGCGGTCTCCAGCGCCGGAACCAGCTTCTCCAGGTGCCGTCCGGTCTTTGCCGACATGTTCACCCGCGGCGCCCACGCTACGTGTGAGAGGTCCCGCTCGATCTCGCGCTCCAGGTAGATGCGGCGTTCGTCGTCCAGCAGGTCCCACTTGTTGTAGGCGAGCACCAGCGCACGTCCGGACTCCAGCACCAGGTCGATGATCTTGAGGTCCTGCACGCTGACCGGTTCGGTCACATCCAGCACGACGATGGCCACCTCGGCCTTCTCCAGCGCGGCACTGGTGCGCAGCGAGGAGTAGAAGTCGGCGCCCTGGGACAGGTGCACCCGGCGACGGATGCCTGCCGTGTCGACGAAGCGCCAGATCTTGCCGGCAATCTCCACTTGCTCGTCGACCGGGTCGCGCGTGGTGCCGGCCATCTCGTTGACCACCACCCGCTCTTCGCCGGCTGCACGGTTCAGCAGACTCGATTTGCCCACGTTCGGGCGTCCGAGGATGGCCACGCGACGCGGTCCACCCACTTCTTCCTTGGCGACGGCCGACACTTCGGGCAGCACTGTGAGCACGTGGTCGAGCAGGTCGGCGACACCGCGCCCGTGCACTGCGGACACCGGCCACGGCTGCCCCAGCCCGAGGCTCCACAGCACCGAGGCGTTCGGCTCCTGCCGCACATCGTCGACCTTGTTGGCGACCAGGATGACCGGTTTCTTCGTCTGGCGCAGCATCCGCACCACATGCTCGTCGGTCGAGGTGGCGCCCACATTGGCGTCGACGATGAACAGGACGGCGTCGGCGAGTTCGACGGCGACCTCGGCCTGCATGGCGACGGAGGCGTCGATGCCCTTGGCGTCCGGCTCCCACCCGCCGGTGTCCATCAGCGTGAAGCGGCGCTCGTTCCAGTCTGCCTTGTAGGCGACCCGGTCACGGGTGACCCCTGGGGTGTCCTCCACGACGGCCTCGCGGCGGCCGAGGATGCGGTTCACCAGGGCAGACTTGCCGACGTTCGGGCGCCCGACGATGGCCAGCACGGGCAGCGCGGGAAGGTAGACGATGGCATCCGGGTCCTCTGTTGCCGACTCGAGGATGTCGAGGTCTTCGTCTTCGAGCTCGTATTCGCTGAGCCCGGCGCGCAGGGCATTCGAGCGGATGGCGGCATCGTTCTCGTCGATGGAGGCAATGCGCTCAGCGAGTTTCTCGTCGATGGCGGGAAAGTCGTCCTGGTCTGGCATGTCGGTCCTTTGAAGATGGTTTCGACGGGGGTCAACCTGTGGTTGACCGGATGAGATCGACCACCGCCTGGGTGGTCGCGTCGAAGTCGAGGTTTGTGGAGTCGATGGTGGTGACACCATTCGCGGCGTTCATGAAGTCGATGACCCGGGAATCCTGGTTGTCCCGGGAAGTCATCTCCCGGCCTACATCCTCGGCCGACTGGCCGACGATCTCGGCGGCACGCCTGCCCATTCTAGCTTCTTCGCTGGCTGTCAGCAGAATCCGCACCGGAGCATCCGGTGCCACCACCGTGGTGATGTCCCGTCCCTCGGTGATGATGCCGGGTCGATGGCCGGATGCGATCACGTCCCGGAAGCGCTGCACCAGGTTCGCCCGCACCTCCGGCACCCTCGCCACATGGCTGACCACGGCAGTGACCCGCGGCTCCCGGATGGCCTGGACCACGTCGGTGTCGCCGACCCGAACGTAGTAGTCGTCGGGGTCGGTGCCCAGTCGGTAATCGAAGTCGGGAAGCAGGCTGATGACCTCATCCGGGTCTTCCGTGTTGACTCCGCGCTCGAGGGCGAACCAGGCGAGGGCGCGGTAGGCGGCCCCGGTGTCCTGGTAGTCGTAGCCGAGGGAGCGTGCGGCGGCCCGGCTCACGCTGGATTTGCCGCTGCCTGCCGGCCCGTCGATGGCGACGGCGATGCGGCCGCTCACAGGTACGCTCCGGCGATCTTCCAGCCGCGCTGTTCCAGCTCAGCCACCAATCGCTCCTCCGCCTCGGGGAGCACCGAGATCTCGGCCAGCCCGATCTGCGCCCCGGGCGAGTGCTCCAGCCGCAAGTCTTCCATGTTGACACCGGCCTCACCGATCTCGGTGAGCAGTCTGCCCAGTTCGCCGGGGACGTCATCGACCTTCACCACGAGTTGGGCGAACTTGCGGTCCTGCCCGTGCTTGCCAGGAAGGCGCGCCGCACCAGCGTTGCCCGCGGCCATGGTATCCGCGATCGCTCGCCTGGACCCGACAGCCGTCGGGTTCTCCAGGGCCGCGATCACGGCGTCGAGGTCGTTGCGGAAATCGGTGAGGATGCCCACCGTCTGGGCGGCGTTCGCCCCCAGTATCTGCACCCACAGCGATGGGTCGCTCGAGGCGATCCTGGTGACGTCGCGCAAGCCCTGCCCGGCCAGTCCCAGCGCGGCGTTGTTTCCGTCGCGCAGGCGCGCGGCCATCAGGCTCGAGATGACCTGCGGGACATGCGACACCAGGGCGACGCTCTCGTCATGGCTGGCTGCCGTCATCTCCACCGGCACCGCACCCAGGTCGAGGATCATGTCCTCGATCGGGGCCGCCCGGCGATAACTGATGTCGTCGTGGCCGGCAATCACCCAGGGCCGCCCGATGAACAGGTCGGCGCGGGCGGCGATCGGTCCTCCGCGTTCGCGGCCGGCCATCGGGTGCGTTCCCAGGTAGCGGCTGAGGTCGGCGCCGAGGTCGCGCAGGTCGGCCAGCGGCGCCGACTTGACGCTGGCGACATCCGTCACCAGTGCGTCGGGGTATCGGGCGAGTTCGCGGGCGACCACCTGCGCTGTCACATCGGGGGGAACGCAGACGACGATGAGCCCCGGTGAGTCGTCGATGCCCGCCGGGCGGCCCGCGCCGTAGTCGATCGCCAGCTGCAGGGCGGACGGCGAGGCGTCATCGAGGATGACGTCCACCCCGTGCCCGCGCAGGCCGAGGCCGATGCTGGTTCCGAGCAGGCCGCTGCCGACCACTCTCAGCTGTTCCTTGAGGCGTCGCTCCGCCATTACGCGTCCTCTGATTCAGTGTCGGCAGGCCCGTCGGCGGCCGGCGTGCCTGCTTGGGCGTTCCGCGAGATGGTGAGCAGCTCCCCGAGCTCCGCCTTGGTGAGGTCGCGAATCTCGCCGGGGGCGAGAGTGCCCAGGTGCAGCGGACCGAATTGGCGGCGCACCAGGTCGATGACCGGATGGCCGACCTCGTCGAGCATCCGGCGCACGATTCGGTTGCGCCCGGAGTGCAGCGTCACCTCGACCATGGTCTCGCTCTTGCCTGCACTGAGGATGCGTGCCTTGTCTGCCGCGATCGGGCCGTCTTCCAGCTCGACCCCGGCGGTCAGCCGGCCAATGGTCTGGGCGGACATCCGCCCCTCGACCTTGGCGATGTAGGTCTTCAGGACGCCGAACGACGGGTGCGCCAGCACGTGGGCCAGCTCGCCGTCGTTGGTGAGGATCAGCAGGCCGGAGGTCTGCGCATCCAGCCTGCCGACGTTGAACAGGCGCTCCTCGTAGCGGGAGACGTAGCGCTGGAGGTCGGGGCGGCCGCGTTCGTCCTGCAACGAGGAGACGATGCCGACCGGCTTGTTCAGCATCAGGTAACGGCGGCTGGTGTCGAGCTGGATCGCGGTGCCGTCGACCGACACCCGGTCGGTCTCCTGCACCCGGCGCCCGGGTTCGGTCACGACCTCACCGTTGACCTCCACACGGCCGGCGGCGATCAGGTCTTCGGAGACTCGGCGGGACGCCACCCCGGCTGCGGCCATCAGCTTTTGCAGGCGGATGCCGTCCTGCTGCTCGCCGCTATCGTTGCCAGCGGGCAGGTCGTCAGAGGACATCGTCGAACCCGTCCGAGCCATCCGTCAGCAGTGGGGAGATCTTCGGCAGCTCCTCGATCGAGTTGATGCCGAGTTGCACCAGCATCAGGTCGGTGGTGCCGTAGTGGATGGCGCCGGTCTCGTTGTCGGTGTAGGCCTCGGTGATCAGGCCGCGACCCAGGAGGGTGCGCACCACGGAGTCGACGTTGACGGCGCGAATGGACGCCACCGCTCCACGGCTGATCGGCTGCTTGTAGGCGATGACCGCCAGCGTTTCCAGGGCGGCCTGGGAGAGTCTGGTCGGGTTCTGGGTGAGCACGAAGTCGGCGACGGCCTCGTCGTGTTCCGGGCGCACGTAGATGCGCCATCCGCCGCCCACCTCGCGAAGTTCGAAGCCGCGCCGGATCGTGCCGTCGACACCGTCGAAGTCGGCGGCCAGCGCCGCGATGGCTCGGGCGACTTCCTTGACCGGAACGGATAGCGCGGTGGCCAGGCCAACGACACCCTGCGGCTCGTCGGCCACCATGAGGATCGCCTCAAGCCGACGCTCCACGTCGACCGGCCGGGTCTCATCCGCTCCCTGAGCTTGCCGTACCGCGCCATCCGCCACGGTCTCGGTTTCCACAGTCTCAGTTTCGACAGTCTCGGTTTCCACAGTCTCAGTTCCCATAATCAGTTCCCAGATTAGCGAGGCTCTCCTCTGACCACTGTTCAGCAGTCCAGCGGACGGTCAGCTCTCCCAGCGGTTCCAGCTGTTCGAACCCGAGGAAGTCGCGGCGGTACAGCTCCAGGATCGCGAGGAATCGTGCCACAACGACCCCCTTCATGTCGACCCCGGCGATCAGCTGGCGGAACGTCATCGGTTCCCCGCGGCGCAGCTGCGACACCACCTGGGCAGCCTGCTCGCGGATGCTCACCAGCGGTGCGTGCAGGTGCCCGAGGCCGACCGACGGCAGTTCGCGCGGGGCCATGGCCAGGGCGGCGAGCGCGGCGAAGTCGTCGAGCGACAGCGTCCAGACCAGCTCCGGTGTCTGCCTGCGGTACTTCTCCTCGAGTCGCACCGAGCGCACATGCCTGCTCGACTCGGTCTCCAGGCGTCCGGCGAACCAGGCCGAGGCCTCCTTGAAGGCCCGGTACTGCAGCAGCCGGGCGAACAGCAGGTCGCGTGCTTCGAGGAGGGCGACGTCCTCCGCGTCCACCAGCTCGCCCTGCGGCAGCAAGCCGGCGACTTTGAGGTCGAGCAGGGTTGCGGCCACCACCAGGAACTCGCTGGCCTCGTCAAGCTCCTCGTGGCTGTTGAGCCCGCGCAGGTAGGCGATGAAGTCGGTGGTGACGACGCTCAGCGACACCTCGGTGATGTCGAGCTCGTGCTTCGAGATCAGCGAGAGCAGCAGGTCGAATGGTCCGTCGAAGTTGCCCAGGCTGACCGAGAACCCGGCAACGGCCTCCGGAACCAGTGCGTCGGCGATCATGCCGCCGGAGGCAGTGTCAGCCGCGCTCGGGTCAGCGGCGGATGGGTCAGCCTCGTTCGGTTCGACTGCCGTCACGGCCCTAGGCGATTGCGCCACGGACGATCAACTCTCGAGCGAGCTGACGGTAGGCCTCGGCGGATGCGTGCTCCGGCGCGAACTGGGTGATCGGAGCGGCGGCGACCGACGCATCCGGAAACTTCACGGTGCGACCGATCACGGTCTCGAAAACGCGATCACCGAAGGTCTCGACAACCCGCTCAAGCACTTCGCGCGAGTGGAGGGTGCGGGCGTCGTACATGGTGGGAAGGATGCCGTCGAGCTTCAGCACCGGGTTCAGCCGGTCGGTGACCTTGTCGATGGTCTCCACCAGCAGGGCGACGCCGCGAAGCGCGAAGTACTCGCACTCGAGCGGGATCAGGACCCCGTGCGCGGCGGTGAGGGCGTTCACCGTCAGCAGGCCGAGCGACGGCTGGCAGTCGATCAGGATGACGTCGTAGCCGTTGCTGACTTTGCGCAGCACGCGGGACAGGATCTGCTCGCGGGCGACCTCGTTGACGAGGTGCACTTCGGCGGCGGACAGGTCGATATTGGCCGGGATCACGTCAAAACCGGGCGTGGAGGTGTGCTGGATGGCGTCCGCCGGTTCCTTCACCGTGCCGAGCAGCAGGTCATAGATGTTGGGGACGTCGTGCGTGGGCACGCCCAGCCCGGCGGACAGCGCGCCCTGCGGGTCGAAGTCGACCGCCAGCACACGGCGGCCGTACTCGGCCATCGCCGCACCCAGGCTGATGGTGGTGGTCGTCTTGCCGACACCACCCTTCTGGTTGCAGAGGGCGATGATTCTGGCAGGGCCGTGGCCCTTCAGCGGTGCCGGTTCAGCGAACACCGTGCGTGGGCGACCCGTCGGACCGTTGGGTACCGGCAAGGTCGCAGCGTCGAACCCCTCGAGTTCTGCCGTGTCTTCCCGCTTCGCGCCCATGGGCACGATTCTATCCGGCAGGTTCTGAACGCCATTTCACCACGCGCGAGCCGGAAACAGGTCACTTCGACCACAGGTTGAAGGTTCTGCACCCGAGGGGGTTGCGAGCTGGTGGGGTGAGGACTCAGCTCCGGCGGGCCCTCGGGTGGGCCTGCGTGTACATATCGCGGAGAGTGTCCGCGGTGACCAGGGTGTAGATCTGGGTGGTCGCGACCGAGGAGTGGCCGAGCAACTCCTGCACAACACGCACATCCGCCCCGCCTTCCAGCAGGTGGGTCGCGAACGAATGCCGGAAGGTATGGGGTGAGACCTCCACCCCGATGCCCGACCGCTCGGCGGCCGCCTTGATGATCAGCCAGGCATTCTGCCTGGACAGGCGCTGCCCGCGCTTGCCGAGGAACAGCGCCGGCGTGGCAGCACCACGCAGCGAGTACGTCGGCCGGGCCCGCACCAGGTACGCGTCAAGGGCAGCCCGGGCGAAACTGCCCACCGGAACCAACCGCTGCTTGCCCCCCTTACCGAGCAGCCGCACCATATCGGCAGCCCCATCCTCGGTTCCGACAATGTCATCAACGTTCAGCGCGACCACCTCCGACACCCGGGCACCGGTGGCGTACAACAACTCCAGCAGCGCCTTGTCGCGCAGCGCCTGCAGGTCATCACCGCCGACCGCATCCAGCACCCGGCCCATCTGTTCGATGCTGATCGCCTTCGGCAGCCGTTGAGCCAGTTTCGGCGGTGTGGTGTCGGCGGCGACGTTCTCCTCCACCAGGTTCTCGTCGACGAGGAACCGATGGAACCCGCGCACTGTCGACAGCATCCTGGCCATCGAGGATGCCGTCAGCGCCCCCTCAGGGCGGCTGCGCAACTCGGCGGCGAACCCCGAGACGTCCGCCTCGCTGATGCCTTCCGGAGCGGACACCCCGCGCGCGGCCAGCACCCGGTGATAGGCGGCCAGGTCGCGGCGGTAGGCGGCGACAGTGTTGGCGGATAGGCCGCGTTCGATCGTCACATGCCGCAGGTAGTTGCTGACTGCCCGCTCCAGGGCGGTCGTCGGGGCTTGCCTCGGAGTGCCGGCCATGAGGTCAGTCCCGAAGCTTCGGATGCTGCGGCCAGGGTGCATCCGCACTGCCGAGCCCGACCCAGCCGCGGTTGCGAATGGCCTGGGCGGCAAGAAGCGAGATGCAGGCGATCGCATTGCCGATGCGACGATCGAGCACAGCGTCGACCGCGTCGTCGAGGCCCACCCAGTGGAGTTCGAGGTCCGCCTCCTCGGCGGTGCGGGCGAAGGGCGGGGTCGCGCTCAACCCACGGGCGAGGTACACCCGAACCGCCTCACTGTTGCTCCCCGGGGTCGTATAGAAATCGGTCAGCAGCGACCACTCTGTGGCCTGGATGTCGGCTTCCTCAGCCAGTTCCCGCTGCGCGCCGACCAGCGGACTCTCCTCCTCGACATCGAGAAGCCCGGCCGGCAGTTCCAGCTCACGCATCCGCACCGGGTGGCGGTACTGCCGGATCAGCAGTACCCGCTCCTGGTCGTCGACTGCCAGCACCGCGACGGCACCCGTGTGGTCGACGAACTCGCGCACCAGCTCCTCGTCGCCGTACTCGAAGCTCTCCCGCCTGATGTCCCAGACCTTGCCGTGAAAGGCGACCTCGCTCGAAACCAGTGGCGCACTGAACGGCTGGTCCTCGAGCTGCTCCACGCTAGACCTCGACAGGTTCGACGGCCTCGGCCCTGTCCACTCCAGCACTGTCGACCTCGAACAACCGGCTCGACTCCTGCCGCTGGAGCGCGGCACCGATGAGGCCGCGGAACAGCGGATGCGCCCGATTCGGCCGGGACCTGAGTTCCGGGTGCGCCTGGGTGCCCACATAGAACGGGTGCATCTCGCGTGGAAGCTCCACATATTCGACCAGTGTGCCGTCAGGTGACGTCCCGGAGAAGACCATCCCGGCGTCCGCGATCTGCGCCCGGTAGCTGTTGTTGACCTCGTAACGGTGACGGTGGCGCTCCGAGACCTCGGGCGCCCCGTACACCTCTTCGACGATCGACCCGGGTGCCAGCGCGGCCGCGTACAGCCCCAGACGCATGGTACCGCCGAGGTCACCGGACGCGATGATGTCGACCTGCTCGGCCATGGTGGCGATCACCGGATACTCGGTATCCGGGTCGAACTCGGTCGAGGATGCCCCGGGCAAGCCTGCGACGTTGCGCCCGTACTCGATGACCATCGCCTGCAGTCCGAGGCAGAGCCCCAGCACCGGGATGCCATTCTCGCGGGCGAACTTGAGCGCCCCCAGCTTGCCTTCGATGCCGCGCACCCCGAAGCCGCCTGGAACACAGATGCCGTCCAGGTCGGACAGGTTCAACCCGGCACCGGCCGGCGTCTCGCAATCGTCTGACGGTACCCAGCGGATGTTGACCTTCGCCTGGTGGGCGAAGCCGCCCGCCTTCAGCGCTTCGGTGACCGACAGGTAGGCATCCGGCAGGTCGATGTACTTGCCGACCAGGCCGATGGTGACCTCGTGGCGGGGTTCGTGCACGGCATCCAGCAGCTGCTCCCAGCCAGACCAGTCGACGCCGTCGGCCTGCACGCCGAAGTGGTCGATGATGTAGGCGTCGAGCCCCTGCGAGTGCAGCATGGTGGGGATGTCGTAGATGCTGGAAACGTCTGGACAGTTGACCACGGCCTCGGGGTCGACGTCGCACATGAGGGCGATCTTGCGGTTCATCGCCTCCGGCACCGGACGGTCGCTGCGCAGCACGATGGCGTCCGGCTGGATACCGATCGAGCGCAGGGCGGCGACCGAGTGCTGCGTCGGCTTGGTCTTCTGCTCGCCGGCCGCGTTCAGGTATGGCACCAGTGAGACGTGAACGAAGAAGCAGTTGGCCCGCCCGATCTCGTGGCGCACCTGGCGGGCGGCTTCGAGGAAGGGCTGCGACTCGATGTCGCCGACGGTTCCGCCGACCTCGGTGATGATCACGTCGGGGCGCACCCCGGTCTCGTCGGTCTCGGTGGCCTGCAGGCGCATCCGCCGCTTGATCTCATCGGTGATGTGCGGGATGACCTGCACGGTGTCGCCCAGGTATTCGCCGCGACGCTCGCGGGCGATCACGGTCGAGTAGATCTGGCCGGTTGTGACGTTGGCGGCCTGGCTGAGGTTGATGTCGAGGAATCGCTCGTAGTGGCCGATGTCGAGGTCGGTCTCGGCACCATCGTCGGTGACGAAGACTTCCCCGTGCTGGAACGGATTCATGGTGCCGGGATCCACGTTCAGATACGGATCAAGTTTCTGCATGGCGACTCGAAGGCCGCGGGCCGTGAGCAGATTGCCCAGACTGGCTGCGGTGAGCCCCTTGCCCAGGGAGGATACGACGCCCCCGGTGACGAAAATGTGCTTTGTTATGCCCGCCTGAGAAATGTCCACCACGGGGTTGCAGTCTATCACCCGAAAAAGCGAAAGCCCCGAGCGCTTCGATGCGGCACGCTGGCGTCAGGCCTGAACCCGAAGCTCCAGCAGTTCTCGGGCGTGGGCCAGCCCGCTCTCGGAGTCCGGCAGCCCGGACAGCAGCCTGGCCATCTCGGCCACCCGCTCTTCACCGTCCAGCTGGCGGACGCTGCTCGCCGTCACCTGCCCGTCGCTGTCCTTCACCACGCTCAGGTGGTTGCTGGAGAAGGCGGCGACCTGCGCCAGGTGGGTGACCACGATCACCTGCGCGGTCTCCGCCAGCTGGGCGAGCCGACGGCCGATCTCGATGGCCGACGCGCCGCCGACTCCGGCATCCACCTCGTCGAAGATGAAGGTCGGCACCGGATCGCTCGCCGCGATCACCACCTCGATCGCCAGCATCACGCGGGAGAGCTCGCCGCCGGACGCCCCGCGCCCGAGCGGTCGCGGTTCTGCCCCCGGATGCGGCTGCAACAGGATGGCGACCTGATCGCGACCGCTGAGCGAATAGTCGGACCCGTAGTCGACGTCGACCACCAGTCGCGCGTCCGGCATCGCCAGCGCGGCCAGTTCCGCCGTGACCTGCTCCCCCAGTTGGGTCGCATAGCTGCGACGGATGCCGCTGAGCCGCTCCCCGAGTTCGGCGATTCTCGCACGGTCGGTTTCCACCTGGGCGCGCAGCAGCTCGATGCGGTCGGTGTCGTTGTCCAGTTCGAGCAGCCGCCTGCTGCCGCTGTCGAGCAGCTCGATGGCGTCATCGATGGTCTGGCCGTGCTTGCGCGCGAGGGCGGCCAGCTGGGCCCGGCGTTCCTGCACCAGTTCCAGCTCGCGTCCGCTGTCGGCGTCAAGGCCGCTGAGATAGCTGGAGAGCTGCACGGCCAGGTCGGAGACGACGAACGACGCGTTGGCCACCGATTCGGCGATCGGCGCGAGGCTGCTGTCGTGCCCGGCCACCCGTTCCAGCTGGCGCTTGGCGGCGTCGAGCAGGCCGACGACGTCGGCTCCTCCGGTGTCGTCAACGGTGTCTGCCGAGATCAGTTCGTGCGCCTGCGCTGCTGCCAGGCGCAGGTCTTCAAGGTTGCTCAGCCGGTCGGAGCGATCAGCGAGCTCGTCTTCTTCACCTGGTTGCGGTGCGACCGCTTCGATCTCCTCGATGGCGGCCCGCAGCTCTTCGGCTTCCCGCGACCTGCGGTCCTGTTCGGCGACCAGCACGTCGAGTTCGCCCTGGCTGGACTGCCAGCGGCGGTAGACCTCCTGGTAGTCGGCGAGCACCGAGGCGAGCTCAGGGCCGGCGAACCGGTCGAGGGCGTCGCGCTGCGCCGTGGCACTGCGCAACCGGATCTGGTCGGATTGTCCGTGCACCACCACGAGTTGCCCACCGATCTCGCTGAGGACGCCGATCGGGGCACTGCGACCCCCGATGACGGCTCGGCTGCGCCCTTCGGGCGAGATCGAGCGTCCGAGGATGAGTTCTGCCTGGAGCCCTCCGGCTTCGTCCAGCCCGCCCCCGGCTTCGACGACCCGGTCGGCGACGGCTCCGCTGGCCGGGACCAGCCAGCGCGCTTCGACATCGGCCCCTCCGCTGCCCTGGCGCACTACGCCGCTGTCGGCGCGGCTGCCCAGCAGCAGGCCGAGGGCGGTGACCACCATGGTCTTCCCTGCGCCGGTCTCGCCGGTCAGGGCGGTGAAGCCGGGGCCGAGTGGAAGCACCGCGTGCTCGATCACTCCGAGGTTTCGTATCGACAGCTCTTCGATCATGGGCGTGCCGTGATCTCTTCGGCGCCCGGTTCCTCCGGGCCGACCGGTCCGCGCCATCCGGTGACCGGCAGGTGGAACTTGTTCACCAGGCGGTCGGTGAACGGTGCCTGGTGCAGGCGGGCAAGCCGCACCGGAATCGGCGAGCGACGCACGACCACGCGAGCGCCGCGTGGCAGATCGTGAGTTCTTCGCCCATCGCACCACAGCACACCGATGCCCTGGGTGCGATCGAGCACCTCCACGGCGAAGA
This sequence comes from Homoserinimonas sp., assembly GCA_040904805.1. GTDB lineage: Bacteria > Actinomycetota > Actinomycetes > Actinomycetales > Microbacteriaceae > RYN-87. The sequence continues at coordinate 4,699 of JBBDSS010000016.1, read as the reverse complement.
CTGAGTCCGGGCCGACCACGAGCGGCCGCGAGAACAGGGCGTGGGCACTCAACGGCACCAGCAGCATGGCGTCGAGGCTCGGCCAGACCACCGGCCCGCCGGCGGAGAACGAGTACGCGGTGGAACCGGTCGGGGTCGACATGACGACGCCGTCGCAGCCGAACGACGACAGCGGGCGATGATCGACCTCGATGACGACCTCGAGCATCCGCTCCCGGCTGGCCTTCTCGATGGTGGCCTCGTTGAGCGCCCAGGTGGAGTAGACGACTTCGGCATTCACCTTCACCCGCACTTCGAGCGTCATCCGCTCTTCGACCAGGTAGTCGCGTTCGACGGCCTTGTGCACCGTTTCGGCAAGTCCGGCGCGCTCACTTTCGGCGAGGAATCCGACATGGCCGAGATTCACGCCGAGCAGTGGGGCGGATGACCCGCGAGCGAGTTCGGCGGCCCGCAGGATGGTGCCGTCGCCGCCCAGCACGATGACCAGTTCGATGTCGCCGAGGCCGACCGGGTCGTCGAGCACGGTGACGGTGGTCAGCTCAGGCGCCTGGGCGAGGATGTCCTTGCGCTCACCGGCCGTCGTCACCGGCACCACGCCGGCTGTCTCCAGCTGGCGGCACACCTCGACGGCCGCGGTCAGGGAGTCATGCCGACCGGTGTGCGACACGACGAGCATGTGGCGCGTGCCGACACGTTCCGGCAGGGTCCGGCCGGGCGATGGCAGGTTCTGCGCTGCTGGCACGTGGCTCCTCTTGCTGGTCAACGACACAGTTCAGTGACGCGATCTAACCATTCTGTCGGATTGCCGCCGACAGCGGCACTCAGCCAGACCAGATACTCCCGATTGCCGGCCGTTCCGGCGATTGGTGAGGGGATGACACCGGCCGTGGGCAGTCCGAGATCCCACGCCGCCCAGAGAACGCCGGTGACGGCATCCGTTCGCAGGCCGGCATCGTGGACGATGCCCTCCCTGATTCCGGTTCGCCCCACCTCGAACTGGGGTTTCACCAGAAGCACGTAGTCGGCGCTCAGCCCGACGGTGTCGACGACGGCGGGCAGCACGATGGGCAGCGAGATGAACGAGAGGTCGGCGACGACCAGTCCGACCTCCAGCGGATGCCCGGCCGCCGACTGGAGGGACTCCGGGGTCAGCTCCCGGGCGTTGAATCCTTCGATCACGGTGACCCGGCCGTCGCGGGCGATCAGCGGGTCCAGTTGCGAGTGCCCGACGTCGAGGGCGATGACCGAGCTCGCCCCGCGCTCCAGCAGGACCTGACTGAACCCGCCGGTGGATGCGCCGACATCCAGCACCTGGCGGCCGGCGATGTCGACGGGGAAGGCAGCCAGTGCCGCCTTCAGCTTGTGGGCGGCCCGGCTGACGTAGTGGTCGATGCCGGCGACGGCGAGTTCCTGGTCGTCCCGCACCGGGGCTGACGCTTTCACCACCGCGGCACCGTCGACGGTCACCAGTCCGTCGGCGATCAGGCGGGCGGCCTGGGTTCGGGACCTGGCAAGTCGGCGGGCGGCCAGGGCGGCATCCGCTCGGCGGGTCTCGGGTGGTTCAGGTTGTGCTTCGGCACTTCCCCAGCCGTCAGTCATGGCGCTGTGAGCTGTCTCCACCTTCGAGAGTGGACTGCAACCGGTCGTGCAGTTGCGCGAACGCGGCCGCGCGGGAGTCGAGCGGCTGGTCTTCGATCACGCGCAGCTGGGAAACCAGGCCGTCGACCGGGTGTGATTCGTGGCTCTCAGCGCTCATGCCGCCACGTTACCCGAACCTTCGGCCCTGCTCCCACCGGCACCCCGCGCGGTCACTCGTAGAGCGCGGGGTCGACGTCGAGCGCGTAGATTGAGCGTCCGCTCCCCCAGATCGCCGCGGTTCCGGCGCGGAGCAGGTCGATGCGTCGCTTGCCGGCCCGCTCGACCCGCACTGTCGTCCCGGATATCCGCACGACGGCCTTGCCCACCGAAACCATCCGGGCACCGCTCGAATCCACCTTCTCACTGGACTCGGGATACTGCTCGAACAGTTGGCGCAGGTCATCCACGATGAAGCTCGGGCGGGACTTCTCATCGGCGGCCAGCACCTGCTTGGGACCGTCGACGCCAGTCAATACCAGCGCGGATGCGATGCCCGCCCGGTTCGCGCCCAGGATGTCGGTGTCGAGGCGGTCGCCCAGGAACAGCGGATGCGTCGACTCGAACCGGGTCGCCGCCTCTTCGAAGATGGGCGTCTCCGGCTTTCCCGCGACAATCGGCAATCGGCCGACCGCGCTGTGGACGGCGGAGACCAGGGTGCCGTTGCCCGGTGCCAGGCCGCGCTCGACCGGAAGGGTCCAGTCCATGTTGGTCGCCACCCAGGGGATCCCACTGTCGTGCTCATCGCGCTGCAGGGCGAAGGATGCCTCGGCGAGCTGAATCCAGCCGACGTCCTTCGAGAACCCCTGCACGACAGCGGCAGGGTCGTCCAGTGCGGAATCGGTGACGACGAAACCGGCGCCAGCCACCGCAGTGGTCAGCCCTTCTCCCCCAACGACGAGAATTGTCGACCCCGCCGGAACCAGGTCGACCAGCAGTCGCATCGCTGCCTGCGGGGAGGTGACGACATCGTCCGCCGAGACCGAGAGGCCGAAGCCGCTCAGCTGGTCGGCGACGGATGCCGGCACCCGGGAGGCATTGTTGGTCACGTACCCGACGCGCATCCGCTCCGCCGCCGTGTTGATGCTCTCCACCGCATGCGGGATGGCAGCGGCACCGGTATAGACGACCCCGTCGAGGTCGACCAGCAGGGCGTCGACTTCGTCCAGCGGGGTGCCGCTCAGCGAATCCTTACGCCTCATCTGGCTTGGCCGCGTCGTCGGCGGCAGGCTCATCGTCCAGCTCTTCCTCAAAGACCTCGACTGAGTCGTCATCGTCCACCGGGTTCCAGGCGTCCGCAGCGGCATCCGCCCGGCGGTACCACTCCTCAGCGTCGCTGGCTCGGCCCAGGTCCTCAAGCACCGCGGCGTACGCGGAGAACAGGGCAGCACTGTAGGAGTAGGCGGTGTTCGGGTCCAACTGCGGGATCTGCAATTCGACCAGGGCGGAATCCGTCTGACCGAGGTCGAGACGGGCACCGGACATGGCAATGGCGAGCTCCACCTGGACATCGGCAGGAAGCGTTTCGCGCGGCACGGATCGGCCCAGCTCGAGGGCTTTGTCCGGGCGCCCCAGGCCGCGTTCGCTGTCGACCATCATCGGCAATTGGTCGTTCAGGCCGGAGATCCGGCGATACGTGCGCAGTTCGCGCAGCGCCATTGCGAAGTCGCCGATCGTGTAGGCGGCAATGGCCAGGGTCTCCCGCACGACCGCGATGCGGCCGGCGCGACGAGCCGCCGAGACGGCATGCTTGTAGGCGAGCTGCGGGTCGCTGTCGATCAGCCTGGCCACCATCACCAGGTGGGCGGCCACGCCTTCGGCGTTCTCCTTGCTCAGAGTCTTGAGCTGAGAGCGTGCGACCTTGTCCAGCTGGTTCGGGGTCGCGTCTTCCGGGATGATCGGATCATCGTGACGGCTGCGCACCGACTTGGTGCCGTACGGGTCGCGGTCCTCCGGAGTCTCACGCTGGCTTGCTGAGCGGTCACCGCGTGCCGGCTTGCCGTCGCGGGTCCAGACACGCTTCTCGTCCTTGCTGCCAGCGCCTCTCTCGCCGGGACGCCCGCGTCCCGCACCGGCACGCTCAGAATGGCCGCGTTCGGGCCGATCGCCTTCTCGGCGTGGGCCGCGGCCTCCCTGCGGCGCACCGCGGGCAGGGCCATTGCGGTCAGGGCGCTGGCCATCCGGCTTACCACCTGGCCGGCGGTCGCGGTCACCTGAATCGGTCACGATAGCTCCTGTTGAATTTGTTGGTTCTGATGGGGCTCGGCAGGCTCGGCTAACCTCGACAAGCTAGACCCGCCTCGGGACTTAGCTCGACCAGCCTAAGCGCTAGACCAGGGCGACCCGCGCTGGGCCGTTAAAAGCGAAATGGCCACCCGCTGCGCCTATTAAGCACAGTGGTGGCCATTTCTAAATAATGTCCGGCGGTGTCCTACTCTCCCACAGGGTCCCCCCTGCAGTACCATCGGCGCAAAGAGTCTTAGCTTCCGGGTTCGGAATGTAACCGGGCGTTTCCCTCTCGCTATGGCCGCCGAAACTCTATTGATTTATCAATCAGTTCGCGGACAATGCGCTCAGCCCATCGGGCTGAGGATTGTCAGCGGTCCCCGACCGTAAATCGGGAACCACAAAGTGGACGCAAGCACGCAAATCGTTCGTATTCACGAAGAATAAGTTGTTATCAAGTTATCGGCTTATTAGTACGGGTCAGCTCCATGCGTCGTTAGTCCGCACTTCCACATCCCGCCTATCAACCCAGTAGTCTAGCTGGGAGCCTCTCGACCTAAGTCATGGAAATCTCATCTTGAAGCTGGCTTCCCGCTTAGATGCTTTCAGCGGTTATCCATTCCGAACGTAGCTAATCAGCGGTGCTCCTGGCGGAACAACTGACACACCAGAGGTTCGTCCATCCCGGTCCTCTCGTACTAGGGATAGATCTTCTCAAATTTCCTGCGCGCGCAGAGGATAGGGACCGAACTGTCTCACGACGTTCTAAACCCAGCTCGCGTACCGCTTTAATGGGCGAACAGCCCAACCCTTGGGACCTGCTCCAGCCCCAGGATGC